>NZ_JBSHLM010000001.1:0-972097 GCF_053644375.1 Streptomyces sp. NPDC055400 | reverse complement strand
CACCACGCGTGGTGCGCAACCGGCCGACGTATTTTCAAGGCGCGTCGACGGGCTTCGGCGCGTTCCAGTTCTGCCCGGCCGCGGTGGCCGGCGCGAGCCTCACACCGGAGGGGGTGCGGGTGAGGTAGCTCCCGGTCTCCCGGTTCACCAAGGTCTTCTTACCCGGGTTGTGCGTCCACAGCTCGGCCGCGTCGGTGACCTTGCCGCCGGTGGCGAGGTCGCCCGCACAGTCGGTGATGCGAACCGACTTCTTGTCGCTCGCGGTCAGGAGTAGTCCGACGGCAGCCGGACGGTGCCGTCGGCCGCGAGGACCCAGGACTGGTCGAAGCCGCCGGGGCCGTTTCCGGTGCAGTCGGCGAGCGTCAGCGCGGCGCCGTCCTTGCGTGCGCCCTGCGGGGCCAGACACCTGGTGCCGTCACCGCCGTCCCCGGAGATCTCGGCACGCACCGAATTGCCCAGGGACAGCGTCTGGTTGGTGCTGCCGTCGGGGCGGGAGGTCACGGAGGAGGCCGGCGGCGAGTCCGAGGGCCGCGAGGAGCGGCACCGAGCGCCGCGTGAGGGAACGGGTGAAGCGTCCAGTCATCGATACCCTGCCTGTGATGGAAGTGCGTGCGTGAAGATGATTGAAAGCGTGTTACTTAGAGCATGAATGAGCGCACACGCATGACGGCAGCGGGCGACGGCGGGCAAGGGCCGTGACTGTACCGGGTTGGGGCAAACTCGTTGCCTGCACGTTTTGTGCGTGAAGCTGCAAGATCTAAATAGTTACCAATCACGTCTTGTCATCTCCGTGCACTCTGGCGCAAGATTCCGTTACCTCACGCGCTGGGCGCCGCCCGCCGGAGGTCGTAGAAACCACCCTCGCCCGCCACTCGACGCAGGAGGTGAATGTGTCGGCCGCTGCGTCCGCATCGCCCACGCCCACATCGCAAAACCCCCCCGACCTACCGCACGAGGCACCCGGAACGCCGGGCAGGAAGAAGGCGTCCGGCACCAAGGGGACGCCGGGCAGGAAGGGGCGCAAGCCCGCCGGGCGGCGGAGCCTTCGGGAGCGTCTGAGGCAGGACCGCACCCTGCTCCTGCTGTGTGTGCCGGGCATCCTCTACTTCGCGGTGTTCTTCTACCTCCCGCTCGCGGGCAACAGCATCGCCTTCCAGGACTACCAGCCCTACCTCGGCTTCAAGGGCAGCCCGCTGGTCGGCTGGGACAACTTCAAGGCCCTGCTCGAACAGCCGGAGTTCTGGACGGCCGTCTGGAACACGCTGAAGATCAGCGCCGTCCAGCTGATCCTGTACTTCCCCGCGCCGATCGCCCTCGCGCTCTTCCTCAACTCGCTGATCAGCAACAAGACCCGCCGCCTCATGCAGACGGTCGTCTACCTGCCGCACTTCCTGTCGTGGGTCGTCGTCGTCGGCATGTTCCAGCAGGTCTTCGGCGGCGCGGGCACGGTCAGCAGCTACCTGAACGACCACGGCGTGCACGTCGGCAACATCATGAACAACCCCGACACGTTCATCTACCTGATCACCTCCCAGAGCGTCTGGAAGGACGCCGGCTGGGGAGCGATCATCTTCCTCGCCGCGATGGCCTCCATCGACACCTCGCTCTACGAGTCGGCGGCGATGGACGGAGCGGGCTGGCTGCGCCGCATGTGGCACATCACGCTGCCCGGCATCAGGCCCGTGATGATCATGCTCTTGATCCTGCGCCTCGGCGACATCCTGTCGGTCGGCTTCGAGCAGATCCTCCTCCAGCGCGACAACGTCGGCCGGGACGCCTCCGAAGTCCTCGACACCTACGTCTACTTCCACGGCGTCGTCGACGGCGACTGGGGCATGTCCACCGCCGCCGGCCTCATGAAGGGCGTCATCGGCTTCGTCATGATCGTCCTCGCCAACAAGTTCGCGCACCGCCTCGGCGAGCAGGGGGTCTACCAGTGAGCACCGCGCCCGTCTCCACCACCCTGCGCCCCGAGAGCCAGGAGGGCCGGGAGAGCCGAGAAGGCCGCACCGGCAGCAAGAAGCGCCGCGGCTCCGCCGAGCGCCCCGCCTGGATGGAGCAGCCCAACCCGGCGGCCCAGACACTGAAGTTCATCGTCATCGTCGCGATGATCGTGGCGGTCGGCTACCCGTTCCTGCTCGCCATCGGCACCAGCCTCTCCTCCAAGGCCGAACTCGCCGCGAACGGCGGCTATGTGCTGTTCCCGTCGCACCCCACGCTCGAGGCGTACCGGGTGGTCCTCTCCGGCGGCGTCATCACCCGCGCCGCCGTCGTGAGCATCGGCGTCACGGTCATCGGCACGGCGCTCAGTCTGCTCTGCACGATCGCGCTCGCCTACGGCCTCTCGCGGCCACGGACCTTCGCGGGCAAGCCGCTGCTCCTGATCGTCGTCGGCACGTTCCTGTTCACGCCGGGCATCATCCCGAACTACCTGGTGGTGCAGGAGCTGGGGCTGCTCGACACCTACGGGGCGATGATCGCGCCGATCCTGCTCAACGCGTTCAACATCATCGTCGTCCGGGCGTTCTTCCAGGGCATCCCCGACGAGCTGCACGAGGCGGCCCGCCTGGACGGCGCCGGTGAACTCACCATCCTGTGCCGGATCGTGCTCCCCCTGTCGAAGGCCGTCATCGCGGTGGTCGGCATGTTCTACGCGGTGACGTACTGGAACAGCTTCTTCAACGCGATGCTCTACATCAACGACCCGGACAAACTGCCGCTCCAGGTCGTGCTGCGCAGTTACGTCCTCCAGGGCGACACCTTCAACGCGAAGGCGCTCGGCGTGAGCGTGCTGCCCGCCAGCACCGCCCTGTCGATGGCCGTGCTCATCCTCGCGGTCCTGCCGATCATCGCGGTCTACCCGTTCCTCCAGAAGTACTTCGTCAAGGGCGTTCTCACCGGCGCCATCAAGGCCTGAGCCACCACCCTCAACCGCTCCTCGCCCCTTAGGAGAGTCATGTCCAGAGACTTCAACCGCCGCGGGTTCCTCGGTGCCGCGACCGTCGCCGGCCTCACCGTCGCCGGTGCCGGTTCCCTCACGGCCTGTGGTTCCGGCGCGGCCTCGGGTGGTGGCGGCGCCAAGGCGTCGGCCAAACTCAAGCTGCCGACGTACGTCCCCGCGAACGTCCCGGCGCCCGACCTGCCGGGCAACGCGGCGGGCCTCGACCCGGCGTACCTGCGCTACCCCAAGAACCTGACCCGCAGCGTCACCAAGAAGCCGGGCGACGGCAAGCCGGTCACGGCCCTGACCGAGACCTTCACGACCGCGGCGCCGGCCATGAACCGGAACGCGTACTGGCAGGAGCTCAACAAGCGCCTGGGGTCCGAGCTGAAGATGACGATCGTCAACGGCCTCGGCGCCGACGACGTCTACCGCGCGAAGTTCAACGCCACCATCGCCGGCGGCGAGATGCCCGACCTCATGTGGTTCCCGCCGAACCAGGGCCTCAAGAACGTCCCCGCGCTCCTCGAGGCGAAGTTCCACGACCTCACCGAGTACCTGTCCGGTGACGCGGTCAAGAAGTACCCGAACCTCGCCAACATCCCCGGGTTCGCCTGGAAGACGGCCGTCTTCAACGGCAAGATCTGGGGCATGGCGGTCCCGTACGGCCGCATGGGCCAGGTCTACGTCGCGAACGAGGACTTCTGGAAGCCGGTCGGCGGCGTCCAGTTCGACAGCGCCCAGGACTTCTTCGACAAGGCGAAGGAACTCCTCGACGTCAAGCGCAAGAAGTACGTCCTCGAGCCGGCGTACGTGAACCACATTCTGCAGTTCGCCTACTGGCACGGTGCGCCCAACGGCTGGCGCATGGACGGCGGGAAGCTCACCCACTACTTCGAGACCGACGAGTTCCACGCCGGCCTGGAGTTCGCCCTCAAGTGCCAGAAGGCGCAGCTGTTCTGGCCGGACCCGAACCTGCCGACGACGCTGGAGAAGATGGAGGGCGGGTTCCTCGGACTGCACGTCCAGTCCTTCCCCGGCTTCCTCAGCGACAGCAACCAGTACGACTGGCCGGAGAAGGTCGTCATCCCGTTCGCCGCGGAGAAGGGTCTGACGCCCAGCTGGGGTTACGGCTACGGCTCGGTCGGCTTCACGGCCATCAACAAGGACGTGAGCAAGGACCGTATCGAGACGCTGCTCCAGGTCATGAACTACCTCAGCGCGCCCTTCGGCACCGAGGAGCGGCTCTTCCTGGACAACGGCATCGAGGGCACGCACCACACCCGCTCCAAGGACGGCGACGTGCTCCTCAACAAGAAGGGCAACGCCGAGGTCATCACCACCCGGCAGGCCATCAACTTCTTCGGCAACGCCCCCGAGACGCTGTACCTGCCGGGCAAGCCCGACATCACCCGCGGCATCCACGGGGCCCAGGTGGAACTGATGAAGCTCGCCAAGATCAACCCGACCACGGGCTTCTTCTCGGACACCAACGCCAACAAGGGCGCCTCCTCGACCGACACCGTGTACCAGGCCGTCAAGGACATCGTCGCCGGCCGCACCCCGCTCGCCTCCTTCAAGAAGGACATCCTGCCGGCCTGGCAGCGCGAGGCGGGCAACGCGATGCGCGACGAGTTCGAGAAGGCCATCGCCGACAGCAAGTAGCGTGCCCGGCACGGCAAGAGCACCGCTCAGCACCCCAATGCGTCCCGCACGCAGAACAGGACACCCGCACGTGGAAGACCTGCGCATCGCCGTCATCGGGCTCGGACTGCGAAGGAACCTGGCGACCGCCGCGCACCGCCCCGGCAAGGGGTCGGTCGTGGCGGCGGTGGCCGACCTCGACCCGCAGATCCGGGCGAAGGTACCGGAGTTGTACGAGGGCGCGGTCGCCGTCGACGACTACCGGCGGCTCCTCGAAGACCCCTCGATCGACGCCGTCATCGTCGCCACCCCCGACGACACCCATGAAGCCATCGCCTGCGAGGCGCTCGAAGCGGGCAAGCCGGCCTACGTCGAGAAGCCGCTCGGCATCTCGGTCGAGCAGTGCGACACCATCCTGCGCACCGCGTACAAGACCGGCACCCGCCTCTACGTCGGCCACAACATGCGCCACATGGGCGTGGTGCGCCTCATGCGCGACATCATCGCGCGCGGCGACATCGGCGTGCCGAAGACCGTGTGGGTACGGCACTTCGTCTCGTACGGCGGCGACTACTACTTCAAGGACTGGCACGCCGACCGCACCCGCACCACGGGCCTCCTCCTCCAGAAGGCCGCGCACGACCTGGACGTGGTGCACTGGCTGGCCGGCGGCTACACCAAGCGCGTCAACGCCCTCGGTGACCTCATGGTCTACGGGGACCTGCCGCGCCGCGAGCCGGACACCCCGCGCCCCGACGGCTGGCTGAAGGAGTTCGACTGGCCGCCGACCGCGCGCCATGACCTGCACCACGTCGTGGACGTCGAGGACGTGTCGGTGATGAACATGCAGCTGGACAACGGCGTCATCGCCGCCTACCAGCAGTGCCACTTCAGCCCCGACTACTTCCGCAACTACACGGTCATCGGTACCGAGGGCCGCCTCGAGAACTTCGGCGACGGCCCCGGCGACGAGGTCCGGGTCTGGAACACGGGCCCGACCGGCTACCGCAAGGACGCCGACATCGTGTACCGCGTGCCCGAGGCGACGGGCTCGCACGGTGGCGCCGACGAGCGCATCATCGACGAGTTCTGCCGCTTCGCGCGCGAGGGCGGCGTCACCGACACCTCTCCCGTCGCGGCCCGGATGAGCGTCGCCGCGGGCGCGCTGGCCACCCGCTCGCTGCGCGAGGGAGGCGTGCCGTACGACGTCCCGGAACTCGAGCCGGAGCTCCTCGCGTACTTCGACGGCGGGCAACTGACGCGCGAAGCAGGGGAGTAGCGGCCACAGCGCAGGCGTGGGCGGGCCCGTCGGAGGGGGCGGGCCCGCCCACGCCCGCGTGCGCACACAGACGGTCACGTGTAAGTGCGCGGATGATCACGTCTGGATGCGGAGAACGGCGCGGGTTACGCTACGCGCGTCGCGAGGAGGAACAAGTGGGCGCACACGCCCGATGGACCCAACTGCTGGAAATACTGGGCAATCAGGGCCATCTCGATGTCACCGAGGCCGCCGAACTGCTCGGCTGCTCCTCCGCCACGGTCCGTCGCGACATGGACGAACTGGCCCGGCAGTCCCTGCTGACCCGCACCCGCGGCGGGGCCGTGGTCAGCTCCGTCGCCTACGATCTGCCGCTGCGCTACAAGACGGCCCGCAAGGCGGACGAGAAGCAGCGGATCGCGAAGGCGGTCGCCGAACTCGTCCCGTCGGGCTCCGTCGTCGGCATCAACGGCGGCACCACGACCTCCGAGGTGGCCAGGGAGCTGGCCGTCCGCACCGACCCGGGCGGCACGTCCGGCGGCGTCGCACTGACCGTCGTCACCAACGCGATCAACATCGCCAACGAACTGGCGATCCGCCCCCATGTGAAGATCGTCGTCACGGGCGGTGTGGCCCGGCCGAGCTCGTACGAACTCGTCGGCCCGCTCGTCACGTCCGTCCTGCAGAGCCTTGCCCTCGACTACACGATCCTCGGTGTGGACGCGGTCCACCCGCGCTTCGGCGCGGCCACGCACGACGAGTCGGAGGCCAGCGCGAACCGCTCGCTCGCCGAACGCGCGGGCACGGTCATCGTGGTGGCCGACTCCTCGAAGCTGGGCCGCCGGGCGTTCGCCCAGGTGTGCGCGCTGAACTCGGTGTCGATCCTGGTGACGGACCAGGACGCCCCCGAGGCGCTCGTCGAGGAGATCGCGGCGCAGGGCATCGACGTCATCTGCGTGTGACCGGGTGCCCGTAGGGGCGTGGTCGACAAGAGGGCGGCCGTGGCGGGTGGGCAAGGGCATGGACTTCTGGAGTGCGCACATGGACTCCCGGCGGACTTTGACGGGTCCGGCTGATCTCAAATGCTTGAAAACGCGCTATAACTTGCACAACCAAGCATGCGCTGGGATGTGAGGGTGCGTCATGAGCCATATCGAGAACGAGCTGCACAGCCAGCCCGAGTGCTGGGACCGGGCGGCCGAACTGGCCCTGGACCGAGCGGCGTTGCTGCCCGAGCCGGGCGAGCGGGTCGCGATCGTCGGCTGCGGCACCTCCCTCTTCATGGCGCAGGCCGCCGCCGCGCTGCGCGAGGACGCCGGTCACGGCGAGACCCACGCCCACGCCGCCTCGGAGTTCCCGGCCGGACGTCACTACGACCGGGTCGTCGCCCTGACCCGCTCGGGCGCCACCACCGAGGTGCTCCGCCTCCTCTCCGGGCTGCGCGGACGCGTCAGGACCACCGTGATCACGACAGACGCCGCGACCCCGGTGGCGTCCGCCGCCGACGACGCACTCGTCCTCGGCTTCGCCGACGAGAAGTCCGTCGTGCAGACGCGCTTCCCGACCTCGGCCCTCACCCTGCTGCGCGCCCACTTCGGACTGCACTCACGGGAGGTCGTGGACGACGCGCACGACGCGCTCGCCGAGCCGCTGCCCCCGTGGCTCGTCGGCTGCGCACAGTTCACGTTCCTCGGCCGCGGCTGGACCGTGGGGCTCGCGGGCGAGGCGGCCCACAAGATGCGCGAGAGCCAACTCCCTTGGGCGGGCGCCTATCCGGCCCTGGAGTACCGGCACGGCCCGATCAGCGTCTCGACCCGCGGCACGGTCACCTGGATGCTCGGCGACGCGCCCGCCGGTCTGGCCGACGAGGTGCACGCCACCGGCGGCATGTGGGTGGCCGGCGGCCTCGACCCGCTGGCCGAACTGGTACGCACGCAGCGCCTCGCGGTGGCGGTCGCGGTGGCCGGCGGCCGCAACCCGGACCGGCCCCGCCACCTCGCGCGCTCAGTGATCCTGGCCCGGGTCTGAGAGCTCCGCGCTCCGGTCAACTGCGCTTGAAAGCACCGCTGTTGTGAGGGTCGCGTCAGTGCGGAGGCGTTGAGCGCGATCTCAGCACCCCGGGCGCCACCGAGTGCGGCAGCAGGTCCGCCGGGCTCTGCGGGAGCACCACTTCCAGCTCCGCCTCCTCGTGGAAGCGGTACGGGCGGTGTCCGAGCAGGCTGCCGAGATAGCGCCGTATCCGCGACATCTCGGCGCGGACCGTCACCGTGCGGGTCGGGTCGCCGAACATGTCCTGTGCGAGGCCCGAAGCGCTGCGCCCGCCGCGGTGCAGGGCCAGCAGATAGAGGAGTTCGGCGTGGCGCGGGCTCAGCTCGTGCGACCAGGACCGCGTGCCGTCCGTCACCGTGACCGACCAGAGCCGTGGCCTGCTCACGTCCAGCACGACGCGGGTGCCGCCGAGCGGCTCGGCCGCCCCTCCCGGGCCGTCGGGCCGCAGCAGCCAGCCGCCCGGCAGCGGCGTCACCGCACACATCCCCAGGGTCGGGACCCAGGCCCGCCCTTCCGACAGTTCGGAGAGTCCGGACAGCGACTTGGGCAGCGCGATCCGGTCCACCGGCAGCATCCCGGTCACCGCCGCCGTCCAGCCCTGGACGTCCACCGCGACCGCCCGGCCGCCGATCCGCGCGAGGACCGGCGCCGCGACGGCCCGCAAGCGGTCGAGGGCCGCCGCATGACGCTCCCGCAGCCGCGCCTCCGCGAGCTGTGCCACCGCCCCGACGAGCGAGAGCGTCGCCGGGTGCATCGTCTCCATCGGGCCGCTCACATCGACGACGCCCATCAGCTGCCCGTCGCGCGGGTCCGTGATCGGCGCCCCCGTGCACGTCCACGCGTGCTGCGACACCACGAAGTGCTCGGCGGAGAACACCTGCACCGGGCGCCGCGTCACGAGCGGCGTGCCCACCCCGTTCGTTCCGACCGTCTCCTCGGCCCAGTCCGCGCCCAGTTCGAAGCCGAGCCGGTCGGCCTTGTGCAGCACCGCCGCGCTGCCCTCGCGCCACAGGATGCGCCCGTCCGCGTCGGACACGACCATGATGTGCTGCGCCGCGTCCGCGACGGTGACCAGCGCCTCGCGCAGCACCGGCAGGATCTCCGTGAGCCCGGACGCCTGGCGGCGCTCCTCGAGCTCCTCGAGGTTCAGCAGGCCCGACCGCACGTCACGGTCCGGGTCGACACCGCTGCGCAGCATGCGGTTCCAGGACTCGCCGATCACCGGGCGCGGCAGGACCTGGGGCCGCTGCCCCGACAGGGTCGCGGCGCGGACGCCCTTCAGGAGCCGTGCGGCCAGCGAGAAGTCCATCGTGGACAGCCGGCCCAGATCGACGGTCGAGTTCTTCTGCGTCACAGGTCCTCCTGGAACAGACCGGTGCGTGGGGACGTGTGCATATCGTGCCGCTTCGCCGGCCCTCGTGGGGCCGAAAGGGGGAGCGCGACAGTTGCAACCCTCTGCAACTCTGGCGAACAGCCGTACGTCGGTCGAAGCTGAAACCGTGCCGCTCCGGCGGCGCGGGAGCTCCTCAAGGGGCCTGAAGGGCGGGGGTGATGCCGTGTCGGCGCAGCATCACCCCCGTATCCGCACAGATCAAGGCCTGTGACCTCGAACCGGTCGCTCAGCTCACAGGGCGCGCCCGCTCGACGACCGACCGCAGGTCCAGACTGTGCGGCAGCGTGCCGAACGCCGAACCCCAGTCCCCGCCGAGCCGCGAGGCGCAGAACGCGTCCGCGACTTCCGGCGGCGCGTGACGCACCAGCAGCGAACCCTGGAGCACGAGAGCGATCCGCTCCACGACCCGGCGCGCCCGTGCCTCGATGCCCTCCAGGTCGGCGAGTTCGGTCAGCAGGCCCCTGATGGCGCCGTCGAGACGGTGATCGGCGCCGCGCGCCCTGCCCACCTCCTGGAGGAACGCGTTGAGTGCCTGCGGCTCACGCTGCAAGGCGCGCAGCACGTCGAGGGCCTGCACATTGCCGGACCCCTCCCAGATCGAGTTGAGCGGCGACTCGCGCAGCAGCCGCGGCATGCCGGACTCCTCCACATAGCCGTTCCCGCCCAGGCACTCCAGGGCCTCCGCCGCCACGGGCGTACAGCGCTTCGTCACCCAGTACTTGGCGGCCGGCACCGCGATCCGCAGGAAGTCCCGCTCCTGCTCGGACCCGGTGTCCTGGACGGCGTCCTGGGCCGCCGCGAGCCGCAGCGCCAGCGTCGTCGCCGCCTCCGACTCCAGCGCCAGGTCGGCCAGTACGTTGCGCATCAGCGGCTTGTCGACGAGCGGGCCGCCGAACGCCTCGCGGTACGTGCAGTGGTGGATCGCCTGCGCGACGGCCTGCCGCATGATCGCGGCCGAACCGAGCACACAGTCCAGGCGCGTGGCGGCGACCATCTCGATGATGGTGCGCACCCCGCGCCCTTCGTCCCCGACCCGGCGCGCCCACGTCCCGTCGAACTCGACCTCGGCCGACGCGTTCGACCGGTTGCCCAGCTTGTCCTTGAGCCGCTGGATCGCGAACGGGTTGCGCGCGCCGTCCTCCAGGACGCGCGGCAGCAGGAAACACGTGAGTCCCTCCGGCGCCTGCGCCAGGACGAGGAACCCGTCCGACATGGGCGCCGAACAGAACCACTTGTGCCCGGTCAGCTCGTACGTCCCGTCCTCGGCGAGCGGCGTCGCCCGCGTCGTGTTCGCGCGGACGTCGCTGCCGCCCTGCTTCTCCGTCATGCCCATCCCGAACACGACACCCGCCTTCTGAGCGGCGGGCCGCAGCCCCGCGTCGTACACCGTCGACGTCAGCCGGGGCTCCCACTCGGCGGCCAGCGCCGGATCGGCGCGCAGCGCGGGCACCGCCGCGTGCGTCATCGACAGCGGGCACGTGTGGCCCGCCTCGGCCTGGCTCCACACCAGGAACGCGGCCGCGCGCCGCAGATGGCCGGCGGGCCGCGACCAGGCCGACGTCAGCCCGGCCGAGACGCCCTTGGCCATGAGCCGGTGCCAGGCCGGATGGAACGCGACCTCGTCGACCCGGTGCCCGTAGCGGTCGTGGGTGTGCAGCGTCGGCGGATTGTCGTTCGCGAGCACGCCCCACTCCTGCGCCTGGGCCGAACCGGCGGCGCGGCCGAGGCCGCCGAGTTCCTCGCGGACCGCGGGCGCGAGCGAGGGCTCCAGATGCCGTTCGACCCCCTCGGCGAGAGCCCTGTCCGCGGCAAAAACGTCATATCCCACCAGGGGCGGAGCCTGGTTGGTCACTGCGTGGGTGGTGGCTGCCATGACAGATACGGTAAGGACGTGCACCAGGCAAAAGAAACACCAGATCGGCCACGCCGAGGCCGACTCCACCGGGCCCGCGCCCTCTATCGCAACGTCTCGAAGCGCAGGACCGCCTGGCTGCTGCTCAAGGACACCGTCAACTCGTGCATGGAGTACCGCATCCTCGGGCTCGCGGCCGAGGCCGCGTTCTTCACCCTCCTGTCCGTGCCCCCGCTGCTCCTGTCCCTCATCGGGCTGCTCGCCTACGTCGACACCTGGACCGGCGCCCACACGATCGCCGGCGTCCGGGACAACATCCTGGAGGCGTCGCGCACCGTCCTGACCGACGAGGGCGTGAAGGAGATCGCCCGGCCGATCCTCGACGACGTGATGAGGGGGCGCCCGGACGTCATCTCCATCGGCTTCCTGTTCTCGCTGTGGTCGGGCTCGCGCGCGGTGTCCACGTTCGTCGACACGGTGACGGTCATGTACGGGCTGGACGGGGTGCGCGGCATCGTCAAGACGCGCCTGCTCGCCTTCCTGCTGTTCCTCGTGGCGCTGATCGTCGGCTCGGTCGCGCTGCCGCTGATGATCGCGGGCCCGGACGCGGTGATCTCCCTGGTCCCGTGGTCGGAGACCGTGGTCCAGGTCCTGTACTGGCCCGTCGTCCTCCTCCTGTCCGTGGTCTTCCTGACGACGCTCTACCACGTGTCCGTGCCCGTGCGTTCGCCCTGGATCGAGGACGTCCCCGGCGCCCTCGTGGCCCTCGCGATGTGGGTGCCGGGCAGCTTCCTGCTCCGCCTCTACATCACCAGCACCATCGAGGGCCCCACCATCTACGGGTCCCTGGCCGCGCCCGTCGCCGTGCTCCTGTGGATCGGCGTATCGGCGTTCGCGGTGCTCGTCGGCGCCGCGGTGAACGCGGCGATCGACCGGGTCTGGCCGTCCGTAGCGACCGCGGTCGCCCGCGCCGCGAACGAGCGGTGGCGGACCAAGCAGGCCGCGGAGTACGTCGCCCGCTCCGCCGCCCGCGAGGCGCACGGCGGCATCGACGACACGGACGACCCGGACATGCCGTCCGAGTTCCCCGAGCGCTGGTCGAAGTTCCTGCCCCCGGACGACGTGTCGTCCCGGCTGCGCTCGCACGTGCGCAAGAACGGCGACCATCCGCAGGACCCCAACCAGCGCGACCACGACCACCACGACCCCAAGTGACCGGCCGACGCCACCCCGCGGACGCGGCGTAGCCTCGAAGGCGTGGCTGACGTGTACCGGGAGCGGGCGGCGCCGAGCGTGGCGGGCGCGGTCCTGTGGACCCGTACCGTCACCCCCGAAGGCGACCCTCCCCGCCCCGAAGCGCACGTCCTGCCCGACGGCTGCATGGACCTGCTGTGGACCGAGGGACGCCTCTTCGTCGCCGGACCGGACACGCACGCCTACCGGTCCGGCATCAGCGGTGCCACCCGGATCGCGGGCATCCGCTTCTTCCCCGGCACCGCGCCCGCCTTCCTCGGCGTCCCGGCCCACGAACTGCGTGACCGGCGCGTCGACCTCGCCGACCTGTGGCCGTCGGACCAGGTACGGCGCCTGACCGAACGCGTCGACGCGGCACAGGACCCGGCCGCCGCCCTCGAAGCCGTCGCTCTCGAACGGGGAGCCGCGCCGCCCGACCCCGTCCTCGCGCACATCGTGACGTCGCTCGGCGCGGGCCGCACCGTCGCCGAGACCGCCGACAGAGCGGGACTCGGCGCGCGCAGCCTGCACCGGCGCTCCCTCGCCGCGTTCGGCTACGGACCCAAGACCCTGGCCCGCGTCCTGCGCCTGCAACGCGCCCTGGCGCTGGCCCGCGGGGGAGTGCCGCTCGCCGAGACGGCCGCGCGGGCGGGCTATGCCGACCAGGCCCATCTGGCACGTGACGTACGGGAGTTGGCGGGCGTTCCGCCGACCCGCCTCGTCTGACGAAGCCGCCGCCACTACCAGGGAGCGATCGGCTCGATCCCGACCCGGCGCCCCTCCTCGTCGAGCAGATGACCCATGCGCTTGACCGTGTGCAGGCCGACGACGCGGTCCGTCACCGTGAGCGTGGGCAGCCGGGCGCAGAGCGCGGTCTCGCGGCGCTGGATGTCTCCCAGGTCGTGCACCCACAGCGTGGCGAAGATGTTCGCGGGACCCGTGACGGCCGCGACGAGCCGGCACTCCGGCAGCGCGGCGAGCGTGCGGTGGACGGCGCCGATGTCCCGCGCGGGGACCCGGCCGAGCAGCGACACCGGGACCGGGTGCCCGGCGAGCGCGGACGCGATGTCGCAGCGGAACGTCAGGACCGCCGATTCCGTGAGGCGGCGCAGCCTGCGGCGCACGGTGGGCGGGCTGGTGTCGGTGCGCTCGGCGAGTTCGGCGAGACCGAGCCGCCCGTCCCGGACGAGTTCGCCGAGCAGGGCCCGGTCCACGGGATCGAGTGTGAGGCCGCGCGCCGGTTCTTGCGCCGCGCTCAGGCTGCCGAGAGCCGTGAGCTGCGACGGGTCGAGGGAGCGCAGCCGCCAGCGACTGCCCTCGACGTAGAGCGACGTGGCGAGCAGCGCGCTGACCGACACGATCCCCGGCAGCTGCTCCAGCTCCTGCGTGAGGAAGCGGCTGAGCGAGGGCAGGTCGGGGGCGAGCACGTCGAGCAGCAGGTCGGAGCTGCCCGGCGCGGTCACCTCGATCGTCACCGCTTCCGGGAGCGCGCTCAGCCGGGCGAGCAGCCGCGACCGCTCCTGCGGCCGGCAGCGCAACAGCACGAACGCCGTGCAGCGGTTGCGGGTGAACTCACGGCCCGGCGCCGCGTACACCCAGGCGAGCCCCGCCCGCGTCAGCCGCTCCCAGCGCCGCGCCAGCGTGCCCGCCGTCACGCCGAGCAGCGGGGAGAGCTCCGACCAGGACGCCCGGGGCCGCAGCTGGAGGGCGTTCACCAGAGCGAGGTCGAGCTCGCTGGCGGTGACCGTTTCTCGCATCACAAGCACTCCGTACGTACGAATCCATGAATATTCGGGGCCGCCCGTGCCTCGGCCCGCACAGTAGCGACCACATTCGGTTCCGGCCACCAGAAGACCCAGAGGTGAAGCTGTGTCCACGCACATAACGGGAACGGGACGCGGGCCGAGAGCGGTCAGCTCAGGCCCGGCCATGGTCGCGACGATGGCCGTCGTCGTCCTGTTCAGCGGCATCGTCCAGGGCTACCTCACCCCGCTCCTCCCCGAGGTCGGCCGGAGCCTGCACATCGGCACCGTCGGGCAGAACAACATCTACCTGCTCTTCCAGCTGGCCTGCGCCGTGCTGACGCCGCTGCTGTCCCGGCTCGGTGACCTGTACGGACACCGCAGGCTGCTGCGGGTGGCGCTCGCGATGGTGGCGGGCGGCTCGCTCCTGATCGCCGCGTGGCCGTCCGCCGTGACCCTCGCCGTCGGCGTCACCCTCCAGGGCGCCCTCGTCGGCTTCTTCCCGCTCCTCGTGGGCATCCTCCGCTCCCGCGCCCCGGAGCAGAACCGCACCGGGATCTCCCTCCTCGTGGGCGTCCTGCTCATCGCGATCGGCGTCGGCGGTCTCGTGGCCGGCGCGCTCAGCGAGGGACACGCGCAGGCGGGTCTGTGGACCGCGGTCCCCGTCGCCGTGCTCGCCGTCGTCGCCGGTCTCGTACTGCCGGACAGCGACATCCCGCGCGGAGGGCGCTTCCACTACGGTGCGGCGGCGCTGCTCACCGCGGGCCTCGTCGGGCTCGTCCTCGTCCTCGCGCAGGGCAGTACGTGGGGCTGGGGCTCGGCGCGCACGACCGGGCTCGCCGTCGTGGCCGTCGCGGTCCTCGCGGCCTGGGTGGCCGTCGAGCGCCGGTCCGAGAACCCGCTGGTCAGCGTCCGTATGCTGGCCAACCCGCGGCTCGCGGTGGTCAGCGGCTACACGTTCTGCGCCGCGTTCGGCACGATCGGCTTCCTCGGCGCCAACGCCCTCTTCCTCGGCTCCTCGCGGTCCGAGAACGGCTACGGCATGGACATGGGTCCGCAGGCCATCGCCACGATCTCGCTCGCCATGGTCGTGGCCGGATTCGCCGGATCCACGCTGACGCCGCGCCTCGCCCGGCGCATCGGCGACCGCGCCGTGCTCGCCACGGGCGGCGTCCTCGTCGCGCTCGGCTTCGCCGGCATGGCCCTCTTCCACGACAGCCTCGCCCAGTACGTGGCGTCGGCCCTCGTCGTGGGCCTGGCGACCGGGCTCTTCGAGTCGATCACGCGGACCCTGTCGGCGGAGGTCGTCCAGGAGCACGAGACCGCGCTCGCCGTCGGCCTCAACGAACTCGCCCTCTCCCTGGGCGCGGCCATCGGCGCCGCCGTCATCGGCGGCTTCTTCACCGCCCACGCCGTGCCCGGCACCACGCGCATCGCGGAGTCCGGCTACCTGTGGGGCTGGGGCGCCTGCGCCGTCGCCGCCGCCGTCGGCACCGCCCTCGCCCTGCGCTACCGCGCGCCGCAAGCCGACACCGCCGCACCCGTACAGCACCTCGCCCCGAGCGGAGACCTCGCATGACCGACGCCCTGACCGCGCGCAAGGCCGTGACCGCCGCCGTACGGAACTGGCGCGAGCAGGTCGTGGGACTCAGCCACGCCCTGCACGACGATCCCGAGACCGCCCTCGAGGAACACCGCGCGGCGGCCCGGATCGCCGACCTCATGGAGGGCGCCGGGTTCGACGTCACCCGCGGCGCCGGCGGACTGGCCACCGCGGTGCTCGCCACCTACGGCACCGGCGGCCTCGTCATCGCGTTCTGCGCCGAGTACGACGCCCTGCCCGGCATCGGCCACGCCTGCGGGCACAACGTGAACGGCGCCGCGTCCGTCGGCGCCGCGCTCGGCCTCGCCGCCGTCGCCGACGAGCTCGGCGTCACCGTCAAGCTGATCGGCACGCCCGCCGAGGAGGACATCGGCGGCAAGGTGCTCCTGATGGACGCCGGGATCTTCGACGACGTCGCCGCCGCGATGATGGTGCACGCCGCCCCCGACGACACCGTGGGCGCCTCCTCGCTGGCCATCGGCGCCTGGGACCTCGCCTATCGGGGCCGGCCCTCGCACGCCGCGCTCGCCCCCTGGGAGGGCGTCAACGCGCTCGACGCCATGACCGTCGCCCAGACCGCGGTCGGCCTCCTGCGCCAGCAGCTGCCGCCCGGCGTCGTCGTGCACGGCATCGTCACCGACGGCGGCCAGGCAGTGAACGTCATCCCCGCCCGCACCGCCGCGCGCTACGAGGTCAGGGCGCGAACCGTGGAGCAGCTCGCCGAGGCCTGGCAGCGCGTCAGGGCGTGCTTCGAGGCGGGCGCGCTCGCCACCGGCGCCGGGCTGGAAGTGAGCGCGCACGGAAGGGACTTCGCCGATCTGCGCCAGGACGAGGAGATGACCCGGTCCTACGCGAGGGCCGCCGGCGAGCTGGGCCGTACCGTCACCTCGCTGCACGGCGAGACGATGGCGTCGACCGACATGGGCAACGTCTCGCAGCGCATCCCCACGATCCACCCCACGGTCGGCTACGACACGGGCGGCGCCAAGCAGCACACCCCCGAGTTCACCGCCCACGGCAAGACCCCGGGCGCCGACCTCGCGGTGCTCGACGGGGCGACGGCCCTCGCCCTCGTCGGCGTCGACCTCGCGACGTCCGGGGACCAGCGCGCCCGGCTGCTCGACGGCGTGCGCAAGCGCCGGGCGAACGCGCCGTAGCCGGGCGGACGCTTCTTAAGAGGACGCTTCTTAAGAGGTGGTGGCCAGCGGTGCGAACAGGTCGACCCCGTTCCCGTCCGGGTCGAGGACCACGGCGTACCGCTGGCCCCAGAACGCGTCCCACGGCTTGAGCTCGCCGTCGTACCCGGCGGCCACCAGCTCCTCGTACACGGCGTCCACCCCGGCCGCGTCGCCGCAGTGGAAGGCGAGCCCGTGCCGGGAGGCGCCACGCTCTGGCGCCCGCCAGGACGGGTGGAACGACTTCACGGTCTCCTCGGTGTCGAGCAGCACGCGAAGCCCGCCGGGCAGGACGGCCTCCGCGTGCGGCTGCTCCTCGGCTCCTTCGGGGAACGCGAGGCCGAGGCGGCGGTAGAACGTGACGGCGGCGGCCATGTCGGAGACGACGACGCCGATGGCGTCGAATCGTGCGGTGATCTCGGTCATGGCCCCACCGTAGGCACGCGCCCCCGCACCGGTCTTGAACGAATCGGACACCGCCGCGCCGAACCTGCGCCCGGCCGCCGGCCCGCGCCGCTCAGCGACGTACCGCCGTCGCAAGCGCCGCGATCCGGCCAGGGCCCACCCGGCAGCAGCCTCCGATCAGCCGTGCCCCGGCCCGCTCCCAGCCGGCCACGCGGTCCACGGTGAACGTGGCCGCGCCCCGCCAGCCGCGAGCTTCCGCGTCCCAGGACTCGCCGCTGTTCGGATAGGCCACCACCGGCTTCCCCGTGACGCGCGCGGCCAGCGCCACCGCGGGTTCGACGTCCTCGGGGGCACAGCAGTTGACGCCCACCGCGACGATCTCGTCCGCGTCGCCAGCGAGCGCGAACGCCTCCTCCAGGGGCTGCCCGGCGCGGGTGCGGTCACCGGCGACGCTGTACGACAGCCACGCCGGGACGCCGAGCCCCCGCACGGCCCGCAGCAGAGCCAGCGCCTCGTCGGTGTCCGGCACGGTCTCCAGGGCGAGCACGTCCGGCCCGGCCGCGGCGAGGGCGTCGAGCCGGGGCCGGTGGAAGGCCTCCAGCTCGGCCACCGTCAGGCCGTAGCGGCCCCGGTACTCCGAACCGTCGGCAAGCATTGCCCCGTACGGGCCCGCCGACGCGGCCACCCACAGGGGACCCGGCACCCCCTTCGCCTCCGCGCTCCGGGCCGCCTCGCGCGCCAACTCGACGCTCAGGGCGAGGAGTTCGGCGGCCCGCTCGCGGGAGACCCCGCGCCGCGCGAACCCCTCGAACGTCGCCTGGTAGCTCGACGTGATCGCCACCGAGGCCCCCGCCTCGTAGTACGCGAGATGCGCGGCCACGATCGCCCCGGGCCGCTCGGTGAGCAGCCGCGCCGACCACAGCTCGTCGCTCAGGTCGTACCCGGCGGACTCCAGCTGGTTGGAGAGCCCGCCGTCCAGGACGACCGGCCCCGCGGCGAGGGCTTCGGCAAGAGGAGGTGACGTCATACGACGACGCTAACCGTTCCTAGGGACTGAGCGGGAGTGAGTCCTGTCGCCAGGTCTCGTGCTCAGCCGAACGCCCCGAACGGTGTTGGGGGTTCTGGTTCCCCGCGTTCGCTCCGCTTCCGGGCGACACACATCTGGTGCGTGGTCCGGGAATGCGGGGGCGAGGTCCCTCACGCTCCGGGGTTTCCGTTCCGGCCTGGACGGTCCGATGCCCGTACCCATCACTCTGGTGGGTACGGGGCGGTGTCGTCCGTCGCCGGATCGGGTGCCCCAGGGCGCGTCTTCCGATCGCCACGGCGGCTGCGTCGTGGCGGGTGGTCTTGCGCTTGCTGCTGGTTAGGGGCTTTCGCCAGTGCTGGGCGCCCCATTTCGAGGTGTAGGCGGGGTCGACGGCGACCAGGGGGATGCCGAGTTCGGCGGCCATGGATACGAGGCGGGCTCGCAGGCATGCGACGGGCATGCCGGAGATCAGGTGGCGGAACCGTTTGCGGCCACCGTGCTTCTCCCGGGTCTTCTCTGCGGTGAAGTCCAGGTCCTCGACCGCGATCGCCAGGCCGTACCGCTTGGCCCAGTGCAGCAGGCGGATCAAGGCGTGCCGGACCTGGGCGTCACGATGCGGCGCTGCCCCCGTGAGGTCGTAGTCGAACCGGCGCGGGGAGCCGACCGGGTTGCCGTGCTCGTCCAGTCGCCAGGCCGCCAGATGGTCGGCGTTGGTGTCGACGCCGATCAGACCGGTCGCGCGGGCGGCACTCAGGGGGACTATCTGGGCCGGAGGGATGGTCCAGGAGGCGGTGAGGTACCAGCGCTCGCGCTGGATGTCTTCGTGGATGCGGTAGGCCACCGCCCGGTTCGCGGTGACGCGGTCGCGCCAGGCGTCTCCCCGGTGCGGGAACGAGACAGTCGGCGTGAGGACGTACCGGCCGTGCGGGGCGTTGGCGAGGTGGGCGAGCGGGGCCGGGAGTCGGATGCTGACCTCGCCGTCCGGACTGACCCGGAGGGTTTCGTTGCCGTACCGCTTGCCGGACTCGCCGTCCTCCTGCAGGAAGCGGCGCGACGCTTCCCACCGGGCGCGCCACTCCACGTCGGTGAGCTGGGCCTGTTCCAGGTGGTGCCGGGTGTTCAGCAGCCGTTTCCCGCCGCGCACCACCCGCACCCGGCCCGTCTCCCGGTCGGCGCGCTCCCGATCCAGCCGGTCTTCCAGCACCCGCAGGCGGCGCGACTTGGCAAACCACTCGCGCGCACTGCGGTAGCCGCCCGCGTCCCGCTTGGAGCCTTTCGCCCCGACCGGGAGCGACAACCGGTGCCGGACCGTCTGGATCCCGGTTTCCAGGCTGTGGAGGTGCGCGGCCTGGCCACGCCGGGCCAGTGCCCACTGATCATGGGTGGCCTTCGTGAGTGAACCCGCCCACCGCGACGAGGACTGGCCGGTCAACGTCCGTTTACGCTCGGCCCACCGCCCGGCGTCGTGGTCCAGGCCGGCCGCACATCGGGCCCTCAGATCCCGGGACGCGAGCGACCCGAGGTGGTCGCCGACCAGCCGCAGCACCTCCTCGTCCCCGGTGGTGAGGCCCTTGAGCCGGTCACGGATCGCCACGCCCGACGGTCCCGGCACCACGAACGTCGCCGCCAACTCCCGCAGCCCGCCCACCTCATCACCCCCACCTGCGTTGAAGATGCCGTCACAGCACCCGACGGCCGCCACTCCCCAGAGGTCACGCATTCGATGCGAGGACTGCCGTTCCCCTCCGGTCCTCGTACGGGTGGCAGCCGAGGACTCTCGCGCATGCCCCAACACGCTCACACGTCTTCAATGAACAGCAACTGCTGCCCCGTTGGAGAACCGGATCAGCGCTTGAAGGCCACCGCCGCGTACACGTTGATGTCGTCGTCGGTGACGTCGTTGATGTCGCGGTACATCGTCTGCTCGATCGGGTCGAGGCTCGCCAGGTACGCCTCGTCGCGCCCGGTGCCCCCGTCGTGGTCGGCGACGTGGTCGGGCCGCCAGCGATGGGCGGGCACGATGCCCGGCTCGACGATCTTCAGGCCGTTCTCCGTGAAGAACCGGCGCACCTCGTCCGCCGAGCGGAGCACGAACGTGAAGCCGCGCTCGTGGTACGTCTCGGCCACCGTGGCGATCTTCTCGGCGTTCAGGTCGGAGGTGAGGTGGCTCAGGAACAGCGCGCTGCCCACCGGCAGTGCGTCCACCAGCGTGCGCACGATGTCGTACGCCTCCGCGTCCTCGATGAAGTGCAGGATCGCCACGAGACCGAGCGCGACCGGCGCGTCCAGGTCGATGGTGCCCGCGGCGTCCTGGAGGATCTTCGCCGGGTCGCGCAGGTCCGCGGCTCCGGCCTGCCCGCACCCTCAACTCCCGGGTACGGGACAGGCCTTGGCCCATGGCTCACCCCGCCGCCGAGAACGTGAAGGCGAACGTGGCCGGGGCCACCTCGTGCACGTACTGCGGCAGCGGGCCCGGGCCGCAGGACTGGGAGCCGATGCCGTGCTGGGCGTGGTCCAGGTTCACCCACACCGTGTCCCCGGCCACCAGGTCCGTGCGGTGCCCGGCCGCGTCGAGGTGTTCGGCCGTCCAGCGGCGGGCCGTGAACCAGAACTCGGGCTCGCCGTCGATCCGCAGGCCGCCGATCTCCACCCGGCGGACATCCGCCCGCGCACCGTTCTCCTGCGGACGCACGTACGGCGTCTGGAGTTCGTCGAGGGACGCCTCCCACCGGCCGAGCCGCGACGCGGCCCGCGTGTCCGGATAGGCCTCGCCTGGGCCGCCGCCGAACCAGCGCGCGTGCGTCGCGGACGACGGGAGACCGAGGCGGACGCCCAGGCGGGGGAGCGGCACCTGCCAGTCGCCCTCGGGGGCCACCGAGACCGTGAGGGTCAGGCGGCCCGCGCCGTCCGCCGTCCAGCGGTACTCCGTGGCGAGTCCGAACTGCCCGGCCGCGGGTGCCACCCGGGTCTGCACCGTCAACCCGCCTGATTCCAGGGTCAATCGGTCCAGGCGGTGCCGCATGCGGTGCAGACCGGCCGCGCGCCACAGCGGGCCGAACCGCCGGTCCGCCTGCCAGTCGGCGCCGTTGTCGTTGTCGGTCGGCGCCCGCCACACGTCGAGGCGCACCCCGGTGACCGGCACCTGTCCGACGCTGTGCAGCTCGCCCGTCCGTGCGTCGAAGGCAGCCGGGCCGAGCGTGATGACGTCCGCGTCCCGCACGGGCGACACCCCACTCGCGGGAACGACCGACTGCCGTCCCGACACGGCGAGTTGACCCCACGCCACCACATGACCCCGGTCCGCCCACGCGGTGTCGTCGGCCAGCGCCGCCCGTACCGACCACTGTGTCTCCGCGCCCCGCGCCGCGTCCGGCGGGGCGGGCAGCTTGACGTCCGCGCTCTCGCCGGGCGCGAGCGTCGGCACGGAGAGCGGGCCCGACTCCACCGGTGCGCCGTCCACCTCGTACGACCAGGTGAAGGCCAGTGCGGCGAGGTCCGCGAAGTCGTGGCGGTTCGTGACGCGGACCGTGCCGGCCGTCCCGTCGCCCTCGATCAGGACCGGCTCGATCACCTTCTTGTACTCGACGAGCCCGGGCGAGGGCGTGCGGTCGGGGAAGAGGAGACCGTCGCAGACGAAGTTGCCGTCGTGCAGCTCCTCGCCGAAGTCACCGCCGTACGCGTACCCGTACCGCTCGTCAGCGAGGCCGTGGTCGATCCACTCCCACACGAACCCGCCCTGGAGCCGGTCGTACGTCTCGAACAGGCGCTGGTACTCGGAGAGCCCGCCGGGTCCGTTGCCCATCGCGTGCGCGTACTCGCACAGGATGAAGGGGAGTTCGCGGCGCGCCTCGGGTCCCTCGTCCTCGTATCGTCCGATGCGTTCGACCTCGGCGTGGTCCGCGTACATCCGCGAGTAGACGTCGGTGTCGGCGCACGACGCGTCGCCCTCGTAGTGCAGTGGGCGGGACGGGTCGCGGTCGCGGATCCAGCCGGCCATCGCGGTCAGGCCCGCGCCCGTGCCGCACTCGTTGCCGAGGGACCAGATGATCACCGACGCGTGGTTCTTGTCGCGCTCCACCATGCGGGCGGCCCGGTCGAGGAGCGCCGGGGTCCAGCGCTCGTCGGCGACCGGATTGCCGTTCCACCGCTCGTGGGTGAAGCCGTGCGTCTCCAGGTCGCACTCGTCGATCACCCACAGGCCGAGCTCGTCGCACAGGTCGAGGAAGGCGGGGTGGGGCGGGTAGTGCGAGGTCCGCACGGCGTTGATGTTGTGCCGCTTCATGAGGAGGACGTCGTGGCGCATCGTCTCCTCGTCCACGGTGCGGCCGTGCTCCGGGTGGAACTCGTGCCGGTTGACGCCGCGGAAGAGGATCCGCTTCCCGTTGACCTTGAGGACGCCGTCCTCCACGACGACCGTCCGGAATCCGGCACGGAAGGGAATGATCTCCCCGCCCGGCGTGGCCAGTTCACCCGCGTACAGGCGCGGCGTCTCGGCCGTCCACGGCTGAACCGGCAGCGTCACCGACTCCCCGGCCCCGACGTCGACGCCGAGTTCGGGCACGCTCACGCGGCCTCCCGCGTCTGCCTCGACGCGCAGCGTGCCCTCTCCGGTGCGGTGGTCGTACGCGGTGTGGACGAAGAAGTCGGCGTCCGCGCCGTCGGGCCGGTGCAGCAGCGTGACCTCACGGAAGATGCCGGGCATCCACCACTGGTCCTGGTCCTCCAGGTAGGAGCCGGACGACCACTGGTGGACGCGTACGGCCAGGACGTTTCCCTTCGCGCGCAGCAGCCCCTCGACGGCGAACTCGTGCGGCAGCCGCGAGCCCTTGAACTCGCCGAGCTCCTCGCCGTTCAGCCAGACCCGCGCACACGACTCGACCCCCTCGAAGCGCAGCACGGTCGCTCCCGGCGCGGGCCAGTCGTCCGGCAGGTCGAAGACGCGCAGATGGTCGCCGGTCGGGTTCTCGGTCGGGACGCGCGGCGGGTCGACGGGGAACGGGTAGAGAGTGTTCGTGTACGCGGGTGACCCGTAGGCCCCGTCGCCCTGGAGCACCCAGTGCCCCGGCACCGTCAGATCAGTCCAGGCGGACGCGTCGTAGCCGGGGCGGGCGAAGGACTCGTCGTGACCGTCGGCCGTCGCCGCGAGGCGGAAGCGCCACGGGCCGTTGAGGGAAAGAGACTTGGCGTCGGAGGCGGCGTACCAGGAGCGCGGCGCGACACCGCCGGTCCCGGGGGACACCTGCTCGTAGTAGGGGAGTGCGGATTCCTCAGGGAGGGACACCTCGGGGAGGGACATCGTTCTCCTTGACGGTCAGCTCGTGTGCGGGGTGAGGGTGGTGCCGGTCAGGCCCGGCGACGACAGCACGCCTTCCAGCGCGAAGGTCGCCGCGCCCAGGCTCACGGGGTCGGTCGGTATCGGGGACAGGACGATCTCGGTGGCCGCGAACGGGCTGCCCAGGGCGTGCCGCGCGACGGCCTCGCGCACTTCGGCCAGCAGGGGCGTGCCGAGCGCGGCCGCCACCCAGCTGCTGAGCACGATCACTTCGGGGTTGAGCAGGTTCACCAGGTCCGCGACGGCGGCGCCGAGATGGCGGGCGGTCTCCCGGACGACCCGCAGCGCCACCGGATCGCCGCCGGCGGCCGCGCGGCCGAGCGCGCCGATCGTCGCGGTCTGGTCGTCGTCGGTCAACAGGGCGCTTTCTGGCGCGAGTTCACGCAGCGTCCGCATGATGGCGGGCGCGCCCACGTACGCCTCCACGCACCCGCTGTCGCCGCAGCGGCACGGCCGCCCGTCCAGGACGAGCGTGGTGTGGCCCCACTCTCCGGCGCTGTTGGTGACACCGCGGTGCAGGGAGCCGCCGAGCGCGAGGCCCGCGCCGACGCCCGTACCGAGGTTGATCACCACGGCGTCGTCGCGGCCGCGCGCGGCGCCGAACCACAGCTCCGCGAGCGTGGCCGCCCGCAGCGGGTTGTCGAGGTGGACCGGGTAGGGGAAGCGCTCGGCGAGCAGCGCGGTCAGGGGCACGTCGCGCCAGCCCCAGTTGGCGGCGCGCACGGCGACACCGCGCTCGCGGTCGACCTGCCCCGGCATCGTGACGCCCACCCCGAGCACGCGGGGCGGGCGATGCGTCCCCGCGGCGGCGACCACGGCCCCGACCGCCGCGGCGATCCGGCCGACGACCTGCTCCGGGGCGGACTCGCCGGGCCGCAGCTCCTCCTCCGCGCGCGCCACGACGCCCAGGGCGAGATCGAAGAGCTCCGCGTGCACGTACGTCTCGGCCACGTCGACGCCGATGAGGGCGCCGCCCGCCGCGTCCACCGCGACCAGCGAGCGCGGACGCCCGCCCGCGGACTCCTCGAAGCCGACCTCGACGAGCAGGCCGAGCGCGGTGAGCTCACCCACGAGCGTGGCGACCGTCGCCTGGCTGAGCCCGGCCGCCGCCGCCAACTCGCCCCGGGAAGCGGGGGACTTGGCGATGAGGTGGCGCAGCACCGCGTACCGGTTCGCCGTCCTGATGTCGCGGGATGTGCGCTTCACCGTGTCCCCTCTGTTCCTGGGGCCTGTCTTCGAATTCCCGCCGGCCCCCTTCGACGCTACGGCCGCTCGCATGCTTTCGACAAGGGGTTTGAAAAGGGTTGTCAGAAGTCCCCGCCCGCGAGGGGGCGATCGCCACGGAGTACCGTCCGACCGCATGACCCAGACCGACATCGCGACAACGCTGTCGCGCACGCTGCCGCAGACCGAGTGCACCCGCCACAGCAGGCTCCGCGAGCAGGCCAGCCTCGAACGCTCCGACCTCGAGGCGATCCTCGACGCGGGGTTCGTCTGCCACCTCGGCGTCCTCGTCGACGGCCGCCCCGTCGTCGTCCCCACGGTCTACGGCCGCGACGACACCCGGCTGTACCTGCACGGATCGGTGGCGAGCCGCAGTCTGGCCGCCGAACCCGACGCGCCGATATGCGTGACCGTCACCCACGTCGACGGTCTGGTCCTCGCCCGCTCCGTCTTCGAACACGGCGTGAACTACCGCAGCGCGATGATCCACGGCGTACCGCAGGCGGTCACCGACCCCGACGAGAAACTGGCGGGCCTGCGCCGCCTCACCGAGCACGCGACCCCGGGCCAGTGGACGTACGCCAGGCAGCCGAGCCGCAAGGAACTGGCCGCCACCACCCTCCTGGTGCTGTCCCTCGACGAGGCCTCCGTCAAGATCCGTTCGGGCGCTCCCGACGACGGCGACGGGCCCGACGCCGCCCTCGGCCTGTGGGCCGGCACCCTGCCCCTGACCTCCCGCTGGGGCGCGCCCACCGCCGATCCGCTGCTGCCGCCCGGCATCACCGCCCCGGCACACATCGTGGCGCGCGCGGGGACCCGGCAGGGCTGACCGGCAAGCGGGGGCATACCGTGAGTTCTCGAGCACTGGTCTGGGAGCGAGGAGTACGGGATGCAGAGCCGCACGGCACTGGTCGAGGACCTGATGGAGCGCTTCCCGCACGTGCCGCGGGAAGCGGTGTTCAAGGAGGACCTGCTGCGCGGCGGCGTGGCGTTCGACAAATCCGCGCTCAGCGACAACGAGTCCGGTGACGTCAAGCCGAAGTCGTACTTCATCTTCTCCTTCGACCACGGCACGCTTCCCGAGCTCGGCGAGGCCGCACTGCGCCGCCCGCCGGAGGAGATCATCCTCACCGGCGGCCCGTACGACCTGCGGCGCACGGTCGTCTCGGTCCGCGTGAACCCCTCGTCGCCCTACCGGGTCGCGGCCGACGAGGGCGGGATGCTCGGGCTCTACCTCGACGGGAAGCGGATCTCGGACGTCGGCGTCCCGCCGATGCCGGAGTACTACCGGCACAAGCTCTCCAACGGGAAGTCGGTCATGGAGGTGGCCCCCACCATCCAGTGGGGCTACCTGATCTATCTGACGGTCTTCCGCGTCTGCCAGTACTTCGGCGCCAAGGAGGAGTGCCAGTACTGCGACATCAACCACAACTGGCGCCAGCACAAGGCGGCCGGCCGGCCGTACACCGGCGTCAAGGACGTCGACGAGGTCCTCGAAGCCCTCGAGATCATCGACAAGTACGACACCACGAAGGCGTCCACCGCCTACACGCTCACCGGCGGCGCGATCACCTCCAAGCTCCAGGGCCGCGACGAGGCCGACTTCTACGGCCTGTACGCGAAGGCCATCGAGGAGCACTTCCCCGGCCGCTGGATCGGCAAGGTCGTCGCCCAGGCGCTGCCCAAGGACGACGTGCAGCGCTTCAAGGACTACGGCGTGCAGATCTACCACCCCAACTACGAGGTGTGGGACCGCCGTCTGTTCGAGCTGTACTGCCCCGGCAAGGAGCGCTACGTCGGCCGCGACGAGTGGCACAAGCGCATCCTCGACTCGGCGGACGTCTTCGGTGCGCGCAATGTGATCCCGAACTTCGTGGCCGGCGTCGAGATGGCCGAGCCCTCCGGCTTCGCCACCGTCGACGAGGCCATCGCCTCCACCACCGAGGGCCTGCGCTTCTTCATGTCGCACGGCATCACGCCCCGCTTCACCACCTGGTGCCCCGAGCCGACGACCCCGCTCGGCAAGGCCAACCCGCAGGGCGCGCCGCCGGAGTACCACATCAGGCTCCTGGAGGCCTACCGCTCCACGATGGAGGAGTACGGCCTCTCCTCGCCTCCCGGCTACGGCCCCGCGGGCGCCGGCCGCGCCGTGTTCTCCGTCAGCTCGTTCATGGACAGCCTCGCTCCGGAGCCGGCCCCGGCCGGCTAGGGCCTTTCGTCCGGATCAGGCAGGGTTCGCCGGATCCGGGCGAGTGCCGGCCCGGCGCTCGCCCGGTCCACCTGCGTTCAGGCCGCCCGCTCGCGCAGCGCCGCGAGCGCGCGGTCGGCGTGGGCGCTCATCCGGAACTCGCTGCGGACCACTTCGAGGACGACGCGGTCCTGGCCGAGCACGAACGTGGCCCGCTTGGTCGGCGCGATCGAGAAGCCGCGCGCGACCCCGAACCGCTCGCGCACCTCGCCCTCCGCGTCCGAGAGCAGCGGGAAGCCGAGCGTGTGCTTCCCGGCGAACTCCGCCTGGCGCTCCACCGGATCGGAGCTGACGCCCACGGGCCGCGCGCCGACGGCCGCGAACTCGGCCGCGAGATCCCGGAAGTGACAGGCCTCGGCCGTGCACCCGGGCGTCATGGCCGCCGGGTAGAAGAACAGGACGACGGGACCCTCGCCCAGCAGCTCCGACAGCCGCGTCGGGGTGCCGCTCTCGTCCGGCAGGGTGAAGTCCTCGACGGTGTCGCCCACTTCGACGCGCTTGCTCATGATCCGGCCTCCTGGGCCCTGGCCACGCCGCGCGCCCACAGGACGAGCGGCACCTGAAGGGGAAGCCGCACGAGGGCCGCGGTCCTCAGCGGCGCGGGCTTGTCGCGCCAGTCGACCGCCATCTGCACATTGGCGGGGAAGACGCCCACGAAGAACGCGGCCGTGGCCCGTGCGGCCCCGCGGCGCGTCCACGGCAGCGCGATGCCGGCCGCGAGCGCGAGCTCGACGGCGCCGCTCGCGTACGTCCACGCGCGCGCGGAGCCCGGCAGTGCACGGGGCACCGTGGCGTCGAAGGACTTCGGGGCGACGAAGTGAGTCACCCCGGCACCGGCGAGCAGCCCGGCGAGCGCGAGTGCCCTGCGCGCCGACGACGAACGGGGCTTGGAACAGGCCGCCGGGCCGCAGCGGGAACCGGTCTCGGCGTCGGGTCCGGCAGGTGATCGGGGCACGGGGCCTCCAGGGAGGATCGGGAGCCTGACGCCCGCAACATTACTGGTCGGTAAGTATCCGCGGGAAGCGCTGGAGAGGGCGATTCCGATTCCACCGGCCCGCACCGCGGCCGTCGTCCGGGCGGCCCGCCGGAACAAATCCCTGGCGCGCGGGCCGTCCCGTCCCGTACGCTCGGCGACGCCCGCCACGCAGTGGTGTACGCACACACGAGAAGCCAGGAGGTGGACTTCGATGAATGCCGTCACGCAGGGCGCCGCCCGCGTCCAGAAGCCCGTTCATCCCACCTCCGTGGCCACCGGCTGACCAACCTCTCTCTCGCGCCCATGAGCGCGCGCCGGGGCCACCCTTGTGAAGGGTCACCCCTTGAACTCCCCTTTCTCCACGGAGATTTCCCGGCATCCCCTCGCCGACTTCGGCTGGGACGATGACTGGGCCGCCGCGTTCGCCCCGTACGCCGCGCAGGGCTTCGTGCCAGGCCGCGTCGTCCGCGTCGACCGCGGCCAGTGCGACCTCGTCACCCCCGAAGGACCCGTGCGCGCCGACACGGAGTTCGTCACCCCGCACGACCCGCTGCGGGTCATCTGCACCGGCGACTGGGCGGTCGTCGACCCGGACGGCGGCGATCCCCGCTACGTCCGCACGTATCTGCCGCGCCGCACGTCCTTCGTGCGGTCGACCTCGTCGAAGCGGTCGGAGGGCCAGATCCTCGCGGCCAACGTCGACCACGCGGTGATCGCCGTATCGCTCGCCGCGGAGCTCGACCTCGGCCGTATCGAGCGGTTCCTCGCCCTGGCGTGGGAGTCCGGCGCCCAGCCCGTCGTCGTCCTCACCAAGGCCGACCTCGTGCCGGACGCCGCGACCACCGCGCACCTCGTCTCCGACGTGGAGACGGCGGCGCCCGGCGTGCAGGTCCTCGCGGTCAGTGCCGAGCAGGGCCACGGCATCGACGTGCTCGGCGCGCTCCTCGACGGGACGTCCGTGCTCCTCGGCCAGTCAGGAGCGGGCAAGTCGACGCTCGCCAACGCCCTGCTCGGCGCCGACGTCATGGACGTGCAGGCCGTGCGTGACGTCGACGGCAAGGGCCGGCACACCACGACCACCCGGAACCTGCTGGTCCTGCCGACCGGCGGCGTCCTGATCGACACCCCCGGGCTGCGTGGCGTCGGGCTCTTCGACGCGGAGACCGGCGTCGGGCAGGTCTTCTCGGAGATCGAGGCCCTGGCCGAGGGGTGCAGGTTCCACGACTGCGCCCACGACGCCGAGCCGGGATGCGCCGTGCTGGCCGCGCTCGACGACGGGACGCTGCCCCCGCGCCGCCTCGACAGCTACCGCAAGCTGCTGCGCGAGAACCAGCGGCTCGCCGCCCGCACCGACGCCCGCCTGCGGGACGAGATGCGGCGCGTCTGGAAGATGCGCGGCGCCCAGGGCCGCGCCGCGATGGAGGCGAAGCGGGGGCGCCTCGGCTGAGGCGGCCTCGCGCGGCCCCCGCTGTCCCGTACGGGACAGCGGGGGCCGCGGCACTCCCCGGGCAGTGCCGTGTCCGAATCCCGCCAGCCCCCGGCGCCGCGCAGGCGCACACTGGAGGGCGTGATGATCGATGAGGACACGCGGTACGAAGCGGTGCGCAGCCGTGACGCGCGCTTCGACGGGGAGTTCTTCTTCGCCGTCGAGACGACCGGCATCTACTGCCGCCCCAGCTGCCCCGCGGTGACCCCCAGGCGGAAGAACGTCCGCTACTACGCCACCGCAGCGGCGGCGCAGGGCTCCGGTTTCCGCGCCTGCCGGCGCTGCCGCCCCGACGCCGTGCCGGGCTCGGCCGACTGGAACGTACGTGCCGACGTGGTGGGCCGCGCCATGCGCCTGATCGGCGACGGCGTCGTCGACCGCGAGGGCGTCGCCGGGCTCGCGGTGCGCCTCGGGTACAGCGCCCGCCAGGTGCAGCGCCAGCTCACCACCGAGGTGGGCGCCGGACCCGTCGCCCTGGCCCGTGCCCAGCGCGCCCACACCGCGCGCGTCCTGCTCCAGACGACCGGACTGCCGATCACGGAGATCGCGTTCGCCGCGGGCTTCGCGAGCGTGCGCCAGTTCAACGACACGATCCGCGCGGTCTATGCCCGTACGCCCACGCAGCTGCGCGCCGAGGCCCCCGCCACCCGCGTCACCGCCACGGCGGCCGGCATCCCCCTGCGCCTCGCCCATCGCGGCCCCTACCAGGCCCGCCCCCTCTTCGACACCCTCGCCCGCGAGGCCCTCGACGGCGTCGAGGAGATGACCGGAACGCCGGGCGCCCGCACTTACCGCCGCACCCTGCGCCTGCCCTACGGCACCGGCGTCGTCTCCGTCGACGAGCGCACCAGGTCCACGTCCGCGAGCCGCGCCGCGCACCATGGCGGCTGGCTAGACGCCCGCATCCACCTCACCGACCTGCGCGATCTGACGACCGCCGTGGGACGCCTGCGGCGCCTGTTCGACCTGGACAGCGACCCGTACGCGATCGACGAGCGCCTCGGCGCCGACCCGCGCCTCGCGCCCCTCGTCGCCGCACGGCCCGGCCTGCGCGCGCCGGGGGCCGCCGACCCCGACGAGCTGGCCGTACGGGTCCTCGCCGGGCGGGAGGAGGCGGCGCGGCTCGTCGAGCGGTACGCGAAGGCCGTCGACGCGCCCTGCGGCACCCTCACCCATGTCTTCCCCTCGCCCGGCGACCTCGCCGGGGAGCCGGGACCCGTCGGCGCGCTCGCCACGGCCCTCGCCGACGGCACCGTGCGCCTCGATCCGGGCGCCGACCGGGACGACGCCGAGGCCGCCCTGCGCGCCCTGCCCGGCGTCGACGCCCGCACCGCCGCCCTCATCCGCATGCGGTCGCTGGCTGACCCGGACGTGGCCCTCCCCGAAGAACCGGGGCAGGAACCTGTACCGGACACCTGGCGCCCCTGGCGCACGTACGCACAGCAACACCTCTGGACACAGCGACAGTTGGAGCAGCAGTCATGACCGTGTACTACACCGTGCTCGACAGCCCCGTCGGTGAACTCCTGCTCACCGGCGACGAGTCGGGCGCCCTCACCTCTGTGTCCGTTCCCGGGCAGAAGGCCGGCCGCACGGTGCAGCCCGGGTGGCGGCGCGCACCGGAGCGCTTCGCCGACGCCGAGGAGCAGCTCGCCGCCTACTTCAGGGGTGAACTCAAGGAATTCCACCTGGAGTTCAGCACGGACGGGACCGCGTTCCGCGAGAAGGTGTGGGCGGCACTCGACGCCGTGCCGTACGGCGCGACCACCACGTACGGCGCCGTCGCCGCGAGCATCGGCGCGTCACGCGCCGCGGTCCGCGCCATCGGCGGCGCGATCGGGGCCAACCCGCTCCTCATCGTCCGCCCCTGCCACCGCGTGATCGGCGCGGACGGCTCCCTCACCGGGTACGCGGGCGGCCTGGAGCGCAAGCAGCAGCTGCTGGCCCTGGAGGGAGTCCTCCAGGGGCACACCCCCTAGTCGTCGAGCCCCCAGCTGTGGATCTTGCGCGGGTGGATACGGATGAGCTCCTCGCTGAAGTGCGCGCCCAGGTGGTGCGGGCCGGTGAGGAGTTCCGCCTCGCCACGGATGTCGACGCCCCGCACCTTCCACGGCTTGAGGCTGAGGATGTCGTCGACGACGAGCGCGACTTTCGGGTTCGCCTGGAGGTTGCGCCATTTCTTTGTTGTCCCGAGCGCATATCCGCCGACCAGGATCGTGCCGTCGTCCTGCGGGAAGAACCCCACCGGGTTAGCCTGCGGCTGGCCCTTCGGGTCGACGGTGGCCAGCCGTCCCAGGCGCTGGGACTTCAGATACGTGATCTCGGCCTCGCTGAATTCGGTCATGACCTCAGCCAAACACGATCGCCCCCGCCATGCATCGGGCCCCGGTCCTAGGGCCGTTGCCCGATGCGTCCCGACGGCTACGACAAGAGGCGCGCGTACCTGTCGTGCCAGGGGTGCGCCTCCTCCAGTTGCGCGCTCAGGGCGATCAGGGTGGCCTCGTCGGCGGGGCGGCCCACCAGGGAGACGCCCACCGGGATCCCGCCCTCCGGGGTCCAGTACAGCGGGACGTTGACCGCCGGCTGGCCCGTCATGTTGTACGGGCTGGTGAACGCGCTGAACGCGCTCTGGCGGCGCAGGTTGTCGAGCGGGTCGCCGGACTCGTCGAAGAACTCGTGCGGTTGCGGCAGCGTCGCCAGGGTCGGGGTGAGCACGGCGTCGTAGCCGGACGTCGCCCGTACCGCGCGGCGTGCGGCGTGCTGCATCCCGGTGATCGCGGCCGCGAGCTGCTCGCCGCTGATGCCACGGCCGAACTCGCGCCAGGCCCGGGTCACCTGCCGCAGCAGCTCCTCCGCCGCGGCGTCGAGGGTGTGTCCGAGTGACTGCACTCCCCACGCCGTCACGAAGTGGCCGCTGATCTCGGGGCCGAACGGCGTCGGGATGTCCTCCACGATGTGCCCGAGATCTTCGAGCAGGTGCGAGGCGTGCTCCCAGGCCGCCAGGCATGCCGGGTCCACCGTCACGCCTTCGGCAGCGGGCCGCGCGTACCGGCCGATGCGCAGCCGCCCGGGGGAGCGCTCGGCATGGGAGAGGAACGTCTCGCCCGGCGGGAGCGGCGGCGCCCAGTGCGGGTCGCCCGGTTCGGGCCCCGCCAGCGCGTCGAGCAGCGCCGCCGCGTCGCGCACACTGCGCGCCAGCGGCCCTTGTACGGACAGGCCGTTGACTTCGATCCCGGCGGGGCCCGAACTGACCCGGCCCCGCGACGGCTTGATGCCGAACAGGCCGCAGACGCTCGCCGGGATCCGGATGGAGCCGCCCCCGTCGCTGGCGTGGGCGACCGGCACGAGGCCGAGCGCCACGGCCACCGCCGCCCCGCCGCTGGAACCTCCGGCGGACAGGGCGGGGTCCCACGGGTTGCGGGCCGGACCCGCCACATCGTTGTCGGTGTAGCAACAGCAGCCGAATTCCGGGGTGTTGGTCTTGCCGAGGCTGATCGTGCCGGCCTCGCGCAGCCGGGTCACGCTGTAGGCGTCGGCCTCCGGCACATGGCCGCCGAAGGCCTTGGAGCCGTACGTCGTGCGCACGCCGGCCGTGTCTGCCAGGTCCTTGACGGCCGTCGGCACGCCGAACAGCGGCGGCAGGTCCCCCTCCGCGCGCCGCTCCTGCGCGGCCGACGCCCCGGCCAGAGCGGCGTCGGGCGTCACCGTCACGAAGGCGCCGAACCGCTCGTCGTAGCGCTCCACCCGGTCCAGGTGATGCCGTACGAGTTCCACCGGGCCGACCTCGCCCTTGCGGACGGCGGCGGCCTGTTCGAGGGCGCCGAGTGCGTGCAGCCGAGTCGGGGCGGTCATGCCGTGCTCTCCTTCAGTTCGGCGACCTGCCGGGCCACCAGTGCCTCGTGCTCCTCGACGTCGCGTCGCGCGTCGCGCGGCCGCCACCTGCCCGTCATCACGAAGATGAACGGCAGGAACAGCACCTGCCCGCCGAGACACACCCACCACCAGGTCTGCCACGCGTGCGCGTTGTCCGCGCTCGCCCGCTGCACCTCGGGTCCGTGCTCGCGCAGGATCTTCAGCTGCGGCGCCGCCTTCCGCACGGTGTCCAGACCTTCGGTGCCGACCTCCTTCTGTGCCTCGGCCAGCAGCGGGGCGGGCACCTTGTCCGGTGCGTACGAGCCGAGTTCGGCGAAGAGCTTCGGGTGGGCCTTCGTGATGGCGAGGGCCGGAGCCGCCTGCACCGACGCCGCCTTGACCTCAGCGCCGTGCTCGATCAGCGGGGTCACGGTGCTCACGACGAGCGGTACGAAGGCGGCGGACAGGGCGACGGTGATCCGCACGATCCAGCCCCACACGGCGAGACCCGTGGCGGTGGCCGCCGGGTTGTGCCGCTCGACCGTCTCCGTGAAGCTCGCCATCCACGGCGAGTAGGCGATACCGCTGGTGACACCGATGCCCGCCACGATGAACGCGAACGTGTAGTACCCGGTGTGCGGTTGGGTGGCGTGCAGGGTGAACGCCAGCGTGAAGCCTATGGACCCGAGCGCGCCGAGCAGCATGAAGGGCTTGCGCACGCGCAGGCGGTCGGAGAACAGGCCGGCCAGGACCAGCGAGATCGCGTTCGCTCCCCAGTACCAGTTCAGCAGGGCGTTGGCGCGCTGCGGGGTGTATCCGAAGGTGGTGGCGAAGTAGAGCACGAAGTTGCCGACGGCGGCGAAGTACAGCAGGAGGTAGACGCTGATGGCGACGGCGGAGCCGATGACGTCGAGGCGGAGCATCTGGCGCCACTGACCGCGCAGCGCCGCCTCGGTGTCCATCCCCTTGGCGCGCGCCTCGACCAGCGCGCGGTCCCGCAGGCTCACCATGATCTGGTCGCGCAGCGCCGGGGCGAGCTCGCGCAGTCCGAACAGCGCGACGACGAACATGACGAGGCCGCTGATGCCCGCGAAGCGGATCTCGTCCTGCCAGGTGGTGGAGCCGCTGAACGTGCGGGAGGTGACGGCGGTGACCACGAGGCTGCCGATGATCGGCCCCATCGTCCAGTAGCCCATCGCCGAGGCCCGGCCGAGCTGCGGAGAGAAGTCCCTGATGAGCGCCGGGGTGGCGACCAGGATCATGCCCTCGACGAGTGACACGGCCGCGTAGACGAGCAGATAGCTCACCTTGCCGGGCGCGTTGGGCAGGGCGAACGTGGTGAGCAGGCCGACCACCAGCAGGCCGTAGACCACGATGTTCGCCCGGCCCCAGCGGTCGGCGAGACCGGCCACCAGGGACGAGAAGGCGCCCACCGCGTTGGCGGCCACCGATATGTAGACGAAGTACAGGAACGTCATGTGGTAGTGGCTGATGATGGCTGTCGACACCGCGTACTGGATGTACAGCTGGTAGTAGAGAACGATCGTGACGAGCACGACGATGCCCAGGTACCAGTACCGCGGACCGCTTTCGGGGTAGTGGTCGAGCTGCCTGCCGCCGAGGCGGCTCAGAGCCGAGGGGAACGGCCGGCTGGTGCGCCGCGCCGTGTCCGCCGGTGACGAAACCGACATCACGCCTCCCTGCTGTCGAGACACACGCCAGCGTGTGCATGGTCGGGGAGGCTAATACCGTCCAGTCGGTATCTCCTAGGGGTAGGACAAGGGTTTGTGATCTCGTTATGGCGGGACTGTGTGGCCCGGGCCTGCCCGGAGGAGGGCAGGCCCGGGCCGCGGGGATACGCGTCGGCGTCAGGCGGGCAGTCCCCAGCGCTCCGCCGGCGCGTTCGCCGTGACCGGCTCCATGCTCAGGTCGGGGCGGTCGCCCTGCGCCGTGACGAGCGCCGAGTCGCCCTTGCGCAGGGTGATCCGGATCGCGCCGTCGCCCGCGTCCTCGTAGCGGAGCGGCCTGCCCCGGCCGTCGCGCACGTCGACCGCGCCCGCGATGCCGTGTCGCACCACACACGGCGCGCCCGCCTCGCTCACGAGCCGCACCCAGCGCGTCGTGCCGCCCTCGCGTACCGCGCTCAGCAGAAAGGCGCCCTGCGTACGGAAGTTGTGGACGGCGAGGTCCTTCCACGCGGCGGGCAGGGCCGGGAAGACGCGGATCACTTCGCCCCAGGACTGGCACACCATGTCGTGCAGGGACTGGGCGGCCGACAGCGGCGTCTCGATGACCGGGCCCGACTCCTTGTACATGGTGTTGGCCTGGATGAAGCGGGACATCAGCTGGCCCAGGTACTTCAGGGCGTCCTCGCCCTTGCCGAGCAGCGCCGACATCGAGGCCGCGCCCGTGAACGTATAGCCCTGCAGGGCCCCCTCGAAGCCCACCCAGTGGGCCAGCGACTTCTCGATCAGGGCGAGTTCGGAGGGTGTGCGGCCGGTCAGCTCGTACAGCGGGTACACCGCGAGCATGTGCGAGTAGTGGCGGTGGGACTTCGCGAAGGGGATGTCCGCGCCGATCATGAACCCGTTGGCGTCGGTGGGGTACGGCGTGCGCCTGGCGAGGACCTCGCGCCAGCGCGGCGCCAACTCGTCCTCGATGCCGAGGAGTTCGGCCGAATCCAGGAGGGTGCGGCAGCCCCACGTCAGGAGCATCAGGTCGTAGTTGCAGTCGCGCGTGTTGCCGCCGTACTCGGGCGAGAACGTCGCGGGCAGGTGCAGCTTGCCGTCGGCTCCCGGCTCCAGGAAGTGCAGGTAGTAGTTGATCGCCTTGCGCAGCAGGGGGAAGAGGACGTCGCGCAGGATCTTCTCGTCCATGGTGTGCCGGTAGCTCAGCCACACGTTGTGCAGCGCCCAGGTGAGGTTGCCGACCTCGGGCGTCGGAGTGTCCTGGCCGGGGATGCCGACGCCGTAGCCCTGCGCGTTGCTCGTCGCGCCGCCGTTGACGAGGTGCATGTCCGTGGTGCGCGGGATGCCGAGCGAGTCGGCGCGGTACGGGGCGGCCATCTCGGCGGTGAGGTGGTCCCGGAACTCGCCGAGCGCCCGTGTGACGGCGTCGAGTTCGAGGTGGTTCGAGCCGTGGATCAGCCAGTACTCCAGCTGCACGTTGAGGTTCCACCAGGTCGCGGGCCACGGCGTCGGTTCGAGCCAGGGGCCGCTGGTCGCCATCACGGGCGCGTCCCGGCGGGCGGCGGACGCCGTCTTGTAGAGCTGGATCCAGTAGAAGCGCTGGATGCGCGCGTCGGGGACGGACAGGAAGCTCTTGCGGTAGTACGCGTGCCACCAGGCGCGATGGGTCACGGCCAGGGCGTCGTAGGGGAGCGCGGCCGCGGCCCGCACCGTCGAGACGGCCCGGTCGCGGGCGGTGGACTTCGGGAAGGAGTGCGCCACGTTCACGTACAGCGTCCGCCGCTCGCCACGGGTGCGCTCGCGCCAGGCGGTGACGTACTGGCCGCCTGACAGGAGCGGCTGGACGGAGGCGGAGATGCCGTCGTACTCACCGGGCTCGGCGGGCGGGTTGCCCTCGTAGCCGGCCGGGATGGGCTGGAACGCGGCGCGCGGGCTGATCGACCGGGCGGGGTGGAAGACCCACGCGAAGCCGCGCTCGCCCTCGGACGGGGTGACCTCGACGGCAAGGACGGAGAGCGCGTTGGTTACCTGGGCGCGGATCGTGAGCGTGCCCTTGTCGGTGGTGAGGGTGCCGGTCAGCTCCGCGTCGCGTAGGCGCAGGCGCCAGTCGAGGCCGGTGACGGCGCCGACGGGTTCCAGCGTGAAGTAGCCGATGGGCAGCCGCGCCAGACCGAACAGGGATCCGAACTCCGGGCGGTGGTCCTGGACCTCGGAGTGCTGGACGTTGAAGCGGATCGCGTTCTTCCCGGGCTCCTGGTAGATCCCGGAGCCGAGGAGGCCGTTGCCCAGATACGGGCCCTCGTACCAGGTCTTCGGCATCTTCTGCCAGACGAGGTCGGCGTCGGCGAGGACGGTGCGCCAGGCGTCTTCGGAGGGTGCGCTCACGGCGGTGGCGGAGAGCGCGGCCGGGGTGGCGGCGGTGGCCTGAGCCGGCAGCCCGCCCGCGAGCGCGGCCCCGGCGAGCGTGGATCCGGTGGCGAGCACGGTCCTTCTGGACGGTCTTGGCATGGCGCGGCCTCCACGTGTCGAAGCTGACGTCGATTCATCGGAGCTATTCCTTGCGGAAAGCTAGAGATGTGACGAGAGCTCGTCAACATGCCGGGAGAGATCCGATGTGACTCGCGCTACGTGGATGCTGTACGTATACGTGAACCAGAGCGGCTAGCCCCAGATCACGGCCCCGATCCATGCGCCCACGATGAGCAGGCAGGCGAAGAGTTCGGCCAGGACGCTCGAGCCGCCGGCGCGCATCGCGGTCCGGGTCGAGGCGACGGCGTCGCCGTGCCGGCCCAGACGCAGCCGCTCGCAGAGGTAGATACCTCCGATGAACCCCGGGATCGACCCGATCACCGGGATCACGCAGAAACCCACCAGGGCTCCGGTGCCCGCCCATATCGCGGTGCGGCGCGTGGCGCCGCTCTCGCGCAGCCGCCGCGGCGGAAGCTGCCAGCGGAGCACCTGGGCGGCGAGCAGGACGGCGGTGGCTCCGACCAGAACGCCCCAGGCCAGCCCGTTCGGGTCCTGGAGCGACCACACGAGGACCCCTGCCCACACGAGCCATGACCCCGGCACCCCGGGCACGAGCACCCCGCACAGGCCGAGCAGCATCACCACTCCCACCAGCAGGAGTTCCCACACGCCCATCTGCCAAGAGTGCCGGACAACGGCGGAACGCGCAGATCGCAGAGCTTCACGCTCCGCCACCACCGATGGCTTCCGGCCGCGGAACTCAGCCCTCCGCGACGTGCTCCCCAGCCCGCTCCTGGGCCCGCTCCTGAGTCCGCTCCCCGCTCCGGTCCAACCCCGGCACGTCCCGTGACACCCAGCCCCGCTCGTACGCGTGCCACCCCAGCTGGAGCCGCGTCGTCACGCCGGCCAGCTCCATCAGGCGCTTCACCCGCCGCTGCACCGTGCGAAGCCCCAGGTCAAGCTGCTTGGCGACGCTCGCGTCCGTGAGTCCGGCCAGAAGAAGGGAGAGGATCTCCAGGTCCGTGCCGTCCGGGCCGTCGGGCTCCTGCTCGGTGACCGAGCGGCCGCTCTCGCCGAGCCGTAGCGGCAGCGCGTCCCGCCAGACCGCCTCGAACAGGCCGGACAGCGACTCGAGGAGCCCGCTCGCGTGCACGACGAGCGCCGCCGGTTCCGCCGTGCGCGAGGTGAGCGGCACCATCGCGAGCGCGCCGTCGGCGATCACCAGCTTCGTCGGCACCCGGTCCACGACCCGTACCTGCTCGTCCCGCCCGATCGCGGCCGACAGCTCGGTCAGCCCCGTCGGCATCGAGAGCACCTCGCGCTCCACCACGACCCGGTACGCGACGCCCCGGCTGGTGGCCTGCTCCTCCGCCTCGTTGTCCATCCCCGAGACGGCGATCGGATTGCCGGTGACCAGTGCGCACACCTCGTCCGTCGCGCCCAGCTGAAGCTGGAGGAAGCGCTGCGCGACGGCCGCGGCGCCCGTGACCACCTCGACCAGATCGTGCACGGCGGGCTCGGCGGCCTGTGCCCGGTATTCCTCCGCGAGCAGCGCCGCAGCCAGCTCCGCCTTCTCCAGCTCGTGCCGCTGCTGTGTCAGGAGCGCGCCGAGAGCGACACCCGGCGGGGCGGCCACCCAGCGCCCCGGCCGCGCGGACGACTGCGCCGCGAGCCCGTGCCGCTCGAGCCGGCGCAGCGCGTGCTCGGTCTCGTACTCGGCCAGGGCGAGCCGCCCCGCGAGATCGGGCACGTCGGCCGCGCCCAGCGACACGAGCGCGCGGTAGGTGCTCTCGTGCATCTCGTCCAGACCTATCGCACCCAGCATGCGGCGATGCCCCTCCCCGAGCCTCGGTTCCGGCGGCACCGTGGCGGGAAACGGCCACGGCACAAACCCGCCGCGCCCCATCTTCCCCGTACCACCGCTCTCTCTGCCAATGTGGCGCCACCGCAGCACCAACATCCGCCGGGAATACGCCCTTTGCGCCGTATTCACCTGCGCTTTCACCTGGGGAGAGGGAGAGCGATGCGCGCGATATCGCGTACGGCCTCGGTGGCGGCGACCGCCGTCGTCCTGGCCGTCACCGCGGCCCTGCCCACCGTGGCCGAAACACGGGGGGACGCCAAGAGGCCGATCGTCGGCAGCGAGGCGGCCGCGAAGGAGGGGGCGGGCTCCGTCGTCACCCTCGTCACGGGCGACCGGATCCTGGTGACCAAGGACGGTTCGGGCCACAGCGCGGCCACCGTGCTCCCTGGTGAGGACGGCGCCGCCCCGCTCGTGCAGACGCGGACGTCGGGCCAGGACCTCTACGTCTACCCCGCGGGTGCCGTCAAGGCGATCGCCGACGGCCGCGTCGACGAGGAGCTCTTCAACGTCACGGGCCTCGTCCGCCAGGGCTACGACGACGCGCACAGCAAGACGCTGCCGCTCATCGCGGTCTACGACAAGTCCGTGGACGTCGCCCGCAGCGTGCCCGCCGCCCCGCGCGGAGCCGAGCGCGGCCTCGTGCTCGATCCCGTCGACGGCGTGGCGCTGAAGGCCGACAAGAAGGAGGCCGCCGACTTCTGGGCCGACGTCACCGACACCCGCTCCCGTGTCGCCGGCTCCCTCAAGAAGCTCTGGCTCGACGAGAAGATGCGGGCCGGCCTCGACCGGTCGACGAAGCAGGTGCACGCCCCCGAGGCGTGGGCGGCGGGCTACGACGGCAAGGGCACCAAGGTCGCCGTCCTCGACACCGGTGTCGACACCGACCACCCCGACCTCAAGGGGCGCGTCGCCGAGTCGAGGAACTTCACCGACTCCGACGACGCGGGCGACCACCAGGGCCACGGCACCCACACCACGTCCACCGTCGGTGGCACCGGCGCCGCGAGCGACGGCAAGAAGCGCGGCGTCGCCCCCGGCACCACGCTTCTCAACGGCAAGGTCCTCAACGACTCGGGCTCCGGCGCCACTTCGTGGATCATCGCCGGCATGCAGTGGGCCGTCGACCAGGGCGCCGACGTCGTCTCCATGAGCCTCGGCAACCCCGCGCGGACCGACTGCACCGACCCGATGGCCACCGCCACCGAGGAACTCGCGCGGTCCTCCGAGAACACCCTCTTCGTCATCGCGGCGGGCAACACCGGCCCCGGCGACAACACCGTCTCCTCACCCGGCTGCGCCCCGAGCGTCCTGACCGTCGGCGCCGTCGACCGCGACGACTCCACCGCGAACTTCTCCAGCCGCGGCCCGGCCTACGGCTCGCACACCCTCAAGCCCGAGATCACCGCGCCCGGCGTCGCCATCTCGGCCGCCGCCGCGGGCGGCCGTGGCATCTACGCGTACCAGTCCATGAGCGGTACGTCGATGGCGACCCCGCACGTCGCGGGCGCCGCCGCCATCGTCAAGCAGCGCCACCCCGGCTGGAGCGCCCAGCAGATCAAGTCGGCCCTCGTGTCCTCCGCGGACGCGGACATCCCTGGTGACGTGCGCGAGACCGGCGGCGGGCGCCTCGACGTGAAGGCCGCGATCGACGAGAAGGTACTCGGCGCGAGCGCCGTCCAGGGCGGCAGCTTCGAATGGCCGCAGGACAGCAGCGACCGCACCACCGTCGACGTGCCCTACACCAACACCACCGACAAGCCGGTGCGGTTGAGCCTGGCCGTCAAGGGCGTCACCGGCAACGACGGCTCTGCGGTCCACTCCTCGGTCGCGAAGCTCGCCGAACGCACGGTCACCGTGCCCGCCGGCGCGACCGTCAAGGTCCCCCTGAAGCTCGACCCCACGGCCTCGCTCAAGGCCGCCCAGTACGGCGACGTCACCGGCCGCGTCCTCGCCACCGCCGAAGGCGTCAGCGTCTCCACGCCCTTCTCGCTGTACGTGCAGGCGGAGACGGTCACCCTCCGCGTCAAGCTCGTCGACCGCTCCGGCAGGCCCGCCGCCGGACAGTCGTCCGTCGACCTGATCGGCACCGACGACGCCAGCGGCGAGCGCCGCTTCAACGAGGGCGCGGCCGACCAGACGTACCAGGTGCGCCCCGGCCGCTACTTCCTCTCCAGCTTCGTCGCCACACCCGACACCGAGGGCACCCTCCTCAACTCCCTTTCCTACCTGGCGCGTCCGCAGCTCGACGTCAAGAAGGACACCACCGTCGTCCTCGACGCGCGCAAGGCCGGCCGGTTGAGCGTGGAGACCGACAAGGAGTCCGAAGCGCGGGGCGTCACCCTCGGGTTCGCGCGCAGCTGGGACGACACCTGGCTGCACGCGGGCACCGCGGCGGGCAGCCGGAGCATCAAGGGCTACTACGCCGACGTCGAGGGCCGCGCCACCGACGGCACCTTCGAGTTCGACAGCTTCTGGCGCGCGGCGGCCCCGCAGATCTCCGAACTCGCCGTCGTCGGCGGGCAGAAGCTCCACCCGGTGACCGCCAACACCAGCTCCACGAACCTGGACGGCACCGGACAGGCGCAGATCGTCGACGCCAAGGCCGGCACGCCCGAGGATCTGACGGCCGCCGGCGTCAAGGGCAAGATCGCGCTCGTGAAACTGCCGGACACCGGCGCCGCCTCCACGGTCGCGTCGAACGCCAAGGCCGCCGGGGCCGTCGCGGTCATCGGCTACCGCGAGGCAGCGGGCCGCTGGTACCCGTCCACCGGCTTCGTGGGCGGCGCCCTGCCCGTCCTTGGCCTCCCCGCCGACGAAGCCACGGCCCTGCTCGGCAGGCTCGGCTCCGACGAGGTCACGCTGCGCTGGAAGGCCACGGCGAAGAGCCCGTACCTCTACAACCTGGCCTTCCCGGAGACCGGCCCGATCGGCTCGGACCGCACCTACCGGGTGCGCGACAGGGACCTCGCCGCCAACAAGGCCACCTACCGCGCGATGGGCAAGGCCACCGACTACATCGACCTGCCCTCCGCCGCCCGGCCCTCCGGTCTCGTCGCGTCCAGCGGCGACCTCGACACCGTCGCCGCGCCCTCGCAGCGCACCGAGTACTACTCGGCGGGCACCACCGGCTGGGGCCACCAGGTCTCCAGCAGCTTCCCCTGGGGCGAGTTCATGATCGACCCCGTGCGGACGAACAAGAAGGGCGAGCAGCGCACCGAGGAATGGTACGGCGGCGCCCTCGCGCCGACGAGCCCGCTCGACGACAGCGGACGGCAGGTGCTCGCCGCGGAGCGGCAGGGCAACCTCATCGGTGTCGCGCCCGGCTTCTGGGGAGACGCCGAACACCAGGGAGTCCAGGGCAGTTTCGGTGACATCGGCGGGGTGTCGCTCAAGCGCGACGGCGAGCTGATCGGCTCCTCCGGCTGGCCGTTCGGCGTGTTCACCGTCCCGGCCGACGACTCCGCGTACGAACTCACCCTGGAAACCCACAAGATCGGCTCCAAGGTCTGGAACCGCTCCACCGGGACCCTCACCACGTGGTCGTTCCGCTCACACCTCGAGGAGAACGTCTACTCGCAGGGCATCCCGCTGCTCTTCCCGCACCTGACCCTGCCCGAAGACGGCCTCAAGACCCTCGCCGCGCAGGACGGCCAGCAGATCGGCCTGACCGCGACCGGGCACGCCGGATACACGCCCGGTGACCTCACCGAGGTGTCCCTCGCGTACTCGTACGACGACGGCGCGACCTGGACCGAGGCGAAGACGGCCGAGCACGGCGGAAGGTGGACCGCGACCGTGAACCACGCGGGCGCGTCCGGCAAGCAGGTCACCCTGAAGGCCCGACTGACCGATTCCGAGGGCAACTCGGTCGAACAGACGGTGACGCGCGCCTACGACGTGCGCTGATCACCGAACGAGCCGGTCCGCCGGGCGTCCTTCCCGTGGGGGGTGGGGTCGTCCGGCGGGCCTTTTTCACGTCGATCCTGGTCTTTTCGGGCCATTTCTGGTCGTTATCGAGTGTCCCGTTTTCGTACGGCCGGTGCGGTGGACAATAGGGGCATGAGCCAGCAGGGGGAGAGGCACTCCGGCCGACACGGTCAAGGCGACGACTGGTGGGGGCAGTTGTACGACGACTCCACCGACGACACGGGGCCGACCCCGGCCCCGGACACCCTCGACGACCGCTTCGCCTCGGCATCGGGGACGGTCTCGCCGCCGGGGCCCGATCTGGCCGACGAGCGGGCGCCGGCCTCTGAGCAGGCACCCGTCCCGGAGCAGGCACCCGTCCCTGAGCAGCGGAGGGTGCCGCCACCGTCACCGCCGCCACCACCGCCACGGACACCGCCCGCGACGGCCCCGCCCGTGGACCCGTCGCCGGATCGGGGCACCCCACGCGCCCCGTGGGAACCCCCGACGCACGCCCTGGGGCGCCCCCAGAGCTTCCCGCCCGGGCCACCGCCGCCCGGCCACCGGCCGCCGCCACCCCCTCCCGCCGCCGCGCCGGACCTCCGCGCCCCTGAAGCAGACGTGCCCGCCTCCGACGCGGCCCCTGACCTCACCCCCGCCCAGGACGCGCCCGTCGCCGACGAACCCGAGCCCCGCCCCGCACCCCCCGTGATCCCCTACGTGGGCGACGGCCCGCCCACCTACGACGCCGAACCCACCGCACTCCCGCCTGCCCACCCCGACACCCTCGACGACCTCGTCGCCGACACCGTCCTGGACGGCGCCCGATACGGGACATCCACCCTGCGCGCGGTGTCCGTGCGCGGCGACTCCGCCCGCTACCGGGGCGAGCCACGGCGCGACTGCCTGCTCACCGCCCGCTTCGGCACGGGACCCGGCGCCCTGATCCTGGTCGCCATGGCCACCGGCGCACGCGCCGCACCCGGAGCGCACCGCGCGGCGGCCGAGGCCTGCGACTGGATCGGCCGCGCCGTCGGCCGCAGCCACGCCCGCCTCGCCGAGGACATCCGCGCCGCCCACCGGGGCGACCTCAAGTCGGGCCTGCACCGCCTGACCGACCGCAGCCTCGGCAGACTCAGGGCGAGCGCCGCCGAGCAGGGCCTCGAACCGGAGGAGTACACGGCGAGCCTGCGCTGCCTCCTGCTGCCCGCCGACCCCGGCTGCCGCACCCGCGTGTTCTTCGGCGTCGGCGGAGGCGGCCTGTTCCGGCTGCGTGACGGCGTGTGGCAGGACATCGAGCCGCAGGTCTCCGAGGTGTCGGGCGCCCCCGTCGTCAGCTACGGCTCACCGCCGCAGGAGACCCCCGACGGCGACCGCCTGACCATGGACCTCGGGATCACCACGCCCCCGAGCCCGTACGAGCCGGCACCCGAGCAGCCCCGCGACCCGTTCCGGTTCCGGGCCTCCGTCGCCCGCCCGGGTGACACGCTGCTGCTGTGCACGGCGGGCCTCGCCGAGCCGCTGCGGGGCGAGCCGGAACTGTCCGGGCACCTGACGCGCCGCTGGAACGGGAGCGGCCCGCCCGGCCTCACCGCCTTCCTCGCGGACACCCAGGTACGGGTCAAGGGGTACGCGGACGACCGCACGGCCGTCGCTGTTTGGGAGGCGTAACCGCGCCCGCTGTGAATTCATGGGACCACGAGTATCCCGATTGTTCGCAGTACCCGGTTCGTGAAGGGGCGCGTGAGTCATGGCCAAGCAGAACGTCGCCGAGCAGTTCGTCGACATCCTCGTCCGCGCGGGCGTCAAGCGTATGTACGGCGTCGTCGGTGACAGCCTGAACCCGGTCGTCGACGCGATCCGCCGCAATTCCGCGATCGACTGGATCCACGTACGGCACGAGGAGACCGCCGCGTTCGCCGCCGGGGCGGAGGCGCAGATCACCGGGAAGATGACGTCCTGCGCAGGCTCCTGCGGGCCCGGCAATCTGCACCTCGTCAACGGGCTCTACGACGCCCACCGCTCCATGGCGCCGGTCCTCGCCCTCGCCTCGCACATTCCGTCGAGCGAGATCGGCCTCGGCTACTTCCAGGAGACCCACCCGGACCGGCTCTTCCAGGAGTGCTCGCACTACAGCGAGATGATCTCCAACCCGCAGCAGATGCCGCGCGTCCTGCAGACGGCGATCCAGCACGCGGTCGGCCAGTCGGGCGTCAGCGTCGTCACGCTGCCCGGCGACATCGCCGACCGGCCCGCCCCCGAGAAGTCCGTCGAGACGGCGATCGTCACGTCCCGGCCGACCATCCGCCCGGGCGACACGGAGATCGACCGGCTCGTCGAGATGATCGACGAGGCCGCCAAGGTCACCCTCTTCTGCGGCAGCGGCACCGCGGGCGCGCACGCCGAGGTCATGGAGTTCGCCGAGAAGGTCAAGTCACCGGTCGGACACGCCCTGCGCGGCAAGGAATGGATTCAGTACGACAACCCGTTCGACGTCGGGATGAGCGGGCTGCTCGGGTACGGCGCCGCGTACGAGGCGACGCACGAGTGCGATCTGCTGATCCTGCTCGGCACGGACTTCCCGTACAACGCGTTCCTGCCGCAGAAGGACGTGAAGATCGTCCAGATCGACGTCAGGCCGGAGCACCTCGGCCGGCGCTCGAAGCTGGACCTCGCCGTGTGGGGCGACGTGCGCGAGACGCTGCGCTGTCTGACTCCGCGCGTGCAGTCGAAGACGAACCGGCGCTTCCTCGACAAGATGCTCAAGAAGCACGCGGACACCCTCGAAGGCGTCATCAAGGCGTACACGAAGAAGGTCGAGAAGCACGTCCCGATCCACCCCGAGTACGTCGCCTCCGTGCTCGACGAACTAGCCGCCGACGACGCCGTGTTCACCGTCGACACGGGCATGTGCAACGTGTGGGCGGCGCGCTACATCTCGCCCAACGGGCGCCGCCGCGTGATCGGTTCGTTCTCGCACGGCTCCATGGCCAACGCGCTGCCGATGGCGATCGGCGCCCAGTTCGTCGACCGGAACCGTCAGGTCGTCTCGATGTCGGGTGACGGCGGTTTCTCCATGCTGATGGGAGACTTCCTGACCCTCGTCCAGTACGACCTGCCGGTCAAGGTCGTCCTCTTCAACAACTCCTCCCTCGGCATGGTCGAGCTGGAGATGCTCGTGGCGGGGCTCCCGTCGTACGGGACGACGAACAAGAACCCGGACTTCGCGGCCGTCGCCCGCGCGTGCGGTGCGTACGGGGTGCGCGTGGAGAAGCCGAAGCAGCTCGCCGGGGCACTGAAGGACGCCTTCAAGCACAAGGGCCCTGCCCTCGTCGACATCGTCACCGACCCCAACGCCCTGTCGATCCCGCCGAGGATCAGCGCCGAGATGGTGACGGGCTTCGCGCTCTCCGCCTCCAAGATCGTCCTGGACGGCGGCGTCGGCCGCATGGTGCAGATGGCCCGCTCCAACATCCGCAACATGCCGCGCCCGTAGCCGGTACGTGTCGCCCTCCTCGCGCCCGCCGGTCCGCGAGTTCGTTGGTGGATGAATCCACAGGAGTGCGGACATGCGTGCGGGGCATGCATTCCCGTGTACGCGTTCGAGCGTGGTCGCAGGAGAAGGGTCAGGGTCATCGGCGTGCGGGCGGGGGTCATGAAACGGCTGGTACGAGGGCGCGTTCCCACCACGGTGGCCGGACGCTCCCCAACGGAGGAAGCGCCGGGCGGCGACGGAGCGGGGAACGACGGCACGACGGACGGCGGCGGCGCGAAGCTCAGGCGCACGCTGGGGCGGTCCGATCTGCGGGCGGTGCCCGAGGCGAGACGCGCACTGCGCGAACTCCTCGACGAGTGGGGCCCGCCGGAGAGGTCTCAGACCGCGGAGCTGCTCACCAGCGAACTGGTGACGAACGCCCTGGTGCACACCGACCACGACGCCGTCCTCACGGCCACCGTCGGGCCGAAACGGCTCCGGGTAGAGGTCAGGGACTTCGTGGGGCGCAGGCCGAGGCTGCGCGTACCGGTCGCCGACGACGGTACGCACGGCCGGGGCCTGGTCCTGGTGCAGTCCCTCGCGGACGCCTGGGGGGTACGGGCACTGGGTGTGGGCAAGGTGGTCTGGTTCGAACTGGACGGCGGCCCCGCGTGACACCGCGGGACCACCGCCCGGAACGGCACGCCCGCCGGGCCGAACTCCCTTCGGACGACAGGACCTAGCCGAATTGCTGCTCGAGGTCCTTGAGCTTCTGCTCCAGAGAGTCGAGCCGCGGCAGGGCCTGGGTGTCGTCCTCCGCCGTGAGGTCGACCGTGACGGGCTTGCCGGCTTCATGGCCGCTCTTGACGGCCTGGAGGGAGGGACGCGCGCGCAGCGGAAGCTGTTCCTGCGGTGAGGGCGGCGGGTCCTCCGATATGGCAGGTTCCGCGCCGGCCTGCCCCGTGCCGGCCCCCGCGGAGACGGCGGTCTGCACGTCCACCTGGCGCCCTCCGCGCCCGCCGAGCGTGGGGTGGCCCCGGCTGATCGCCTTGAGCTGGGCCCGCTCCAGCTTCTCGTGCTCGCGCCTGCGCAGCCGGGTCTGCTCCTTCTCGCGCTTGTCCTCGCGCACCTCCTCCACCGCCTCGTCCAGGGTGCGCACCCCTTCGAGCAGCATCAGCGACCAGGCGCCGTACGTCTCGAGGGGCGCGCGCAGCCACCGCACGATCCGGATCTGCGGCAACGGCCTCGGCACCAGGCCCTGTTCGCGCAGGGCCGCGCGGCGCGTCTGCTTCAGCGCGCGGTCGAACAGGACCGCGGCGGACAGGGACATGCCGGCGAAGAAGTGCGGCGCGCCCGCGTGGCTGAGGCCGCGCGGCGCGTGCACCCAGTTGAACCAGGCGGCGGCGCCCGCGAAGGTCCACACGAGTATCCGGGAGCCGAGCGCCGCGTCGCCGTGGCTCGCCTCGCGCACCGCGAGCACGGAGCAGAACATGGCCGCGCCGTCGAGGCCGAACGGGACGAGGTACTCCCAGCCCCCGGACAGGTTCAGGTTCTGCTGGCCGAAGCCGACAAGCCCGTGGAAGGAGAGCGCGGCGGCCACGGCGGCACAGCAGAACAGCAGCAGGTAGGACGCGGTGCCGTAGACGGCCTCCTTGCGCCTGCGGCGTTCCTCGCTGCGCTCCCACGAGTCGTCGGTCGATGCGGCCGCCTTCTCCCCGGCGCGCTTGCTGCGCGCGAGGACCGCCACCGCCGCCAGCAGGCCCAGGAGCAGCACGGCGCCGGGAAGCAGCCAGTCCAGCGATATGTCGGTCAGTCTCATCTGGGGTCCCTTGCGTCGCGGTAGGGCTTTTCGGCCGCCATATTGGCTCAAGGCCACTGGCCCGCAAGGAGTTTCGGGACAAGAGAACGCCATTGGAGTGCGAGGGGGCGTACGAAGCGGGTATGCGCTCGAACTCCCATGAGCGTGAGGGAAGTTGAGTTCGAATCACGTCACCCGAAAGGGTGGTTCATGGGGAAGGGGTTGCCGTCATCGCGCTCAGGCGGTTGCGCTCAGCCTCGCCACACGGTCCGCGTCGCAGGTGCGGGGGCACGTCACGCAGGTGTCCTCGGGGCGCAGCGTGTAGAAGAGGCAGCAGCTCGCCCGGTCGCGCGTCGGCAGCGATTGCCCCTCGGGGCCGGTGAGTTCGCGGAACGCGGGCTTGCCGACGTACGGCTTCGTCGTGCCGGGCAGTAGCAGTTCGAGCTCCCGCATCGCGCGTCGCTCCTCGCCGAGCAGATGGGCGACGTACCAGAGGCCCTCGACGATCTCGTCGGTCGCCATGCCCCACAGGGCGCGCGGGCCGCGCCGCATCCGCGGCCCGAATCCGGCGAGCACCGGGCCCAGGTGGTCGGCGACGGCCGCGCGCACCTCGGCCCGCAGCGCCTCCTCGTCCGGCACGACGTGGGCGCCGGGCAGCGCGGCGGCCGGGTCGCCCGGCAGGCAGGCGAAGTCGGTGACGCGTACGGCCATCCGGCCCAGGGCGCGCTGGAAGGCGACGTTCGTCACGGGCAAGCGCGGGACGCGGCGGTCCAGGAACCACGGCACCGTGACCAGCAGGCAGGCGGGCCAGGCGTAACGGTGCAGGCCGAAGCTGGCGACGACGTCCGGGCGGGCCTGCTGCCCGTAGTCCTTGAGCACCTGTGCGTGGTCCCACGCGAGGAAAGCGTCGAGGGCGGTTCCGCCCTCCGCGAGCCGGGCGGCGGCGACCCAGCCGCTGCCCTGAGGGGGCTGCTCGGTCTCGGTGAGCTCCGTGATCCGCAGACCCGCGAACACCTCGGTCAGCCGGGTGTACGCGGGCGTGAGCGCACTGGTGGCCACGGGGACCGACGCGGGAAAAGGCATGCAGGAGACCACCGAATCGCGATCGTTAGCAGGTAAGCCTTACCTTACCCGAACGCTCGGGGGTTTGAACTGCGGTCCCAGCGGCCTATGGTTCTGCATTGGAGGAATTCCACGGATTACCGACGACCGGGGAGGACCTGGGTGGAGCAGGCCAGAGCGCGCGCCGACAGCGCCGCCTCAGGGCTGCCCGCGGGCGTTCCCGAGCAGCGGGGCGCCGCCCAGTGGCACCAGGTGCCCGAGCAGACCCGGGGCGAGCACACCCACAGCGAGACGCCGCTGCCGCGCCCCCGCGTCGAGCGGACCTCCGTGCGCGGGCAGGTGCTCGACGCGCTGCGCACCGCGCTCGTCGACGGCGACCTCGTGCCCGGCGAGGTCTACTCCGCTCCCGCCCTCGGGGACGGCCTCGGCGTCTCGGCGACGCCCGTGCGTGAGGCGATGCAGCAGCTGGCCCGCGAAGGCGCCGTCGAGGTCGTGCCGAACCGCGGCTTCCGTGTCACCGAGCGCAGCGCCCGCGAGCTCGCCGAGCTGGCCGAGGTGCGGGCCCTGATCGAGGTGCCCGTGGTGCTGCGCCTCGCCCGTACGGTGCCGGTGGCGCGCTGGGCCGAGCTGCGGCCCTTCGCCGACGCGACGGCCGTCGCGGCCGCCGGCGGCGACCGTGCGCACTACGCGGAGACGGACCGCGCCTTCCACCGCGCGATGCTCGCCCTCGGCGGCAACGAACAGCTCGTACAGGTCGCGGACGACCTGCACCGCCGCTCGCAGTGGCCCCTGCCCGGCGGCGGACCGCTGTCCCGCCGCGCCGACCTGGTGGCCGACGCCGCGGAACACATGGCACTCCTCGCGGCCCTGGAGGCCCAGGACCTCACGGTGGTGCGGGCGCTGGTACGGGAGCACTTCGCCGGGGCGGCGGACTAGGGCCTCCAGCAGGCCCCCGGATCGTCAGGCCCTGGACCGTCAGGCCGCCGTCGGCAAGTGCTCCGCCAGCCATGTGGGGACGCCGCCCAGGAGGCGGAACAGGCGGGACGCCTCCGCGCGCAGCCGGGCCGCCGCCTCCGGGTCGGGCTCCGCCTCCGCGAGGGAGGCGAGCGCCGGCGCCGTGCCCACCAGGTAGCCGAGTTCCTCGCGGATGCGCAGCGACTCGGCGAAACCGTGCCGGGCCTCCGTCAACTCGCCTTCGCGCAGGGCGAGTCCGGCCAGATGACGCCAGGTGAAGGACAGCAGCAGCGGATCGGGGTGCGCCGTCGCACCCGCGTGGGCCCTGCGGTACGCGGCTCTGGCCGCCTGCGGCGAGTCGGACAGGTTCTCCGCCATCAGGCCGCGCCGGAAGTCCAGCAGGGCGCGTCCCGGGGCGCCGGGCGGGAGCAGCGCGGCGGCCCTGCCGAGCGCGGAGCGCGCCTCGTCGGCCCGGTCCCGTACCCCCAACAGTGTCGCGGAGTAGGCGAGTTGGCCGCGCTCGCAGGCCGCGGCGCCGCGCTCGCCGTCGTCGTGGGCCAGGGCCTCGGCGGCGCGCAGCGCGTCCTCCGCGGCGGCCCAGCCCTGCTCGGTGTAGAGGCAGCGCTCCCCGAGCAGCGCGGCCCGCTGGAGCGCGGCCCGCGCGTCCGTCGCGGCGAGCCGTTCGAGCAGCGCGGCCGCGTCGGTCCAGCAGGCGCGCGAGCGCAGCCGCCATACCGCGGTCTGGAGTGGATCGTCCCCTGCAGTCGTTCCGGAACCAGACATGGCGGTATGCGCCACGTTGCCCTCCCCGAGCACACCATTGAGCCGAGCTGTCGTGCGCGCATCTCAGCATGGATGTGCGCACTCGGCCAAGGGGGTAGGTGAAAGATTTCACAAACGCATGGGGTGGCGGACGGGGTTCGAAACACCTTTCGGGCGGCCCGAGTTCAGCTCATACGCAGGGCCAGGAAGAAGTCCAGCTTGTCCTCGAGCCGCGAGAGATCGCGGTTGGTGAGCTGTTCGATCCGCCCGACGCGGTAGCGCAGCGTGTTGACGTGGAGGTGCAGACGGCTCGCGCAGCGCGTCCACGAACCGTCGCAGTCGAGGAACGCCTCCAGGGTCGGAATGAGCTCGGCGCGGTGCTTGCGGTCGTAGTCGCGCAGCGGGTCGAGGAGGCGGGCCGTGAAGGCGCGGCGCACGTCGTCCGGGACGAACGGCAGCAGCAGGACGTGCGAGGCCAGCTCCTGGTGCCCCGCGGCGCACACGCGCCCCGTACGGGCCGCGGCGACGCGGCGGGCGTGCCGTGCCTCCTCCAGGGCCCCGCGCAGCCCCTCCGCCGAGTGCACGGCGGCGCTGACGCCCAGCGTGAGCCGCCCGTCGTCCGCGAGGCCCGCCGTCAGCGGATCGCGTACGGAGTCCAGGAGTGCGTCGGCGTGCAGCCCCGCCTGCACCCCCTCGTGCTCGTCCGGCACGGCGGGCAGCGGCACCAGGGCGATGGCCTCGTCGCCGTGGTGGGCGACGGCGATGCGGTCGGAGGGCTCGGGCCCGGCCGACAGAGGGTCGACGAGGATCTCCTCCAGGAGCGACTGGGCGACCGGGCCGCCCTCGATGTCGCCGCCGTCCCACTCGACCTTCGCCACGATGACCTGCCAGTGCGGGGCGGCGCCGAGGCCGGGGAGCAGCACGGGCGCGGCGACGCGCAGGCGTGCGGCGATCTCGGCGGGGGCGGCGCCCGTCTGGACCAGTTCGAGGACCTCCTGCGCGAGCCGGCGGCGTACGGTGCGGGCCGCGTCGCGGCGGTCGCGCTCGACGGCGATCAGCTGCGTCACGCCCTGGAGCAGGTCGAGCCGCTCCGCGGGCCAGTCGCTCGCGTCCGCCTCGACGGCGAGCAGCCAGTCGGACAGGACCGTCTCGCGCACGTCGCGGGAGGCGGGCGCCGCGCCGCGGCCCGCGCTGCGGATCGGGAAGAGCGAGTACGTCGTGCCTCCCGACCCGTCGCCCGGCCGCCGCCCCTCGTCGAGACGCTTCGCGCCGCCCCCCTCGATCGTCACCCGGTGCGGCCCGCGCCGCCCCGTGCGGGTGGCCGCCAGGTGCTCGGCCGCGAGGCGGGCGCAGACGCCGGCGGGCAGCTCGGGGCCCGCCGCGCTCGACCCGGCGATGGCCCGGCCCGCGGGGGAGAGCACCCAGGCGCGCAGGTCGAGGTCGGTGCCGAGAAGGTCGAGGACCACGTCGGGGCCGCCGCCCGCGGGGCCGGACGTCATCAGGCGCCGGTGCCGGTCGACGACGGCGGCCAGGTCGCCGGCCCGCTCGCCCGAGACCTGGCGCACGACGTGCTCGGTGACCGTGGCGAAGGCGACGGACTCGTTCACCGCGAACAGCGGGAGCCGGTGGCGCGCGCATGCGTCGACGATGTCGTCGGGAATGGCCCCGAGCTCGGCCTCACCGGCCGCGAGCGCGGCCACGCCGGCCGTCGCGAGGATGCGGACGAACGGTTCGGAGTCCGCCGCGTCCCGGCGCCAGGCGAGCCCGGTGAGGACCAGCTCGCCGCCGGAGAGGTAGCGGCTGGGGTCCCGCAGGTCCGTGGTCATCACACCGCGCACGGTGCGGTCCAGTTCGTCCTCGCCGCCGAGCAGCCTGAGGCCCAGCGCGTCTGTATCAAGGAGGGCGCGCAGCCGCATCTCATTGCCGCCGATCTGTCTCGAAGGTTGTGCTTGCCTGACGGTGAGGCGGCCGGGGCCGCTTCCCGGGCACCGTGTCCGTGTTGCGTGTGGTTCTGCGCTTCAAGGGGAAAGCGGTGAGGCTCCCGGTGCCCGCCGTTTATATGAATCTACAAGACGTCCCGGTTGGCCAGCCAACTCCTTCATGGTTTCCGTGACTGACCACGGCGGAGTGCCGCGCTGTGTACTGAGCCCACTCCACGTAAACAGCACATGAACGAGCCTTCGAGGTCCGCACATCCCGTGGCTCGATCCGTTCGAACGACCGACCACGAGATCACGAAGAAGAGAGCCGCTCATGGACTTCCTTCGCCCCGCCAGCTGGGAGGAGGCGCTCGCCGCCAAGGCCGAGCACCCCACCGCTGTGCCGCTCGCGGGTGGCACCGATGTGATGGTCGAGATCAACTTCGACCACCGGCGCCCCGAGTACCTCCTTGACCTGAACCGCATCGGAGAGCTCGGCGAATGGGAGGTCGGGCAGGACACCGTCCGCCTCGGCGCCTCCGTCCCGTACACCAAGATCATGGAAAACCTGCGCGCCGAGCTGCCCGGCCTGGCCCTGGCCTCGCACACGGTGGCCTCGCCGCAGATCCGCAACCGCGGCGGCGTCGGAGGCAACCTCGGCACCGCGTCGCCCGCCGGTGACGCCCACCCCGCGCTCCTCGCCGCCGACTGCGAGGTAGAGGTGGAGTCCGTACGCGGCTCGCGCCGTATCCCGATCGACGCGTTCTACACCGGCGTGAAGCGCAACGCGCTCGCCGCCGACGAGCTCATCCGGGCCGTCCACATCAAGAAGGCCGACGGCCCGCAGCAGTACTCCAAGGTCGGCACCCGCAACGCGATGGTCATCGCCGTGTGCGCCTTCGGCCTGGCGCTGCACCCCGAGACCCGTACGGTCCGCACCGGCATCGGCTCTGCCGCGCCGACCCCGGTCCGTGCCAAGGCCGCCGAGGAGTTCCTGAACGCCGCGCTCGAAGAGGGCGGCTTCTGGGACAACGGAAAGATCATCACCCCTTCGGCCGCCAAGCAGTTCGCGGACCTCTGCTCGGCCGCCTGCAACCCGATCGACGACGTCCGGGGCACCGCGAGCTACCGCCGGCACGCCGTCGGCATCATGGCCCGCCGCACCCTGACATGGGCCTGGGAGTCCTACCGCGGCACCGCCGCCAGCACGGAGGGAGTCGCGTAATGCGCGTCAATTTCACGGTCAACGGCCGTCAGCAGGAAGCCGACGACGTGTGGGAGGGCGAGAGCCTCCTGTACGTCCTGCGTGAGCGCATGGGGCTGCCCGGCTCCAAGAACGCCTGCGAGCAGGGCGAGTGCGGCTCCTGCACCGTCCGCCTCGACGGCGTACCGGTCTGTTCGTGTCTGGTCGCGGCCGGACAGGTCGAGGGCCGCGAGGTCGTCACCGTCGAGGGTCTCGCCGACTTCGCCAGGCAGCGCGCGCAGCACGGGGGCTGCGCGAGCGGCGCCTGCGGCGACGACGCGGGCCAGGCCGGCACGGCGGGCACCTCGCTCCAGGACGCCCAGCAGTGGCAGTCCAAGCCGAGTGACTCGCAGACCGGCGAGGGCGATGAACTCTCACCGATCCAGCAGGCGTTCATCGACGCCGGCGCCGTCCAGTGCGGCTTCTGCACGCCGGGTCTCCTGGTCGCCGCCGACGAGATGCTCGAGCGCAACCCGGACCCGTCCGACGCGGACATCCGTGAGGGCCTGTCGGGCAACCTGTGCCGCTGCACGGGCTACGAGAAGATCATGGACGCGGTACGGCTCGCCGCCGCGCGCCAGTCCGCAACTGTTCCGAGCCAGGGAGCCTGACGCCATGGCCGACACACGCACCACCGGCATCCCGTTCAACGTCACGCAGGGCTCCCAGACCAAGGGCGGCATCGGCGAGTCCACGCTCCGCCCGGACGGCACCCTCAAGGTCACCGGCGAGTTCGCGTACTCGTCCGACATGTGGCACGAGGACATGCTGTGGGGCCAGATCCTGCGCTCCCCGGTCGCGCACGCCGAGATCCTCTCCATCGACACGGGCGAGGCCCTCGCGACTCCCGGCGTCTACGCGGTTCTCACGTACGACGACCTGCCGACCGACGTGAAGAACTACGGCCTGGAGATCCAGGACACCCCGGTCCTCGCCCACGGCAAGGTCCGCCACCACGGCGAGCCCGTCGCCCTCGTGGCCGCCGACCACCCGGAGACCGCGCGCCGCGCCGCCGCCAAGATCAAGGTCGAGTACCGCGAACTCCCCGTCATCACCGACGAGGCGAGCGCGACCGCGCCGGACGCGATCCTCGTCCACGAGGACCGCGACGACCACCACATCGGCCACGTCCCGCACCCGAACATCGTGCACCGCCAGCCGATCGTCCGCGGCAACGCCGAAGAGGCGGCCAAGAAGGCCGACTTCATCGTCAAGGGCGAGTACTACTTCGGCATGCAGGACCAGGCGTTCCTCGGCCCCGAGTCGGGTCTGGCCGTGCCGTCCGAGGACGGCGGCGTCGACCTGTACGTCGCCACCCAGTGGCTGCACTCGGACCTCCAGCAGATCGCCCCCGTCCTCGGCCTGCCCGAGGACAAGGTCCGCATGACGCTCTCCGGCGTCGGCGGCGCCTTCGGCGGCCGTGAGGACCTGTCCATGCAGATCCACGCCTGCCTCCTGGCGCTGCGCACGGGCAAGCCGGTCAAGATCGTCTATAACCGCTTCGAGTCGTTCTTCGGGCACGTCCACCGCCACCCCGCGAGGCTCTACTACGAGCACGGGGCGACCAAGGACGGCAAGCTCACGCACATGAAGTGCAAGATCGTCCTCGACGGCGGCGCCTACGCCTCCGCCTCGCCGGCGGTCGTCGGCAACGCCTCGTCGCTCTCCGTCGGTCCGTACGTGATCGACGACGTGGACATCGAGGCGATCGCGCTCTACTCGAACAACCCGCCCTGCGGCGCCATGCGCGGCTTCGGCGCGGTCCAGGCGTGCTTCGCGTACGAGGCCCAGATGGACAAGCTCGCCGACAAGGTGGGCATGGACCGGGTCGCGTTCCGGCAGCTCAACGCCATGGAGCAGGGCACGCTCATGCCGACGGGCCAGCCGGTCGACTCCCCGGCCCCGGTCGCCGAACTGCTGCGCCGTGTCCAGGCGATGCCGCTGCCCATGGAGCGCCAGTGGGAGTCCAGCGAGGGCTCCGACGTGCGCCAGCTGCCCGGCGGTCTGTCCAACACCACGCACGGCGAAGGCGTCGTCCGGGGTGTGGGTTACGCGGTCGGCATCAAGAACGTCGGCTTCTCCGAGGGCTTCGACGACTACTCCACCGCCAAGGTGCGCATGGAGGTCATCAACGGCGAGGCCGTCGCCACCGTGCACACCGCCATGGCGGAAGTCGGCCAGGGCGGCATCACCGTCCACGCGCAGATCGCCCGCACCGAGCTGGGCGTCGGGCAGGTGACCATCCACCCCGCCGACACGCAGGTCGGCTCGGCCGGCTCCACGTCCGCGTCGCGTCAGACGTACGTGACCGGCGGCGCCGTCAAGAACGCCTGCGAGCTGGTGCGCGAGAAGGTCCTGGAGATCGGGCGCCGCAAGAAGGGCACCTACCACCCGGCGTGGGCGACGGCCGAACTCCTCCTGGAGGGCGGCAAGGTCGTCACCGACGGAGGAGAGGTACTCGCCGATCTCGTCGACGTCCTGGAGGGCGAGGCCGTCGAGGTGGAGGAGGAGTGGCGCCACCGGCCCACCGTCCCCTTCGACCTGGTCACCGGTCAGGGCAACGGTCACGTGCAGTACTCGTTCGCCGCGCACCGCGCCGTCGTCGAGGTCGACACCGAGCTCGGCCTGGTCAAGGTCATCGAGCTGGCCTGCGCCCAGGACGTCGGCAAGGCGCTCAACCCGCTGTCCGTCGTCGGGCAGATCCAGGGCGGCACCCTCCAGGGCATGGGCATCGCGGTGATGGAGGAGATCGTCGTCGACCCCAAGACCGCGAAGGTCAGGAACCCCTCCTTCACGGACTACCTGCTCCCCACGATTCTCGACACGCCGAGCATCCCCGTCGACGTGCTCGAACTCGCCGACGACCACGCCCCGTACGGGCTGCGCGGCATCGGCGAGGCCCCGACCCTGTCGTCCACGCCCGCCGTCCTCGCGGCGATCCGCAACGCGACGGGCCTGGAGCTCGACCGGACTCCGGTACGCCCCGAGCACCTCACGGGAACGGGCCCGGCCTGACAGAGCTCTCCGGACGGTGCGTGCCTCCCAGGAACGTCACACTTCCCAGCCCGCACCGTCCGGAGCCTTCAAGTACCGCACCGCTCGCGGTTCTTTCCAGCACCACCAGCACCACCAGCACCACCAGCAACACGGTTTCGTGCGTAACACAGCTACGCATCACCCCGTTCGTCTCGGGCCGTCCCCCGGGTCGTGCAGCCCACGCACCATCCCAAATCCCGCGATCTCCAACGAAGTGTGTGCGGGTGTCCCTGTGAACCTTGGGAGTAGGCACCATGACCCAGCAGTCTCTGGAGCCGAAGACCACCGCCGAAGACGCGGGCGCAGGCTCGCGTCCGTCGGCCGGCAGGTCTTGGCTCGACCGGTACTTCCACATATCCGAACGAGGATCGACCGTCGCGCGTGAGGTGCGCGGCGGCGTCACGACCTTCATGGCCATGGCGTACATCCTGCTGCTCAACCCCCTGATCCTGTCCGGCAAGGACGTGGCGGGCGACATGATGGGCCAGAAGGCCCTCATCACCGCCACCGCCTTCGCCGCGGCGTTCACCACGCTCCTCATGGGCTTCGTCGGCAAGGTGCCGCTCGCACTCGCCGCCGGCCTCTCCGTCTCAGGTGTGATCTCTTCGCAGGTCGCCCCCGAGATGACGTGGCCGCAGGCCATGGGCATGTGCGTGATGTACGGCGTGGTGATCATGCTCCTGGTCGTCACCGGTCTCCGTGAACTGATCATGAACGCGATTCCTCTCGCGCTCAAGCACGGCATCACGATGGGCATCGGCCTCTTCATCGCCCTGATCGGCCTCTACAAGTCCGGCTTCGTACAGGTCGGCAAGGCCACCCCGCTCACGCTCGGCGCCACCGGAGAACTCGCCGGCTGGCCCGTCCTGCTCTTCGCGGGCACCCTGCTCCTGATCTTCATGCTCCAGGCCCGCAACACCCCCGGCGCCATCCTGATCGGCATCATCACCGGCACCGTCGTCGCGATGATTCTCAACGCGCTCGACGTGATCAACCCCAAGCAGTGGGCCAACGGAGCCCCCGAGCTGCACGGCAGCGCGGTCTCGACGCCCGACTTCTCGCTCTTCGGCCATGTCGAGTTCGGCGGCTGGGGCAAAGTCGGCGCGATGACCGTCGGCATGATCGTCTTCACCCTGGTCCTCGCCGGCTTCTTCGACGCGATGGCCACCATCATCGGCGTCGGCACCGAGGCCGAGCTCGCCGACGAAAAGGGCCGCATGCCGGGCCTGTCCAAGGCTTTGTTCATCGACGGAGCGGGCGGCGCCATCGGCGGTGTCGCCGGCGGCTCGGGTCAGACCGTGTTCGTCGAGTCCGCGACCGGCGTCGGCGAGGGAGCCCGCACCGGTCTCGCCTCCGCCGTGACCGGCCTGTTCTTCGCGGCCTGTCTGTTCTTCACCCCGCTCACCGCGATCGTGCCCCAGGAGGTCGCCTCCGCCGCGCTCGTCGTCATCGGCGCGATGATGATGATGAACGCCCGGCACGTCGACTGGGCGGACCGCGCCACCGCGATCCCGGTCTTCCTGACCGTGGTCCTGATGCCCTTCACCTACACCATCACCACCGGTGTGGCCGCGGGCGTCATCTCCTGGGTCGCCATCAAGGTCGCCCAGGGCAAGGCCCGGGAGATCGGGGCCTTCATGTGGGGCCTCACGGTGATCTTCCTCGTGTACTTCGCCCTCAACCCGATCGAAGGATGGCTGGGCGTCCACTGACGCCCGGCCCGTGAGGGGCCCCGCGCCCTCCACGCAACCGACAAGGAGACCTAGAGATGCTGGACATCGCCGAAGAGCTGCACCGGTGGGTCGAGCAGGGACGCGACTTCGCCGTGGCCACCGTGGTGGCCGTCGGCGGGAGCGCGCCCCGGCAGCCGGGAGCCGCACTCGCCGTCGACAGCGACGGCACAGCGATCGGCTCGGTCTCCGGCGGCTGCGTGGAGGGCGCCGTCTACGAACTGTGCCAACAGGCACTCCAGGACGGCGAGACCGTCCTCGAACGCTTCGGCTACAGCGACGACGACGCCTTCGCCGTGGGGCTGACCTGCGGCGGAATCATCGACATCCTGGTCACCCCGGTTCGCGCGGACACCCCGGGACGGGAGGTGCTCGCGGCGGCGCTGTCCGCCGCCGCCCGAGGCAGGGCGGCGGCGGTCGCGCGCATCACCCGGGGCCCGGCCGAACTCATGGGCCGCGCCCTCCTCGTACGCGCCGACGGCGACCCCGAAAGCGGCTTCGCGGGCGGCTACGAGGGCAGCCTCGGCGGGCACCCCGAACTGGACCGCACCGCGGCCGGCGAGGCCCGCGCGCTCCTCGACGCCGGACGCACCGCCACCGTGGAGATCGGCGAGAGCGGCTCGCGGTGCGGGCAGCCCCTCACCCTCCTCGTCGAGTCGTCCGTCCCCCCGCCCCGCATGATCATCTTCGGGGCCATCGACTTCGCGGCGGCGCTCGTCAGGATCGGCAAGTTCCTCGGTTACCACGTGACGGTGTGCGACGCGCGCCCCGTCTTCGCCACGCCGGCCCGCTTCCCCGACGCCGACGACATCGTCGTGGAATGGCCCCACAAGTACCTGGAGCGCACGCGGACGGACGCACGCACCGTCCTGTGCGTCCTCACCCACGACGCCAAGTTCGACGTCCCGCTCCTCCGGCTCGCGCTGCGCCTGCCCGTCGCCTACGTCGGCGCCATGGGCTCCCGCCGCACCCACCTCGAGCGCAACGACCGCCTGCGCGACGTCGGCGTCACCGAGCTCGAACTGGCGCGCCTGCGCTCGCCGATCGGCCTCGACCTGGGCGCCCGCACCCCCGAGGAGACGGCCCTGTCCATCGCCGCGGAGATCGTCGCCAACCGGCGCGGCGGCAGCGGCGTCGCGCTGACCGGCGCCCACACGCCGATTCACCCCGACGGAGCGCGCGCACCCTCCGTCCGGATCGAGTCGGTGGCCTGACCGGTCGTACCGGACTTACCGGCCTCACCGGCCTGAAGGCCGCGCGCCGCCTCTCGCGCGGATCCGAGCAGCTGGTCGATCCTCATGACGAGGGCCCGATGAGCCAGGTCCCGTACGAACAACGGCTGTTTGTACGAGAACCCCGGCTCGTTCGCCGCCTCGGTGACACCGGCGAGGTGCCCGCGGACCTCGTGGAGGCGGGCCCGGTCCTCCTCGCCGAGGGTGCCGTCGGCGGCGTCGAGCAGCGCCGAGAGATCGATCTGTCCCCGGTAGGCCCGCTCCCTGATGGAGCCGAGCGTCTTGGCGATGACCGACCCCGCCTCCTGTTGCCTGAGCTCTTCGAGCCCGGTCCCGAAGGCGTTGCCGAGGTCCAGGAGGAGCGCCGGGAGCGTGCCCGGGAGTGCCTGCGGGGGAGTCTCGGGGGCTGCCTCCCGTACGGGGGCGGGGGCGGGGACGCGTACGGGACCGGGCTCCGCCTGGGGCCTCGCTTCGGGCGGTGTCACCTGCTCCGGCACCTTCGCCGCCGCGGCCACCACCACCTCCACCGCCTTCGGTTCGGCCTCCCGTGGCCCCGGCACGAACTTCACCTCACCCGGCTCGTACGCTTCGGCCGGCCCCAGATAAGCGCCGGCCGCCTCCGCCGCGAGCCGGAAGAACCACCACCGGTCCCGCGCGTCGTACCGGACACGGGCCGTGAACATCAGCGCGCACGCCTGCATCGACAGGAGCCACTGCCCGGTCCACTGGCCCGAGATGGTGCGCTGGTGCAGCCAGCCGCCCGGTGCCTTGCGCACCTCGTCGACCGTCCGGGCCAGGCCCTGCGGGATCAGCAGACCCGGGGTGTCCCGGCCGATGAGCAGGTCGAGGAGCTCGGCGCGGGCGTCGTCGGACAGGTGCGGCAGGAAGTCGGCCACCAGACAGAGCAGCAGATGCACCGGGTCACGGGCGAGCAACGCCCGCTCGTCGAAGCGCGACAGGTCGATCAGGACGTAGCGGCCGATGTCCGCGTCGGGCTCCCTGGGCACCATGATGTTGCCGGGGTGCAGATCGCCGTGCGCCCGGCCGCGCATCGGGTAGTCGATGGTGCGCGCCGCGAGCGGGCAACTTCCTCTCAGGTGTACGGGGTTGGGGACCGGTGCGTCGTGGGCGCGGCCAAGTCTGATCCAGGCGGTCTCGAGGTCGAGGCCCAGTTTGTCGCGGACCCAGACGGTCAGGGGTTCCATCGGTTCGAGGCGCAGGTCGAGGAGTTCGGAGACGAACGAGGCCGCGGACATCTGGCCGTCCGAGTCCTCGTCCGGATTCCAGTCGGCCAGCAGGGACCGCGTGATCTGCGCGGCGACGCCGGGCATGCGCCGCTGCCGCAGGATCGTGCTGAGCGTCACCATGGTCTCGTCGTTGCCCGCGAAGCCCTGGAACATCAGCCAGGCGTCGTCCACCGGCATCGGATCGTAGAGCTGCTCCACGAGATGGTCGCGGGCGAACGAGGGATCGCCGTTCGGCAGGGACCGCCTCGCGGCGGCGAGCCGCCCCGGTTCCATCGAGGAGTCGCCGTCCGGGGAACAGAGCTTGATGATCATCCGCCGTTTGGTGCGCCCCGGATCGCGGTCGCGGACGAACACGGAGGCCAGGGACGCACCGCTGCCGCCGGTGTCGAGCCAGGCCGGGGCGGTCAGCGGGCGGTGGTTCTGCTGCTGCCACTGGCCGAGCAGCGCGGCAGCGCGCGTACCGAACGGCGCGAACTGGGAGGAGCGGTCCATCAATTCAGTATCACCGCAAGGACCGCGCGCGTGTTCGCCCTCGCGTGATATCTCCTGCGAGGAGGAAGAGAAGGGGGAGGCGACGATGGCACGTCTCAGGGGGAGCAGGCGTCCGAGGTGGCGCCCGGTGCCGGGTGACACGGTCGACGCGGCCCGGCTGCGCGAGGAGATCGCCGGACACGAGGGCGGCACCGGTGGCCCGCTCAGATTCGAGGGGCTGCGCGTGCGCGGGCGGCTCGACCTGTCCCGCTGCCGCGTCGACGCCGTCCTCGAACTGGTCGACTGCGTCTTCGACGAGCCTCTCCGCTTGGCCGAACTCACCGTCAGCGCACTGGACTTGTCGGGGTCGAAGGCGCCTGCCGTGCACGCGAACCGGGTCACCGTCGACGGCGACCTGCGGCTGTCCGGGGCCACGCTCGGCAGCGGAACGCCCGTACCCCGGCCGCTGACCGGCCCGCCCACGGCCGGTGACGGCCCGCGGGTCCCGCGCCGCCTGCCGGAGGACTCCACATCGGCCGTGCTGGAACTGGCCGACGCGCGCATAGACGGCAACCTCGTCGTCGAAGACCTCACGGTCGCCGACTCCGGCCCCTGGTCCCTGCTCGCCCCCCGCCTGAACGTGTCGGGCTCGGTCCACGCGCGCGGCCTCACCGCCTCCGGCGCCCTCTATCTGAGGGACGCCCAGATCGCGTACGCCCTCAACCTCAACGGCGCGGACGTCGGGGGCCTCGACGGCACCGGACTCGCCTGCGGGCGCGGCCTGTACGCCGACTGGGGCTTCCGCAGCGCCGGGCAGGTGCTGCTGCGCGCCGCCGCGATCGAGGGCGTGGTCACGTTCCACGACAGCGTCATCGGCGCGCCCGCGGGCGCACTGCTCCTGAGCCGCCTCCGGGTGCCACGGCTCCGCCTCGATCTGCGTGAACCACCGGCCGGCGCCGTGGTCCTCCAGGACGCGGCCGTCGACGTGCTCGTGGACTCGGCCGCCACCTGGGCCGCCCCGGGCCGGCTCAACCTCGAGGGCTTCTCGTACAAGCGCCTGGAAACCGCCGACCCCGCCGGAAGCGCTGACGTCCGCGCCCGCATCGGCTGGCTGACCCGCGACCCGAACGCGGGCGCGAGCTCCTTCGAGCAGCTGGCGACGTCGTACGAGAGCGCGGGCGACGAGCGGGCGGCCCGCACCGTGCGGCACGCGAGGGAGCGCCATGTGCGCCGCCTCGACCGGCTGTCGGGGCGCGCCTGGGGCCTGGTCCAGGACCTCCTGTTCGGCTACGGCTACGCCCCGCGCCGGGCGCTCGTCTGGCTGCTCTCCCTGGCCGCCGCGGGCTCCCTGTGGTTCGCCTACCACGAGCCGCGCGCGGTCGGCGGCGCCGGGCAGCGGGCCTGGGACCCGGTCCTCTACAGCGTCGACCTGCTCATCCCCGTGGCGAGTCTCGGCTACCGCGGCTCCTGGGATCCGCAGGGCGCGGGCAAGGCCGTCGCCGTCTTCCTCATGGTCTCCGGCTGGACCCTGGCGACGGCGGTCCTCGCGGGCGCCAGGCGCGTCATCGGAAGAGGGTGAGTGATCCCGTTTCCGGGGCTCAACCTCCGTACTGGAGCAGCTTTTTGACCGCCCGTGTGAACATCAGGCGGCCCGCCCTCGCGAGCAGCGGGTCGCACCAGCGCGGCAGCGGGCGGACGCGGATCTCCTCGCGCCATGCGACGAGGGACCCGGCGCCGTACGGCGCCACCTCGATCTCGGCCCAGCCGGTGACGAACGTGCCGCGCTTCTCCAGGCGGCACCGCCCGGCCGAGTCGCCGTACGGGGGTGCCCAGTCGACGACCTCCATGGGGTCGTCGAAGGTGTGCCGCCCGACGCCGGTCCGCGGCACGAAGACGGTGCCCTCGCCGGTCGGAGGCGGGGTCGCGAGCCTGACACGGGTGAGGGGGACGACGTCCCCGTGCCGCTCCCAGTCCGTCATGCGGCGCCACGCCTCGGCGGCGGAAAGCGGCGATTCACGGGTGATTCGGAAGAAGGCCACGCCCGGATCCTAGAACCGCGGGCGCCCTTCGCGGCGCTGCCCGGCGCGCGCCGGATCCACGTGCTTCCTCACTCCTGAGACCCTACGATCTGTTGTGCCGATTTGATCATGAAACCCCCACGCCGGCTGGAGCGCCCCATGGCACACGACCCCCACGTCATCGACCCCGCGGGACGCGGACTCCACGCGGAGGCCGACCTGCTGCGCACGCGCGGTACGGCCGCACTCGTCGAACTCCCGGGCGGCATACACGCCTGGGCCCCGACCCAGTACACGGTCCTCAAGCAGCTCCTCGCCGACGACCGCGTCTCCAAGGACCCCAACCAGCACTGGCCCGCCTGGATCAACGGTGAGTTCCGCGAGACCTGGGTCAACTCCTGGGTGGGCGTGACCAACATGTTCACCGCCTACGGCAGCAACCACCGCCGCCTGCGCAAGCTGATCTCGCCCGCGTTCACCAAGCGCCGCACCGACGGCCTGCGCCCCCGCATCGAGGAGCTCACCGCCGGCCTCCTCGACCGGATGGCCGAGGCGCCGGACGGCCGCGTCGACCTGCGCGCCGCGTACGCGCACCCGCTGCCCATGCAGGTCATCTGCGAACTGTTCGGGCTGCCCGAGGACCGGCAGGCCGACGCCGCGCGCCTCATCGCGGGCATCATGGACACCACCGTCACCCCCGAACAGGCCATGGCCATCTGGCAGGAGGTGCAGGAGCTCCTCGGCGGCCTGGTCGCCCTCAAGCGCGAGACACCCGCCGACGACCTCACCAGCGTCCTGATCACCACCCGCGACGACGAGGACGGCTCGGGCCTCACCGAGCAGGAGCTCATCGACACGCTGCTGCTCGTCATCGGCGCCGGCCACGAGACGACCGTCAACCTCATCGGCAACGCCGTGCAGGCTCTGCTCAGCCACCCTGACCAGCTGGCCCGCGTCCTCGCGGGCGAGATCCCCTGGAACGACGTGATCGAGGAGACCCTGCGCTGGGCCCCCTCGATCGCCAACCTGCCGCTGCGGTACGCCGTCGAGGACATCGAGCTGCCCGACGGCGTCAAGATCCCGCAGGGCGACGCGATCCTCGCGACGTACGCCTCGGCCGGGCGCGATCCGCTGCGCCACGGCGAGGACGCGGGATCCTTCGACGTCACGCGTGTCGACAAGGAGCACCTCGCCTTCGGGTACGGCGTCCACTACTGCGTCGGCGCGCCGCTCGCCCGCCTCGAAGCGGCGATCGCGCTGCCCGCGCTGTTCGCGCGCTTCCCCGGCCTCGCACTCGACGCGAGCGAGGGCGCGGCCCCTCACGTGGAGTCGTTCATCGGCTTCGGCTACGGCGAGTTGAAGGTCACGCTGTAGGGAACCCAGGTGATGCGGGGGAGGCGGGTCAGGGCCGGTAGATTCTGCCCGGCTCGGCCTTCCCCGGCGCGAAGAGCTGCGGCACGGTCACGAACACGTAGCCCTTCGCCTTGAGTTCGTCGATCAGGCCGGGGACCGCGGGCACGGTGCCCTTGTAGATGTCGTGCAGCAGGATGATCCCGTCACGCTTCGTCTGGTCGACGACGCGTTTCCTGATCACGGCCGAGTCGTACGTCGTGTAGTCCTTGGCCGTCACGCTCCACAGGATCTGGGCGAGCCCTTCCTCCTTGGCGAGCTCGCTGACGTGGTTGTTCGTGCGGCCCTGCGGCGGCCGCATCAACGTCGGCCGCTTCCCCGTCAGCTGCTCTATCGCGTCGTCCGGCCGCTCGAACTCCTCCCGTATCTGCGCGTCGCCGATGTCGGTGAGGATCTTGTGGTCCCAGGTGTGGCTCGCGACCTCGTGACCCTCGCGCTCCATGCGTCTGACCAGCTCCGGGTACTTCGCGATGTGGTTCCTGCCGAGCAGGAAGAACGTCGCGGGGACGTGCTTCTCCTTCAGGATGTCGAGCAGCCGCGCGCTGTGCTCGCTCGGGCCCGCGTCGAATGTGAGCGCCACGCACTTCGCCCTGCGGCAGTCGACGGTCCCCAGTGAGGCCGGCGCGTTCTTGGCGTCCGTGTGGCTCCTGTCGGCCCTGGCCCCGCTCGGGGCGGTCGTGTCGTACGAGGTGCAGCCGCTCAGGCCGAAGGCCAGGGCACCGGCGGTGAAGAGCGCGGCGGCGGCGTGGAACGCGGCCCTGAGTTTCCTCATCTTCTGATTCGCGGTAGGCATGCGAGGACTATACATAGCGTGTATACGCGAGGTGTATAGACGTGGTGTATAGATCTCTGGCCTGGGGAGATGCCGATGGCGGCGTGCTGATGCGCCTCGTGGCCTCGAAGGCAGGGCCCGACCGTGGCGTGCGCGCACGATTGACAGCGCGTGCGCCGGTGCGGATGGTGTCCCTCTGGCGCGACGCCTGACGGTCGGGGGACCGAGATGGGTGTGGGGGGACGGGCACGCGGGGGCGGGATCAGAGGAGCGGGAGCCGCAGGACGCGGTGCCGGCGGACTCGATTCCCCGGGATGCGGTGACGCGGTAGCCGACGGCGGGTCCGGGTGACTCGACTGCTGCTGACGCAGATGCGGACAGGGGCGTCGGCGCGGGCCCCGGTTCCCCGCCCGGCTTCGGGCCTCCCGGGTCCGGCGCGCCCGTCACGCCAGGGTAGGCGTCCGGACCGGCAAGGCCTCATCGCCGCAGGCCGTGCCCGCGCAGCCCCACCACCAGCCGGTACCGCGCCGGCGGGCGGACGGCGGCACGTCGGGGCAGGGCGAGATCAGGTCGGGATACTCGTACACGCGATGCAGTTACGTGGTGCGCGGCGGCGGCCTGTGATCCGCTGAACCCTCGCCGGGCGGCGCCGCGTGCGGGACGGGGCAGCCGCGCAGGCCCGGCGTCGGGAACGTGCCGAGCTCACCGACCCGGTAGCCGTTCGGATAGCCCCTGATCTCCCAGTTCTGGCGGGCATGGTGCGGCGTGCGGCGGGGCGGCAGCAGACGCACCGCACGGCCGCGCAGGCGGACGGCGCCCCGGACGAGCGTGCGCGTGAGAGGGCTCGGCGGCTCGTAGTCGAAGGCACGCAGGAGCGGCTCGTCGAGCAGCGCGACCGTCGCCTTCTTCAGCACCGGTTCCAGGACGCCGGGATACCACGAAGCCATGAGCGTGAGTGTCGCGTCCGAAACCCGTCGCCCGGCCTCGTCCCGGCCGAAGTGCTCGGCCTCGTACGTGTCGAGGCAGGTCTCGAACTGTTCGTAGGACTCCGGGATGCCCTGGATTCCCATGTGCCGGCCCAGCGCGCGGTAGTAGTGCGCCGAGGCGATCACCTCGTGGCGCGAGAGGCGGCGCCAGGCGTAGGCGTCGATCCACCGTCGGGGCACGACGACGAACGTGCACAGGACGTACCGCATGTCGTCGTTGCTGATGTCGTAGCTGCGGTGCATCTGGTTGATGCGGCGGATCGCCGTGCGCCCCTGGACGCTGTCGAAGCCGTGCTCGACGACGGCGTCCAGCAGGAGCGAGGTGTCGTCGTACCGCTTCTGTGAACGCTCCGTCAGTTCCGCTGTCCTGGCGAGTAGTTGTCCGATACTGGGCACGGCGTAGGTGCGGTAGAGCGCCAGCTCCAGTGCCCGTGTGAGGTCCCACGGGAATTCGTAGGTGGCGGTCAGCCGGTAGATCGTCAGCCAGTCCCGGTCCGGGTCGAGCCGCCGGATCTGCCGGAGCCGTTCATAGCGCTGCATGCCATCCCCCATCTGTGGCCGGGAGGTCAACCCTACGGCGCGGCCCCGTCACCGGCTCCGATTCGGCGCGATACGAATTCCGGTGGTGAAGTGCGGGGCCGCGCGGGCCAGTTCGGCCGTCGTGGGGCGATGGCGAGGTCAGACCTCGGCGGGTACGCGGCCGGCGGCCCCGGCCTCCTCGCGCAGGCCGAGCCGGTCCGCGGGCACCCGGTGCGTCTCGCGCGCGGTGAGGGCCGCGACGACCGGCGGTACGCAGAGCGCCGCGGTGAACAGGGCGACCGTGGACCAGTCGTCACCGTCCGGACCCGCGAGCTGCGCCGCGAACGTCACCGCGAACCCGGCCACCGCGAAGCCGATCTGCGTGCCGATCGCCACACCGGAGAGCCGCACGCGGGTCGAGAACATCTCGCCGTAGAAGGACGGCCAGACACCGTTGGCCGCGCTGTACACGACGCCGAAGGTGAGGATGCCGAGGACGAGGACCAGCGGGTACGAACCCGTGGAGATCGCCCACAGATAGCAGGCCATGAGCACGGCGCTGCCGACGGCGCCCACGAGGTAGACCGGCTTGCGGCCGATACGGTCCGAGAGCTTCGCCCAGAGCGGGATCGCGCCGAGGGCCGCCACGTTGGCGAGGGCGCCCACCCACAGCATCCCGGACCGGTCCATGCCCACCGAGTCGCTCGTCGCGTACGACAGGGCCCACACCGTGAAGATCGTGCTCACGGAGGCGATCAGGGACCCGGCGACGACGCGCAGGACGTCGGCCCAGTGGTCGCGCAGCAGGACGGCCAGCGGCAGTTTCACGACGCCCTCCGTCGCCGCCTGCTTGGCGAAGGCCGGGGTCTCCTCCAGGGAGCGCCGGATCGCGTACCCGACGACGGCGACGGCGACGCTCAGCCAGAACGGGACGCGCCAGCCCCATGAGAGCAGCTGGTCCTCGGGCAGGGCCGCGACGGGGATGAAGACGAGGGTGGCGATGAGCTGGCCCGCCTGTGTGCCGCTGAGGGTGAAGCTCGTGAAGAAGCCGCGGCGGCCCGGCGGCGCGTGCTCCAGCGTCATCGAGCTCGCGCTGGCCTGCTCGCCCGCGGCGGAGATGCCCTGGAGCACGCGGCACAGCACGAGCAGCACGGGGGCGAGCGAGCCGGCCTGGGCGCGGCTCGGCAGACAGCCGATGAGGAAGGTGGACAGGCCCATCAGGATCAGCGTGAAGACCATGATCTTCTTGCGGCCGAGCCGGTCGCCGATGTGGCCGAGGAAGAGCGCGCCGATGGGGCGGGCGGCGTAGGCGACGCCGAAGGTGGCGAGGGAGAGCAGCGTCGCGTTCGCCGGGTCGGACTCGTCGAAGAAGACCTTGGGGAAGATCAGGGCCGCGGCGCTGCCGTAGATGAAGAAGTCGTAGTACTCCAGGGCGCTGCCGGTCCAGGCCGCGAGCGCTGCCTTGCGCGGCTGGCCCTCGGGGGCGCGAGGCGGCGCGGCGGCGCCGGGGGAGGGGACGGTCACGGCGTACTCCTAGGGGGACGCTTCGGCGATGAAGCGAGCGGAGGGGTGCGGGGTGGTGTCGCGGTGTCTTTCTCTGGCCCTGGGGTGGGGGCACGAGCCGGTTAATTAACCCACTGGATAGTTAGTAGCGGATGGCTACGGATGTTGCGCTGGCGTTACCCGCGTGTCAAGAGGTGGGCCGCGAGAACTTCCGCGCGAGGCGACCTGCCGGCGCCCCTAGTCCTCGGTGCGGTCCGCCGTCAGATAGGCGATGACCATGTCGCCGAGCATGGCCCGGTAGTGCTCGCGCCGGTCCCCCGCCACCAGGTCGCGGCCGAAGAGCGCGCCGAACGTGTGCCGGTTCGAGACCCGGAAGAAGCAGAACGAGCTGATCATCGCGTGCAGGTCGACGGCGTCGATCCCGGCCGTGAACAGGCCCGACGCGCGTCCGGCGTCGAGGATGCGGCGGATCACCTCGATCGCGGGCGAGTTGAGCGCGCCGAGCTGTTCGGAGGCGGCGATGTGCTCCGCCTCGTGGATGTTCTCGATCGCGACCAGGCGGATGAAGTCGGGGTGCGCCTCATGGTGGTCGAAGGTGAGCTCCGCGAGCCGGCGGATGGCCGCGACCGGGTCCAGATGGTCGACGTCGACCTCCTGCTCGGCCTGCCGGATCGCCGCGTACGCGTGCTCCAGAACCGCCGTGAACAGCTGTTCCTTGCCGCCGAAGTAGTAGTAGATCATCCGCTTCGTGGTGCGGGTGCGGGCCGCGATCTCGTCGACGCGGGCGCCCGTGTATCCGGCGCGGGCGAACTCCTGGGTGGCGACGTCGAGGATCTCGGCCCGGGTGCGGGCGGCGTCGCGGATCCGTCCGGCGGGTCGCGTCGGCTCTTCGACTGTGGCCATGCGTTCCTCCGGGTCGGTTCTGTGCTGGTGATTGTAGAAGCAGGGCCGGGGCCGGTGACCGGCTGCCCTTTCCAGGATGACGCCTTCCTGGTATTACTAACGAACCAGTTCGTACATTAATGTTGAACCTCTGTGAGCTTCGAGGAGCTGCGGTGCCCCAGGACTCCTGTCTCGTCGGTCTGATCGGTTCGGGCATCGGCCCCTCGCTGAGCCCCGCGCTCCACGAGCGGGAGGCCGACCGCCAGGGCCTGCGCCATCTCTACCGGCTGATCGACATCGACGCCCTGGGCGTCACCCCCGACCAGGTCGGCGACCTGGTGCGGGCGGCCCGGGCCGTGGGCTACGACGGACTGAACATCACCCACCCCTGCAAGCAGCTCGTCATCGAGCACCTCGATGAGCTCGCCCCGCAGGCGGAGGCGCTCGGCGCCGTCAACACCGTCGTGTTCGAGGGCGGGCGCGCCGTCGGCCACAACACCGACGTCACCGGATTCGCGGCCTCCTTCGCCCGCGGCCTGCCCGACGCCCCGCTCGACCGGGTCGTGCAGCTCGGCGCGGGCGGCGCGGGCGCGGCCGTCGCGCACGCCGTGCTCACCCTGGGCGGCGGCCACCTCACCGTCGTGGACGCACTGCCCGAGCGCGCCGCGGACCTGGCCGCGTCGCTGAACCGGCACTTCGGCGAGGGCCGCGCGTCCGCCGGGACCCCGGACCGCGTCGAAGAGCCTCTCGCCCGCGCCGACGGCCTCGTCCACGCCACACCCACCGGCATGGCCGCCCACCCGGGACTCCCGCTCCCCGCCCGCCTGCTGCGCCCGTCCCTCTGGGTCGCGGAAGTCGTCTACCGTCCGCTGGAGACGGAACTCCTGCGTACCGCAAGGGAGTTGGGCTGCGCCACGCTCGACGGCGGAGGCATGGCGGTGTTCCAGGCCGCGGACGCGTTCCGGCTCTTCACGCGCCGCGAGCCGGACGTCACGCGGATGCTCGCGGACATCGCCGAACTCGCGGGTGCGGCCGCGGTCCGAGGCTGACCCCCGCCCCGACACCGACCCCCACACCGGCCCCCTCGTCCTCTCTCAAGGAGCACCGTCGTGCGTACCTCGATCGCCACCGTCTCGCTCAGCGGATCCCTGACCGAGAAGCTGACCGCCGCCGCCTCGGCCGGGTTCGACGGGGTGGAGATCTTCGAGAACGATCTCCTCGCGAGTCCGCTCACCCCCGAGGAGATCCGGGCCCGCACCGCCGACCTCGGTCTGACCATCGACCTCTACCAGCCGATGCGGGACATCGAGGCGGTGCCGCCGCAGGAGTTCGAGCGGAACCTGCGCCGCGCCGGGCACAAGTTCCGGCTGATGAACCGGCTCGGCACGGACACCGTCCTGGTGTGCTCCAGCGTCTCGCCCCTCGCCGTCGACGACGACGCGCTCGCCGCCGAACACCTGCACCGGCTCGCGGAGTCGGCCCAGGAACACGGCGTACGCGTCGCCTACGAAGCACTCGCCTGGGGCCGCCACGTCAGCACGTACGACCACGCCTGGCGCATCGTCGAGGCGGCGGGGCACCCGGCACTCGGCACCTGTCTGGACAGTTTCCACATCCTCGCCCGCGGCAGTGACCCCAAGGGCATCGAGGACATCCCCGGCGAGAAGATCTTCTTCCTTCAGCTCGCCGACGCCCCGCTGATGGCGATGGACGTGCTCCAGTGGAGCCGCCACTACCGCTGTTTCCCCGGGCAGGGCGGCCTGGACGTGACCGGACTCGTCCGGCACGTGATCAACGCCGGGTACACGGGCCCGCTCTCGCTCGAAGTGTTCAACGACGTCTTCCGGCAGGCCGACGCGGGCCCCACCGCCGTCGACGCCCGGCGCTCCCTGATGCTCCTCCAGGAGGCCGCCGGCCTCACGGCGCCGCCCGCACCGGTCCAGCCCACCGGCTTCGCCTTCGCGGAACTCACCACCCCGGACGCCGGTGCCGTGTCCGCGCTCCTCGGCGCGCTCGGCCTGGCCCGGGCCGCCAGGCACCGCAGCAAGCCCGTCGAACTGTGGCAGCGCGGCGAGGCCCGCATCCTCGTCACCACGGATCCCGTCCGCCACCGCGACGGACTCGCCCTCGCCGCGCTCGGCCTGGAATCCCCCGACCCGGTGGGCGCGGCGGCCCGCGCCGAGTCGCTCCTCGCTCCCGTACTGCCGCGTTACCGGGCACCGCAGGACGCCCCGCTGGACGCGGTGGCCGCGCCCGACGGCGTGGAGATCTTCTTCTGCGCGACGGACCGGGAGGGCCTGCCGAACTGGCGGGAGGACTTCACGCCGCTGCCCGGCGCCCGTGACGGCGATACTGACCGGGACCCCCGGGGTGCCGTCCTGCGCATCGACCACCTCGCCCTCACCCAGCCCTGGCACCAGTTCGACGAGGCCGCGCTCTTCCACCGCACGGTCCTCGGGCTCCGACCGCAGGAGAGCGTCGACGTCGCCGACCCCTACGGGCTGCTGCGCAGCCGCGCCGTCACGAACGACGACGGCAGGGTGCGGATCGCCCTCGGCATCGGCCCCGGACCCGCCGACGACGCCGGCCGCGTCCAGCACATCGCTCTGGCGACGGACGACGTGGTCGCCGCCGCGCGCGCCTTCCAGGACGCGGGCGGGCGCCCCCTGCCCGTACCGCCCAACTACTACGACGACTTGGCGGCGCGCTTCGAGTTCGAGCCGGACGAGGCGGAGACGTACCAGGAGCTCGGCATCCTCTACGACCGCGACGAGCACGGCACCTTCCGGCACTTCTATACGGAGACGGTCGGCCGGGTCTTCTTCGAACTGGTCCAGCGCGACGGCGGATACCGCGGTTACGGAGCCCAGAACGCCCCCGTCCGCCTCGCCGCCCAGCACGCCCTGCGCCCCGGACGCAGGTAGGCCCCGCAACTGCGGGCCGCGCCACGTCAGTCGAGACCACGTCAGTCGAGGCAGAACTCGTTCCCCTCCGGGTCGCTCATCACGATGTAGCCCGTGCTCAGCGGGGGAGCGGGCTCGTCGCGGCGAACCCGCGCGGCGCCGAGCGCGACGAGCCGGGCGCACTCGGCCTCGAGCGCGGCCATGCGCTCCTCCCCCTCAAGACCGGGTGCAGCACGGACGTCGAGGTGGACGCGGTTCTTGGCGGCCTTGTCCTCCGGCACCTGCTGGAAGAACAGCCGAGGGCCCCGCCCTTCCGGGTCCTCGATGGCCGACCTCGTGTTGCGCTCCTCCTCCGGTACGCCGATCCGCGCGAGGAAGTCGTCCCACGCGGCCAGCGGGTCGGCGCCCTCGGGCACGTCGACGCCGGGCGGGCCGGGGTGGACGTAGCCCAGCGCGTCACGCCAGAACGACGACAGCGCCCGCGGGTCGTGGGCATCGAAGGTGACCTGGATGTGGCGGCTCACGGGGTGCTCCGTCCGTAGCGTGGTGCGTGTGTGCGGGCAAGAGGTCCGCAGGACAGTGCGTCCGCGTCCCTGAAGCCACCCTGACAGTTCTTGCGGACAGATTCGGTCCGTGATCCCGGTGCGCCGGAGCCCGAAAGCTGCTTGGTCGTTCAACCAGTGCCCACGGCATCGGGGTGACGATTTCCGTGTGGTGCACCAGTCGTTTCCGGCCCTGCTCCCGGCTTCACCGGCTGTGAGGCAGCAGCTGAGGGGCGTGGGAGACATGGATGTCAACGACCCGGGGCCGGCGGATGGCCGAGGCCCTGTTCGCCGGATCACCGCCCGGGGCCTGATCGCCCCGTACCGCAGCGAACGCGAGGTGAGAGCACCGGCGTTCCGCTCGGGGGTCCAGTGATCAGGGGCGTGCGCGGGGCGAAGGCGGCGTGCGGCGGGCATAGGGGGTGAAGTGCGCGGGGGTGTGGTCGATGGGGAGGTCGGGGCGCCAGGCGGTGAGGATCTGGGCGCTGCACACGAAGAGTCCGTCGGGCAGCTGGTCCAAGGGGTACCAGCCCCAGTCGCCGACGCTCTCGTCCGGCTGCGTGGCCGGTTGGCCCTGCCAGGCGCCGACGACGGCGCCGACCGTGACGCGCACGACGCCTCCGGCGTGGTCGACCTGCGTGCCCAGGAGCGTGACATCGTCCGGCCGGGCGGACAGGCCAGTCTCCTCGGCGAGTTCGCGGATCACCGTTTCCTCGAAGGATTCCCCGGCTTCGACCGTGCCGCCGGGCAGTTCGAGGGTGCCGCGGCGGTGGCGGCCCAGGAGAAGGCCCCGGTCGCTGAAGACGATCGCGCCGACGCCGACGGCCGCGTGAGGAGCGGGCGGCCTTGTACTGCGGGGTCGGCTGATGACACGTACGGGGCGGTTCGGGAGCCGCCGGGCGCGGATGAGCTGCTGTACGACGGGGACGCTCTTGTCAGGGTGCCGCAGGAGGTCGATGGCCTCGACGCGGAAGCCGTACTCGGTGAGCAGGTCCTCCCACAACTGCGGTGCCAGGACCCACATCTGGGTGGCCAGCGGCGGGTCGTGCTTCATCAGGATCATCTGTTCACGGGGCGCGACCGTCGTGGACGGGCCTCGGTCGTGCAGGTCGGTGTGGATGAGGGAGAGGACCAGCGGTGCCCCGGGGCGCAGGCCGTCGCGCAGGGCGGGCAGGGTGCGGTGCGGATCGGCGAAGGCCAGGGTACCGATGGCGTAGGCGGCGTCGAAGGGCTCGACGGTCCTGAGGTGGTCGACCATGTCGCCCTGCACGAACTGGACGTCGGCCACGTCGGCGTGGGCGCCCACCGCGCGCTGGTGCTGGGTCGGCGACAGCTCGATGGCCGTCATGTGCGCGCCGTGGGCTTGCGCCAGGTGTACGGCGTGGTGGCCCGCCCCGGAGCCGATGTCGAGGACGCGCCGTCCGGTGATGTCGCCGAGCACCTCGGCACCGGGGCCGACCCGGTCCCAGGGCGCCCAGTTCAGCTGCCGCGGGACGGGCGGCGTGAACTCACGTGCCAGCTGACGCCGACCGTAGACGGTCCAGGCTTCGGCGTTGACGTCTTCAGCGATCACGTGAACTCCCTGAATGGGTAGGCAAGTTGTAGGGCATGATGCAGGCGGTGAGCTGCCGGATGCCGGGGACGTGTCCGAAGGACTTCTTCACAGGGCGCCTCCCGGACCGGGCCAGTCCAATGCCCTGTACGAGGGTCCTTCCGTCAGCAGTTGGAAGATGGCCGTGGTGTGGGGGTGGCAGGTCGGTGGGGGTTTCTCCATCGATACCCAGAAGAGCGCTTCGTGCTTGTCCGGTTCGGCGTTGCGCGGTTCGCCGGTCCAGGACTGTGCCACGAACACGGCGGTGACGCGGTCGATTCCTCCGGGGGTGTGCTGGTGGACGAGGCCGCAGAACTCCTGTTGCCGGGCGCTGACGCGTACCCCGGCTTCTTCCTCCGCCTCCCGCCGTGCCGCACGGTCCAGCGGTTCGTCGGCCTTGATGTGGCCGCCCACGACGGTGAGTTGTCCCGGGGCGTGCTTCGCGTCGCGTTTCCTGCGCACGCAGAGAGCGGTTCCGTTCGCGCGGAGCAGGACCTGGGCCACGTCGGCCACCAGCAGGTGCGGATCGTCCGCGATCGGCGGGTGAGGGTCGTCGTTCATCGTCGGCTCTCCATGGCCAGGCGCTCGACGGTGCGTCGGCCGCGGGCGGTCGCATCTGTGTCGCCGCACCGGGAGCCGTAGGCGAGGGCGCGGGCCGCGTCGGCTGCGACGAACGCCGCCAGGGCCTGCTGTTCGACGGCGAAGAGAGTGCGCCCGTATCCGGCGAACAGGGCGGTGGCCAGGTCGGGCTGGTCCAGCCATACGGCGGTGGCGAGATGGACGAAGTCGGCGGCGAGTGGTCCGGGGGTGCTGCGCTCGTAGTCGGTCAGTGCGCAGCGTCGGCCGTTCCAGAGCAGGTTGCGTTCCCAGAAGTCTCCGTGGAGAAACCCGGCCGGGAGGGGGCTTAGGGCGGGCAGGGTGCTGACGATGCGGCGGATCATGTCGGCTTCGGAGACGGACAGGAGGTCACCGGCGGCGGTGATGTGTTTCTCGAGCCCGGTGACCGTGGCATCGACGGCATGCGCGGCCTCGGCCTGAGCCTGGTGGTTCGGCAGTGCGTCGTGGAAGAGGCGCAGGAGCCGGCCTGCCTGCGCGTGTGCGGCGCGACGCCGGGCGGGTGGCGTCACGCTCTTGAGGGGCTCACCCTCCACGGGGGTGAGGATCAGTGCGAGCAGTTCGGCCGAACTCTCCTTCAGGACTGGGGCGTTGGCGTACCCGAGTCGTGGGACGGCCGCGCGGTAGGCCCGGGTCTCGCAGGTGTAGAAGACCGGCTCGGGCGCCACCTTCACGAAGTGGCACCCGGTACGGCTGATCACCTCCCACATGTGTGACTCCGTCCGCGCGTGCGAGGTGCCGCGTACGGCCTGGACCGGTCCCAGCACCGATTCCACCCACCGGGCCAGTGATGAGGGAAGGCTCGCGGGTTCCGTCACGCCAGGTACCTCGTATCCGGTCGGGACCCGTCGGTGAGGAATGTGGTGCAGCCGCCGGCGGGGCGAGCGGAGGTGTCCGGGCGAGGAGCGGCATTTTCGAACGCAGGATGAACGAGCGCAGGGCGGTGCCAGGGATGCATGGGTGCTCCTCGGGGAGTGGTGCGGACAGGTGATCGGGTAACGGGGTCTTTGCTGTCGCCGTCACGGGTGTGCGGGGACGAAATCTAGAACGAGATTTCGAATAACTGGATAGCCCCTGGTGTGGCTGAGAGTCCCGGGCCGTGATGCTGCGTTCGATCACTCCTGTGGGTCTGGCTCCTTCCTATGGGGGATTGCGAAGCGCCGTCGGTGCGACGGCCGGCCGGGGTCGGCGGGCGAGGCGTACGGGCTGGACATGACCGTGCGGTCTCTACCGGGCGGCCGCTCGCACCTCGAACACGCCGGACACTCAGGTGCCGTCCCGTTCCTTGGGTGCGGAGGGTGTCCGCGGCGCCTGCGGATGTACGGTCCCACCGGTGCCGTCGCGTTCCTCCGTGAGCGCTCCGCCGACCACCAGCCCGACCGCGATGGCGGTCACGATCGTGACCAGCTTCGGCAGGTCCGCGAAGCCCTCGATGACGACATCGAAGAGGGCGCGGGTGGAGGTGGCGGTGATGTGCCGCTCGTCGATCGGCATCTCGGGTGTCCGGCGTACCCTCCCCCGAAAGGGCCCTCGAGCCGGTGGGCCGTGCCGGCCCTCTCACCGGGCGGGGGCGTCGCCGAACCGGCCGTCGGCGGCCTGCCTGCCTGAACCGTCAACACCGTTACGTGCCCTGGTCTTGGGGCCGTCTGCCACGGGCAAAAACTCAGGTGGCCTCAGCGCACGATCTGGGTAGGGTCGGGCGATGCCCGAGCTGAAGCGGCTGCATGCCGGCCACGCCCCGGCGGTCCTGGCCTTCGAGCTGGCGAACCGCGCCTACTTCGCTGCCTCGGTCTCCGACCGCGGCGACGAATTCTTCGACCGGTTCACCGACGGGTACAACGCCGCGCTGGCCGAGCAGGAGGCCGGCATCTGCGCCTTCTACGTGCTCGTCGCCGAGGACGGCTCGGTACTCGGCAGGTTCAACCTGTACGACTTGGAGGACGGCACTGCCAGACTCGGCTACCGGGTCGCGGAGCAGGTCGCCGGCCGCGGCGTGGCGACCGGCACCGTCCGGGAGCTGTGCCGGATGGCGACAGCGATGCACGGCCTGCGCACACTGCGGGCGGCCACCTCCCACGACAACGCCGCGTCCCGGAAAGTCTTGACCAAGGCCGGGTTCGTCCCGGTCGGCCCGGCCACCCCGGCCGATCTCGGCGGCAAGTCAGGCACCTGGTACCAGCGCGACCTCCAGCCATAGACCTTGATCTTGCTCGTGGGTCTGGTGCGGGATCTGGCGCTGGGGCTGCTGTCGGACCTGCCGCGCAATGACGAGAGACGGCCCGGCCGACCGCGCACTACGAAGATCGCGATCTACCGCTGGAGCATCAGGCGGGCTGCGGGGCGCGCGTTGCCGGAGCGGCCGCGACCTTGCGGGTCTCGCGCATGAGCAGCAGGCCGTTGACCACCATCAGTGTCGCGGTCAGGGCGTGGACGCCGAGCGCGGTGGCCACGGAGCCGTGGTGGGCCAGCACGGTGGCCATGTCGCCGTACGCGGCGAGGGCCTCCACCACCAGCACCCAGCCCAGCGCCCGGCGGTGGCCCGTCACCAGCAGGATGCCCAGGCCCAGGGCCATGACGACGTCGCGGATTCCCTTGATGACCAGGAAGCCGCCGCCGTCGCCGGACGGCCAGCTCGGCAGGCCGAAGCCCGGTGCCGTCGTCTCCGGGCTCAGGATGAACTCCGTCCCGAACCAGAGGATGAAGAGGATGAAGGCGGCGGCCAGGACGGTGTTGATCTTCTTCAGCGACATCGTTCTTCTCCTTGCGAGTCTTCGTCGGCTTGGTGAGCTGCGTGGAGCTTGCTGAGTCGTGTGGGGCCCGATCGGGCCGAGCGGTTGCGGCTGACGGCCGGGCGGGTGGGCCCGCGGGGTCAGGTGAGGGCGGTGACCAGCAGGGCGAAGGCGGCGATGATGACGGCGACGCGGACGTAGTGCCAGCGGTCCCAGCGGTTCATCTGCTCCTTCCAGTCGGCGGGCCGGTTCTCGGGGGTCCACGTCTTGCCCCGGTTGTTGATCGGGACGAGCAGCAGGAGCGACATGATCACGCTGAGGATCAGCAGCGCGCCGGCGGTGACGACGAGGCCGGTGCCGTGGTGGTGCCGGCCGGCGACGGCCCAGACCGCGACGAGGACGAGCGAGCCGATGTACCAGAACGGCATCACGGCGCCGAGCATCCGGCCGCCGTGGGCGCGGCCGAGCTGGCCGCTGTCCTCGGGGAGTGCGTTGAAGATCGGGTTCATGACGAAGGCGACGGAGAACTCCACCCCCACCATCACGCCGACGGCCACGGTGGTGACGACCTCGAGTGCGCTGAGCATGATGACCCCTCCTGGAATCTAGCGTCGCTAGGTGATGAGGCAACGCTAGTACTGCTGCCGCTTGCTTGTCTAGCGGTGCTAGGATCGAATCATGTCGGTACAGGAACGCAAGGCCCGCGAACGGGCGGTCCGCGAGCGCCTCATCGTGGCGACGGCCCGCGAACTCGCCCAGCAGCAGGGCTGGGACGCGGTCACCACCCGCCGGCTCGCCGAGCGCATCGAGTACAGCCAGCCCGTCCTCTACAGCCACTTCCGCGGCAAACGCGAGATCATCGGCGCCGTCGCCCTGGAGGGCGCCGCCGAGCTGGCCGTCGCGCTGCGCGCCGCGGCCTCCGCCGCGAACAGCCCGCGCGAGCGGGTCGTCGCCCTCGCCCGCGGCTACCTCGACTTCGCCGAGCGCAACTCCGCTGTCTACGACGCCCTGTTCCAGCTCGACGGCGGCCTGCCGTACGCGCAGGAGGACACCCCGGAGCCGCTGAAGGACGCCTTCGCCGCGCTGGTGGAGGTTCTCGGCGAGGTCACCGGGGACGGCGTCGACGCGGGGCTGTTCACCGAGGTGTTCTGGGCGTCCCTGCACGGCCTGGCGACCCTGACCCGGGCGGGACGGCTGCCGCCGGAGGACGCCGAGCGGAGGGTGGAGCTGCTGGTGGACCGGCTCGCCAAGCTCTGACGGTCGTTGTCCGTGGCCCGTTTCGCCGATTCGGGGCCTTCGAGCGCGGCCCGTTCTTCGCCTGCGCGGACAGTCGGTCCGGCGGGATCTACTCGGCTTTCACCTTCCCCAGGCGGAAGGCCGTGATCTCGTCGGCCCAGTTGCTCAGAGCCAGTCGCGCCGCTTGAAGATGAAGTACAAACTGGTGCATACGGTGGCCATCAGGGCGATCGAGAGCGGGTAACCGAGCACCCAGTGCAACTCCGGCATGTGATCGAAGTTCATCCCGTAGACCGTCCCGACGAGCGTCGGGGCGAACAGGATCGCCGCCCACGACGAGATCTTCTTGATCTCCTCGTTCTGTTCGAAGCCCGCCTCCGCCAGTGCCCGCATCTCCGAGTTCTGCTGCTGGGTGACCTGTGTCGCGTTCACCGTCAGGATGTCCGCGAGGGCCTGGCGGAAGCCGTCGACGCGTTCGCTGGTGTGCGTGACGTGGTCGGCCACGTCGCGCAGGTAGCGCTGGAGTTCCTCGTCCGTGCCGTACTTGGCGAAGCCCGCCATCAGGGCGTGCAGCATGCCGACCAGAGGGCGGGTCGCGCGCTGGAACTCGACCATCTCGCGCGAGAGTTCGTAGATGCGCCGGGACACCTCGGGCGCTCCGGAGAAGACCTCCGTCTCGATCTCGTCGATGTCTGTCTGGACGCCGGCGACGACCGGGGCGTAGCCGTCCACCACCGCGTCGAGAATCGCGTAGAGCACCGCCTCGGGGCCGAGTTTCAGCAGCTCGGGGGAGTCCTCCATGCGGCGGCGCACACCGGAGAGGTCGGGCGCCGCGCCGTGCCGGACCGTGATGACGAAGTCCGCTCCGACGAATACGTGCAGCTCCCCGAACTCGACCTCCTCGGGTGCGTCCAGGTAGCGGGCGGCGCGCAGGACGACGAACAGCGTGTCCCCGTACCGCTCGAGCTTTGGCCGCTGATGCGCCTCCAGGGCGTCCTCGACCGCGAGCGGGTGCAGGTCGAATTCGCCTGCCAGGGAGAGGAGTTCGGACTCGGTCGGGCGGGCCAGGCCGATCCACGCCATGCCGTCCTGCTGTTCGCGCAGCTCGCGGAACGTCTCGGCCAGCGTCGTGGGCGACGACACCCGTACTCCGTCCTGGTACAGCGCCGCCTGCACCACGCTGGCCGTCTCGGACGCGGGGTCCGTGGGTGTGGCGGACGGGAGCGGCGCGGCAGGGGGCTCGGGCGGGTTCACCGGTGACTGTCCTGCGGCGCGGCGCCACATGTACTTCTTCGGTGCCGCTCCGGGGCGGGTCCGCCGCTCTGCCATGTCTCCGCCTTGCGTGTCGAAACGGCTGTCACTTCGGCCACTGTGCAGGATATATGGCCCAAATAAGGCCGGTGGGGGAGTGATCGTCACAGGGCGGTGGTCAGGTCGGTGGGACGTGGGTGGTTGGCCGGGCGGTGGCTTGAGGCCAGTAGCTGTCCGCAAGTCCCGATAGCGTGCCGAGTATGACCACCAAGCGGAGCACAGTCACGGCAAGTGTGAGCAACACGGGCACGCCCACCCTGTCGGCCCGGGCCCTGGGGCGGGCGACCCTTGATCGTCAGTTCCTGCTGCGGCGCTCGCCGGTCACCGTGAAGGCCGCCGTGGAACATCTGCTCGGGCTCCAGGCGCAGAACGTGAAGCCGCCCTACGGCGCGCTCGCCGCCCGGCTCGACGGCTTCGACCCCGGCGAGCTCTCCCGGCTCCTGGAGGACCGCGAGGTCGTCCGTATCGTCACCATGCGCTCGACCATCCACCTCCACAGCGCCGACGACTGCATGAGTCTGCGCCCCCTGGTCCAGCCCGCGCGTGAGCGGGAGTTGAAGATGTTCGCGAAGGGCCTGTCCGGCGTCGACCTCGACCGGCTCACCGCGCTCACCAAGGCGTACGTCGAGCAGGAGCCGCGTACCCCCAAGCAGATCAGGGAGCTGCTCCTCGCCGAGTGGCCCGACGCCGACCCCCTCGCCCTCACGATCGCCGCGCGCTGCCGGCTGCCGCTCGTGCAGACCACGCCGCGCGGCCTGTGGAAGCGCAGCGGCCAGGTCGCCCTGACCACCGCCGAGCACTGGCTCAACCGGGCTGCCGACCCGGCGCCCGCCCCGGACGGCACCGTCCTGCGCTATCTGGCCGCGTTCGGGCCCGCCTCGGTCAAGGACATGCAGCAGTGGGCGGGCCTGACCCGTATGAAGGAGGTCTTCGAGCGGCTGCGGCCGCAACTGGTCACCTTCCGCGACCCGCACGGCGTCGAGCTCTTCGACCTTCCCGACGCCCCCCGCCCCGACGAGGACACCCCCGCCCCGCCGCGCCTCCTCCCCGAGTTCGACAACCTGCTGCTCTCGCACGCCGACCGCACCCGCCTCGTGCCGCTCGCGTACAAGGACCGCACCTGGAAGGCGAACATGGCCTATCCGGCCTTCCTCGTCGACGGCGTGCTCGCCGGGCTGTGGAAGCTCGACGAGGCCAAGGACGCCTCCGCCACGCTCACCCTCCAGCCCTTCGGGAAGCTCACCGCGGGGCAGCACGACGCCCTCACCGACGAGGCGGAGACCACCGCGCGCACGCTGGGCGTCAAGGGCCCGTGCGACATCCGCTTCGGGACCGTACGGCCGGAGTAGTGGCGGTCGGAGGGCGCCGGGATCAGTCCGCGCGGCCCGTCGCCGCGACCGTCACTCCCAGGCCGATCATCGCGAAGCCTCCCGTGCCGCCGATCAGTGACAGGCGGCGGTCGGAGCGGGCGAACCACGTACGCGCGGCGGACGCCGTCAGGCCCCACAGCGTGTCCGTGACCAGGCCGATCGAGATCGGAATCAGCCCCAACAGGAGCATCTGCGCGGGCACTTGACCGGCCGAGTGGTCCACGAACTGGGGCAGAACCGCCGCGAAGAAGACGATGCCCTTGGGGTTGGTCACCCCGACGAGCGCGCCGTCCGCGACCGTCCGCAGATCCCCGCGCGGCGGGCCCTGCGGCCCCCGGATGTCCTCGGCCCGCATCTCCCTGCGATGCCGGAACGCCTGCACGCCGAGGAAGACCAGATACGCGGCTCCCGCCAGCTTCACCGCCATGAACACCGCTGCCGAGCGCTCCACCAGGGAACCGATCCCGAGCGCCACGCCCACCACGAGCACGTACGAGCCGATGACATTGCCGAGCGCCGTCGCGACCGCCGTCCGCCGGCCGTGCGCGAGCGCGCGCCCGATCACGAACAGCACGCTCGGGCCGGGGATCACGATCACAAGGAGCGACATCGCCGCGAACGCCAGATACCGGTCGGTGGACACCATGTTCCCCAGCATGTCCCTCAACCCCCTTCGTCGTCCACGGGCCACTTGAGGAATTGCTCCTGCCCGAGGCAGCGGTTATGGCAGCAGCCCGGCCCTCCGTGCAGCCACCACCGCCTCCAGGCGCGTGTGCGCGCCCAACTTCCGCATGGCCGCCCGCAGATAGCCCTTCACGGTCTCGGGCCGCAGGCCGAGGCGTTCGGCCGTGGCCGCGTTCGTCGCGCCGGTGGCCACGCACGCGAGGACGTCCACCTCGCGCGGCGCGAGCCCCACGTCCCGAACGCGCGGCGGAGCCGTCGCCGAGGCGAGCCGCCCGCACACCGCGAGGAGTTCCCCGCGCAGCACCGGATCCACGACGCGAGGCGCGAGCGCCCGCAGCGCGCCGTGCGCCTCCCGCACCTCCTCCCACGCCGCCGAGCCGTTCGCCGCAGCCGCCGAGCCGGCCACCCCAACCCCACCGGCCCCCGAGCCGGACGCCCCCGCTCCGCCCACCGCCGCCAGCAGCGCCCGCGCCTCGTCCCGTATCACCAAGGCCTGTTCCACGTCGCGCGCCGCCGCGACCGCCTCGCCCAGCGTGCGGTCGCCCAGTGGCTGGGCGGTGCGCAGCGCCCCGTAGAGCACGCCCCGCACCCGGCGGCGTACGACGACGGGGACCGCGAGGACCGAGAGCAGGCCCTCGGCCGCGACCGCCGCGTCGTACTCGTGGCTGATGTGCCGCGAGACCGGGTAGTCCGTGACGGCGCACGGCCGGGACAGGGCGAGCGCCTTGCCGCCCAGGCCGTTGCCCGTCGCGATGGCGAGGCCGCGGAGCGCGCCCGTCACCGCGCCGCTCAGCTCACCGATGCGCACCGCACCGGCGCCGCCCGTCACGGTGCCGCCCGCCATGAGTCCGCCGAACGCGACGGGCAGTCCCGTGCCCCGCCGCAGCCGCACCAGAGCGGCACGCATCTCCACCGCGTCGGCCCCGTCTGCGCTCACTCGCCGTGTCCCTCCAGAGAACGGTTCGCACACCACCCCCGTCCGGGGGTGGTGAGATCTGCGTCACGGATTACACGATGGCATGCACGGTCCGCAATGAGGAGGACACATGACGACGGTGACCAGCGGCACGGATCCGGGCCCGACCGAGCAGTTCCGCACGGCGAGGGACTTCCTGCTGCGGAACGCGGACGACTACGCCGCCGCGTACGAGGGCTTCGCCTGGCCGCGCCCCGAGCGGTTCAACTGGGCCCTCGACTGGTTCGACGCCATCGCCGACGGCAACGGGAAGACGGCCCTGCACATCGTCGAGGAGGACGGCCGCGAGGGCCGGTTCACCTTCGACGAACTGCGCCGCCGCTCGAACCGCGTCGCCAACTGGCTGCGCGGCCAGGGCGTCCGCGCGGGCGACCGGGTCCTCCTGATGCTCGGCAACCAGGTGGAGCTGTGGGAGATCATGCTCGCCGCGATGAAGCTGCGGGCCGTCGTCATCCCCGCGACGCCGCTGCTCGGTCCCGCCGACCTGCGCGACCGCGTGGACCGCGGCCGGGCCCGGCACGTCATCGTGCGCCCCGAGGACGTCGAGAAGTTCACCGAGGTCCCCGGCGACTTCACCCGAACCGTGGTCGGTGCGAGCGGCGCTCCGGAAAGCGGCTGGCTCTCGTACGAGGAAGCCGACGACGCCTCCGAGACCTTCGAGCCCGACGGCGTCACGTCGGCCGAGGACCCGCTCCTCCTGTACTTCACCTCCGGCACGACCGCCCGGCCCAAGCTCGTCGAGCACACCCATGTGTCGTATCCCGTGGGGCACTTGGCGACCATGTTCTGGATCGGGCTGCGTCCCGGAGACGTCCATCTGAACATCTCGTCGCCCGGCTGGGCCAAGCACGCCTGGTCGAACTTCTTCGCGCCGTGGAACGCGGAGGCGACCGTCTTCCTCTACAACTACACGCGCTTCGACGCGGGCCGGCTCATGGAGGTCATGGAGCGCGCGGGCGTCACGTCCTTCTGCGCCCCGCCCACCGTGTGGCGCATGCTCATCCAGGCCGACCTGACGCAGCTCGCGACGCCGCCGCGTGCGGTCGTCGCCGCGGGCGAGCCGCTGAACCCCGAGGTCATCGAGCAGGTGCGGCGCGCCTGGGGCGTCACCATCCGGGACGGGTTCGGCCAGACGGAGACCGCCGTGCAGGTTTCCAACAGCCCCGGTCAGGAGCTGAAGACCGGCTCCATGGGCCGCCCCAGCCCCGGCTACAAGGTCGAGCTGCTCGACCCCGTCACCGGCCGACCGGGAGCGCAGGAGGGCGAGATCAGCCTCGACCTCTCCGCACGCCCCGTCGGCCTCATGGCCGGCTACCACGGCGACCCCGAGCGCACGGCCGAGGCGATGGCGGGCGGCTACTACCGCACCGGCGACATCGGCTCGCGCGACGCCGACGGCTACCTCACGTACGTCGGCCGCTCGGACGACGTCTTCAAGGCCTCCGACTACAAGATCAGCCCGTTCGAGCTGGAGAGCGCGCTCCTGGAGCACGAGGCGGTCGCCGAGGCGGCCGTCGTGCCCGCCCCCGACGAGCTGCGGCTCGCCGTCCCGAAGGCGTACGTCGTCCTCGCCGAGGGGTACGAACCCGGGCCCGGCACCGCGAAGCTGCTGTTCGAGCACTCACGGGACGTGCTCGCGCCGTACAAGCGCGTCCGGCGCCTGGAGTTCGCCGAGCTGCCCAAGACGGTCTCCGGCAAGATCCGCCGGATCGAACTGCGCGAGCGCACGGCGCGGGGTTCCACGGCCGAGTACCGCGAGGAGGACTTCCGGTGACGAACGAACCCCGCACGACGACCCGGCCCACGCCCCTCTCCTACGCGCACGGGACGGACCCCGCGCCGCTCCTCGGCGACACCATCGGCCGCAACCTCGACCGGGCCGTCGCCGCGTATCCCGACCGTGACGCACTGGTCGACGTGCCGTCCGGGCGCCGCTGGACCTACGCCCAGTTCGGCGCGGACGTGGACCAGTTGGCGCGCGGGCTGCTCGCCAGAGGTGTGCTCAAGGGTGACCGGGTCGGGATCTGGGCGGTCAACTGCCCCGAGTGGGTCCTCGTGCAGTACGCGACCGCGCGCATCGGCGCGGTGATGGTGAACATCAACCCCGCATACCGCGCCCACGAGTTGGAGTTCGTGCTCAAGCAGGCGGGCGTCTCGATCCTCGTCGCCTCGACCGAACACAAGGGCAGCGACTACCGGGCGCTCGTCCGGCAGGTGCGGGAGCGGTGCCCCGAGCTGCGCGAGACGGTCTTCATCGGTGACCCCGGATGGGACGCCCTGGCGGCGGGCGCCGCGGCGGTGACGGTCAAGCAACTCGATGCCAGGCAGGCCGAGTTGAGCTGTGACGACCCGGTCAACATCCAGTACACCTCGGGCACGACCGGTTTCCCGAAGGGCGCCACGCTCTCCCACCACAACATCCTCAACAACGGCTTCTGGGTGGGCGAGACGGTCGGCTACACCGAGCAGGACCGGGTCTGCCTGCCCGTGCCCTTCTACCATTGCTTCGGGATGGTCATGGGCAATCTGGGCGCAACGTCCCACGGTGCCTGCATCGTCATCCCCGCCCCGTCCTTCGACCCCGTCGCCACGCTCCACGCGGTCGAGCGCGAGCGGTGCACGTCGCTGTACGGCGTCCCGACGATGTTCATCGCCGAGCTGAACCTCGCCGACTTCGCGACGTACGACCTGTCGTCGCTGCGGACCGGCATCATGGCGGGCTCGCCGTGTCCCGTAGAGGTCATGAAGCGGGTCGTCGCCGAGATGCACATGGCGGAGGTCTCCATCTGCTACGGCATGACCGAGACCTCGCCCGTCTCCACGCAGACCCGCCGCGACGACGACCTGGAGCGCCGCACCGGCACGGTCGGCCGCGTCCTGCCGCACATCGAGGTCAAGGTCGTCGACCCGGTCAGCGGCGTGACGCTGCCGCGCGGCGAACCGGGGGAGCTGTGCACGCGCGGCTACAGCGTGATGCTCGGGTACTGGGACGAGCCGGAGAAGACGGCCGAGGTCATCGACCCGGGACGGTGGATGCACACCGGCGACCTCGCGGTCCTGCGCGAGGACGGCTACGTCCAGATCGTCGGCCGCATCAAGGACATGATCATCAGGGGCGGCGAGAACGTCTACCCGCGCGAGATCGAGGAGTTCCTCTACGCCCACCCGAAGATCGCGGACGTCCAGGTCGTGGGCGTGCCCGACGAGCGGTACGGGGAGGAGGTCCTGGCCTGCGTGATCCTCCGCGACCCGCAGGACACGCTCACCCTGGAGGAACTGCGCGCGTACTGCCGCGACCGGCTGGCCCACTACAAGACGCCGGCCCGGCTGCGCATCCTCGACGCGTTCCCGATGACGGTGAGCGGCAAGGTCCGCAAGATCGAGCTGCGGGAGGGGTACGGGGCAGACGCCGGCTGAGGCGTACGGCTTTTTCCGCGGGGCCTCGTCCGGGCGCGATCGGCCCGGGTGGGGCCCGCCCCGTGTCTCCGACCGGACCCGGCAGCGTCTGGGGCCTGTCTTCAGATTCCCGCCCGCCCTTCGGGCGGACGACGGGAATGTGAAGACAGGCCCTACGCCCCGGCCGCTATCAGTTCGTCCGCCGGATTGTTGACCGGCTGGGGTATGCCCGCCAGGTCGAGGACGAAGAGCGGGACGTCGAGTTCGTCGGCGCGGGTGCGCGCGTCCTCGTCGTAGCCCGCGAGTGAGAAGTAGGCGCAGACCGCCGACTCCGACATGCCGGTCAGCCACAGGCACTCCACGTCCCGCAGGGTGGCGGGCCGTACCGACGGCTCGACCTGGGCGACGACGCCGCGCGCCGCGAGGCCGATGCCGGACGAGGGGCGCTGGTCGGCGCGGCGGACGTCCCGGTAGCCGAGCCAGCGCAGATAGAGGGCGACGGCGGTCACCGCGTCGCGCGCCGTGCGGATGGCCACCGGCTGGAACGCGGGGCGCGGGACGGGAGCCGTGGGCGGCAGCGGAATGTGGGCGGGGCCCGGCCGCGTGGGAGCGGCCTGATCCGGACCGTCCGTCGTGGGCGGGTCCGCGGGGCCCGGCCAGGTCGCGCCGCCCGCCACGCCGGAGTCAGGCGACGCGTCATGGCTCGGCGCGGGGTCGCCCTCGACCGGGATCCGCAGCACCGTGCCGCACCCGCAGCCGATCTCCGGGCGCGGCCACCGGTCCCGGCGCCCGCAGGCCGCGCACCGCACGGTCACCCAGTCGTCGAGCCAGGTGCGGTGCGTGACCGGCTCCGCGGGCGCCCCGCGCCGCAGCGGCGGCACGACGGGCGCGCCGCACGAGCACGGGTAGACCGGTGGCGCATACACCTGTTCACGCCGGCAGGCGGGGCACCGCACCGGCACGTTCTGAGCCATGACCCACTCCTGGCATCCGCCCGGGTCTGAGCACCCGGGCTCACGCGATGGCTTCCCGCCCTCGGGGCCCATCGTCCTCCAAACTCCCCGGCCGCGGCAGGCAGTCGGGCGAGATCCCGCCGGATCCGTCGACGAGAGGCCGTCCCTTGACGGTCGGGGGGCCGCCGCCTACATTGCTTCCATATAGCAGAACCTAGTTTCCGCAATGTGGAAATTAGGAGCTGAAGACAGTACGAAGACGACACGGACTCACAGCTCGCCGCGGGGCGCGACGGGAGCGCGAATCCGACAGCCGAAGCAGGAGAACTCAATGGCTCGTATGACCGCTGCCAGCGCGGCAGTTGAGATCCTCAAGCGCGAAGGCGTCACGAACGCGTTCGGCGTGCCGGGTGCCGCCATCAACCCCTTCTACAAGTCCCTCAAGGAGGTCGGCGGCATCAGCCACACGCTGGCCCGCCACGTCGAGGGCGCCTCGCACATGGCCGAGGGCTACACCCGTACGAACCCGGGCAACATCGGGGTCTGCATCGGTACGTCGGGCCCGGCCGGCACCGACATGATCACCGGCCTCTACTCGGCCACCGGTGACTCCATCCCGATCCTGTGCATCACGGGCCAGGCGCCCACCCACCTCCTGCACAAGGAGGACTTCCAGGCCGTCGACATCGCCACGATCGCCAAGCCGGTCACGAAGATGGCGGTCACCGTCCTCGAAGCGGCCCAGGTGCCCGGCGTCTTCCAGCAGGCGTTCCACCTGATGCGTTCCGGCCGTCCGGGCCCGGTCCTCATCGACCTGCCGATCGACGTCCAGCAGACCGAGATCGACTTCGACCCGGAGACGTACGAGCCGCTGCCCGTCTACAAGCCGGCCGCGACCCGCGCCCAGATCGAGAAGGCGATCTCCTTCCTCCTGGAGTCCGAGCGCCCGCTGATCGTCGCCGGCGGCGGCATCATCAACGCGGATGCCTCCGACCTCCTGGTCGAGTTCGCCGAGATCACCGACACGCCGGTCGTCCCGACCCTCATGGGCTGGGGCACCATCCCGGACGACCACGACCTGAACGCGGGCATGGTCGGCCAGCAGACGGGTCACCGCTACGGCAACGCCACGTTCCTGGAGTCGGACTTCGTCCTCGGCATCGGCAACCGCTGGGCCAACCGTCACACCGGCTACAAGCTGGACGTGTACCGCGAGGGCCGTAAGTTCGTCCACGTCGACATCGAGCCGACCCAGATCGGCAAGATCTTCGCCCCGGACTACGGGATCGCCTCCGACGCCAAGGCCGCCCTCGAACTGTTCGTCGAGGTCGCGCGCGAGCTCAAGGCCGCCGGCAGGCTCCCCGACCGTTCCGCGTGGGTCGCCTCCCACCTGGAGCGCAAGGGCACGCTGCACCGCCGCACGCACTTCGACAACGTGCCGATGAAGCCCCAGCGCGTCTACGAGGAGATGAACAAGGCGTTCGGGCCCGACACCCGTTACGTCACCACCATCGGCCTCTCCCAGATCGCCGGCGCGCAGATGCTGCACGTCTACAAGCCGCGCCACTGGATCAACTGCGGCCAGGCGGGCCCGCTCGGCTGGACCATCCCGGCCGCGCTCGGTGTCGCCACCGCCGACCCGGAGACCCAGGTCGTCGCGCTCTCGGGTGACTACGACTTCCAGTTCATGATCGAGGAGCTGGCGGTCGGCGCGCAGCACCGCATCCCGTACGTCCACGTCTTGGTCAACAACGCCTACCTCGGCCTGATCCGCCAGGCGCAGATCGGTCTCGACATCAACTTCCAGGTCAACCTGGAGTTCGAGAACCAGAACAGCCCCGAGCTCGGCGTCTACGGCGTCGACCACGTCAAGGTCGCCGAGGGCCTCGGCTGCAAGGCGATCCGCGTCACCGAGCCCGACCAGCTCCTGCCGGCCTTCGAGGAGGCCAAGAAGCTCGCCGCGCAGTACCGCGTGCCGGTCGTCGTCGAGGCGATCCTGGAGCGCATCACGAACATCTCGATGAGCCCGACGGCCGACATCAGCGCCGTCAAGGAGTTCGAGGAGCTCGCGACCGAGCCCGGCCACGCGCCGACCGCGATCCGGCCGCTGACGGCCTGATCAGGCGCCTGCCGGCCGAAGCGGGGGCGGTCCACCCGATGGGGGTGGACCGCCCCTTCGGCATGGCGGCGCGCGTGACGCATGACACCGGGCCGACACCCCGGCGCTGCCCCGTGTTGATCGGCGGGCCGTCCCGGACGGCGACGATCCGGCCATGGAACGACGTACATTCGCCGCGGGCATCGCGGCAGCGGCCGCAGCCCCCGCCCTGCTCGGTGCGGCCCCCGCCCCCTCGCACGGCGACGACCGGCTGAGGAAGGCCATGCGGGCCGCGCTCGGCGCCGAACTCGACGACCGGGCCGCCGCCCGCGCCGTCGAGCCCCACATCCACGACATCGGCTTCGACTGGCACACGCCGACGGTGCCCCTGGGCCGGATCGACTTCCTCGTCGCGTACGGCTTCGGGAACCGGCCGCCGGCCGTCGGCGGCGACCCCACGAAGGTCATGTACGAGCCGGGACCGGTCAACGAGGAGCTGGCGGACACCGTGGCCCGCGTGCGCGCCCGCAGGGACGTGCCCGTGTACGCGCAGTGGGAGATCGCGCGCTTCTTGAAGTCCAAGTACCGCATGACCGGCGTGACATCGATCGAACCGGTCGTCGCGCCGGACGGCACCATCACCTACCTGAGCACGGACGGCGTCGCCGCCCAGGTCGTTCAGGCCCGCGAGAAGCTGCCGGAGGGCATCGGCACGGCGGGCGTCATCGGTTTCCGCGACCACGTCAAGCGCTGCGTGCAGACCACGAACGACCGCGGCATGAAGGCGTACGCGCCCGCCGGCTTCGAGATGCCCGGCACGTACGACCCCGAGTCGGGCCAGGCCTGGACGCGGCGGCGCGACCTGTATCTGGTGCACGACATGACGGCGCAGTGGACCGTGCTGCGCGAGAAGCTGATCGCGCAGGCGGGCAGCGGCAACTCCTGAGCACCGCCCGCCGAGCGACGCGGGGACAACGCAAGAACGCCGAGTACGGGACCGTCCGTACTCGGCGTTCTGTGCTTCCCCCGAAGCTCGCCTCTCCTGAACTGAGCATCCCCGAAGAGGGCTTTCCCCGAAGGGAGTTGGTGCCGCCCGAAGGCACGCGACTGGCGAGACATGCATGCGTGCCGCCGGGCGGATTCTGTGGTGTGGCCGGTACCGCGGCGGCCTGGGATGAACCCCGGCGGCTGCCCTCCCCTCAGGTCGAGAAGGGGCCGCCAGGATCTTGACCACCGCACTGGCTCGCAGAGCCGCCGCGGACCGTGCCTGTCCGCCTGGGGCGGACCGCCCGCGTCGCCGTGTGACCACCCCTCATCCGGGTCTTCACAGTGGCGCGGGCATTGCGTCCGGGGCCTGACCTCCCGTCAGGCCCCGGACGCAGCTCTGGTGCTAGTCCTCGCGCAGGGCGCGGACCGCTTCCTCCACGCGCTTGCCGTACTCGGCGTCGGCGGCGTGGAAGTGAGCCAGGTTCTTCTCGATCACGTCGTCGCGCGAGACCTGCGAGAGGCCGCCGGCGATGTTGGCGATCAGACGGGACTTCTCGTCGTCCGACATCAGGCGGAACAGCTCGCCCGCCTGGAAGAAGTCGTCGTCCTTGGTGTGGGCGGGCGCCTCGTGCGTGCCGGTGTGGCCGGCGACGGCGAGCGGGGCCGACAGCGGGCGGCCGGTCTCGGCGGGCCCGTCGTACGAGTTGGGCTCGTAGTTCTTGCGGTCGCGGCCGTAGGCGTTGGACGCCATCAGACCGTCGCGGCCGTAGTTGTCGGCGTCGGTCGCCCTGGGCGCGTTCACCGCGAGCTGGGTGTGGTTGACGCCCAGGCGGTAGCGGTGCGCGTCCGCGTAGGCGAACAGGCGGCCCTGGAGCATCTTGTCCGGGGAGGGGCCGATGCCGGGCACGAAGTTGTTCGGGGAGAACGCGGCCTGCTCGACCTCGGCGAAGACGTTGTCCGGGTTGCGGTCGAGGACCAGACGGCCCACGCGCTGCAGCGGGTAGTCCTTGTGCGGCCACACCTTGGTGAGGTCGAACGGGTTGAAGCGGTAGTCGTCCGCCTCGGCGACGGGCATGAGCTGCACGTACAGGGTCCAGGACGGGTTGACGCCGCGCTCGATGGCCTGGAGCAGGTCCGTCTGGTGCGAGTTGGGGTCCTTGCCCGCGATCTCGGCGGCCTGCTCGCTGGAGAGGGAGCGGATGCCCTGGTTCGTCTTGAAGTGGTACTTGACGAAGAAGGCCTCGCCCTCGGCGTTCGTCCACTGGTAGGTGTGCGAGCCGTAGCCGTTCATGTGGCGGTACGAGGCCGGGATGCCGCGGTCGCCCATGAGCCAGGTGATCTGGTGCGTGGCCTCGGGGGCGTGCGCCCAGAAGTCCCAGACGTTGTCCGCCTCCTGCTTGCCCGTGAAGGGGTCGCGCTTCTGGGAGTGGATGAAGTCGGGGAACTTGATCGGGTCCTTGATGAAGAACACCGGGGTGTTGTTGCCGACGAGGTCGTAGTTGCCCTCTTCGGTGTAGAACTTCAGCGCGAAACCGCGCGGGTCGCGGACCGCGTCCGCGCCGCCGAGGTTGTCCGCGACGGTGGAGAAGCGGATGAACGTCTCGGTGCGCTTGCCGACCGTGCTGAGGAAGTCGGCGTGGGTGAAGCCGGTGACGTCGTCCGTCACCTCGAAGTAGCCGTACGCGCCGGAACCGCGCGCGTGGACGACACGCTCCGGGATGCGCTCGCGGTTGAAGCGAGCGAGCTTCTCGAGGAGGTGCTGGTCCTGGAGGAGAAGCGGGCCACCGACGCCGGCGGTGGCGGAATTCTGGTTGTCGGCGACAGGAGCGCCGGACTCGGTCGTGAGCACACGCTTCGACATGGTGGCGAGGGTGACCTTCCGTACGGAACTGCTGGGACTGCTGACGGTGAACCGGAGCGTAAGAGGCTCTGAACAGCTACGTCAACAGTTTGTTGAAGTTGTGGTCAACAGTTTGTTGAAGTGAAAGGCATGGTTCCGGGCCGTGGCGGCGCCTGGGCGCGACAGGACAGGTGTCAGCGCCGCCACGGCCCGGAAGTCCGGGGGGTCAGACCTGCGAGCCGGAGAGGCGCTCGACGCCGCGCAGCAGCGCGGAGTGGTCGAGGCCGCCGTCGCCCTGGGCGCGCAGGGAGGCGACGAGCTGGGCGACCACACCGCCGACGGGCAGGGCGGCGCCCACGTTGCGGGCGGCGTCGGTGACGATGCCCATGTCCTTGTGGTGCAGGTCGATCCGGAAGCCGGGCTTGAAGTCCCGGTTCAGGAAGTTGTCCTTCTTGCGGGTCAGGACGGTCGAGCCGGCCAGGCCGCCGTTGAGGACGTCGAGCGCGGCCGTCAGGTCCACGCCGGACTTCTCCAGGAAGACCACGGCCTCGGCGCACGCCTGGATGTTCACGGCGACGATCAGCTGGTTGGCGGCCTTCACGGTCTGGCCCGAGCCGTGCGGACCGCACAGCACGATGGTCTTGCCGAGGGCGTCGAGGAGCGGCTTGGCCTCGTCGAAGTCGGCCTGCTCACCGCCGACCATGATGGACAGAACGGCCTCGATCGCGCCGGCCTCGCCGCCGGAGACGGGTGCGTCGATGACGCGGATGCCCTTGTCCTCGGCGGCCTTCGCGAGGTCCACGGAGGTCTGCGGGGTGATCGACGACATGTCGATGATCAGAGCGCCGGACTTCGCGTTCTCGAGGATGCCGTTCTCGCCGTAGGCGATGGCCTCGACCTGCGGAGAGGCGGGCACCATCGTGACGATGACGTCGGCGTCCTTGACGGCCTCGGCGATCGAGCCGGCCGCGGTGCCGCCGGCGGCGGCGAGCCGGTCCAGCTTGTCCTGCTCCAGGGTGAAGCCGGTCACCGAGTAACCAGCCTTGATCAGGTTCTCGGACATGGGGGAGCCCATGATGCCGAGTCCGATCCACGCGATCGCCGGGCGGGCCGGGTGGGAAGAAGCGGCGAGGTTGCTCATGACGGTGCCTCTCTGACTGCGGTCGTACGTAGGTGAGTTGGCGCTGACTCGGGGGGTGGTCAGCGCGCGGCGCGGGCGGCGGCGGGCAGCCACTCGAACGCCTCGGCGCTCGGCTTGTCGCCCGGCTTGTACTCCAGGCCGACGTAGCCCTCGTAGCCGGCCTTCGCGAGCTGGTCGAGCAGCTCCTCCAGCGGCAGCGAACCGGTGCCGGGGGCGCCACGACCCGGGTTGTCCGCGATCTGCACGTGGCCGGTCTTCGCGGCGTACTGCTCGATCACCGCGGGCAGGTCCTCGCCGTTCATGGACAGGTGGTAGAGGTCCATGAGGAACTTGGCGTTGCCGAGGCCCGTGGCCGCGTTCACCTTGTCCACGATCTCGATCGCCTTGGGGGCGCTCACGATCGGGCACAGCGGCGACTCGGGCTTGTTCAGCGCCTCGATCAGGAGGATCGCGCCGACGCGGTCGGCGGCGCGGGCCGCGAGCACCAGGTTCTCCAGCGCGAGCTCGTCCTGGACCGCCGGGTCCACGCCGTCGACGCGGTTGCCGTACAGCGCGTTGAGCGCCTTGCAGCCGAGGGAGAGGGCGAAGTCCGCCGCGATGTCGATGTTCGCGCGGAACTTGTCGCTCTCCTCGCCGGGGACGGACAGGGCGCCGCGGTCGGGGCCCGGCAGTTGTCCGGCGTAGAAGTTGAGTCCGGTGAGCTGTACGCCCGCGTCCTCGATCGCCTTCTTCAGGGCGTCGAGCTCGGACTGCTCGGGGGTGGGGGCGTCGACCCAGGGCCACCACAGCTCGACCGCCGTGAAGCCCGCCGCGGCGGCGGCCGCGGGGCGCTCCAGGAGCGGGAGTTCCGTGAAGAGGATCGACAGGTTGACGTTGAAGCGCTGGTCTGCGGCTGTGTCCTCTGAGAAGCCTGGCATGTGGGTCGGCGCTCCCTTCCGTATTGAGATCCGTACGGCACTCGGTGTCGCGAGTTCCGTATAGCGGAAGTTCGTTTCTGCTTGATGGAAGACTGCCGGGGATGCTTCGCTCTTGTCAAGAGGGGCTGCCGGAAAAACCGGTCGCGGCAGTAGGTTGACCCCGTGCGATTGAGAGTGGAGTTCACGACCGAGCCCTTCGACCTCGACGAGGCGCCGCCCCACGCGGTCGTCGCCCGCGACGTCATCCAGAAGGCCGAACTGGACGCGGTGGATGTCGGGCCCTTCGGCAACACCGCCGAAGGGGAGGCGGACGCCGTGCTCGGCGCGGTGGACGCGCTGCTGCGCCAGGCCCTCGCGGCCGGCGCCACCCGCGTCTCGCTCCAGGTCAATGTGATGGGGGAGGGCGATAAGTGACCGCTACAGGAGACGTCCCCTTCGTCAGCGCGGTGAAGCCGCTGGTGGACGCCATGGGGGGCGAGATGCTGCCGCCGCAGGAGGCGGGCAAGGACGATGTCGTCCTGCACTGGGAGGGCCGCGAGGTCATCGCCGTACGGCTGCCCCAGCTGGCCGACTCCCTGGATCACATCCTGGTGGCCATGGAGCGCGGGCAGGGCATGCCCCTGTCGGCCCTCGACCGCAAGGCCAAGCAGGAGGTCGTACGGATTCTGGAGGCGCGCGGCGCCTTCTCCGTACGGCACGGAGTGGAGACCGTGGCCGGTGCGCTCGGAGTGAGTCGTTTTACCGTCTACAACTACTTGAACAGGGAAAACGCCGCCAAGGGGGAGTAGCCTCCGCAGTATCACGCCAAGGTGTCGAACCAGCCGCCGTCCGGATACCGGGCGGCGGTTTTTGTCACTCCAAGTTTTCAACAAAGTGTTGACGTGGTGTTTCGGAGGGCGTTAGCTATCCGCAGCCCGTCCAGCTCAAGGCCACGGAGGCTTCCCGTGACTTCACGTCCGATGCCGGGGCTTTCCCGGTTCAACACACTTCAGGAGAACGCGGCCGCTGCCGCCCTCCACGAGGTGTGTGCCAGCTCGGCGTGGGGGAGCAAGCTCCTCGCCCAGCGCCCCTTCACCACCGCGGAGGAACTCTTCGCCGCGAGCGACGCCGCCATGGCCGAGCTCGGAGCCGAGGATCTCGCCGAGGCCATGGCGGGGCACCCCCCGATCGGCCGCCCCAAGCCGGGCGACCCGACCTCGTCCCGCGAGCAGCGGGGCATGGCCGGCGCCTCGGAGGAGCTCAAGGCCGAGATGCTCGAACTGAACCTGGCCTACCAGGACCGGTTCGGTCATGTCTTCCTGATCTGCGCCACCGGGGCGACCGGCGAGCAGATGCGCGACGCGATGAAGGCCAGGATCGGGAACGACGCCGGTACGGAGCGCGAGATCGTGCGCACCGAACTGGGGAAGATCAACCGTATCCGCCTGACCCGCCTCGCCGAAGAAGACGTAGAAGTGGAAGAGGACAAGGACTGATGAGCACCGCGACCACCGCGTCGGTGTCGACGCACATTCTCGACACCAGCATCGGACGCCCCGCCGAGGGCGTCGCCATCTCGCTCGCCGCCCGCTCGGGCAGCGACGCCGAGTGGGTGACGCTCGGCGGCTCCGCGACCGACGCGGACGGGCGCTGCAAGGACCTGCCGGCGCTGCCGGAGGGCACCACCCACGTACGCCTCGACTTCGCCGTCGAGACGTACTTCACGCATCAGATCAACACCGTGAAGCAAGCCGAGGCGCAGCAGGACGCCCCCCGCGTAAGGGACAGCGGTGCGTTCTTCCCGGAGGTGGCGATCACGTTCGCCGTCAAGCCGGGCGAGCACTATCACGTACCGCTGCTGCTCAACCCGTTCGGCTACTCCGTTTACCGAGGGAGCTAGCAGACATGCCCACGATTCTCGGCCAGAACCAGTACGGCAAAGCAGAGAACCGCGTCGTCAAGATCACGCGGGACGGCGACACCCACCACATCAAGGACCTGAACGTCTCCGTCGCCCTCTCCGGCGACCTCGACGACGTCCACTACAACGGCTCGAACGCCAACTGTCTTCCGACGGACACGACGAAGAACACCTGCTTCGCGTTCGCCAAGGAATACGGCATCGAGTCGGCCGAGCAGTACGGCATCCACCTCGCCCGGCACTTCGTGGACAGCCAGCCGTCCATCCACCGCGCGCGCATCCGCATCGAGGAGTACTCCTGGGAGCGCCTCGCCGGCTCCGACGGGAACTCCAAGTTCATCGGCGCCGACGAGGTCAAGCACTCCTTCGTCCGCAAGGGCCAGGAGACCCGCCTCGCGCAGATCACGTATTCCGCCGAAGGTGACGGGGGGCCGAAGTTCGAAGTCCTGTCCGGGCTCAAGGACCTGACGGTGATGAACTCCACGAACTCCGAGTTCTGGGGCTACATCAAGGACAAGTACACGACGCTCCAGGAGGACTACGACCGCATCCTCGCCACGTCCCTGTCGACGTGGTGGCGGCACAACTGGACGTCCGACGACCAGCGCATGCCGCAGTGGGAGAAGTCCTACGAGCAGTCCAAGAAGCACATCCTCCAGGCGTTCGTGGAGACGTACTCGCTCTCGCTCCAGCAGACGCTGTACCAAATGGGTTCGCGGGTCATCAACAACCGCAGCGAGATCGACGAGATCCGCTTCTCCGCGCCCAACAAGCACCACTTCCGGCAGGACCTCTCCGCCTTCGGCCTGGAGAACGAAGCCAAGGACGGCGCCGTGTACTACGCGGCCGACCGCCCCTACGGCCTGATCGAGGCCACCATCCTGCGCGACGGCTGCGAGCCGCACATCCCGGTCGACATGACCAACCTCTGACGCGGGGCGCGCACCCCCCGCCCGCCCGCAGTCGGGCAGGGGGTGCGCCACACCGGAGGGAACAGCTAGCTATGGCAACGCCTGCAAAGGGGCCGGCAGAAGGCCCTTGTTCCACCCCACCGGCCGGACCAGAGGTCCACCCGGTGGACGAAAAGCTCCACCCCTCGCGGCTCGTCCCCGCGGCACTCCAGCACATCGCGGCGATGTACGCGGGCGTGGTCACACCGCCGCTCATCATCGGTCAGGCCGTCCGTCTCGACACGGCGGGCCAGACCCGGCTCATCGCCGCCAGCCTGCTCATCGCGGGCGTGGCCACCCTCCTGCAGACCCTCGGCGTCAAGGGACTCGTCGGCAACCGGCTGCCCTTCGTCAACGCCGCCTCCTCGGCCGGCATCGCGCCGATGCTCGCCATCGCCGAGACCAACGCCCGGGGCGACCAACTCCCCGCCATCTACGGCGCGGTGATGGTCGCCGGGGTCTTCTGTCTCGCGATCGGCCCGTTCTTCGGCAGGCTCCTGCGCTTCTTCCCGCCGCTCGTCACGGGCGTCGTCATCACCCTCATCGGGGTGACCCTGATGCCCGTCCCGGTCGCCTGGGCGCAGGGCGGCGACAAGACCACCGCCGACTTCGGCGACATGAAGTACCTGGGACTCGCCGCCTTCACGCTCGTCGTCATCCTGGTGATCCAGCGCTTCGGCCGCGGCTTCGTCAAGCAAGTCGCCCTGCTTCTGGGTCTGTTGATCGGCACGCTGGCCGCGATCCCGTTCGGCATGGCGGACTTCGGCGCCCTCAGGTCGGCCCCGGTCGCCGCGCTGCCCACGCCCTTCGCGTTCGGCGCGCCCGAGTTCCAGCCCGCCGCGGTCCTCTCGCTCTGCCTGGTGATGCTCGTCCTGATGACGGAGTCCAGTGCCGGGATGCTCGCCATCGGCGAGATCTGCGACCGCGAGACCAGCGGCAGGACCATCACCCGCGGCCTGCGCACCGACGGCCTCGCCACGCTCCTCGGCCCCGTCTTCGGCGGCTTCCCCACCTCGGCCTTCGCCCAGAACGTGGGCGTCGTCTCGCTGACCAAGGTGCGCAGCCGCTACGTCGTCGCCGCCGCGGGTGGCGCGCTCCTGGTCCTCGGCGCCTTCCCGGTGCTCGGCGCGGTGGTCTCCACCGTTCCCATGCCGGTCCTCGGCGGCGCGGGCATCGTCCTCTTCGGCTCCATCGCCGTCAGTGGCATCCGTACGCTGTCGGAAGCCGGCCTCGACGACAGCTCGAACATCGTTCTGGTCGCCGTCTCCCTCGGCGCGGGCATCATCCCGCTCGCCGCGCCCACCTTCTACGCCGGATTCCCGGCCTGGGCGCAGACCGTGCTCGGCTCCGGCATCAGCGCGGGCGCCCTGGTCGCCGTCTCGCTGAACCTGTTCTTTCACCATCTCGGCACCCGCGGCCGCGCCACCGCCGCCGCGGCACTCAAATCCTCCTAGGGTCCTGCCGTGCCCCCACCGCCACACACAGAACAAGAAGGAAGCACCATGGCACCTTCGGCAGCCCCTTCCCGCATCGTCATCGAGAACGCGGCCATCGCGACCGTCGACGCCAACGACACCGAGTACGCCTCGGGGTACGTGGTCGTCGCCGACAACAAGATCGAGTCCATCGGAGCCGGCCAGGCCCCCGCGGGCCTGGAGAACGTCGTGCGCCGTGTCGACGGCACCGGCCACCTCGTCACCCCCGGCCTGATCAACACGCACCACCACTTCTACCAGTGGATCACCCGCGGCCTCGCCACGGACCACAACCTGTTCAACTGGCTCGTCGCGCTGTACCCCACGTGGGCGCGCATCGACGAGCAGATGGCCCGCGTCGCCGCGCAGGGCTCCCTCGCGATGATGGCCCGCGGCGGTGTGACCACCGCGATGGACCACCACTACGTGTACCCGAAGGGCTCCGGCGACCTGTCCGGCGCCATCATCGGCGCCGCCTCCGACATGGGCGTCCGCTTCACACTGGCCCGTGGCTCCATGGACCGCTCCGAGAAGGACGGCGGCCTGCCGCCGGACTTCGCGGTCGAGACCCTCGAGGGCGCGCTCGCGGCCACCGAGGAGACCGTCGACAAGCACCACGACGCCTCCTTCGGCGCCATGACCCAGGTGGCCGTCGCCCCCTGCTCGCCGTTCTCCGTGTCCACCGAACTCATGAAGCAGGGCGCCGAGTTGGCGCGCCGCCTCGGGGTACGCCTGCACACCCACGGCAGCGAGACGGTCGAGGAGGAGAAGTTCTGCCACGAGCTCTTCGGCATGGGCCCGACCGACTACTTCGAGTCGACGGGCTGGCTCGGCGAGGACGTGTGGATGGCGCACTGCGTCCACATGAACGACTCGGACATCGCCGCCTTCGCCCGTACGGGCACGGGCGTCGCGCACTGTCCGTCGTCCAACGCCCGCCTCGCGGCAGGCATCGCCCGCGTCCCGGACATGCTCAAGGCGGGCGTCCCGGTCGGCCTCGGCGTCGACGGCACCGCGTCCAACGAATCGGGCGAGCTGCACACCGAGCTGCGCAACGCGCTCCTCATCAACCGTCTCGGCGCCCACCGCGAGGCCGCCCTGAACGCCCGTCAGGCGCTCCGGCTCGGCACCGCCGGCGGCGCCCGGGTCCTGGGCCGCGCCGCAGAGATCGGCTCCCTGGAGGCTGGCAAGCTCGCCGACCTGGTCCTGTGGAAGATCGACGGCATCGGGCACTCCTCGATCGCCGACCCGGTCACCGCCATCGTCTTCGGCGCGGCGGCCCCGGTCACCCTCTCCCTCGTCAACGGAAAGCCGGTCGTCGAGGACGGACGCCTGCTGCACGCCGACGAGGACGCCATCGCCCGCGATGCGCGTCAGGAGGCCCAGCGTCTCGCGCGGATCACCGCCGAGGCCTGACAACCATAGAACTCCGGTCGGGGGGGACGGCCCCCGACCGGACTTGAGCCGCCGAGCGGGCTGCTCAAGTGCCGCCCCGGATCGTGGCCCGACACTTCACGGTCCCGGGGCGGTCAGCACTACCTGGGCGCAGTACCCACAACCGAATACCGGCAAGTCCTTGCACCTCGTACCACCTCCCAGAAGCGAGTGCCGCCCAGGCACTGGAAAACAACCGGAGGAGCCGCTGTGGCCAACAAGCCCAGGTTCACCAAGCAAGGCACCACCCCCGACGAGATATCCGAGGGGCACACCGAACGTCCTGCGGGCAAGCACCCGGTGGACGAGAAGCTGCCGCCGCTGAAGATGGCGACGACCGGCCTCCAGCACGTCGCCGCCATGTACGCGGGCGTCGTCGCGCCGCCGCTCATCGTGGGCGCCGCCGTGGGCCTGTCGCCCAAGGAACTCACCTTCCTGACCGGCGCCTGTCTGTTCACCGCGGGACTCGCCACGTTCCTCCAGACGCTCGGCATCTGGAAGATCGGCGCCCGTCTGCCGTTCGTCAACGGCGTCACCTTCGCCGGTGTCGCGCCCATGATCGCCGTCGTCAACTCGACCGACGACAAGAAGGACGCGCTGCCCGTCATCTTCGGCGCGGTGATCGTCGCCGGCGTTCTCGGCTTCATCGCCGCCCCCTTCTTCAGCAAGCTCGTGCGCTTCTTCCCGCCGGTCGTGACCGGCACGGTCATCACCCTCATCGGCGTCTCGCTGATGCCCGTCGCGTTCGGCTGGGCCCAGGGCCCCAACCCCGCGGCCGAGGACTACGGTTCGACGACCTATCTCACGCTGGCGGGCATCACCCTCGTCATCGTGTTGCTGCTGCGCCGGTTCACCACGGGCTTCGTGAAGCAGATCGCCGTACTCCTCGGCCTGATCATCGGCACCCTCGTCGCGATCCCCTTCGGCGTCACGGACTTCAGCCCGATCGGTGACGCGGACGTCATCGGCTTCCCGACGCCGTTCCACTTCGGCGCCCCGCAGTTCGCCGCCGCGGCGATCGTCTCCCTGTGCGTCGTCATGGTCGTCTCGATGACCGAGTCCACGGCCGACATGCTGGCGCTCGGTGAGATCGTGGAGCGCCCCGCCGACGAGAAGACCATCGCTGCCGGACTGCGGGCCGACACGCTCGGCTCGGCGCTCAGCCCGTTCTTCAACGGCTTCATGTGCAGCGCGTTCGCCCAGAACATCGGCCTCGTCGCGATGACGAAGATCCGCAGCCGGTACGTCGTCGCCACGGGCGGCGGCTTCCTCGTCCTGATGGGCCTGTGCCCGATGGCCGCCTCGCTGATCGCGGTCGTGCCGCGGCCCGTACTCGGCGGCGCGGGTGTCGTGCTCTTCGGCTCGGTCGCGGCGAGCGGCATCCAGACCCTGGTCAAGGCGAACCTGGAGCGGGACAACAACGTGCTGATCGTGGCCGTTTCGCTGGCCGTCGGGCTCATCCCGATCGCGGCGCCGGAGTTCTACCACGCGTTCCCGGAGACCGCGAAGATCATCCTGGATTCGGGCATTTCCACGGGCTGTGTGGCCGCGGTGATCCTCAACCTGCTCTTCAACCACCTCGGCCGCAGCGGTGCCGCGGACGATGTGACGGCCCCGATGGAACCGGGCGGTGAGATCGCGTCGACGCGTACGGCCGCCGGGTCCTCCGCCTCGGCAGGGTCTTCCGCGGCAGGGGTGCACTGACGTAACGAGCGTGACGCCGCCCACCGTATGGCGGAAGTTACTTTCCAGATAACCCGGATTGCCGGTCCCGCGTGAGCCGCAGCGCGACGGGACCGGCCCTCGTCCTCGGCTCGGGCATCAGCGAGAACCAGCCCATCGCCGTATGGCTGCCACGGCTCGCGATGCGGGCCACGCGCGCGGCCTCAGGATGGTAGGCGGCGACCCCGATCCCGGACACCGCGACCACCACCAGCGCGTTCATCGATGTGTTCCGCCGGCGTTCGGCGCCACGCCGGGGGAGCGCAGCAGGCGCCAGGCCTCTCGCCGCGTGTCCTTCCGCTGTCCGTGGCGGGTACTGCGTCGTGCGGGTGACTGGTCGGCATACACGAAAGCGGCGCGCCCGACACTGTCAGGTGCCGAACACGCCGCCCGGCCACGGGAGTTGTCAGCCGATGTGGTAGCTGTCCCCGTACACCTTCCAGTCGAGCGGCGGGTCCAGGTTCAGATTGCCGTTCTCGAGGAAGACGCGCTGCGCGGTGTCGACGCGGCTCGTGTCGCTGTGGGCCTCCTCCTGCTTCATGGCCCACACGCGAGCGTCGAGGAACGCGTTCAGGTACGCGACCTCGTCGCCGCCCTGCGCCGGCGGCTGGGCCTGGGCGAGAGCGCGCTCGCGGATGTTGCGGAAGCTCGTCGCGTCGTCGCCGTCGCCGTGCATCACGATGGCGTCGTAGTACGCGAACTGCCCCAGCGTGCCGATGCCGTCCGCCTTGCCCTGTGCGACCGCCGGGTTGAAGTACACGCGGTCGCGCTCGTCGTTCTGGGCCTGCTGGAACGCGGAGTCCTCGGCCGCCTTCTCCCAGTCGCGCGGGTAGTCGGGGTCGAGGCCGTCGTGCGAGTCGGTGCCGTCCACCTCGCGCAGGGCGGGCAGGTACTTCGCGAGGACGTTGCCGGGTTTGCGCTGCGTGTACAGCTCCACGAGATCGAGCATGTCGCCGGTGCCGGAACAGAAGCCGATGATCCCGGCGGTGTACCCGCGGCCGTCACCGATGTCCTCGATGTAGCCGTACTGGGCCTTCCAGTCGAGCGAGGAGTTCTCCGCGCTCGACACCAGCTTCATGGCGATCTCCTTCTTCGCCGGGTCGTCGAGCCCGCCCGCGGAGACGGGCGTGGCCGTCGCGAGCTGGGTCGTGAGGAGCGGGGCCGCGACCACCGAGGCGCCGATCAGGGCGAGCAGGGTGCGACGCGACGTGCGTGCGTGGGGGGTGTGCACGGGACCTCCATGGGGGGAGCTCGTTCTTCCGCGAACTGTTAGGAAGGTTTCCTACCAGAGATTGCGGGTGACGTATACCCGTCAAGCGGAGAGGAGTTGGGGGTGTGGAGCGGGGTCGATGTGCTCGCACAGGCCGTTCCTGCACCTGAACGGCGGTTTTGTATGTGGGGAGGGGGGTGGGCGGGGGCGCCGGTGGGATCAGCGGCCCGGGCCGCAGGGGCGCGTAGCCGGGAGGCGTCCCGAGACGAACGCCGTCGGCGGTACGCCGAACAGCGCGTGGAACTCCGCCGTCATGTGCGACTGGTCGTAGTAGCCGGTGGCGTGCGCGAGCCCAGCCCACCGCGGGTTCCCCTCGGCGCCCGCGCCGGCGAGCACCTGGCGCACCCGGTCGATCCGAGCGAAATGCTTGGGGGACAGGCCGACGTCTTCCGCGAAGAGATTGCGCAACTGGCGCTCACTCACGGCGAGTTGCCGGGACACCTCCGCGACCGTCCCCGGCCGGTCGCGCCCCGGGGCAGTCGACAGCGCCTCCACCGCCGCCCGCACCAGGCCGTCGCGGGCGCGCTCGCCACGGTCGCGCGGCGTGAGACCGTCCGGCAGCAGCTCCGTCATGCGCGCGAGTACGGCGTCCGGGTCCGGAGCGGGCCCGAGGGCGGCGAGCCCACCCGCGAGCCGCCGGCCCGCCTCGCCCGGCAGTGACTCCAACGGCGCGGCGCGGCCCACGAGTTCGCGTACGGACACCCCGAGCAGAGGGCGCGCGGCCCCGGGCCGGAACCGCAGCTGCAGACACATCGGGAGCCGCGTCTCCTCGTAGTACGAGGCCTTGGTGCGCGGCCCGATGGCGACCACGTCGGTGCCGCCGTCCGGCAGCACACGGAACACCAGGCGCGTCGCCGCGTCCGGGACGTGGGTGATCGCCCCGGTGTCCGCCCGACCGAAGTCCGGGGAGCCGACGGAGTTGATCGAGTCGATCTCGGTGATCCAGGGGCGCAGCGCCTCGGGCGGCGCGACAGGGGTGCCGTAGGGTCCGGGGGTGCTGTACTGCCCGGGGGCGCCGGTGTGCCCGGGGGTGCCGGTGTGGTCCGGCGCCCCCGCCCGTTCAGCTGTCCTGTCCCTCAGCGTGGTCACCCCTCCACGTTAACCGGGGGGTCTGCCGTCCGGAGGCCGCCGGCTGTGCCGGAATTTCCTAGCTGCGGCGGCCCGTTGACCGGCAGCGTTGCGGCCATGATCCTCATCACCGGTGCCACCGGCACCATCGGCAGTGAAGTGACCCGTCTCCTCGCCGCGCGGGGCGTCGCGCACCGCGCCCTGACCCGTGATCCGGCCCGCGCCGCCTTCGGATCCGCAACCGAGGTCGTCCGCGGGGACCTCGACGACCCGGGGACTCTCGACGCCGCGGTGGCCGGCGCGACCGCCGTCTTCATGGTGACCCTGCCCGGCTCCGGATCCGGGCCCGGCGCGCAGGACAAGGCCCTGCTGGACGCGGCGCGGGCGGCCGGCGTGCGCAGGGTAGTGAAGCTCTCGGCGATCGGCACGGGCGAGCCGGGCGCCGGAGGCTTCGGCATGTGGCACGTCCCGGGCGAAGTGGCGCTCCGGGAGGGCGACTTGGAGTGGACCGTGCTGCGTCCCACCACGTTCGCGTCGAACTTCCTGTGGTCGGCGCCGGAGATCCGCGCGGGGCGGCCCGTACCCAACCAGTTCGGGGACGGCGCCCAGGGCGTGATCGACCCGCGCGACATCGCCGAAGCGGCCGTGAAGACCCTCCTCGCCGACGGGCACGACGGCCGCGTCTACACCCTCACCGGGCCCGAACTCCTCACCGTGCCCGACCAGGCGGCCGCCGTCGCCGCGGCGGTCGGGCGCCCCGTCGAGACCGTCGACGTGCCCCTGGAGTCCGCCCGGGAGTACGTGCTTGCCGCGGGCATCGCCGAGGAGTCCGTGGACAGTGTCCTCGAAGGGTTCGCGTACGTCCGCGCCGGTCAGAACGCGATCGTCACGGACGACGTCGAACGGATCCTCGGACGCCCGCCCCGCACCTTCGCCATGTGGGCCGAAGAGCACAAGGGGGCGTTCGTCTAGGCGGCGTTCGTCCAGGGCCGTCGGGAATCAGAGGCCGAAGGCGCGTGGGTCCGACGCGAGTGCCCGGAAGTACTCGCGCGGATCCGCCACGAGCTTGCGCTCCTTGAGGTCCATCAGGCCGCCCGCACTCGTCAGTTCCGCAGCGAGCGTGCCGTCGGTCTTGCGTATCGACTGCTCGATCCGGAACGTCTTGCCCTCCGTCCACACGAACGCGCAGCTCACGTCCACCTCGTCGCCTGCGCGCAGCTCTCGGCGGTAGCGGATGGTCGTCTCCAGGGCGACCGGGCCGACCCCCTTCGCCAGCAGGTCGGCCTGCCGGATCCCGCCGTGCTGGAGCAGCACCCATCGCGCGTGCTCCGCGTACTGCAGATACACGCTCTGATTGAGGTGCCCCTGCGAGTCGGTCTCGTACCCGCGCACTTGAATGCGCACGGTGAACGGCTCCGTCACGATTCCCCCTTCGACGACTACTACGGCCCCAATGCGGCCAGTACAGCTCTTACGGCTTCTGCTTCGGGTGCTGCGTCTGCTGCTCGATCGTCATGATCTTCGCGGTGACGCCAGCAGGTACCGCCCCCTGGTGCGGGGTTCCGCGTGCTCGCTGACCTGCCACCCTGCCCGCTCCAACGCGGCGGCGCAGCCCGCGATTCCGTCCGGCCCGCGCCCCCGTACGGCCACGGCCTCCGGCTGTGGTGTGCCGCCGACACGGTAGCCGTCCCCGGTGTCACCCTCCGCCGGACGGCAGCCCGCCGCCTCCAGGGCGAGGGCGGCAGCCTGCACCAGATGCGCGCGCTCCCAGGCGCACGGGCGGTCGGTGACGCCGCCCGGATTGGTCATCCGGCGCATCTCCACGAGCCCCTGCCAGGCACTGCGCACCTCGCGCGCCCGCGCCGGACCGCCCGGCACCGGTGACTCTCCGCCCACCCGCGCCGCGAACGGGCCCCCGCCCGAAGGCTCCGGCGGCGGTGGCTGCTCGGCGCGCTCCGGTTCGTCCCCCGCTTCCCGTATCCGGTGCCCGGCCGGTGTCAGGAAGTGGTCGTGGGGAGGTCGCGGGTGCCGGAACGCGAGCTTCATCAGGACGAGGCGCGCGAGCTGGGCGTCACCGCCCCTCAGCCGCCCGGTGACCGGGTCGGCCTCGTCGACGATGCGCCGCTGCGCGGCGGACAGCGGCCTGGTCATGGCGCCACCCCCTGATTCCGTCCCTCGGCCGGCAGATCCTCCGTACGTTCCGATGGTGCAGCACGGGTCTGACAACGGCCGGGCCCGACGGCGTATCAGGGCCGCAGATTCCACCCGGCGACGACCGGCCGGCCGTGCTCTGTGCTCAGCCTGCTGACCGTGCCCGTCGCCAGCAGGAAATGCGCTCCGTCCGCCGGGGGCAGGCCGAGCCTGCGTGCGGTGAGGACCCGAGAAAAGTGGCCGTGGCCGAAGAGGACGACGCTGCCCTCGTTCTCCGCGAGCGCGGCGTCCACCTTCGCGAGCATGCGGTCGGCCCGCGCCCCCACCTCTTCGGGGCTCTCACCGGGGTGCTCGGGAGGTCCTGGCGCGACCCCGTCCGTGAAGAGGAACCAGTGGGGCCGGGTGCGCTGGATCTCCAGCGTCGTGACGCCCTCGTAGGCGCCGTAGTCCCACTCGCACAGGTCGGCGTCGACCCGCACGTTCCCGAGACCCGTGAGCTTCGCTGTCTCGTGGGCCCGCACCATCGGGCTCGAGAAGACGGCTCCGATGTGATAGCTGCGGACGAGCGGGGCGAGCTTGCGTGCCTGCTCGCGGCCGTTCTCCGTCAGCGGGACGTCGGTCCAGCTCGTGTGCCGCCCGGACAGGGCCCACTCGGTCTCGCCGTGCCGGACCAGCAGCAGGTCACCCATGCGACTGTCCTGTTCTCTCCGAGGCTGCCGTCGGTCGGGCCCGGCGATCTTGCACGGGCCGTCGTTCGAACCGTACACGCGGTGGGGGAGGGACGCCCGGCCTTGATTGTCAGACCCCGCCCGTAAGGTCGTAGACGTCGCCGGTCCCGCCGGACGAGAGCGACGCACGCCGCACCGACCAGGGCGTACCCATGCCTGCCGACCAGGGAAAGGAGCCCGGCCATGACGGAGCAGACCGACCACAGGGGCATCACCGTCGCCGCGGCCGCCGTGTTCCTTCCCGCGCCCCTGCCGCGCGAGAGCAGCGTCGCGTTCTGGCACCCGGACGGCACGGACCTGCCGGGCGCCACCCCGCTCACCGTGGTCCGGCCGCACGGCGCGGGCGCCCGCGCCCGGACCGTGCCCGCCGTCCGGCTACCCGTCACCGACGCCCTGCCCCTGCTCGTCCGGGCCCGCCACACCCCTGGCGCCCACCCCGCCGCGGCCTGCTGGGGCGCCGCCGCCCTGCACGCCCTGCACCTCGTGGGCCGTGGCCGCCTCCTGCCCGGCCTCACCCCCTCCGACCACGACGCGTGGCGCGCGGGCCCTCTCGACGCGGACGACATCGCACAGCTGCGCGCCATCGCCGCCGCGATGCCGTACGAGGCCCATGCCGCGCCCGTCGAGGGCTCCGAGCCGCTGCGGCTGCCCGAGCCCGAGGCCCTTGTGCGCGCGTTCCTCGACGCGGTCGCCGACTCCCTGCCGCGCAGTCCCGCCGCCCCCTTCGCGGCCGGGGCGCCCTTCGCCTCCTTCGCGCCGCAGCACCTGCCCCGCGCGCGTGCCTGGGCGGTCGAGGCGGCCGCCGGTATGGACGCGGGCGTACGGGTGTCCCTGCGCCTCGACCTCTCGAACTTCACGCTCTTCGACACGGACGACGCTGCCGACGCCACCGACCCCGCCTCCGCCGGTGAGGACGGCCCGGGAGGCGCGGGCGCCGGGGAGCGGCGGCGGGCCGGGGCCGCCCTCGTCCAGGTGCACAGCCTCGCCGACCCCACGCAGGTCGTCGACGCGGCGCGGCTCTGGGCCGGTGACGGCGACGCGCACTTCGGGCCGCGCGCAAGGATCGACGCCGTCCTCGCCCTGCGCCGCGCCGCCCGCGTCTGGCCCCCGCTCGGCCGCGTCCTGGAGCGTGACGTGCCCGACGTCCTCGCACTCTCCGAGGGCGAGCTGCTCGACTTGCTCGGCCCGGCCGCGGCCCGCCTCGCGGACGCGGGCGTCGAGGTCCACTGGCCCAGGGACCTGGCCCGCGCCCTCACCGCCACCGCCGTGGTGCGCGCCGCCGCGCCCGGCTCCGCCACCGACGGCACCCCGTTCTTCGACGGCGAGGAACTCCTCAAGTTCAACTGGCAGTTGGCGCTCGACGGCGACCCCCTCTCCGAGCGCGAGATGGACGAACTCGCCGAGTCCCACCGGCCCGTCGTCCGGCTGCGCGACCAGTGGGTCGTCGTCGACCCCGACCTCGTACGCAAGGCCCGCAAGCGCGAGCTGGGACTGCTCCAGCCCGTCGACGCCCTCGCCGTGGCCCTCACCGGCGAGGCCGACATCGAGGGCGAGCGCGTCGAGGCCGTCCCCACCGGCGTCCTCGCCCACCTCCGCGACCGCCTCGTCGAAGGCCCCGCCGCCGTCACCCAGCCCGCGGGCCTGCACGCCACGCTCCGCGACTACCAGCTGCGGGGCCTGGCCTGGCTCGACCTCATGACCTCGCTCGGCCTCGGCGGCTGCCTCGCCGACGACATGGGCCTCGGCAAGACGGTCACCCTCATCGCGCTCCACCTGCGCAGGAACAAGGCGGCGCCCACCCTCGTCGTCTGCCCGGCGTCCCTCCTCGGGAACTGGCAGCGGGAGATCATCCGCTTCGCCCCCGGCGTCCCCGTCCGCCGCTTCCACGGCACGGACCGCACCCTCGAAGGCCTCGCAGGCGGCTTCGTCCTCACCACGTACGGCACCCTGCGCACCCGCGCCGCCGAACTGGCCGGGCACACCTGGGGCATGGTCGTCGCCGACGAGGCGCAGCACATCAAGAACCCCTTCTCCGCCACCGCCAAGGCGCTGCGCACGATCCCGTCGCCCGCCCGCATCGCGCTCACCGGCACGCCCGTGGAGAACAACCTCTCCGAGCTGTGGGCCCTGCTCGACTGGACGACACCCGGGCTGCTCGGCCCGCTCAAGTCCTTCCGCGCACGGCACGCGCGCGCCGTCGAGACCGGCGAGGACGCCGAGGCCGTCGAGCGTCTGGCCCGCCTCGTGCGGCCGTTCCTGCTCCGCCGCAAGAAGTCCGACCCCGGGATCGTCCCCGAGCTGCCGCCCAAGACCGAGTCGGACCACCCGGCCCCCCTCACCCGCGAACAGGCCTCGCTCTACGAGGCGGTCGTCCGCGAGGCGATGGCCGAGATCGAGGCCGCCGAAGGCATCGCACGCCGTGGCCTGATCATGAAGCTCCTGACGTCGCTCAAGCAGATCTGCAACCACCCGGCGCAGTTCCTCAAGGAGGCGGAAGGCCCGCGCGCCCGCCTCACCGGCCGCTCCGGCAAGCTGGCCCTGCTCGACGAACTCCTCGACACGATCCTCGCGGAGGACGGCTCCGTCCTCGTCTTCACGCAGTACGTGTCCATGGCCCGCCTCCTCGCGACCCACCTCGCCGCCCGTGCGATCCCGTCCCAGCTCCTGCACGGCGGAACACCGGTGGCCGAACGCGAGCGCATGGTCGACCGCTTCCAGTCCGGCGAGGTCCCCGTCTTCCTGCTTTCCCTCAAGGCCGCCGGCACCGGCCTCAACCTCACCCGCGCGGGCCACGTCGTCCACTTCGACCGCTGGTGGAACCCGGCCGTCGAGGAGCAGGCCACCGACCGCGCCTACCGCATCGGCCAGACCCAGCCCGTCCAGGTCCACCGCCTCATCACCGAGGGCACCGTCGAGGACCGCATCGCCGAGATGCTCGCCGCCAAGAAGGCCCTCGCGGACGCCGTGCTCGGCTCCGGCGAAGCCGCCCTGACCGAGCTGACCGACCGGGAGCTCGCCGACCTCGTCTCCCTCAGGAGGACGGCATGACACGGAGGACGGCATGACACCCCACACGCCGGGCCGCGCCGGCGCGCACGCCCAGGCCCGCGCCCGCGTCGACGACCGCCGCCGCACCTTCCCGCCCCTGCCGCCCCGCACCCGCACGGCCGACGACTTCGCGCTGACCTGGTGGGGGAACGCGTGGGTGGACGCCCTCGTGGACACGGCGCTCGACACGGCCCGCCTCACCCGGGGCCGCGCCTACGCCGACCGGGGACACGTCGACGCCATCACCGCGACCCCCGGCCGCGTCATGGCCTACGTCCACGGCTCGCGCCCCCGCCCGTACCGCACGGAGATCCGCCTGCGCACCCTCCACGACGACGACTGGGAGCGCATCCTGGACGCGGCGGCCGCCCGCCCCGACCACATGGCCGCGCTCCTCGACAAGGACGTGCCGCACGCGCTGGCCGCCGTCGCCGACCTCCTGCCCGCCGTCGGCGACCTGATCCCCGACTGCTCCTGCCCGGACGACGGTCACCCCTGCAAGCACGCGGCCGCGCTCTGCTACCAGACGGCACGCCTGCTCGACGAGGACCCGTTCGTCCTCTTCCTGCTGCGCGGCCGCGGCGAACAGGAGCTCCTCGCCGAACTGACCCGGCGCAACGCGGCGCGGGCCGCCGGCGAGCGCTCCGCCACGGCCCCCGCGCTGCCCTCGGTCGAGGCCCGCGAAGCCCTCGCGCCCCGCACCCTGCCGCTCCTGCCCCCGCCGTTCCCGGCCCCCGCGCAGCCGGGCCGCCCGCCCGTCTACCCGCACGCGTCCGGCGCCCCCGACCCGCTCGCCCTCGACCTCCTCGCCACGGAGGCCGCGGCCCGCGCCCACACGTTCCTCACCCGGGGCATCGACCCGATCGCCGGTCTCACCCCCTGGCAGGACGCGGTCCGGCTCGCCGCCGCACACCCCGGCTCCGGCCTCGCGGCGTCCACGCGCGCGCTCTACAAGTCCCTCGCCCAGGGCACCGGACGCACGGCCACCGACCTGGCCCGCGCCGTCGCCGCCTGGCGCCAGGGCGGACTCGCGGGCCTGGGCGTCCTCGAAGAGGAGTGGGACCCGCCGGCCGGACCCTTCGACCGCGCCCGCCCGGCCCTCATCGCCGCGGACTTCCCCCACTTCCGTCCCCACAGAAACAGGCTGTCCACGGACAACCTCCAGCTCCGCCTCGGCCGCGAAGGGCTCTGGTACGGCTACGAGTCGGACCCCGGCCGCGAGGACTGGTGGCCGAGAGGCACCCCCGACACGGACCCGGTGGGCGCCCTCACGGCGCTGATCGGCCGCTGACGGGCCGGGCCGGCGGCGGCCGAGTACGCCGCTTCACAGTGCCTCGGCCCATCGCGTCAGCGTCGTGAAGTCCCTCTCGCGCAGCCCGTGGCGCGGATGGATGCGCAGGAGCAGGGCCGGGGCGTCGTGGTGCGCGGTGACATGGCGGGAGTCCAGGTCCGTGATCATGTCGTCGACCCAGGCGAAGGGCCGCCCCGCCGCCCAGTCGAGCAGCGGGCGCGTCTTCCATTGGAGTGCTCTCCCGGCTGGAGCCGGGAGATTCCTGCCTACCTTGCGGCAGCGGGCTTGACGCGCTTCGCGCGCCTGACGACTGCCCTCCCGGCAGCCGGGATGAGCGCGAGGCCCATCCGGTACAGGTGCAAGACGTTCCGGGCTGCGTTGTGGTCGGCGTTGCCCGACCAGCCGCAGTCCGGGTTCTTGCACACGAACACGGCCTGGCTCTCCCGGTTGCCGGGCGTGGTGAAGCCGCACACCGAGCAGCGTCGGGAAGTATTGGGGGCGGGGACCTTGTGCAGGGTGCCGCCGAGCCGGGCGGTCTTGTACATCAGCATGGTCACCGTCCGGCCCCATGCCTCCTGGCTGATGGAGCGGTTCAGCCCAGCCTTCTGGGCAACGTTCTTCCCCGGCTCCTCGATGGTTCCCCTGGCCGACTTGACCATGTTCGTGATGGTGAGTGCTTCGACCACGACGGTGCCGTAGGTGCGGGCGATGGCGGTGGTCGTCTGGTGCTGCCAGTCCAGGGCCTTGCGCTTGGCTTTCGCGCGCAGTCCTGCGATCTGGTCGTAGGTGTGGCGCAGTCGGCGGCTGGTGCGCTCGCCGGGCTTGCGGTGCTGCTTGCGCTGCGCGGCGCGCTGCTCCAGCTGCAGGAGCCTGGCCTTCTCCTTGCCGGTCAGCCATGCGCCGTGCTCGTACGTCTCGCCGTCCGAGAGGGCGAGGGGCACGGTGACGCCCACGTCGATGCCGACCTCATCCCCCTGGTGGGGATCGGGCTCGACCTCCAAGGTCTGGACGCGGAAGGCGATGTGCCAGCCGAGCACGTCCTTGATCAGTCGTGCCCGGTGATCCGGTTCTCCGCGCCTGCACGCTTGCCGACCGGAAGGTCTTTGGTCCACCGGAAGCGGACCCGGCCCACCTTGGGAATGTTGGCCATGCCCCAGCGGCGGTGCGTGCGGGTGATGTTCAGGTCGCGGCCCTGTGGGATATCCACGGACATCGCGGTGCGGAGGCGGCTTTTGAAGTTCGGGGCGTCGGCGCGGCCGTCCCAGCAGTTCTTCCATGCCTGGAAGTAGGTCTTGAGTACCGCTTGCGCGGCCTGCGCGGGAAGGGCGGCCAGGAAGTCGATGTCCTTACGGGCCTGGCGGATCGCGGCGTCCGCGTTCGCAAGCGTCCGCTTTTCCTTCGGCATCATTTGCCACCAGGCGTGGAGAAGGTTCCACATGGTGCGGGCCGCGTGCGCCTGGTCATCGGTCTTCAACACTTGGGCAGGAGACGGTGAAAGTCGGGCACGGTGCCCGAACTGCCGCTTAACCAAGGTGCCGTGACTCACAACCGCGAACGTAGCATTGGTTTAGGTCACCGCGCTGGACTCCTCATCCCAACGTGCGCACCGGACGACATGTTGTCTACAACTTGCACGTTCACTTGGTTTTTGTCGCCAAATACCGGCGAAATGCGTTCACCGAGATGTGAGTGGCATCGAAAGGGTCCGGGGGCCTGCTACGCCCTCGGGCCCGCTCCCGTTTCCGGACCCGGCGACCCGATCCGCCGCGCCCCCAGTGAAATGCCCCGGCCCGCGAAGAAATTCTCGAACGCCGCCGACGGCAGTTCCGCGCAACGGGTTTCGGGGCTGGTCCCCGACGGGTTGTGGAAGTGGAAGCGGTCACCGTCGCGGGCCGTGAGCAGGACCAGGTGTCCGCCCCGGCCGGGCGCGGGCCGCTCCGGGCGCCGGATCCCGTAGTGGACCGACGCCATGACCGTACGGCCCTCATCGAGCAGCCCGGCGATCTCGCCGACCGTCAGTGTGCGGTGGACGGTCGCGTCCAGGCCGAGTTCCTCGCGGGCGTACTCGGCGAAAGGGGCGTAGATCAGACCGTGGATGTCGCCGTCCGCATCCACGGTGTACGCGCCGTACTTGAGTGCTCCGTCCCGCAGGTCGAACAGGGTGGGCGCGTCCGGGCCGAGCGCCATGCGCAGGCAGGTCAGACCGCACAGATGGCCGCACCACAGCGCGTAGTCCTCCACGGTGGCCGCGCCCGAGGTCTCCCAGGCGGGGTCGTCGGCGCGGTCGTGGCCGCCCTCCACGATCGCCTCGACGAGCTCGGGCGAGGCGAACTGCGTCAGGCTCGGCAGGGCACAGGTGGTGCAGGACGTCACTGGCGGTATCCGCTCAGGAAGCGCCCGATCCGGCTGATCGCGGCGTCGAGGTCGTCAGCGTACGGGAGGGTGAGGATGCGGAAGTGGTCCGGGCGCGGCCAGTTGAAGCCGGTGCCCTGGACGACCTGGATCTTCTCGCGCAACAGCAGGTCGAGGACGAACTTCTCGTCGTCGGCGATGGGGTGGACCTTGGGGTCGATGCGCGGGAACGCGTACAGGGCGCCCTTCGGCTTCACGCAGGAGACGCCCGGGATCTCGTTGAGCTTCTCCCAGGCCTTGTCGCGCTGTTCGAGGAGGCGGCCGCCCGGCGCGGTGAGTTCGCGGATGGACTGGCGGCCGCCGAGCGCGGCCTGGATGGCGTACTGGGCGGGGGCGTTGGCGCACAGCCTCATGGAGGCGAGCATCGTCAGGCCCTCCAGATAGTTGCGGGCGTGCTGCCGCGGTCCCGTGACGACCAGCCAGCCGGAGCGGAAGCCCGCGACGCGGTAGGTCTTGGAAAGGCCGCAGAAGGTGAGGACGACCAGGTCGGGGGCGAGGGCGGCGGCGCTGTGGTGCACCGCGTCGTCGTACAGGATCTGGTCGTAGATCTCGTCCGCGAGGACCATCAGGCCGTGCCGGCGGGCGAGGTCGAGGATGCCCTCGATGATCTCCTTCGGGTAGACGGCGCCCGTGGGGTTGTTGGGGTTGATGATGACGACCGCCTTGGTGCGGTCGGTGATCTTCGCGGCCATGTCGTCGAGGTCGGGGTACCAGTCGGCCGACTCGTCGCAGACGTAGTGCACGGCCTTGCCGCCGGAGAGCGTGGTGACGGCCGTCCACAGCGGGAAGTCCGGGGCGGGGATGAGGACTTCGTCGCCGTCCTCCAGGAGTGCCTGTACGGCCATGGAGACCAGCTCGGACACGCCGTTGCCGAGGAACACGTCGTCGACGCCGACCTCGAGGCCGAGCGCCTGGTAGCGCTGGGCGACGGCGCGGCGGGCGGACAGGACGCCCCGCGAGTCGGTGTAGCCATGGGCCTGGGGGAGCATCCGGATCATGTCCTGGACGATCTCCTCGGGCGCCTCGAAGCCGAAGAGGGCGGGGTTGCCGGTGTTGAGGCGCAGGACGCTGTGGCCCGCCTCCTCAAGGGCGTTGGCGTGCTCGATCACCGGGCCGCGGATCTCGTAGCAGACCTCGCTGAGCTTGCTCGACTGCCGGAACTCCATGTGGTGCCCTCCCGCGACCTGCCCGTGACGTGTGTGACTTGGTTTTACCAAGTGACCGCTTGGAAAGTCCAACAAGTTGCATAGACTGCGAGCCATGCCACGCCGAAGCTACGACCAGTACTGCGCCGCCGCCCGCGCTCTCGACGCCGTCGGGGACCGCTGGACGCTCCTGATCGTCCGTGAGCTCCTCGCCGGGCCGCGCCGCTACACCGATCTGCACGCCGACCTGCCCGGCGTCAGCACGGACGTGCTCGCCTCGCGACTCAAGGACATGGAGCGCGAGGGCGTCGCCGAGCGCCGCAGGCTGCCCGCGCCCGTCTCGGCGTACGTGTATGAACTGACCCCGCGGGGACGGCAGTTGCTGCCGGTGCTCCAGGCGCTGGGTGAGTGGGGCGCACCCGCGCTTGAGGAGCGCGGGCCCACGGACGCGGTACGCGCGCACTGGTTCGCCCTGCCGCTCCTGAGCCATCTGGAGCGGCTCGGCGGCGAGGGTGTGGTCGAAGTGCGCCTCGACGAGGGGGAGTTCCATGTGAGGGTCGGCGGCTCGGGCGCGGGCGGGCCTGTTTATGCCGAGGGGCCGGTGGGTGTCGAGCCCGACGCGCGGCTCGTCCTCGGCACGGAAACCTGTGTCGCCGTGGTGCGGGGCGAGCTGACGCTGGAGGAGGCGGCGCGCGCGGGCCGTGTCGCCGTGTCCGGGGACGGCGCCCTGGCGAAGGCGCTGCGAGAGGTGTGAAGCAGGGAGCAACTCGTCCATGACGCCCGGCACGTGAGGTGCGCGGGCGCCATGGACGGGTGGGTTACATGCCCGGCGGCACCCGGGACGGGCGGCCCGTCCCGCGCGTCAGGGCGTAGCCGCCGATACCGGCGAGCGCGGCCAGGATGCCGCCCGCCGCCGTCCAGACCCAGCGGTCCGACCACCAGCCGGAGGACCAGCCGTCCTCGGGCTCACCCGTCGCGAGCGCCTGGCTCGCCGACGAGCCGTTCTCCTCGTCGGAGGAATCCCCGGAGGACGCAGCCGCCTCCTGGGTCGTCGAGCCCGGCACGAGCGGGGCCGCCAGTGAGCCGTCCACCGCCGAGGAGCCGCCGACCTCCTTGGAGGTCACCTCGACCTCGGCCGAGACGGGCAGCCCCTGGTCGGAGGGCGTCAGCGCGGCCGCCGTGAGCCGGACGTAGTACGTGCCGGGCAGCGGGTCGTTCGCCCACTGCTCCGACCAGGCCCGCACCGTGCGCAGCGTGCAGGACAGGCCGACCGACGTCGCGTCTTGCGCAGCCGCCCTCGACTGCGTCCCGTACATGCAGGACTGACGGCGCCTCAGCCCGTCGTACACGTCGATCCGCCACGTCGCGCCCGAGGGCCGCGCAGCCGAGTCCGGCAGCTTCACCGTCGCCTTGACCGTGGGCCGCTGCCCGGCGTCCGCCGGGAACGACCAGTACAGGTAGTCACCCGTGGAGGCGCCCGCGGTGGCGCGCCGGCCCTGCTCCACCTCCTGCGCGGTACGGAACGACGTGCCCGCCTCGGTGGGGGCCTTGTCGTCACCGGAGGAACCGGAGTCGCCGGACCCGGCGAACGCCGTGCCGGCCCCGAGCAGTGCGGTCAGCGCACTCGCGCCGAGGAGTCCCGCAGTCACCAACAACTTGTTCGTACGCATCAGTTGGTCCTCCAGACCGCGACCCGCCAGCGCGAGATCCAGCCCCACAGCACACCCGCCACGAAGCCGGTGAGCACCAGGGCGCCGAGCAGCCACCAGCCGCGGCCGAGGCCGAACGCGGCCACGTCGGACGCCGCGCTCGGCGCGTCCACGACGTCCACGGTCAGCTCGACCGGGAGGCCCGGCGTCGTCTTGACCGAAGCGGGGGCCGAGTAGGAGTTCGACACCTGGAGACAGACGGTCTCGGCCGCGGTCTCGTCGTCGTCCTGCTCGGGCTTCGGGTAGCGCAGACCCGTCGAGATCACGTCCGTACGACCGTCGCCCGCCTCCGAGCCCCGGACGATCTCACGACCGTGCTCGGTGACCGCGCGCAGCAGCACGCCGTAGTCCTTGTTGACCGCGCGGTCCGCGGCCACGCTCACCGAGGCGCGCAGCTCCTGCCCGGGAGCGACGGTCACGCGGTAGAAGCGGTGCTCGCCGAACGTCTCGCGGTCCGTGTACAGACCTGGCTTGATCTCCGGGGCGCCGGTGCACTCCTTGGCGCCCTCGACGGCCACGGGGTTGACCACGGGGTCGGCGGCCCGGTCGACCAACTGGCCGACACGGTCGGTGAGTTCATCGGTGTGCCGCACGGAGGTGTACGTCCCGCCGGTGGCCTCGGCGATGCAGCTGAGCTGGTCACGCGTCTTGGCGTCAGGGACCAGGCCGAGCGTGTCGATGGTGAGGTTGATGCCCTTGGCGGCGATGTCGCGGGCGACCTCGCACGGGTCGAGCGGCCGGCAGGTGTCCTCGCCGTCGCTGATGAGGACGATGCGGCGCGATCCGTCGCCGCCGTTCAGGTCGTCGGCCGCCTTCAGGAGCGCGGGGCCGATCGGAGTCCAGCCGGTCGGCGAGAGGGTGGCGACGGCGGTCTTCGCCTCGGTGCGGTCGAGCGGCCCGACCGGGTAGAGCCGCGCGGTGTCCTTGCAGCCCACCTTCCGGTCCTCGCCGCGGTAGTTGGCGCCCAGCGTGCGGATGCCGAGCTCCACCTCCTTCGGCGTCGCGTCGAGCACCTCGTTGAACGCCTGCTTCGCGGCGGTCATCCGGGTCCCGCCGTCGATGTCGCGCGCCCGCATGGAACCGCTCACGTCGAGTACGAGCTCGACCTTCGGGGCGGCCGTGGGCTGCTCGTCGGGGTTGTCCGCCGCGGAGGCGCCGACGGGCGTCAGCCCCATGGTCAGGGCGGCGAACAGGACACATGTTCCCGCCGCCAGCCGTTTTCTTATGATCATCGCCGGATCTTATGGATCAACGTACGCGCACAACAAAACGACTGCTCAGCGGGGATGCGGGCCGGTGCCGGAATCCAGCTGTTTCCCGCCGAACACCCCGGTTCCGTCCGCCTGTGCCCACCACGCCTCGAGCCCGGCCTGGTCCAACTCCCCCCACTCCGGGGTCTCCTGCACGAGCGCCCGGCCGAGGCTCCGCCCGAGCCCGACCAGCGCGCCGCCGGCCGCCGTGCGGGAGTCGTCGTACGCGGCGAGCGCCTCGTCGAAGTCCGACGCGGAGCGGAACGCGGATTCGAGGGCGGCGCCGTCCTGGAGGGCCTTCACCGCACCGGCCCCCGTGTGTGGGCGCGCGACCGTCGCCGCGTCCCCGGCCAGCATGAACCGGCCCGTCGCGTACCGCGGGGCCGTGAAGTCGTACATGGGCTGGAGGGCCAGCTCATTTGGGGCGGTGAGGCGGACCAGGTCACCCCAGTACGGCGGCAGCAACTCGTCGGCGACGTGAGCGAGATGGGAGCGCAGCGCGTCGGTGACGGTGCCGGGCGGCAGGCTCGTCGGCAGGTCGACGCGCAGCGCCGCGTCGACGCCCGGCGGGGGAGCCGTGTAGAGAACCCAGTTCACGCGGCGGCCGCCGGCCGCGCCGCCGTCCGGGATCCGGTAGACGATGAGGTGCCCGCCGGGGAACACCACGTACGCGCAGTCCTCCTCGGCCCACAGACCGGGCTCGGCCAGCCGCCGTGCGGGGAACGCGCCACGCCACGCCAGATATCCCGCGTACCGCGGCTGTACGTCGGGGAACGCGCAGGCCCGCACCGCCGAGCGGTAGCCGTCCGCGCCGATGACGAGGCCGAACTCCTCGGCGCCGCCGGCCGCCGTGTGCACGCGGGCCCCGCCGGCCGTCGCCTCGACCCGCGCCACCGCCGCACCCGTACGGAACTCGACGTCCTCGGGCACCGCCCGGCGCAGATCGCGCCAGAGCGGCCCCCAGTTGTACGTACGGAACGGGAACGGCATGACGGCGATCTCGCGCCCGAGCGCCATCTCTTCGGTGTTCCGGGCGGACCTGGCGCGCACGTACCAGCGACGGCGCACCAGGCCCACCCACGGCATGCCCGCGTCCATGTACCCGGCCGACTCCAGCTCGGCGTACCGCGCGTCGTGCACCGCGAGGCCCACGCCGCGTTCCGCGAGGGAGCCCGCGGCCCGCTCGTAGACGACGATCTCGTCCGCGCCCCCGCGATGGGCCGCGAGAGCCGCGGCGCACCCGGCGATGCTCCCGCCCACGACCGCGACCCGGCCCCCGTTCGCCATACGTCCCGTCCCTCATCATCGGTCCCGCGCAAGGCAGATAGCGCAAGAAGGTCTCCGCGGCCGGGACGACGGTACCGGCAGTCGCCGGGCGCCGGGCGGACCCGGAGCGCCGAGGGGTGCGATCCCGGCCACCCCTCGGCCGCGGGCGCCGCCCGTTAGGCTGGCAGGTGTGCTGCGAGAAGTGACGGCCGTCCGGTATCTGAACCCCCTGCGGACCGGCGGCTCCGTGCCGGGGGTCGTCGAGGCCGACGACCTGGGGACCTACGTCGTGAAGTTCACCGGCTCCGCGCAGGGCCGCAAGGCGCTCGTCGCGGAGATCGTCGTCGGTGAGCTGGCGCGCCGCCTCGGCCTGCGCTTCCCCGAGCTGGTGCGCGTCCACTTCGACCCCGAGGTGGCCGCCCACGAGCCGCACCAGGAGGTCCAGGACCTGCTGCGCGCGAGCGACGGGCTCAACCTCGGGATGGACTTCCTGCCGGGCGCGAAGGACTTCACGCCCGAGGTCGCCGCCGCCTTCACGGTGGACCCGCTGGAAGCCGGGAAGATCGTGTGGCTCGACGCCCTCACGGTCAACGTGGACCGCACGATCCACAGCTCGAACCTGATGGTCTGGCCGACCTTCGGCATCCAGGAGCCGAAGCTGTGGCTGATCGACCACGGCGCCGCCCTGATCTTCCACCACCGCTGGGATGCGTCCGCGCCCGACAAGGCGTACGACTTCCGCCATCACGCCCTCGGTGCCTACGGGCCCGACACGCGGGCCGCCGACGCGGAGCTGGCGCCCCTCGTCACCGAGGAGATGCTCCGCGAGATCACCGCGCTCGTCCCCGACGCGTGGCTGACCGACGAGCCGGGCTTCCATGCGCCGGACGAGGTCCGTGAGGCGTACGTCTCCTATCTCGCGGCCCGCGCCCGTACGTCCGCCGCCTGGCTGCCCACGGACTTCCCGTCGCGCGACCAGCTGGCGGCCGCCGACGCGCGCCGCGCGGCCGCCACGGAGAAGGGCCGTCCCGACTGGCTCAAGCGCGTCCCCGACCTGCACGGCAAACCGGCCGCCGAACAGGACTGGTCCGTCCACCTCGGCTGACCGCCCGATGAAGGCTGCGCGCAGCGCATGCCGTCAGGGGCGCGGGGAACCGCGCGACCAGCCCCCACCGGGGCCGCGCGGACGGAACACAAAGCCCCCGGCGCTGTGCGGTGCCGGGGGCCATGGTGCGGTCGATCAGCGGAGCTGCTCGTACGCGGGCAGCGTCAGGAAGTCCGCGTAGTCCGCGTCCAGGGAGACCTGGAGGAGGAGGTCGTGGGCCTGCTGCCACTTGCCGGCCGCGAAGGCCTCCTCGCCGATCTCGGCCTTGATGTTCGCGAGCTCCTGGGCCGCGACCTCGCGGGCCAGGTCGGCCGTGACGGTCGTGCCGGAGTGCTCGCCGCCCTCGAAGACGACACCGGCGTTGATCCACTGCCAGATCTGCGAGCGGGAGATCTCGGCGGTGGCCGCGTCCTCCATCAGGTTGAAGATGGCGACGGCGCCGAGGCCGCGCAGCCACGCCTCGATGTAGCGGATGCCGACCTGGACGGCGTTGACCAGGCCGTCGTAGGTGGGCCGGGCGTCGAGGGAGTCGATCGCGATCAGGTCGCCGGGCGCGACGGACACGTCCTCGCGCAGGCGCTCCTTCTGGTTCGGCTTGTCGCCGAGGACCGCGTCGAAGGACGCCATCGCGATCGGGACCAGGTCGGGGTGGGCGACCCACGAGCCGTCGAAGCCGTCGCCGGCCTCGCGGTCCTTGTCGTTCTTGACCTTCTCGAACGCGACCTTGTTGACCTCGGCGTCGCGCCGCGACGGGATGAACGCCGCCATGCCGCCGATCGCGTGCGCACCCCGCTTGTGGCAGGTGCGGACGAGGAGTTCGGTGTACGCGCGCATGAACGGGGCCGTCATCGTGACCAGGTTGCGGTCCGGCAGGACGAACTTGGCGCCGCCGTCACGGAAGTTCTTGACGATGGAGAACAGGTAGTCCCAGCGGCCCGCGTTCAGCCCGGCGGCGTGGTCGCGGAGCTCGTAGAGGATCTCGTCCATCTCGTACGCGGCCGTGATCGTCTCGATCAGGACGGTCGCGCGGACGGTGCCCTGGGGGATCCCGACGTAGTCCTGCGCGAAGACGAAGATCTCGTTCCAGAGGCGGGCCTCCAGGTGCGACTCCGTCTTCGGGAGGTAGAAGTACGGGCCCTTGCCGAGCTCGATCAGGCGCTTGGCGTTGTGGAAGAAGTACAGGCCGAAGTCGACGAGCGCGCCGGGGACGGGGCGGCCGGCCTCGTCCTTCAGGTGGCGCTCGTCCAGGTGCCAGCCGCGCGGTCGCATCACGACGGTGGCGAGCTCGTCGTTGCCCTTGAGGGCGTACGACTTGCCGCTGCGCTCGTCCGTGAAGTCGATGTTGCGCGTGTAGGCGTCCATCAGGTTGACCTGGCCCAGGACGACGTTCTCCCAGGTGGGGGCCGAGGCGTCCTCGAAGTCCGCGAGCCAGACCTTGGCGCCCGAGTTCAGGGCGTTGATGGTCATCTTGCGGTCGGTGGGACCGGTGATCTCGACGCGGCGGTCGTTCAGCGCCGCCGGGGCGGGCGCGACGCGCCAGGTGGTGTCCTCGCGGATGTGAGCGGTCTCCGGGAGGAAGTCGAGCGTGGAGGTGCGGGCGATCTCGGCGCGACGCTCCGCGCGGCGGGTGAGGAGCTCGTCACGCCGGGGCGTGAACAGCCGGTGCAGCTCGGCCACGAAGGCGAGGGCCGCGTCCGTGAGCACCTCTTCCTGCCTGGGCAGGGGCTCTGCGTCGACGATGGCCAGCGGGGACGGCGCTGGTGCGGACATGAGCTGTCACTTCCTTCAGCGAACGGGCGCGGGCGGCACCGAGTGCCGTGGGCGCCGGGATACGACTGCGGACCCCGCGCGGGGGGACCGGCCCTTCTGAACAGTGGATACTAGTTTCCTCATTGTGGAAGTTCAATGGTTTGTTGACGTCGAGATTCTTCGGGTCGACATAACGTGGCGCTCGGTGCCAGGCTCCTCACGCCCCGTTCATGCCCTGCACTCACCACTCATTCAAGGTGCTTGAGGTCGGCCTCGGTGTCGATGTCGTAGTCATCGGCCACATCGCCGCACTCCACGAGCGTGAGCTCCGGCGCGTGCTCCTTCAGGTAGGCGCGCGCCCCGCGGTCACCCGCCGCGCTCGCCACGATCCCCGGCCAGTGCTCCGTCCCGAACAGGACCGGATGCCCGCGCTCCCCGTCGTACGCGGCCGCCGCCAGCGACCCCGCCGACCGGTACGCGGCCCGCACGCGCGCCACCGCCGGAGCCCCGATCCCCGGTTGGTCCACAAGGAGTACGAGCGCGGCCGACGCCCCCGTCCCGGCGAGCGAGCCGAGCCCCGCCCGCAGCGACGACCCCATGCCCTCCTCCCACGCCGGGTTCTCCACGAGCACGCACCCCGCCAGGTCCGCCTGCGCCCGTACGTCGTCAGCCGCCGCGCCCAGCACGACGTGGACGCGCTCGCAGCCGCCCGCGCGCAGCACCGCCACCGCGTGCTCCACCAGAGGGCGCCCGCGGTGCGTCAGGAGCGCCTTCGGCCGCCCGCCGAGCCTGCGCCCGCCGCCCGCCGCGAGCAGCAGTCCCGTCACCGGAGCGTCATCCGTTGCGTGTGTCATGAAGCCTGGATACCTCACCGGGCGGCCCGCGCGCCGACCCCCGGGGACACTCGTGAGGCCGGAATTCGGTCGGCACGGTGGCGGGCGCGGCAGAAAGTGGCGTTTACTGGCCGCGACCCCGATGCGGCGCGTCCGACCTACGCCCCAGCGGGGCCGCGGAAGGCGTACGACGTGCGAACGCGCGCGTGTGCGGTCGCACAAAGGCGTGCGAGGGGGAGAGCTGTGTTGCGAAGCGTGGGGCGGAAGCTGGTGGTGGTCGGCGAAGAGGATCCGCGGGTGGCGGAGTTGCGCACCGCGGTGTCCAGGCTGCGCCGTGAACTGGCAGCCCATCCGGCCGAGTTCCCCGACCGGGCCGTCGCGGAGGACGAACTGGCCGCGCTGGACGCGATGGCCGCCGGCGGCCTGCCCGAGATCCCGCGACTGCGCCGCTCCCTGCTGCTCATCGCGGGCGCGATCGGCTCGGTCAGCGCCCTGGCGAAGGGTCTCGGGGACGTGCGCAACGCGGTGGAACTGTTCGGCAGGCCGCCACTGCGCTGACCTCGTACGGGAGTTGGCGACCCGTCATCCAGGTCTCACGCCGCCTCACGCCACCCAGTGCGGCCGTCCCGGCTCCTCGCCCGCCGGTCCGAGGCCGTCCGCGAGGGTCTGCGCCAGGCGGCGCACCGCCTCCCTGGCGACCTCGGGCGGCTGGGTGTACGGGAAGCGCAGCCGGTGCTCGTGCGTCCCCGGGTCCGCGCCGAAGCGGGAGCCGCCCTCGATGCGCACCCCGTGCCGCAGTGCGGCCCGGGCGAGCGCCGAGGCGACCGGACGGCCCAGATCGATCCAGAGCGACAGGCCGCCGGGCGGCAACTGCCAGCGCCACTCCGGCAGTTCACGGGCCAGGTCTTCGGCGAGAGCGTCCCGCTGGGCCCGCATCCGCGGCAGGTGCTCGCTCAGGACCTCGTCCATCCGGTCGAGCAGCCGCAGCGCGACGAGCTGGTCGAGCACGGAACCCGACATGTCGAACGGCACCCGTGCCGTCGCCAGTTCGGTGATGAGCCGCGATCCGGCCCTGACCCAGCCGATGCGCAGTCCGCCCCAGTGCGTCTTGCTCAACGAGCCCACGGTGACGACCTGTTCGCCCGCGCCGTGCGCCGCGAGTGAGGCGAACGGCGCGGGCGGCGGTACGTCGAGCGCGATGTCGGCGACCGTCTCGTCCACGACCAGCCAGGTCCCGGTCGCCCGCGCCGCTTCGAGGAGCCGCACCCGCTGCTCGCGCGGCATCAGCCGCCCGGTCGGGTTGTGGAAGTCCGGGATCAGATAGGCGAGCCGCGGCGCGGTCTGCCGCAGCGCCGACTCGAACAGGTCCGTGTCCCAGCCGCCGTCCGTGACCGGAACCGGCGTGGCCCGCATCCCGCCCCTGTTCAGCGCGTCCAGGGCGTTCGGGTACGACGGGTTCTCGACCAGGACGCGGTCGCCCGCCCGGGCGAGGAGCCCCAGGGTGAGCGACACCGCCTGCTGGGCGCCCGAGGTGATGAGGATCTGCTCGGGAAGAGTCGGCAGGCCGCGCCGCGTGAACCGCTTGGCGACCGCGGCCCGCAGCTCGGGAAGCCCGTACGGGTGGTAGCCGGGCGTCGACGCGTGCCGGGGCAGCATGGTGCTCGCGGCGGCGAGGGCGTCGGCGAGCTCCGCCTCGGGCGCGCCGGGCGCCGCGATGGCGAGGTCGATCACGTCGTCGCCCGTGGGGAAGACGGCCACGCTGGCGGGCCGCTGTCCCTCGGGCAGCTCGGTCCACGTCCCCGCGCCGCGCCTGCTGCGTGCGTAGCCGCCCTCGCGGAGCAGGTCGTAGGCGGCGGTGACCGTGGCGCGGCTGACGCCGAGCGCCGTGGCCAGCTCGCGCTCGGCGGGCAGCCGGGTGTGCAGCGGGATGCGCCCGTCGAGCAGCAGGGTGCGTACGCCCTGGGCCAGGGCGCGGTAGCCGGGCCTCTCCCCGGCGGTGACCGCCAGGAGGCCGGCGAGGCGACGGCTGCCCAGGGACCTGTTCATGTTGTCCGTGCCCGGCGTGTTCAAGGCGTGGACCACTCGATTGCCTGCCATGCCAACTCCCCGCTATTGGCCCTGCTGTCCAGGCCAATCAGCGTACAGACTCGACAGAGGTCAGGGATTTTGGCCTGGGGAGCGGCTGAGGAGGCATGCCATGGACGGGTACGAGGCGGGCTGGGTCACGGACCGTTTCGAGCGGGAGATGCAGCGCCGCGCGGAGGAGCGCACCACGCGGCCGGCGGGCGCATGGGTCCGCGCGCTGATGAGCGGGAAGCGGCGCAGGGGGAGGAAGCCGTGAGCGCCGTCGAGGCCCGGCGGCCCGAGGAAACGGCCGGTCAGGTCGTCGTCGGGGTGAGCGACTCGCTGGGCGGGCTCGCGGCGCTGCGTGCGGCCGCCGAGCAGGCGCGCCGCTCGGGCCGGGTCCTCGTGGCCGTCCTCGCGTGGGAGCCGCCCGAGGGTGAGGGCCTGTACGCCCGCCGCCCCGACCCGCAGTGGGCCCGGTACTGGTACGGCGAGGCCCGCGCCCGCCTCGACCGCGCGTTCGCCGAGGCGCTCGGCGGGCCGCCCCAGGACGTGGACCTGGTGCGCCGCGTGGTCAGGGACAAGCCGGGCCGGGCCCTGTGCGAGGCGGTGGCGGGCCCGGACGACCTGCTCGTCATCGGTGTCCATCCACGCCGCATGTGGCGCGGCCGGATCCACCGGCACGTGGTCGCCCACGCCGGCTGCCCGGTCCTGACCGTGCCGGCCCCGCCGCTTTCACGGCAGGAGCTGCGCGCACTGCGCCGGGCGACCGCACGGGACTTCGCGGCGGCGGGGCCGGCGGGGTGAGGGGGCGGTGGGCGCATGAGGCCGCGCGGTGGCGGCCGTTGTCCGCGGGGCGGATCTTCGGCTCGGTCGTGGTGCGCGCCGACTGTGCGGTCCTGACCGTGCTCGCTCCGCCGTCGGCGCGGCACGAGCCGCGCCGGGCGACCGCGGGCGACTACGCGGCGCCGGGGCCGGTCCGCTGAACGGCGGGTCAGCGTCGCATCAGGCCGCGTGCGGTGGCCGCGGCGACCGCCGCTGTGCGCGAGTCGACGCCCAACTTGGCGTAGATGTGCACCAGATGGGACTTCACCGTCGCCTGGCTGAGGAACAGTTCCTTGCTGATCCGCTGGTTCGACAGGCCGTCCCTGACGAGCTGGAGCACCTCCAGCTCGCGGCGGCTGAGCGCCTCGGCGGGGGCCCGCATGCGGTCCATCAGGCGGTGTGCGATGGCGGGCGCGAGCGCGGACTGGCCGGAGGCCGCCGTACGGACCGCCGCCGCGAGCTCCTCCGGCGGCGCGTCCTTGAGCAGATAGCCGGACGCGCCCGCCTCCACCGCGGCGAGGATGTCCGCGTCCGTGTCGTACGTGGTCAGGACGAGGACGCGCGGCGCACCGGGCCTCGCCGCGATGGCCGCCGTCGCCTCCGAGCCGTGCATTCCGGCGCCGAACTGGAGGTCCATGAGGACGACGTCGACCCCGCCGGCCGCGGCGAGCTCCACGGCCCGCTCCGCCGTGGCGGCCTCCGCGGCGATCTCGAAGTCGGGTTCGGCGTCGAGGACGGCGCGGAGCCCGGCGCGTACGACGGGGTGGTCATCGGCCAGCAGGAGCCGGACGGTCATGACGCGCCTTCCACGGGGAGAGGGAGAGTGATCGCGACCGCCGTGCCCTGGCCCGGCGCCGACTCCACCGTGAACGTGCCCCCCAGGGACTGCGCGCGCGAGCGCATCGCGGGCAGGCCGAACCCGCCGTCGCCGGACGGGGCCGACGCGGGGTCGAAGCCGCGGCCGTCGTCCACGATGTCGAGGGCCACGGCCGTGTCCATGAAGCTGAGGGTGATCTCGGCGCGGCGGGCCCTCGCGTGGCGCACGGTGTTCGCGAGCGCCGACTGCGCGATCCGCAGCAGGGCGACCTCGTACGGCGTCGGCAGCCCGTACGGAGTGCCGCTCTCCGTGAAGCGGGCGGTGAGCCCGGGAGCCGTCGCGCACAGCCGCTCCAGGGCCCCCGCGAGCGACCCGCTCTCCAGGTCCGGCGGGGACAGGGCCCGCACGAAGCGGCGGGCCTCGGCGAGGTTGTCCTGGGCGGCCGCGCGCGCCTGTTCGATGTGCGGGGCGGCCGGTGACTGGGGCGGCAGCGCGCGCTGGGCCGCGCGCAGCAGGAGCTGGATCGAGGACAGACCCTGCGCGAGGGTGTCGTGGATCTCGCGGGCCAGTCGCTCCCGCTCGGCGAGGGTGCCCGCCGTGCGCTCCGCGGCGGCGAGTTCGGCGCGCGTCGCGATCAGTTCCTCGATCAGGCGCTGTCTGCGCTCGCTCTCGCGGTACAGCGTCTGGTAGCCCATGACGGTCGCGACGGCCACGGCCGCGCCGAGAAGCGGCCCTATGAAGGCCCCCGGGCTGAGCTCCTGCCCATGGCGTACGTACGAGGCGATGGCGGCGCACGCGGTGAGCGCCACGGCGGGGACGCCCCAGCGGGCGGGCAGCAGATGCAGCTGGAGGAAGTACAGCGGGAACGCCAGCCACAGTCCGTCGGGGGTGAGGACGAGCAGCACCAGCCACACCGCGCACAGCGCCCCGAGCCAGAGCGCCGCCCCGGCCCGCGTGTCCCGTACGGCCGGGATCAGCGGGCCCGCCCCGTACACGACGGTCATCACGACCGCCGCGGCCACCACGGCGCCCGCCCCCGTCGAGTCCCCGGCCAGCGCGCGGCCGGCGACCAGCAGGAGCAGCCCGGCCATCAGCAGATGCAGGCACAGGCGCAGGACGCGCAGAACGGGGGTCAGAGAACGTGGATCCATACCGTCACCAGCGTAGGCAGAACAACGTCGAAGACGGTCAACCGAAAGTTTGAAAGACGGCTCCTTCCTTCGATTCGGGTGAAGCGTGCTGTGGCGCGATGCCCGGGGCGGGCGCCCGGCCGCAGGCTGGGGACCATGTTCGTCGCATGGAGAGATCTACGGTTCGCCAAGGGCCGGTTCGCGCTGATGGGAAGCGTGGTCGTGCTGATCACGCTGCTCGTCGGCCTGTTGTCCGCCCTGACCGCGGGCCTGGCCCGGGACAACACCTCGGCGCTGACCGGGCTGCCCGCCGACCACCTGGCGTTCGCCCGGCCCGCGGACGGCCAGGCGGTGTCGTTCACCGGTTCGACGGTCGGGGCCGCGCAGTGGCGGGCGCTGGCCGCGCGGCCGGGGACGGAGAGCGCGCAGCCGCTCGGCATCAGCACCGTCAACGCCGAGGCCGGACACCACACGGCGGCCGTGTCCGCGTTCGGCGTTCGGCCCCGCTCGGGGCTCGCGCCCGACACGACGGCGCCCGGCACGGCCGTCCTGTCCCGGCAGGCGGCGGACGATCTGGGCGCGGGGCCCGGTGACCGCATCGCCCTGTCCAGTACGTCCCTCACGGTGAGCGCGGTCGCGGGCGACGCCTCGTACAGCCACACACCCGTCGTCTGGATCGACCTCGGCGACTGGCAGAACGTGGCGCCGGGCGGGCAGCGCACAGGGGAGCGGGCCACGGTGATCGCCCTGCGCACCGGGGACGGCGCCGACCTCGGCGCCGCGGACCGTGCGGCGGGCACCGAGACGCGGACCGTGGCAGGGGCCCTTGAGGCCATAGGGTCCTACCAGGCCGAGAACGGCTCGCTCCAGCTGATGCGGGGCTTCCTCTTCGTCATCTCGGCGATGGTCATCGGCGCGTTCTTCACCGTGTGGACGATCCAGCGCAGCGGCGACATCGCGGTCCTCAAGGCCCTCGGCTCCTCGACGCCCTATCTGCTGAAGGACGCGCTCGGGCAGGCCGTGGTCATGCTCGTCGGCGGTACGGCCCTCGGGACGGCCCTCGCGGCGCTCATCGGGGCGTTCGTGCCCGACAGCGTGCCGTTCGTCATGGAGCCGCTCACCACGCTCGGCCCGGCCGCCGTCATGACCGTGCTCGGCGCGGCCGGCGCCGCCCTGTCCATCCGGCGCATCACCGCCGTAGACCCCCTCACCGCACTCGGGAGCGCCCGATGAGCCTCGACCTCGACGAGATCACCCTCACCTACCCGGACGGCGACGGACGCATCACGGCGCTCGACCGCGTCACATTGCACGTCCCGGCCGGCACGGTCACCGCGGTCGTCGGCCCGTCCGGGTCGGGCAAGTCCAGCCTCCTCGCGGTCGCGGCGACGCTGGTCACGCCCGACAGCGGCACCGTGACCGTGGGCGGTACGCCGACGGACTCGATCGGCCCCGCCGAACGCGCCGAGCTGCGCCGCCGCTCTCTGGGCATCGTCTTCCAGCAGCCCAACCTGCTGCCGTCCCTGACCGCCCTCGAACAGCTCCAGGTGATGGCCCACCTGGACGGCCGCAAGCCGAGCGAAGTGCGGGAGCGGGCAGGGGAGTTGCTGGCCGCGGTCGGGCTCACCGACGAGGCGCGCCGCCGCCCCCAACAGCTGTCCGGCGGTCAGCGCCAGCGCGTCAACATCGCCCGCGCCCTGATGAACGAGCCGGCGGTCCTGCTGGTGGACGAGCCGACGAGCGCCCTCGACCACGAGCGCGGGGCGGCCGTACTGGATCTGCTCGCCCGGCTCACGAGGGAGCGCGGCACCGCGACGGTCCTGGTCACGCACGACCGGGCGCATCTCGCGGTGGCGGACGAGGTGTGCGAAATGGTGGACGGGCGGCTCACGAAGGCCGGCCCGTCCCGTGACGCCGCGGGCGGTGGCCGCTACGCGCCGACCCCGGAGCTCGACAGCGCCACCGACAGCTCCTCGGCGACCTGCTGAAGCACCGGCACGATCTTCTCGGTCGCGGCGTCGGTGACGCGTCCCGCCGGGCCCGAGATCGAGATCGCGGCGGCCGTGGGGGAGTTGGGCACGGAGACGGCGAGGCAGCGCACGCCGATCTCCTGCTCGTTGTCGTCGACCGCGTACCCGGCGCTGCGCACCTCGGCGAGCGCGTCGAGGAAGCCGTCGGGCGTCGTGATCGTCTTCTCCGTGGCGGCCGGCATGCCGGTCCGCGCGAGCAGCGCGCGCACCTCGTCGGCCGGGGTGTGGGCGAGCAGGGCCTTGCCCACGCCCGTCGAGTGCGGCAGGACGCGCCGGCCCACCTCGGTGAACATCCGCATGGAGTGCTTGGACGGCACCTGAGCGACGTACACGATCTCGTCCCCGTCGAGCAGCGCCATGTTCGCCGTCTCGCCGGTCACCTCGACGAGGCGGGCGAGATAGGGGCGGGCCCAGGTGCCGAGGAGGCGGGAGGCGGACTCGCCGAGGCGGATCAGGCGGGGGCCGAGCGAGTAGCGCCTGTTGGTCTGCTGGCGCACGTAGCCGCAGGCGACCAGGGTGCGCATCAGGCGGTGGATCGTCGGCAGGGGAAGGCCGCTGCTCGCGGAGAGCTCGCTGAGACCCACCTCGCCCCCGGCGTCGGCCATCCGCTCGAGGAGGTCGAAGGCGCGCTCGAGGGACTGGACTCCGCCGGTCGGGGCGGAAGGGCCAGAGGACTTGGTGCTGGCGCTTGACGTCGGCACGGGCGCGTTCCTTTCGGGGCGGAAGGGCAAGGCAGCAGCCTACCCGGCGGTCACCGGGAGGGGGGTGGCACTGCCCGGGTTGTACCGGCCGGTCAGGGGCCTTTGTCCGGGTGTCGCCGGGCCATACCCGTGTTCTCTTGACGGTGCCGTCGTAGATAGCTACGTTCTGGCTTACGGAATTCTAATTCCACTTTGTGGAAACGTCCAGGACGGTGTCGTCCCGTACGAGACGGGTCTTGACGGACCCTGGACCGGAGTGAAAACTCCTTCAACAGAACGTTGAATTTACTGAGAGGGGCTCGGGTGTCCGACGTCGAACTGGTGCTGCGCTCGACCCGCGTCATCACCCCCGAAGGCACGCGGCCCGCGTCGGTCGCCGTCACCGGGGGAAAGATCGCCGCCGTCCTTCCGCACGACGCGGACGTACCGGCCGGCGCCCGGCTCGAGGACTTCGGTGACGACGTCCTCATGCCCGGACTCGTGGACACCCATGTCCATGTGAACGACCCGGGGCGCACGGAGTGGGAGGGCTTCTGGACGGCCACCCGCGCCGCGGCGGCCGGCGGCATCACCACGATCGTCGACATGCCGCTCAACTCGCTGCCGCCGACGACGACGGTGGCCAACCTGCGCACCAAGCAAGACGTCGCCGCCGCCAAGGCGCACATCGACGTCGGCTTCTGGGGCGGCGCGCTGCCCGACAACGTCAAGGACCTGCGCCCGCTGCACGACGCCGGTGTCTTCGGCTTCAAGTGCTTCCTCTCGCCGTCCGGCGTGGACGAGTTCCCGCACCTGAACGGTGACCGGCTCACCGCCTCCATGGCCGAGATCGCCGGGTTCGGCGGACTGCTCATCGTGCACGCCGAGGACCCGCACGAGCTGGACGTCGCCCCGCACAACAGCGGCCCGAAGTACGACGACTACCTCGCGACCCGGCCGCGGATCTCCGAGGATGTCGCGATCAAGGGGCTCATCGACACCGCCAAGCGGATCGGCGCCCGCGTACACGTCCTGCACCTGTCCTCCTCCGACGCGCTGCCGCTGATCGCCGAGGCCAAGGCCGAGGGCGTCAAGCTCACCGTCGAGACGTGCCCGCACTACCTCACGCTCACCGCCGAGGAAGTCCCGGACGGCGCGAGCGAGTTCAAGTGCTGCCCGCCCATCCGCGAGGCCGCCAACCAGGACCTGCTGTGGCAGGCGCTCGCCGACGGCACCATCGACTGCGTCGTCACCGACCACTCGCCGTCGACCGCCGACCTGAAGACCGACGACTTCGCCACCGCGTGGGGCGGCATCTCCGGCCTCCAGCTGAGCCTCTCCGCCATCTGGACCGAGGCCCGCGAGCGCGGCCACTCCCTCGACGACGTGGTGCGCTGGATGTCCTCGCGCACCTCGGAGCTGGTCGGCCTCGACGACCGCAAGGGCGCCATCGCCGCCGGCCGCGACGCCGACTTCGCGGTCCTCGCCCCCGAGGAGACGTTCACCGTCGACCCGGCCGCACTGCAGCACCGCAACCGCGTCACCGCCTACGCGGGCAAGACGCTGCACGGGGTCGTGAAGTCGACCTGGCTGCGCGGCGAACGCATCGTCGCCGAGGGCGAGTTCACCGCACCGGCAGGCAAGCTCCTCGAAAGGAACAACTGATCACTGTGACGGCGATTCCCCGCTTCACCGGCGACGCGAACCCCTACGGCGGCGGCGACCCCTACGCCGACTACCGCACCGCCGACTTCCCGTTCACGCAGTTCGCCGACCTCGCCGCGCGGCAGCTCGGCGCCGGTGTCATCGCCGCCAACGACGAGTTCTTCGCCCAGCGCGAGAACCTCCTCGTGCCCGAGCGCGCCGAGTTCGACCCCGAGCACTTCGGCCACAAGGGCAAGATCATGGACGGCTGGGAGACCCGCCGTCGCCGCGGCACCGGCGCGGACCACCCGTGGCCGACCGCGGAGGACCACGACTGGGCGCTCGTCCGGCTCGGCGCCCCCGGCGTGATCCGCGGCATCATCGTCGACACCGCCCACTTCCGCGGCAACTACCCGCAGGCCGTGTCGGTGGAGGCCGCGTCCGTGGAGGGCGCGCCCACCCCGGAGGAGCTGCTCTCGGGCGACGTCAAGTGGACGACGCTCGTACCGCGCACGGCGGTCGGCGGCCACGCGGCCAACGGCTTCGCCGTCGACGTGGAGCAGCGCTTCACGCACCTGCGCGTCAACCAGCACCCCGACGGCGGCATCGCCCGCCTGCGCGTCCACGGCGAGGTCGTGCCCGACCCCAGGTGGCTCGCCACGCTCGGCACGTTCGACGTCGTCGCCCTGGAGAACGGCGGCCGCGCGGAGGACGCCTCCAACCTCTTCTACTCGCCCGCGAGCAACACCATCCAGCCGGGCCGCTCCCGCAAGATGGACGACGGGTGGGAGACCCGCCGCCGCCGCGACCAGGGCAACGACTGGATCAGCTACGGCCTGGCCGCCCAGTCGCAGATCCGCGCCCTGGAGATCGACACCGCCTACCTCAAGGGCAACTCCGCGGGCTGGGCGTCGGTTTCTGTGCGTGACGGCGAGTCCACCGATGAAGCTGCGTGGGTGGAGGTCCTGCCCCGTACGCGCCTCCAGCCCGACACCAACCACCGCTTCGTCCTCGACGCCCCCGCGGTCGGCACCCACGCGCGCGTGGACATCTACCCGGACGGCGGCATCTCCCGCCTGCGCTTGTTCGGCTCGCTGACCGACGAGGGCACGGCCCGCCTGACGGCCCGTCACCAGGAGCTCGGCGGCTGACCCCGCAACTCCCGTCGGACCCGCGCGGGGGCGTACCGGCCCGACAGCACCGGTACGCCCCCGCGTACATCACGTCACGCCGCGTGCCCGCCGTCCACGGCGAACTCCGCGCCCGTGACATACGTGGCCTCGGGGCCCGCGAGATAGGCGACCATCGACGCCACCTCGTCGGCCGTGCCGAACCTCTCCAGTGCGACGGACGCGGTCTGGCCCGAGGCGTACGGTCCGTCCGCCGGGTTCATGTCCGTGTCGATCGGGCCCGGGTGGACGATGTTCGCCGTGATGCCGCGGCCGCCCAACTCGCGTGCCAGCGCCTTCGTCAGGCCGATCAGGGCCGCCTTGGTCGTCGCGTACACGGTCCCGCCGGGGCCCGGTACGCGCTTCGCCATGCAGGTGCCGACGGTGACGATCCTGCCGCCGTCGGACAGCCGCGTCGCGGCCGCCTGCGACGCCAGCAGGACACCGCGCACGTTCACCGCGAGCGCGTGGTCGATCTCGGCGAGCGAGAAGCCCTCCAGCGGCCCGAGCACCCCCACGCCCACGTTGTTCACCAGCACGTCGAGCCCGCCGAACGCGTCCGCCGCCTGATCCACCGCCCCCGCCGCCCCGTGCGCGTCCGCCGAGTCGGCGCGCAGCGCGAGACCGCGCCGGCCCAGTGCCTCGACGCGGCGCACGACCTCCTCGGCCGCCTCCTTGCCGTTCACGTAGGTGACCGCCACATCCGCGCCCTCACGGGCCAGCCGCAGCGCGGTCGCCGCGCCGATCCCGCGGCTGCCACCGGTGACGAGTGCTGCCTTGCCGTTCATGGGTCCTCCAGAAGCCATCGGTTGTTATGACTTCAAGTAAATGGACGGGCGACCGCCGGCGCTGGCGGCGAACGGACACCGATGCCCCCGCCCGCGGCGATGAGCGGCCGGGCGGGTCCGGTGGGCGGAAAACGGTGGCCCTGATGATCTTGCCGCCGGTACCGTGAGCCCGCCCTCGTGCGAGCCGCCGTCGTCTCCACGCCGCCGTACGCCGCCGGAGACCGCACCTTGACCACGCTCACCGTCACCGCGCCCCGCCGCGCCTGGCTCACCGACCTGCCCGTTCTCCTCGTGGCCGTCGTCTGGGGAGCCAGCTATCTCGCGGCCAAGGACATCACCACACAGACCACCGTCCTCGCGGTCCTCGTGCTCCGGTTCGGCGCCGTCCTGCCGGCGCTCGCCGTGGCCGGGCGGGGCGCGCTGCGGGGGCTGAGCGCGGCGCAGTGGCGCGGGGCGGGACTCCTCGGGCTGGTCCTCAGCGGGATCTTCCTCCTGGAGACCTACGGCGTCGTCCACACCTCGGCGACGAACGCGGGCCTCGTCATCAGCCTCACCATGATCTTCACGCCCCTCGCCGAGGCCGCCGTGACGCGGACCAGGCCGTCCCGCACCTTCCTCGCCGCGGCCGCCGTCTCCGTGGCCGGCGTCGTCCTGCTCACCCAGAGCGGCGGCTTCACGGCCCCGTCCGCCGGCGACCTCCTGATGCTGCTCGCGGCCCTCGCCCGCACCGTCCACGTCCTCGCCATGGCCCGGATGAAGTCCGTGCGGGGCGCGGACGCGCTGCCCCTGACGACGGTCCAACTGGGCGCGTCGGTCGTGGTGTTCGCGCTCCTGTGCGGGGTGCCGGGTACGGGCGCCGCGCCGTGGGAGGCGGCCGCGGACTTCGGCCCGCGCGCGTGGGGGGGGCTCGTCTTCCTGTCCGTCTTCTGTACGCTCTTCGCCTTCTTCGTACAGATGTGGGCGGTCCACCGGACGTCGCCGTCCCGGGTGAGCCTGCTGCTCGGCACCGAGCCGCTGTGGGCCGCGGCGGCCGGCATCGCCATCGGCGGCGAACGCCTGGGACCGCTGGGCCTGTTGGGGGCCGTGTTCGTGCTGGCAGGAACGGCGTGGGGGCGCCGCGCCACCGCCTGAGCCGCACCTTCAACGGGCCCCGCATGCGCACCGGACGCGCCTGAAGCGGCGCCTCCGACGGGTTAACTTCCGGAAAACTCCCCCGACTTGACGTTGACACGTCATGCTCTACGCGCGTCACACTAGGGGCCATGCGAATCCCCCCACGAATCGCCAGTGTCACTGCCCTCGCCGCCGCCCTGCTCATCGGCGGCCCCGTCCTCGCCGGCTCGGCCACCGCGGCCCCGGCCCCCGTCACGTACTCCGTGACAGCCGTCGGCGACATCTGCTACTCGGCGCTGCCCTCCCAGGCCCACGACACGCTCGACCTCATCGAGCAGGGCGGCCCCTACCCGTACGACCAGGACGGCACCGTCTTCCAGAACCGGGAGGGCGTCCTGCCCTCGCAGTCCACCGGCTACTACCACGAGTACACGGTCATCACCCCCGGCTCCCCGACCCGCGGCGCCCGCCGCATCGTCACCGGTGAGCAGTCCCAGGAGGACTACTACACCGGCGATCACTACGCGACGTTCGACCTCGTCGACTACGGCTGCTGAGCGACCCCGGTGACCGGCGCCGTCAGCTCTTGAGGCTCTCCGACGCGGCGAACAGGGCGAGCGCGAGCACGATCAGTGCGATGCTCCCGTACACCTCGTAGCCGTCGAGGATGCCGAGATGCAGGATGAGACCCCAGCTCAGCCACCCGGTGAACTCGTGCAGCAGGCCGACCGCGCCCTGAATGAGCGCGATCGCGCCGATGAACTCCAGAACCTTCTTCATGGGTGACAACCTCGCCCCGCGGACCTCCCACGCACATCGGCCGCGGGGCGAGGCTCGTCCCGCCGCAAGACGCGGCTTACGGCGGGACGCGCCTACCGAAGTACCGGCCGCCGCGACTTTCGTCCACGGTCCGCTCCGCGAGAGGTTCCTGAGCGTCATGGATGCGTAGATTTGTCGACCATGGAGGTTCAGGAGCGGACAGGGACGACCCCACCGGGGGAGCGGTACCGGTGGCGGCGCAGGATGCTGCCCTCGGCCGTCGCCGACGAGCTCGACCTGGACCCGGACGGCCGCCCCGGCCGCAGGCGCCGCACCCTGCGCGACTGGGTCGTCGACTTCACCTGTTTCCTCGCCGCCGTGGGCATCGGCCTGCTCGGCGCCCACTCCGTCTCGAACGACCCGAACACCTCCGACGGCCTCGCCGCCCTCGACCAATGGCTCGGCGCACTCGCCTGCGCCGCCGTGTGGCTGCGCAGACGGTGGCCCCTGGGCCTGGCCGTCGCGCTGTCGGCCGTCAGCATGGTGTCGAACAGCGCGGGCGGCGCCACCCTGGTCGCCATCTTCACCCTCGCCGTGCACCGCCCCTTCCGATACGTCGCCTGGGTCGCCGGCGCCTCCTGTGCGCTGACCCCGTTCTTCTTCTGGATCCGGCCGGACCCGGACTCGCCGTACGTCGTCTCCGTCGCCTTCACGATCGTCCTGACGGTCACCGTCGTCGGCTGGGGCATGTTCGTACGCTCCCGGCGCCAGCTCCTGCTGTCGCTGCGCGACCGGGCGAGGCGCGCCGAGACCGAGGCCGGACTGCGGGCCGAGCAGGCACAGCGCCTCGCCCGCGAGGCCATCGCCCGCGAGATGCACGACGTGCTCGCCCACCGGCTCACCCTGCTGAGCGTGCACGCGGGCGCCCTGGAGTTCCGGCCCGACGCGCCCCGGCAGGAGGTCGCCCGGGCGGCCGGCGTCATCCGCGAGAGCGCCCACGAGGCGCTCCAGGACCTGCGCGAGATCATCGGCGTCCTGCGGGCCGACGACCACGGCGAGGAGTCGGGGCGGCCCCAGCCGACGCTCGCCGGGCTCGACGCCCTGGTCACCGAGTCCCGCGAGGCGGGCATGAAGATCGTCCTCGACCACCAGGTCGCCACCCCGGACGCCGTCCCCGCGTCCGTCGGCCGCACCGCCTACCGCATCGTCCAGGAAGGCCTGACCAACGCCCGCAAGCACGCCCCCGGCGCCGAGGTCGAGGTTCTCGTGTCCGGCGCTCCGGGCGACGGCGTCACCGTCTCGGTCCGCAACCCGCCGCCCCCCGGCGAGGTCCCGCACGTGCCGGGGTCGGGCCAGGGTCTGATCGGCCTCACGGAACGCGCCACCCTGGCCGGCGGCAGCCTCGGCCACGGCGCCGCCGACGACGGGGGCTTCGCGATCGAGGCCTGGCTGCCGTGGCCCGCGTGACCCCCGCCCGCGGCCGGCACGCCTGGACCACGTGATCACCGGCTCGCTACGGTGGCCCCCGGGGGGCGGCGGTGGCGGTACGAGCGCGCGAAGGCGGGACTGGGTGAATTCGGTGGAACCGATCAGGGTGCTCCTCGTCGACGACGACCCGCTGGTACGCGCGGGCCTCTCGTTCATGCTCGGGGGAGCGCCCGACATCGAGATCGTCGGCCAGGCGGGCGACGGCTCGGAGGTCCCCGCCCTTGTCGCCGGGACCCGGCCCGACGTCGTGCTCATGGACATCCGCATGCCGGACGTGGACGGACTCGCCGCGACCGAGGCGCTGCGGGCGCGGCCCGGCGCACCCGAGGTCATCGTCCTCACCACGTTCCACGCCGACGAACAGGTACTGCGGGCGCTGCGCGCCGGTGCCGCCGGTTTCGTCCTCAAGGACACCGCGCCCGCCGAGATCGTCGAGGCGGTCCGCCGTGTCGCCTCCGGAGCGCCCGTCCTGTCGCCGACCGTGACCCGGCAGCTCATCACGCGGGCCACCGGCCCCGACCCGCAGCAGGACCGCAGGGCACGCGCGCGTGAGCGCCTCGCCGAACTGGCCGACCGCGAAAGGGAGGTCGCCGTCGCCGTGGGCCGCGGCGCGTCCAACGCGGAGATCGCCGCCGAGCTCTACATGAGCCTCGCGACCGTCAAGGCGCACGTCTCCCGCATCCTCGCGAAGCTCGGCCTGAACAACCGCGTCCAGATCGCCCTCCTGACCCACGACGCGGGACTCCTCGACGACTGACCCCGGCGGCACGGGTAAATTCACAGCGTGATCCGGGCGCGGGCGAACGGCGCTCGGGGTCCGCCGCACGGGGGAGGATGACGATGGCCGGACCACGCCGGCGCACGGTGCGTGATCTCAGACGCAACAACCGCGCCACGGTGCTGCGCAAGCTCTACTTCGACGGGCCGCTCAGCCGGCAGGAGCTGGGCCCGCTCACCGCACTCAGCTCGGGGTCGATCAGCAACGTCGTCTCCGAGCTCGTCGCCGACGGCCTCCTGGAGGAAGCCGGATCGGTCGACTCCGACGGCGGCAGGCCGCGCACGCTCCTGCGCGTCGCCCCGCACTGCGGCCACCTCGCCGGCGTCGACATCGGCGAGACACGCGTACGCGTGGAGCTCTTCGACTTCACCCTGAACGAACTCGCGCGCGTGGACGCCCCGTTGCCCGACGGACACCATGACGCGCGGGACGTCGTACGGATCGTCGCGGCCGGCCTCGCGCAGGTGCTCACCGAGGCGAAGGCCGCGCCGGACGCCCTCATCGGCGTCGGCATCGGCGTGCCCGGCATCGTCGACGCCTCCGGTGCGGGCGGCGCCGTCGGAGCCGTCGTGCACGGCCAGGCCATCGGCTGGGACGCCGTCCCCCTCGAGGCGATGCTCCGCGACTGCGGTGAACTCCCGCCCGAACTGCCCCTGTTCGTCGACAACGGCGCCAAGACGCTCGGCCTCGCCGAGATGTGGTTCGGCGCGGGCCGAGGCGCCCGCAACGCCGTCGTCACCCTCATCGGCTCCGGCGTCGGCGCCTGCGTCATCGCCGACGGCGTCCCCTACCAGGGCTCGTCCGGCAGTGCGGGGGAGTGGGGCCACACCACGCTCCAGGTCGGCGGACGCCGCTGCCGGTGCGGGGCGCGCGGCTGCCTGGAGGCGTACGTGGGCGCCGAGGCGCTGCTCGAACGGTGGCGGGAGAGCGGCGGCCACCCGGCCTCGGCCGACGAGGAGGGGGCGCTCGCCGAACTCCTCGCCGACCCCGAAGCCGGTGAACTGCTCGACGAGACGGCCGAGTTCCTCGGCGCGGGCCTCGCCGACCTCGTCAATCTCTTCAACCCCGAGCGCATCGTCGTCGGCGGCTGGGCCGGGCTGCTCCTCGGCCCCCGCCTCCTCGAACCGGTCCGGCGGGCGGCCGCCGCGTACGCGCTGCGCCACCCGTACGCGCAGACCACCATCGAACTCGGGCGCCTCGGACCCGACGCGGTGACAGTCGGCGCGGCGACCCTGCCGCTCGCGCGTTTCCTGGCCGAGGGCGGCGCGGCGATCACGTCACGGGAACCGATCGTCAGTGGCGCGAGTTAGATTCAGCAGAGACTGACGCCTGACCGACGTGAGGGGCGGTGCCATGGGGGAACTGATCGATCTGGGCGGGTACGCGGGCTTCACGGCCGACCCCTATCCCGTTTACGAGGAGCTGCGCGCCCGGGGCCCGGTGCACCGCGTGCGGCTGCCGAAGCCCGCCGACGACAGCGAGGCGTGGCTGATCGTCGGGCACGAGGAGGCGCGCGCCGCGCTCACCGACCCGCGCCTGGTCAAGTCCCCCGCCAAGCTGGGCTTCTCCGGCCTCGACGAAGAGCTGATCGGCGCCCATCTGCTGATCACCGACCCGCCGCACCACACGCGGCTGCGCTCCCTCGTCACCCGCGCCTTCACCGCGCGCCGCGTCGAATCCCTGCGCCCGCGCATCCAGCGCATCACCGACGACCTCCTCGACGCGATGCTCCCGCACGGCCGCGCCGACCTCGTCGAGTCGTACGCCTTCCCACTGCCGCTCACGGTCATCTGCGAGCTCCTCGGCGTGCCCGACATCGACCGCGCCGACTTCCGGCGCATGTCGAACGAGGTGGTGGCGCCGACCGACCGCGAGGCCGAGTACGCGGTGTTCGCGGAACTCGCCGCGTACCTGCGCGACCTGATCGAGGACAAGCAGGCTTCGGCCCCCGCCGACGACCTGCTCAGCGCCCTGATCCGCACGACCGCGGAGGACGGCGACCGGCTCTCGCCCGACGAGCTGCGCGCCATGGCCTTCATCCTCCTCATCGCGGGCCACGAGACGACGGTGAACCTGATCGCGGGCGGCGTACGGGCTCTGCTGACCCACCCCGGTCAACTCGCGGCGCTGCGCGCCGACATGACCCTCCTCGACGGCGCCGTCGAGGAGATGCTGCGTTACGAGGGCCCCGTGGAGAACGCGACGTACCGCTTCACGGTCGAGGACACCGAGATCGGCGGCACGGTCATCCCCGGCGGTTCCCCCGTCCTCGTGGGCCTCGCTGCCGCCGACCACGACGCGGACCGCTTCCCCGAACCGGGCCGCTTCGACATCCGGCGCGACGCCCGGGGCCACATCGCTTTCGGGCACGGCCTTCACCACTGCCTCGGCGCACCCCTGGCCCGCCTCGAAGGCCAGATCGCCCTGCGCTCGCTCCTGGACCGTGCCCCCGCGCTCGCGCTCGACGGCCCGGCCGACGACTGGCTGCCCGGCATGCTGATAAGAGGCGTCCGCAGTCTGCCGGTCCGGTGGTGAGTGAGATGACGCCACCGGCCGGCGCGACCGGCCGGCCGTCCCCGACGCACCCGCCGACCCGCCCGGAGACCTTCATGACCGCACCGCGCGACAGCGACAACCCCCACGCACTCGACTTCGCCCTGGCCGCGAAGCTCCTGGACGCCCAGCCCTTCACCCGTCTCGTGGGAGCCCGGCTCACCGGGTTCGGCGACGGCGCGGCCACGATCGAGGTCGACATCAGACCCGAGCTGCACCAGCAGAACGGGTTCCTGCACGGCGGGGTGCTCTCCTACGCGGCCGACAACGCGCTGACGTTCGCGGGCGGCGCGGCCCTGGGCGCGGCGGTGCTCACCGGCGGCTTCTCCATCCAGTACGTGCGCCCCGCGACAGGCCGCACCCTGATCGCCCGCGCCCAGGTGGTGCACGGCGGCCGGCGCCAGGCCGTCGTCCGCTGTGACCTGTCGACGGCGGACGAGGAGGGCACGGAGAAGCTGTGCGCCGTCGCCCAGGGCACGGTCCTGTCGGTCACGCAGGACTGACCTCTCACCCAGGGCTGATCGGCCGCACAGGCTGAGCGGCGCGCGGACAAGGCCGGAGGATCAGCCCCCCGGAATCTCCTCCATCCGGACCAACCGCCGCTCCCGGCGCGACAGTTCGCAGGCCTCCGCGATCCGCAGCGCGTGCAGGGCCTCGCGGCCGTCGCACGGGTTCTCGCGTTCGCCGCGCACCACGTCGACGAACGCGACGAGCTCCGCCTCGTACGCGGGGGCGAAGCGCTCCAGGAAGCCGGGCCAGGGCTTGGACGCGGCGGGTGGACCCTTGGGCTCGGTGGAGGCGAAGGGCGTGCGGTCGTCGAGGCCGACGACGACTGTGTCCAGCTCGCCGGAGAGTTCCATGCGTACGTCGTAGCCCGCGCCGTTGCAGCGCGTCGCCGTCGCCGTGACCAGCGCGCCGTCGTCCAGCGTGAGGACGGCGGCCGCCGTGTCGACATCCCCGGCCTCGCGGAACATCGCGGGTCCGGCGTCGGACCCGGTCGCGTACACCTCCGTCACCTCGCGGCCGGTCACCCAGCGCAGGATGTCGAAGTCATGGACCAGGCAGTCCCGGTAGAGCCCGCCGGAGAGCGGCAGATAGGCGGCCGGCGGCGGCGCCGGGTCGCTCGTCATGGCCCGTACGGTGTGCAGCCGGCCGAGGCGGCCCGAGCGCACCGCCTCGCGCGCCGCCGTGTACCCGGCGTCGAAGCGGCGCTGGAAGCCCAGCTGGAGCACGGTCCCGGCCCGCTCCACCTCGTCGAGCGCGGCCAGCGTGCCCGGCAGGTCGAGGGCGATGGGCTTCTCGCAGAACACCGGGAGCCCGGCCCGCGCCGCCCGCGCGATCAGGTCGCCGTGCGCGGACGTCGCCGCCGTGATGACCACCGCGTCCACGCCCCAGGAGAAGATCTCGTCCACCGTGGGCGCCGCGGTCGCGCCGATCCGGTCCGCGAGCGCGACGGCCCGCTCCGGGTCCGCGTCCGTGACGACGAGCGAGCCGACCTCGCGGTACCGCTCCAGAACAGCTGCGTGAAAGGTGCCGATACGGCCCGTCCCGATGAGTCCGATGCGCATGCAGTCAAGGTGCCGCCCGGGGAACCCGCTGTCAACGGTTTGTCCTGACAACCGAACTTCACGACTTCCCGTCAACATTTCCCGGGATGGTGGATCTTCCTTCCATGATCAATGACGGCATCCGGAGACTTACCAGGCCAGGTCGCATCAATGCAGGTCAGATGCCTGCTGGTGCAGGATGGGCATCCGTAACAGGATGGAGTTCTTGCCTGATCCTTCCTTGGCTTTCCCTAACTGTCCTTAGGGTTCTGTCCCCCGTCCGTCCCCCGAGACGTCCCCCGTGAGGATCTCTGGGACTTGCGGCTGGCGAGTTGCGTCAAAGCCACAGGTGACCGGCTGCCGAGCATTCGAGTGACTACCGGTACGGGTTCGTGTCTCTCAGTGACAACTGCGTCCTGCGGCGACCGGTGCAGCCCTCTCCAGAGCGGCGGAGCGCACCGCGAGTAACGCATCAGATTCTCGTACAGCTCCGGCCGGCCTTCTCCTGGTGCGAGGGCTTCGGCGGGCAGGATGTCGAAGGCGACTGCCAAGCGGATGGCGATGTAGCCGGGGCCGACGATCGACCACTTCGGGAACGTCTGGGTCCTGCGTCAGACGCATGAACACGGCGTGGGTACGGGTGGTGTTCGATGTCAGTGGGTTCGCTTCGAGTTGAGTCGCGATGCACGACGGGCTCCGTTCCCCGTCGTCGTTGAGTGTGTGGTGCCCGACTTCCCGCACTGCACGCCAGCCCTTGCCCAGGCCTGGCCGGACCGCATCAGCGCGCGGCATCCTCGTCGTCGTTGTCACAGCCGGCGGCCTTCCTGATCACGGGTGTTGAGGCGCATGGCCTTCTGGTCGCGCTCCTCCCACAGGGTCAGGCGCGGCAGGGCGTTGATGTGTTCGGTGTGTACAGCTACGAGCCGGTCGCAGTTGTTGTCGTAGTGCCAGCGGTTCCAGCGCATCCGTCCGGTGGTTTCCCAGTACAAGCCGGTGTGGACGAGCCAGATGTGGCGCAGGTCGGCGTCGTAGTCGTAGATCTCCCACGTGTCGGCCGGGCCGTCTGCCTCGCGTGGCCAGGATTGGGCGGTGCCGTACGGGCGGCCGAGTTCGCGGAGCGTCTTGAGTTCGATGGGCGTCGTCGGGTGGGCGGGTTGGAGGTGGCGGTGCTGCTGTCCGGAGATCAGTTCCCGCGCGGTGATGGCCGCGCCGTTGCGGGTGAAGGCCATGACGTCGTCGGTGACGTCGTTGTACCGGTGGAAGTCCCAGCGTGCGCCTTCGCGGGTCAGGAACGTTTCGCCGACGTTGATGCCGTTGTAGCTCATCGGGCCGAGGCCTCCGATGGGTCGGGCGCGGTGAGGTTGCCGAGCCAGAGGTTGCGCAGGTCGTGGTCGAGTTGGTGGGTGTCGGCGATGGTGTGGAGATGGAGGGTGCGGTGGATGAGTTCGTGGAGGGAGGGTTCGGCGAGCTGGATGGTGGCCCAGTGGAGGGTGAGTCCGCGGGTGGGATGGCGGTGGGCTCGGGATGTGCGGAGTCTGGTCGAGTACGACATCGGGATGTTCTGCTTCATGGCGTGTTCTCCTATTTGGGGGCAGGCGATTTTGAGCCATTCCTAGCCGACGGCAGCGTGAAGCTTGATGAGGGTTTGTCGCCCCTTCTGTATGTTTGCGGCCGTGCTGCGCCGCATGGAGAGCAAGAAGCCGGTGGCGGGGTCCTGCTGGCGTAGGAGCGGCTCGGTCTGCTGGGTGTCCGGGACGATCCGCAGGAGGTACGGCTTTCCGAGGACGCTGAACTCCGTGCCCGTCTCAAGGGTCTTGGCCGGGTTGGAAGATGTGGTGTCGATGACGTGCTGGAGCTGTCGGTAGATCCAGCGGCGCCGGCGCTGGGCAAGGTCGGCTGCCTGGGCGTCGGTGGTGTGGTGGGGGCCGCGGACGACAACTTGTCCGGAGGCGGTGACGTCGAGGTCCAGGGTGATGCGATTGCTGGTTCGCACGTGGATGGTGATGTCGCCGACGGTGATGGTGCGCCCGGCGTTATAGGTCACAGCACAGGTGTCCTGTTCGTGGTGCTTGTGGCGGGTGCGGACGGGCCTCAGCGGCCCGCCCGCAGGCTCATCAGTGCCGGTTGCAGACCCATGTCTTCGGCTCGCCGTTGGCGACGAGTTCGAGGTGGGTTTCGGTGCTCTGGTCGCACAGCTGGCAGGTGACATGAACGGTGCGGGGCATCCGTAGTGGCCGTATGGGTTCGTCGATGTGCAGTGTGATCGGGGTGGCTTTGCCGGGGACGGTGATGATCAGCTGAGAGGGCGGGTGGGCTTTGGTCCGCTCGACAAGCAGCTGCTCGCCCGGGTTCTCGTGAAGGGCGAAGGTGTCGCCTGCCTGGAGGCGCGATGCGGGAAGAGCCGCCGGGAGTGCGATGGTGACCATGAAGCCTTTGGTCTGGCGGGGGTTGGGCATGGGCGGGTTGGGCGTGGAGTTCAAGATGGGTCTTTCTGATGTGGTGCGGTGGTCTGCTTGCGGTGAGGGGTGGCTGTCTTGGTGCACGGTGGGCTGTAGCCGGTGATGGTGAAGTCGGCTTGCCAGGCAAGTCCGCTCACCGTTGGTCTGTTTGCGTCTGGGCGTGGGACTCGGCGGCATTGCCCTTCTGGAGAATCGCTGCGGGTATGGCCGGTGTGATCGGGTCGGTGACGCTGAAGCCCCTGGGAACGGGTGGGGTGGTGCTCGTGTCGGTGGTGCTGTGCTGGTGGGCTGCGGTGAGTTCGGCGGCCAGTTGGGTGCGGGCCTTGCGCAGTCGCTGCCGGGCGGTTCGTAGCCGTCCCTCGGTGCTGGCCAGGGTCTGCTTCTGGCGGTCGATGAGCTCGGTGAGCCGGGCGACTTGTTGGGTGTAGTGCTCGACTTCGCCGGCGCGGAGTTCGGCGGTTGGCCTGCGGGGCTTGTGCTCGCTGAGGGGCTTGCGGGGCTTGTTGCGTTGGTGGCGGGCGAAGTCGACGAGTTCTTCGCGGACGACGTACTTGCTTCGTTTGTTGAGAGGGCCGGTCAGTAGCACCAGGCGGGGGAAGCCTGTGTGGCGGGCTGCCCAGTTGCTGACGGTGGAGCGGGTGACGCCGACGAGTCGGGCGCCGTCGGCGAGGGTGATCAGTTCGTCCTCGCGCCCTTCGTATTCGGGCCGGAGCCAGGTCACTGCTTCCACGGGTGTTGTCCTTGCCGGGTCGTGAGGGTGTGTGCGAGGTAGCGGTAGGCGTGGCCTTCGATGAGCTCTCTGATCTCGGCGCTGGCCGATACGTCGCCCGGGTTGTGCTCGGCGCGGGTGGCAACGGGGCGCTGGTGCTCGGTGCACCACCGTGTCCAGCGCCACTGGGAGCCGTCGGGTGCGAAGTAGGGGCGGGTGAGGTCGTAGGTGACGTTCCCGAAGGCGTAGATGGTGGTGGGGAAGCCTGCTTGCCAGGGGAGTCCGCTCATCGCTGATCTGCTTGCCGTTGGGCGTAGAGCTCGGCTGCGTGGCCGTCGCTGGGTGCGCCGAGTGCGATCGACAAGGCGGTGAGGAGGCCGGTGACGATGGCGGACCTCTCGAAGCGGTGCGCAGGTGTCATGGCGAAGTGGGCGGGCAGCTCGATGTCGGCAAGGAGCTGGGTGCGCAGCCGGTTGATTTCGTCGGCGATCTGGCGGAAGACCGGTTCGAGACGACGCTGATGGTGGCGCCGGGCGGTGGCCTCCTGCCGCTGATCGCCTTCGAGGAGTCGTCTACAGATGCCGCACAGATGGCCTGGGGCGGGTTCGGGGATCTCGCGCAGAGCGAGGCGGCCGCAGCGGGTGAGGACGAGCTGGTCTGGGGCGGCCGGCCAGGTGGTCACCGTGGCGAGATGGGGCTTGCCGGAGATCGACGCCCCGTACACGGGGCTCAACGGCTCACCTGGCCGTGGACGAGGGACAGCAGGAACGCGAGGTCGGCCGGGGCGTGGATGAAGAGGTCGGCTGCTGTCTCCGCGGCGGCGAGGGCTTGTTCGGGCTGCTCGTCGTCGGGTGCGTGATTGCACAGGACTTTGGCGACGCGGGCGCCGCCCGGTTCGAGGATCTCGAGGGAGGTGTGTACGGCCTCGGGATCGTCGGCGTCGACCAGGCCGCCGGTCTCGGTCCAGTCGGTGCGGTGGAGTTCGAGCGGGGGCAGGTTCGCGGCTTCAAGCCGTGCGGTGATCGCGGTAATGCGTTCGGCGCGGTCGTGGTCCGCCTGTGTCCAGCGGGCGTGCTGGTCGTGGGTGGCGAACCAGTGGTAGCCGCGCTGCCTGTGGATGGTGGTGGTGTCGAATGCGGTGCCGAGGATCTGTCGCCACTTGGGTGAGGGGAGTCGGACGAGGTCCGCGTCGGCGTGCAGGCGGTCGATGAGCTGGACGCACTGGAGGCTGCCGTCGGGCAGGTCCTGGACGGTGCGGTAGGTGTCGCGGTCGTATCCGGCTGCCCAGAACACGGTCATGACGAGGTCGTATCGCTGCAGGGGGCGGCCTGCGGCTTCCAGGGCGTTGAGGACGGCGTCGCGGTTGAGGGTGATGGGTGTCATGTCGTTGGTTCCGTTCGTGGTGCTTGGGAGGTGACGCCCTCTCCATCTGTAAGTGAATTCTACTCTTCACGAAGGGGGCGTCAAACCCGTTTATGCAGGTCAACAGGGGTGCTCGTCAGGCGGCGGCTAGCTCAGCGTCTTCGTCCGCCGCCTTCTCCGCTTCGGTGGCGGCCAGTGCCTCGGCCAGCTTCTGCGCTCGCGCTTCGGCAGTCGCCAGCGTCTCCGCTTCGATGTCGGACAGCGCATAACCCTCGGACTTCAGGAACCTCAACCAGGCGGCGGTGGTGGAGCTGATGTCGCCGCGCCAGGCGCTGTCGCCCATGGCCTGCTGCTCGTGCGCGGCGCAGACCTGTGCGAGGAGGATCTGCCACCGGCGCGAGGCCGGGGTCTTCGCGATCACCTCGGCGAACGGGTCACCGACCCGAGTCCACTTGTTGCGGTCCTCGTTGGGGTCCGGGGTGCGCAGGAACGCGGCGGTCAGGGAGGTGTCGGCGGAGTCGACGAAGTGCTCGTACAGGTAGCTGGTGCCGGTGATCGTCGACATGATCAGCCCCCACGCAGCAGGAGAGGCATCACCCTTACGCGTACACAAGCTGGCCAGGAACTCGTGCCGCACCAACCTGGCCGCCCGCCACGCCTTGTTGTTGCGGATGACGGTGCGCCGCTCCTCCTTCTCCGCCTCCCGGTCCTTGTGCGCCCGGGTGTCCTTCGGCGCGTCGGGGCCGAGTGCGTGGCCGCACTTCGTCCAGTCCTGGCACAGCCACACCGCCACCGGCTCCCCCCGGTCGAGGAAGGCGGCATGGCCGGGGCAGTCGCGATGCTCCTCGGGGGTGACCGGATCGCCGTCCGCCGTCACGAGGTCGGTGAGCGGGCGGGCGGCGGTCCTGGCCCAGTCCCAGCACCGGTCGACGAGCGGTATGCCGGCCGCAGCAAGTTCCTCGGTGACCTTCTCGCGCGCTGCCCGGTCCACGAGCTGATCACGCAACTGCTGCATGGTGTGCGCCCAGTTGCCGCGCCGACCGTTGCCCTCTTCCAGGTCGCTCTTCTTTGCGCTGCGCAGCCACCACAAGGCATGGTCGAGGGTTTCGACCTCATGCAGGTCGGCGAGTTCCACGAAGTCGAAGTCGTAGGCGAGAGCCTGGTTGAGGCTCTCGTCGCTCAGCTTGTCCGCCGTCTCCGCCGCCTTCACCTGCTCCGGCGTCAGCCCAAGTGTGCGGGCGTGCTTGGCCTTGCGGGTCTTGCTGATCTTCATGAGCGAGAGCTGCCGTACAGCGTCGATGTCATCACGTACGGAAGCGGCCCTGCGGTGCTTGTTCTCGATCAGGCTCAGCGTCAGCGCGTCGTCATCCACGCCCTTGAGGTCGGTGCGGATGATCGCCGGGACCAGCCGGTAGGTACCGCCAGCGGCGATCGCTTTCTGCGCTGCGAGGACTGCCGCCTTGAAGCGACGCTGCCCGAAGATGATCCCGAGCGTCTCCCCGTCGGCCTGCGGGCGCAGCAGCAGAGGAGTCTGCACGCCGATCTCGTCGACCGAGGCGATCAGCTCAGCATCCGGCTCGGTCGTATCCTCAGCCTCCCCGTGGCCCTCCTCTTCGTCCTCATCCTCGTCGTCCTGCTCCGCGCTGCTCACCGGGAGAGACGTGCGGGACTTTCGGTGGTTGTACGGGTCGACCACCAGGGTGCGCGGATCGACCCAGGTGAACGTACCGGCGAATCCCTCGATGCCGACGGGCGGTTCAGCGGTCGACTCTTCCTTGAGGTCTACGGTTGTCACGGCGGTTTCGATGTCAATGACGGTCATCGTGCTCTTTCAAGATGCGTGTGGGCGGGAAGGTGCGACCCGCAGGGGCTCAGGCGGTGGCAGTGGCCTTCTTGCGGGTGCTGCTGCAGGCGGGCTTCGCCGCCTTTGCGCGAGGAGTGCTCTTGCGCGCGCGGGGCTTCGAAGTCTCCTTCGCCTCAGGCTCCGTCTCCTCCGCCTGATCTGCGGGGGCCGGGCCGGTGCTCGGCGGTGGTGTGGGACGGCGGCCGCGCGAGTCCAGTACAGAGCGGTGACCGTCGAACGCGGGGAGCAGCACCGTGCGAACGCCGGTGAGGAGCGACTCCAGCGGAGTCTCGTCGACCGTGAACGTGACGCCGGTGCTGTAGCGCGCGCCTTCTGCTAGACGCCGAGGGCCCGCCTCGACTGGCTTGTCGGTGCCGGCCGGGGTCTCGGGGGCGGTGCCGCCGATGGCGAATGCCTGTACTGCCCGCCCGCCGAAGAGAAGACGCAGCCCGATCGCGCGGCGGTCGGCGGCGACGAGGTGGACGGAGGAGTCCTGGCTGGGCTCGAAGTCGTCGGTGACGTTCCAGACGCCGAGCTGCCCGGCTAGTTCCTCGGCGAGAAGGTACAGGTCGATCAGGGAAACGGTGATCGGCTGCAGGTCGGTGGTGTCCGTAGAGGTCATGCGAAGGATTCCTCTTCCAGAGGTGCGGCGGGCGGGGTGGGGGCGGGACGGCGCGGCGGTCGTCCCGCGGACGGGTTCAGCGGATGCGGACGATGGCCGGGATGCCGTCGGGGTTGCCCGGGCACAGCTCGCGAATCTCCGCGACCGCGTCCTGGGGGAGGTCTGCGATCTCGCCGTCACGCGTGTATCCGGCGAAGACGACTGGGCCCTGGAGTTCGTGACCGAGGCTTCCGCTCAGGCCGTGGACGGCAAGACCTGCATAGAGGTTGGGGAGCTTGTTGTCGCGGTGCTCCCCGGCGAGCACGACGATGGAGGGCCCCTTCGTCCGCCTGATGTACTGCACGGCCTCCGCCGAGTCGACCAGTGCACGCGCGATGACCTTCGACTGTTCATTGAGTGTGGTGCCGATGTCGAGGTCGCGGAGCCTGCCGTCGAGGTCGATGCGAAGGGCGTGGATGGTGGCGGTCATGAAGGAGTCCGTTCGTCGTAGTGGAAGGGATTTCCCCTCCAACCGATACGGTAATCCTACTCTTCAGAGAGGGGGCGTCAAACCTGTTTGCGCAGGTCAGGGGTAGCGCCAGGTGTGCGAGCCGGCTGTCGGCTCCGCGGGCCCGCCCGCGTCAGGCGGCGACCGCAGTGCTCTGTTCCAGGAGGCGCTGCGTCTGGCGTAGGGCGGCGACGATGCGCGCCTTGCCAAGCATCTCGTCACGGTGTGCGAACACGGCCCGCGCGTGCCTCATCGCGTCCTCGACGGCATTGGGGTTGGCGAGTGAATCGGCGCAGGCAACTGTCACCCGAGGCCCAAGCTCCCAGATGATCGAATTCGCTGCTGCGCAGGCGGCGGCTATCTCGTCGATGTCGACCATCGACCACTGGAACTCTGCTGGATCGAGCCCCTGCTCACGCAGGCGCTGCGCCGCCGAGCGCAGCAGTCCGCCACTGCCGGCGGCCGGGTCATGGATGTGCTCGCCGCGCTGCGGGTCCTTCACCGCAAGCTGGATATTCATGACGCTCCCGGCCGCGAGGATGTTCGCCATGGCATCGGCTACCGAGGCGGGGGTGTGGTACTCGCCGAGGCCCTGCTGGGCGCCGCTGGAACGTACGAGCATCATGATCGGCGACAGCACGTCGGTCTGAGCGCGCAGATATGGGTCCGCATGTCCGGTGAGGTCGAACAGGCCCTGGTCCAGGGCGGCTTTGGTGGCGGCACGCACGAGGTAGGCGCGGTGGTCGTCGATCTCCTTGTCGTTCAGCCACTCATGCAGAATGCGGGCGCGGTCGATGAGATCGGGCCGGTGCATCCAATGCGTCGACCAGATCTCCCGGAACATCGTGATCAACTGCGTGTTGTCCTGGGCGAGGATCTGCGCCTTCAGGTCCGGGCCACTGTCGTCCTTCTGCCGGATCAGCGCGAGCGCGGCGACGATGCCGATGGGCACCTCGATCCGCGAACCGCCGTGCTGCCGATGCCACACCCCGGCAACGGCCTCGCCGATCCGCATGGCGTGCCCGTGCGGGTCGCCCGAAGGCGTCGCCCTTCGCGGCCGGGCTGTTACGGCGGCCGCCGTGGGCGCAGGGCGGGATGGCGTGGACGGCTTCTTTGGCGCGGTGAAGGTGGCGGGGATGGGGTGCGGCTTTTCTTCCAGGGCGGCGAACAGGTCGAGCTGCGTCATGAGTTGATCGCTTTCGGTGAGGGGGCGTGGGTGTGCGAGGGCCCACCCCTGCAGGGCGGTCCGAGATGGTGAAGAGGAGACGGCCGTACGGGCCAGGGGGAGCGCGGGTCAGCCCTGGTCGATCCAGACGACGCCGTATGGCGTGTGCCAGGTGTAGGAGAGCCCGGACTTGTGGATGTCGGCGCGCACGGCGTCCCACACGATGCGGCCGAACTGGTCGCGGTATGGCTCCAGATCCCAGCCCGCGTCCGTACCGGCCCGCGAAGTCAGGATGTCGGCGAGCGAGTCGCCGAAACCGATGACCCGCTCCCGGTACCGCTCGTGCATCTCCCGAAGCGGCTGACGCCACAGCTCATCGCGCTCGCCAGGCTCGGCGGCGTGCCATCCGCGTGCGTCGATCGCATCGTGCTGGACGAGGGCGACCCAGGCCACGGCCCTTTCCCGTGAGCGCACCGCGGCCCTGTAGGACACGTCGCCGACGACCATCTCGCGCACGGTGGCCGGGTCGAGCATCACCGAAGCGCGATCGGCATGACGAGCCGCAGCGAGAAACCGGGCTGTGCCTTCGGTGCGTTCCTGCCAGTGGGGCACCAGGTACATGAACGTGCCCACCTCGCGCTCGGGGTGCCACAGCGTGATGCTCCACATGCCGCGCATCCAGCCCGCCACGTCACACCCCGCCCGTTGAGGGACAGGAGTCCTGCCAGGTGCAGAATCCGGCAGGGTCTCGCTGGCGCCACTGCTGGATGTGCTGAGCGGCGATGCTGGCGTGTTCAGTGCGCTCGGCGTCCGTGAACGCCTCCTTGACCAGGGCGTGGCTGCGGGGATACGGCCAGGTTGCGTGCATGGAGTTCGGGGCCGCCGCGGCGAGGTGCCAGTTCAGGTTGGCTTCCAGGAATGCGGGGCTCTGCAGCCCGACCGGAGTGCTCTCCATCAAGGCTATGGAGTCGCTGTGGGCGGAAAACTGCAGCGGGCTGCCGTACACGGCGTCGTCGGGCATGTGCACCCAGACCTGCGGCCCGTGCCGCTCATGGGGCTCGGACTGGATGACGGTGCGGTTGTAGGCGATGCAGGGGCCGTGGTTCTTCGACAGGTACTGGGCGGCCACCCGGTCGCCGGGCAGATAGAGGTCCACGGAGGTTCTTTCCTTATCGCTGAGGCAGTTCGCAGTCTGGACGTGGGCGGCGACCGCTGCCGCGCGCGCTCCGCTCGCTGGGCAGGGAGTCAGGAGACGGTCGAGCCCGATCGCCAAACCCTGGGCGTTGTTGCGCACTTGAGCCTGAGCGACGGTCTCGAAGGCCAGCGTGACCTGCTCTGGTGTGATCGCGTGAGGTACGGAGCACTCGCAGGTGCTCCTCACTCGCTCGGCGAGCTTCGCCAGGGCGGCGGAATGCTCTGCCTTCGGGCGGCATCCGGGGTGACGGCTGGCAGGGCGCGCCCGGCGCAGGTGGCTGTAGAAGCGGGTGCCTTCCCAGTCGCAGACCAGGCAGCGCACGGGCCACAGAACGTCGCTGCCCGGATACCCGCCCAGCGGCGCCCAGCCGAGGTCGTCGATCCGGGCCAAGGCCTTGACGGCTGAGGCCAGATTGCGCACCGAGGGCTTCAGGCCTGCGAGGTAGGCGCTGATGCCGCCGCTGGTGGGGGCTTGGGTGTTGCTCATGCAGATGCCGTTCTCGTGGGTCTGAGGCGGTAGGTGAGGGAGTGGGGTCACCCCCTCACCTCGTAAATGAATTCTACTCTCTAATTGAGGTGGGGCAACTGCGAAACCCCAGCCCACAAGGAGGTGTTGGGGCTACGGCCTCTCCCCGATCGCGAGCCGGTTGCGGGGCTTGCTCAAGTACGGGTTGACGCGGCAGGCATCAGGGTGCGGAGCGGTCGATCGAATCGAGGAGCTGGAGTTCTTCCTTCGTCAGCCGCAGTGTGCCCGCTGCCACATTGGCGACCAGGTGCGCCGGGTTGCCCGTTCCGGGGATAGCCAGCACATGTGCGCCGTGCTGCAGGATCCATGCCAGGCGTATCTGCGCCGGTGAGACGCCGTGAGTGTCGGCGACGGCGCGCACCTCGTCGTGCTCGGCCTGGACGGCTCCCGCCTCGCGGCCCTTCCCGGCGATGGCGAAGAAGGGCACGAACGCGATGCCGCGCGCTGCGCATTCGCGGAGCATCTGTTCGCCGCTGGGCATGTCGATGCCGTACCGGTTTTGGACGCAGACCACTGGTGCGATGGCCTGTGCCTGGGTCAGGTGCTCCGGGCGGGCGCCGGAGATGCCGAGGTGGCGGATGAGTCCGGCGTCGCACAGCTTGGCGAGGGCCCCGAAGTGCTCGCTGATGTTGTCCTGGCCCATGATGCGCAGGTTGACCACGTCGAGGTGGTCGCGGCCGAGTTGGCGCAAGTTCTCTTCGACCTGGCCGCGCAGCTGGTCGGGCCGTGCCGGATCGGCCCACTCGCCGCAGGCGTCCCGGGCGGGGCCGACCTTGGTGGCGATGACAAGGTCGTCCGAGTACGGCGCCAGCGCCGTGTTGATCAGTTCGTTGGCGGAGCGCAGCCGAGAGAAGTAGAACGCTGCGGTGTCGATGTGATTGACCCCGAGTTCGACCGCGCGGCGCAGGACGGCGATGGACTGATCGCGGTCGCTGTGGGTGCCCTGGTGGAAGGCGGCGCTGCCGGTCAGGCGCATGGCGCCGAAGCCGATCCGGTTGACCTTCAGGTCACCGAGCAGCCAGGTTCCCGAGGTTGCCGCAGAGACCGCGTGCGACATCATCTCTTCCATCAACTCCATCTGATCGGCCTTCGCCTCCCGTCCGTCTGAGGCGATGCGGCCCTGGAGTATGCGCGGGTGACAGGCGTGGCGGGAAGGCGCGAAGCGGTGGGGGAATGTCACATCCCGAGCGGGAATCCTGATCGCGGGCTCCGGGTTGCTATTGGTGCAGCGTCCGCTCCCGAACTCCCCCTGTCAGGAGCGGAGCCAGATGAGGAGCGCCGCAGCCGTGACGGTGCCGAGATAGACATATCCGCGCTTGTCATAGCGAGTGGCCGCGGCCCTGAACTGCTTCAGCTTCCCGATGGCGTGCTCCACCGTGTTGCGATCTTTGTAGCGGGCCTTGGCGAAGCCCGGGGGCCGTCCGCCGCATGAACCTCGGCGCAGGCGGGCGGCCTTGTGGTCCTTCTTCTCTGGGATCACGTGCCGGATCCCTCGCTTGCGCAAGTAGGCGCGGATCTTCCGGTTGCTGTACGTCTTGTCGGCGCTCACGCTGTCGGGCGTGCGGCGGGGACGACCGGGCCCCGTGCAGGGGACGTGGATCTTGCAGGTGAGTCCGCCGCGGGACGGGCCGAGCCCTTCGCCTGCCGCACCGCCTCCTCCAGCAGGTCGCGCAGGCTCACCGCCGCCGGCAGAGGCTGAACCGATCTTCGCAGGGACCCTTTTGAGGAGCCCGGCGGCGCCGGCGGCGCGCCACTGCACACCGGTGCCCAGCCGGTGAATGATCCCGTTGATCACCTGCTGGTGATCCCGCCACCGACCGCACCGGTTATTGCTCACCGGCAACAACGGCTCCAGCACAGCCCACTTGCCGGCAGCCAGATCCCCCCGACTCAAACATGCACAGAACAGCGAGCTACCTGATCGAACAGCACAGTTCCCGGCATAGCCGCTCGATTTGCTCCACTACCTCGCCCGGCGTGGCTGTCGGTTGATGGCGAGGCGCGGAGGACCGATCGTGGAGGCCAAGTTCACCGTAGTGGTGGAACCGGTTCACCCACTTCGACGCGCACGCTCTTGAGATCCCCATCTCCGCGGCCACGTGAGCGATCGGGCGGGAGGTGCAGCGTTCGACGAGGCGGCGTCGGCCTTCAACAGACAGCGGGGCGTTGCGGTGAAGCGACGGTCTCTGCAAGGTCATCGGGTGTGCCGTGTGGGTGCAGAAACGGCAGGGATGCGAACCGCTACCAGCGGCAGGAAGCAGGCGACGAGTGGCCCCATGCACAGGGCGATCAGCACCGTGCCGACCCCGACGGTTCCGCCCAGAAGCCAGCCGGCGCAGGCAACAGCGACTTCGATGCCGGTGCGCACAAGGGCGACGGGTAGGTGAGTGAGGCGAACGAGTCCGGTCATGATGCCGTCGCGTGGTCCCGACCCGAACTGGGCGCCGAGGTAGAGCGCGTCAAAGAATGCCAGGGCGACAAGGCCGAGGGCGAGATATGCGATCTCGGTGAGTGGCCCCTGTGGGCTGGGGAGCACAGTCGCGGTGGCGTCGGCGGCGAAGCCGACGATCGCGACGTTGAGGAGCGTGCCAAGCCCGGGCAGTTCTCGTAGGGGGATCCATGCAAGAAGCACAAGCAGCGAGATCAGGTTCGTCGCCCAACCGAACGAGATATCAAGAGATTTGGCGGTGCCTTCTGTGAGCACGTTCCAGCTGGCCGCGCCAAGCCCGGACTGGACGAGCAACATGACGGCGGCCCCGTATCCCACCAAGCCGAGCAGGAGCTGAGGGATCCGACGTGCCTTTCGGGCCGCCCGGACCTGGGCAAATGCGCTCATGCGCGGTAGCACCGGTGGGTCGTGACGAGCCGGGACGGAGGTGTGTGCCGTGGAAGCGGGAGGTGCCATATGGCGAGTCTCTGGGTGATCTGGACCTGTATTCCATAGCCAGATTGGATACGCTGGTTTGGTGAAAATCAGCTCGCACGCGGTGGCGCGGATGTTGGGGACCTGGCAGGAGGGGCCAGGGCCAGCGCATCAACGTCTCTCCGACAGGCTGCGTCTGCTCATCCTGGATGGACGCCTCTCCCTTGGGGCGGCCCTGCCGAGCGAGCGTGACCTGGCTGTCGCGCTCGGCACCAGCAGAACCACCGTCGGTACCGCATTTCGCACCCTGGTCGAGCACGGATACCTCGCCACACAGGCACGTACCAGGGCGACGGTACGACTGCCTGATGACACCACGTCCGAGCACCCGGTTGGCCCGGACACAGAGACCATCGACCTGTCCTTTGCCGCGCCGGCTGCGCCCGTAGAAATCCTCCACGCTGCGTTCGCGACCGCTCTCGAACAGCTGCCACGACATTTCGAGCGGCACGGCTACGACCGATACGGCACCGCGGAGCTGCGCGAAGCAGTCGCCCACTGGTATCAGCGGCGAGGACTGCCCACCCGGCCCGATCACATCCTGATCACCAACGGCGCACAGCATGCGCTCGCTCTTCTGACGCGAATACTCCTGTCGCCACGCGACAAAGTCCTCATCGACCATCCGACCTACCCACACGCGATCACGACATTCACTCAAGCGCGCGCCCGACTTCTGCCCGTCGCTGTGACGTCGTCCGGCTGGGACACCGAGCAACTCCAAGCAGCAGGGCAAGCTGCGAACTTGGCCTACCTGATACCTGACTTTCACAACCCGACCGGGATGTGCATGCCCACGAGCGTGCGCCAACAGCTCAAGCTCGCGTGTCCCACGGTCGTCGACGAGACCATGGCCGATCTGGCTTTGGACGTTCCGAACCCCGAACCCCTCGCGCTGCACATGCCCGCAGCCATCAGCATCGGCTCTGTGTCCAAGAGTGTCTGGGGTGGCCTACGCATAGGCTGGATTCGCGCACTTCCCTCTCTCCTGGAACGCGTCGAAAGGGCCCGTCCCACGACAGACCTCGGCACCCCCGTCGTCGAACAGCTCGCCACAGCCGTCCTCCTGAACGAGCACCAAACCCAGCGGCCCGACACACTCCAGCAACTCAGGTCGCAACGTGACGCCCTGCGGCAAGCACTCACCGAGCACCTACCGGATATCCACGCCCTGCAACCAGCCGGCGGTGTGACGCTATGGGCAACCTTCCCCGGCCCCGTCAGCTCACGGCTGGCAGCCATGGCGCCTGACCACGGAGTGACCATCGCGGCCGGACCACGATTCGGGATCGGGGGCGCGTTCGAACGCAACATCCGACTGCCGTACACGCTCCCTTCGAGTCAACTGATCCAGGCAATCCGCAGACTCGCGCAGGCAAAACAGGCACTCGCACAAGGCGCTACCGGGACGCACACCCCCGCGCCCATCGCATGAGCGTCAACAACGTCATGACCCGCAACACCTAGGGCTCGTCGGCGGGCACGAGCGCCTCGGCCATGGCCTCGGCGGACTTGCGGCCGAACACCGAGTCGTAGGGAACGGTGTGCGTCATATCGCGGAACGCCGAGTTCTCCTTGGTTACGACCTTGGAGTGCACGTTGAGGATGCTCGGCACGGTCAGCGACTTCGGATTCACCCGCAGAATCTGGAACCACCGGCCGTGCACGCGCGCGAAGTCACCCTTCGCGAAGTCCGTCGGCCCCCAGATCTTGAAGCCGTCCGCCTCGGCCTTCGCGATGAGCCAGTGAACCGCTGCGACGAGCGCGCTTGCGGATGCTCGCCGCCCCCGCGCGGCGCACATCGGCACGCTGCGCCGTCACCCGGCACTGACCGCACAGAGCCTCGCCGAGCCGCCGGTGTCCCGCCACTCCGCTGCTTGTCCCGCACGTCCCGGCCTGCGTAGGCAGCTTGGGCAGCCTAGGCGAGCCCTCGGCTGCGGCAACCGCCTTGCCGTTGACCCATATCCGGGCCGCGCACACCCCGTCGAAGCGGTTGGCTTCCGGCCGCACAAGGTCGTAGCAGCGCACCGCGAACGGGCACTGTGCGCAGTCCTCCATCAACGGCCCGCAGGCTTCGAGGAGTTGCTTCGGCCTGCGCACCAGGGAGTCGTCGGGAAGATAGCCGTCCAGGCCGGCGCAGGGGGCGAGCTCGGTCCAGGCGGTCGAGGCGGTGGAGGTGATCACGACGGTGGCGCTTCCTTGTAGTGGGGATGAATTCAGAACAGGGAGGGGTGGGCGACGGCGGCAGGCAGGATTGCGTCCAAGGCGGCAGCAGCCTTGAGCTGGAGCGTCATGCTGTGGCGCGACCAACGGCGATAGAACTTCGCCTCCCATGCCCCGGGTGTCACGTGAGGTCCCGGGCACGGCACGTACGCCTCCTGATGCAGCCGCTCCTGCTCGACCGCTTCACGCAGGGCGCCGTAGCGAACCGCGGTCATGCGCCGGTCGGCAAGCTCATGCACCTCGCGCCACGTGAGGTAGCCAGCGCGCACTGCCTGCCGCGTCTCGACCTCGTAGCGGAACCCGCCAGGCGCCGGCGTCCACACGGCCAGTGCTCCCGCGTCGGGCTCGCCCTCCAGGCGCCGCACACTGAAACGTCCCCCGCGCTCTGCGAACTGCCGCTCACCCCACTCGATGCGGGCCGCACTGTCCGGCAGGTCGAAGAACCCCAGTAGCTGCATCGGCGCGAAGAAGTCCCGCACGGCCATCCGCAGGTCGTCGTCCGAGAGCTTCACGCTCCTGCCTCCACGGAGGTGTGCGAGCAGCCGGCCAGGTGCTGAGCGATCGCATCGGTCATCGCATCGAGCCGTAGATCGCCCGGCGGATCACAGCACAGGTCGGCAGGTGTCGTGTCCCGCACGACACAGCGCCACGGCGGGCGGTTGGAGTCCTCCGGGACATGCGTGACGTGCCAGCCCATGAGCATGCGACGCCCCAGCGGAAGAGCGTCCTGGCCGGCCCAGATCACCAACGAGCCGTCCGGGGCGTACGCGCAGACGGCCAGGCCCCCGCGCGTCTCGATGTACGGATGCAACCCGATCGATTCGAGAGCAGCGTGCACGTCGCTGTAGATGGCCAGTGCGTCCAGCTCCTCCGGCCCGTACTCGGCGCGGATGCCAGCAACCTTCGAAGCGACGTCCAGCATGAGAAGTCCGATCCCAGAGATAATGTCGCGACCTATTTAGTCATCGCGTTAGGCGTCATGGTTGATGGGTGGAGATGTGTCCGAGGCCTCGGAGGCCTCATGGAACAGCAGTTGGAAGCATCGTCCTTGTGGAACCGTCACCCTCACCCAATACCTCAATTCTACTCTGTCGGGTAGGGGTGGCGAATGGGACCCACGCTGAAGTGCTTCATATCAGATGCGACCTATCTGGCGCTGTCGGTCTCCCGCCCCCGATCACCGTCAGCCGCCCCGGCGCGCGCCTCCCGCATCTCCTCAAGCCTGCGACGGGCCACCGCCGACAGCCCCTGCCCACCAGGATCGCGGCGAACCGACTTCAGCACCCGCTCATTCGCCTCCCGCTCGGCCCTCTTGAACTGCTCCTTCTGTGCCCGTTGTCCCGTCTCCCGTTGCTGTCGCGGACTCGTACCGCAGCCACGGCAAGAGCGTGCTGGGCGGTCGGGGTGCGCCGTGCAGGACTTAGTCGCCGCCTCATCAGTTGGAGACGGAGCGGCATCGGGCTCCCTTGCTGCGTCAGCTGCGGGGGTAAGGGGGTTCTTCTCCTGTGGGTACTTGTTCTGGTTACTAACTAGAAAGCCTGAAGAACCGGCGGCGGGTTCACCGACGCCTGGTGAACCGACGCCTGAAAACCCGGTTTCGGTCCCCTCGTCTCCCTCGCTGCCTCCACCTGCGGCCTCCTCGACCTCCCGCATCAACCTGCGTCCGACCCGCCTGCCCACCTGCCGCGCGTACTCCTCAGCCGCCCACTCCTGAGCTGTGTCGTACACCTCCGTGACCCGCGCCAGCGTCCCGTCATCCAGCCGCTCGGTCACCACCCGGTAGTAGCCGCAGTTCCGCAGCTCCCGCAGCGCGCCCTGCACTGCGTCCCGGCCCTCCTTGCCTGCCTTGGCGATCGACTCGGCCCGCACCCTCCAGTCGTCCGGCTTGGCTATCAGGAAGGCGAGAATCCCCCGCGCGCGAAACGACAGCCGGGAGTCTTCGAGGGTGGCCGTCGGCAGCACGGTGAACCCGGTGCTGAGGTGGCGGCGCAGGATCGTCACGGAGCATGCCTCCAGGGCAGTACAAGCAGCGGATGGAGCAAAGATGGAAGGCGGCCCCACCGTGGGCATGGGAGGCCGCCAGAAGAGCCGTCAGGTGATCTTGTGGGCCCGGCTGATTTTGATCGTGCGGGCGGTCTTCTGACCGGCTGCCTTACGCCGCGGCACGACCATGCCGGCGCGGCGCAGAATCTGGACCATGGCCTTCTCGTCCGGCAGCATCGGCACGACCAGTTCGGCGTCCTCGAACTGCTCGACCATCGCGGCGACGTCCGTCTCTTCCTTGCCGTTGCCACCGCCCCAACCCAGATGGTTGTCCCCGTAGTCGCCTTCAGGGGAGTCGTCGAGCATCGCCCGCACCGTCTCCTTCACCCGCTTCGCTTCCCGATACCGCTCGTGCGCCCGCACGTAGTCGGCGAGCGCCTTGGCCCGGTCCTCGTCGTCGTGGATGAGGATCGTCTGCGCAGGCCTGCCCGGCGCCACGCCCGGCCAGCAGGTGTTCACGAACGGGCAGTTGTCGCAGATCACGGACACGCCAGGGCCGTCGTGGTCGCGGCGCAGTTCCTGCGGGGAGTCCGCTTCCATGACGCGGTCCACCCACCAGCGGGCCTCAGTTGCGAGCCAGTCGTCGAAGTCGAACTCCTGGATGTGCTCTCCGGCGGTGTCGCGGCACACGAACCTGAAGCGGATGCGCTGCACGTCGATCGGCCCAAGCCGGTGCAGATACCGCTGCCCAGGAACATCCGCGAAGCCGACCGTGCGCAGCAGATCCGCGTATAGCAGGACCTGGCGCATCTCGGCTGCTGTCGGCCCGTACCTCACGACGCGGTCCCAGACCCGGCTGGACTTTGTCTTCACGTCCTCCACGGTCACGACTTCGGCAGGCTCAATGGGCCGGTGCCTCTTCGGGAGTCGGTCCGCGGTCGCGGCATCAAGCTGTACGACGTCGATGTGTCCGCGCAGCGTGGCGTCCGCGACAGTGCGCTCGACGAGCCACCCGTACTCGCGGCGTGCGTCCTCGAGCAGTCCCTTGTGGATGTAGGTGCCGAGGATCGCAGCACGCTTGTCCCCGGCGTTCGTCCGCTCGGTGCCGGCCAGGATGTATCCGGCCCGGCGTGAGCAGATGGTGTCCGATGCGCCGAGCTGGGTCTGTATGGACCGGGGGCGGCGGGCGTCGGCGGCGTGCGCGGCATCCCAGATCGACAGGGAAGTGGGCGTACGGAAGGTTGCGGCGGTCACAGCAGTCTCCAAGAGGGCATGCCGGGGCCCGGGCCGTCACAGCGGGCCCCGGCAGAGAGGGTGCGAAGGTCAGGCGGCGGCGAACTCGTCGGGCGGCAACTCCTCGAAGTCGCCCTTGGCCTCGGCGTCCTGGTCCTGCTGATCGGCCGCGGCCGCCCGCAGGCGTGCGACGTCGTCACTCGTCTGGTCGCTGAACTTCTTCGGATTCTTCACCTCGGCGGCCTTCCGCTCGATGGCGGCCCGCACCACAAGAACCTCGTCGCGGCCAAGGTTCTTGTCCGCTTCAACCTCACGCCACAGCTTCTTGAGCTCGTCCACGCCCTGCTCCGCAGCTTTGTCGACCTTCGGCATCCATAGCTGCGCCAGATCCCCGGTCAACTCCGGGGCGACTTTGGGCTGGTTGTGGATCGAGCAGCCCATCAGACCGAACACCAACTGCTCGATGGAGAAGTCCGGCATCCTCTTCGGCGTCCCATTGCGCGGCACCTCGAACTTCAGCGAACGGGCGCCCACGATCTGCGTCGGCTCCTCGCGGCGTAGGCGCACCCACACCGTCGCGTCGAAGGCGAGCGACTTGTGCGCTTCAACCCGCCAGTCCTTCGTGCCGGAGATCGGCTCACCCTTACCGTCGACGGCCGCGACCTCCTTGCCACGCGCCAGCAGGATCACGATGCCCGGCATCGTGCGCACCAGGTACATGACGCGCTGCCATCGCTCCGCTGCGTCGTTCCACAAGTTCATGGCGGGCTTGATCTCGACATCCGGGTCCTGGCGGATCTTCGCCTGGTTCTTCGTAGTGCGCCGGGCTCGCTCGTTGGTCCAGTTCACGAGCATCCGCCACAGCATCGACACCGAGTCGATGACCAGGACGACGGGCTTCTCCTTCGCCGCGGCCGCGCGCTTCGCCTCGGCGTGCACGGCCTCGATCTGCCCGAGGATGTCGCGGTAGCTGCCGTTGTGCTCGATCAGCAGGTAGTCCGCGCCCGGCACGTTCGCGTACTCGTCGGCCGTGTCTTCGCCGAGCTCCAGCCAGTACGCCTGGCCGGTCAGTTCCGAGCCGGTGAATGTCGCGGCCTGGTGCGATTTTCCACTCTTCTCCTCGCCCTCGATCAGGATGATCGGCCACGGGATGACGCCGGTGGGCTTGCGGGTGCGGAGCTTCGGTACGGGGTGGGACATGCACTTCTCCAAGAGGTACAGAAGATTTATCGCGACCTATATCAAGGGGTGCGGAGCTCCCTGGTCTCGAACAGGCCAGACCACTCCGGGCGCCGATCGACCAGCATGCGGACATATCGAGAGCGGAAGTCGTTGTTGAGCTTGAACGGCTCGCCCCGCGTTGCGCGCCCGTAATGCCAGCGCAGGACCTCGAACAGCATCCCGATGCCTATGCGGCGCAGGCCGCGCTCGGTGCAGTCGGCGGTCAACGCCTCCAGCTGCTCAAGGATCCAGGGGTTGAACTGGTGGAACGATTCGAAGCGTTCCTGGATGCTCACTCCCGTGCTGGCGGGCTCCGGGTGTCGCAGTGGTGCGATGGGCAGCTCCACCTGAACAGGAAGCATGACCCTCCCTCCTCCGTTGTATCGCGACCTATTTTGCGGCATGAAGAGTGCAACTCTGCACACCCCCTCTCCCCTTATGTGTGAATTCTACTCTTTAATGAAGGGGAGTCAACTACGCTCTGCACCGCTCGAAGCTCGCCCTAGGAGGCCGGCTTCGCCTTGCTTCCCCGTTGCGAGAAGAACGACCCCGGACCGTCATACCGGCCCTCACGCAACGCCGCAGCCACCTCGTCCCGCAACACCCAGATCTTCTTGCGGGACTTCTCCATGGTGGCGGGCGCGTGGTCGAGAACCGTCTCCAGCAGCCACACGTTCGACCCCGACAGCTCGTAGTCGGCCTGCGGCACCTGGCCCGAACCGGAGGCGGCAGCCCGCCCGACCGCGAACTCCGTCACGCCGAACAGCTCCGCATACTCCTGAGCGCCGACCAGTGGCGGAAGCTCGCCCTTCTTCATCGGCCGGACACCGGCACCCTGCTCCTTCTCCAGCGCGGCCACTTCCCGCTCATCCAGCTGCCGGCCTCGACTGCCCGGCGGCAACGCGAGCGACACCACAAACCCGCCAGGCCAGTACGGCTTGCCCGAAATGATCACCGCGTCCTCGTAGGAGAGGACGCCTTTGTAGACCCAGTTGTTACTGATCGCCTCGGGCTTGATGTTGTAGACCCGACCGATCTCCTGGCGCCCGAACAACAGCGGCTTCGCCACCCCAGCCTCCTCTCCGCTACGACGTGCTGGAGAGAGCAGAATAGTTGCAGCCGTCGCGGATCCGAGCGCCGAGGCGCCTGAGCTGGGCACTGTTAGTCTGAACCAGCACTTTCCAAGAGGTGCTACAAGGCCCCCGCCGCCCAGATGTCGGCGCTCGGGGGCTTTGACCATGCTGCGCCTGGCAGCTGGGATCCGCCGCGCTGGAGTCCGCACGGGCGTCTACCTCAGGTCAAGCGAAAAGGTCGCCAAGCAGATGAAATGGGCGAGTGCCCAAGGGGCCCGATTCTGCGTGATCAACGGTGCGGCCGAACGTGAGGCCGGCGCGGTCACCGTGCGGGTCATGGACAGCGGTGACCAGGTCCAGGTCCCGTTTGATCAGGCCGCCGCAGAACTCTCCCGACGGTGCTCGCCATCCAGTTGAGCAGCGGACCCCGCAGGTCCCCCTTCGGGCCACGGCCCTGGTGACGATTGACGCGAACATCCCGCGACGGTGGGGCGAGCACCTGGCGACGCGTCCACAGGACGAGCCAAGGGCGTCGAGCCGAGCCCCTTCTCGAACCAGACCGTCTTCCCCGCACGATCAGGGGCCACACCCCAGGCGTCGGCCAGAGCCTCGACAAGAAGCAGGCCACGCCCGGTCTCAGCATCCTCCCCGGCGCTCGCCGCGCTTGGCACGACCGCATCAACATCGGTGACCTCGACTCGCAGCCGCTCACCAGCCCACCGAACGCACACGACAAGCGGAGCACCCGTGTGCACGACGGCATTCGCGATGAGCTCGCCCGCCATCAGCTCCAAGTCGCCCTGCACCTGCTCGTCCAGGACTAGGCCGACCTTCCGTGCATGGTCGACAACTCGCCGCCGTGCAGGGGGCACCTCATCGAGAGAGGCCGGAACCCTGAACGCGAAGGGCAACTTGTCGAGATGGCGGTGCGACATGACTGAGACCTTTCGCGGAACGGTGAGCTTGGGCATCAACGCGCTCTCCCCATAGGCCAACGAATCACCCGACAGCTCAAGAGGGCACCCGAATCACGCGGCGGGTGCCCGTCGCGGTGGCGGATGACCACCATGTCAAGAAACTGCCCACCCCCCCATTCCCAGAGTGATATCACCGCGGAAATATCAATGTGCCTGCGACAGCCACGCTCCCATTGCCGCGACAACTGAGGCCTTCCGCCACTCTGCGAAGAAGCGGTCCTGCTCGTCGGAAGGCAACGCAGACAATGTCGTGGAAGCCCCCTGAGGAACGAAGATCGACCACAAGTCGGACCAGGCCCTCTCTCCGAATCCGCGCACCGGCTCCGCAGAGATGGTCCCAGGCTTACGAGTGTCATCAGCGAAAATATGCTCCTGGCCGTCCTGCGCCACGTACACGGCAGCACTGGAGAAGCGACACGCCCGCTTCTCTGTACGGTCACCCAAGTGCGTCAGCCCGCCCGGCCCCAGGGCCTCCAGCGCGTGCTTGACCATCGGTCCTGGCCAGCCGCCGAACTCCTCGATGTAGAAACCGGAATCCTCGACGAACAGAGGCCGGCCCAGCATGGTGAATGCCTGCTGCGCCTTGTGCCGCGCGATCTCCTCAACCGACACCGTCTGGATCTCATCGAGATCCAGGGGAACCTGCTCAATCTCGATACCCCAGGGCGCCAAGTGCTCCTGTGCGGTGGCGAACTTGCCCGGGTTGCCAGTACAGAACGCCACCTTCAGGCCAGTCTTCAAATCTCGAATCCCTTTCACCGGATAGGAGCTGTGCTGCTGCATGCGGCAGAACTACCCAGGGGGAAGCAGCTGTTTCTTTGCTTCGAAGTCATCGCGGATCTCGCCGAGCACCGCACCCAGTGCCTTCCACGGGAAAGCCTGGGACTGGGCCGCTGACAGGATCTGCACACCCCATTCGTGAAGTGACCGCAGAGCGGGCTCGTATAACGGATGGCTGGCCAGGCTGGAGTTCGCCCATGGCACCACGACCACCGGCAGCTTCGCGTCGATGGCCTCGGCAGTCACCGCCAACCCCAAGGTGTCCGCGGCACCCGCAGAGATCTTGGTGATCGAGTTGAAAGTAGCCGGTGCAACAACGACGGCTTGCGCCTGTCCCAGCGCACAGGATGCCCGGAGTCCCGTTCGGCATGGTAGATGTCGAGGCACCGGCACCCCACCGGGCTGGGGAGGATGTAGGGGTCCCATCCCGATGGCTGCAGCTTGGACGCGAAGTTCGGAAGATCGGCGGTGGGTCGCGTTCCGCAACCCACGAGGTGCACTACTGGACGCATGCGTAAGCCCCCTCCATCGGTGCCTGATCTTGCCACCGGGGAGAGGGCGCTGGTCATGGACATAGGAAGGAGGCCCGCCTCCCGCGCCAGGCTGCGTGGCGCGGGAGGCGGGCTCGCTTGGGTCAGTCCGTGATCGTGCGCGGCGGCTCGAGGTGCAGCGCCTTGCTGGTCTTGCGGTCCTCGATGCGCTGCACCGCCTCACCAGTACCGAGGACGGCGGCCACCAGGGCGAGGATCAGCCCGGTCGGCAGCCCCTCCACGTAGTAGGCGATCAGGGAGAGCGCCGCCGCAGCGATGGCGTACAGGCGTGTGCTGTGGTCATGAATGAAAGTGCTCAAGGTCATTTCCCGTAGGCGAGTTGGTGCAGGAGGTCCCAGCCGTGACAGCCGATGGCCGGGTCGTTGGGGCGGCCGGCGGAGTAGAGGTTGTGCTTGCGGTTGAACCCGGTGACCGCCTTCTGGGTCTTCGGGCCGTAGTTGTCCGACAGAGGCACCGACCGGTCGAGCCAGCCGGTGTCCTTCAGTACCCGCTGGAGATGCTTGGCCGACGGCGCGCTACGGCCTGGAGCGAGCCCGACAGGGAACGACGGCGGCATATACGGCCTCACGCTGCTCTTCCCGGGGATCTTGAGCTGCTTGCCGGCCTGGATGACGTGCGGAGCGGTGATGCCGTTGGCCTGCGCGATCGCCTGCCAACTGACCCCGAGGCGCTGCCCGATCCCCGACAGGGTGTCGCCGCTCTTCACCGTGTACGTGGTGCCTCTGGAGGACTCACTCGGGGTTCCGCCCGTGGGGCGAGTCTTCAGGCGCGTGGCCACGCGATCACGCAGCCATTGCATGGTGAAACCCTTGGGGTCGACCTTGCCGGGCTGCCACTCGCGGTGCCCGATCACGCTCGCTGAGCTCCAGCCGTGCACCCGGCACAGTGCAGCCGAGACTCGCTCGATTGCCTCCAACTGTGCTGCAGGCCAGGGATCGTGGCCGTCGCCGAGGTTCTCGCACTCCCAGCCGTAGAACGACGTATTGCCGTCCGTATCAGCCTGGTTCGCTGAAGGCCGTGCACGCTCGGCGACCACGGCGCGGAGAACGTCTCCATCCCCTCGGCCGGCGTGGTTGGCGCGGCCGTTTCCGATCAGATAGACCGTGCCGTCCTTGGCGATCACGCCGTGGCACAGGGGACCCGGCAGTCCTTCGTATCCGCGCTCACAGATGCTGACGGTGTTGCTGGTGCCGGACGTCACCGTGTGGTGGACCATCACGCCGCGGACAGGCCCCCAGGGGCCCTTGTGGTTCCGGTTGTGGGTTCGCCAGCCCGACCGCTCGACGATGCGTACGCCTTCGGCGCGCAGCGCCGCGACCAGCCGGTCTGGAGTAAGAGGTGTTGCCAACGTTGGCGCTCGAAATCTCCCCCGCGCCCAAAGTGGAAGTTGGATCTGCTCGCTCACCGCCTACGGCGGCGCCCCGCGCGAGACGATCCATAGCTGCAAGGCCATGAGCAGCAGCGGGGCAACGAAGGACGAGATCACCAACCGCCGCGTCGCAGCGGCCTGCACTTGGTCCTCGCGGCGCTGCTGTTCGGCCCGGTCCAGACTCTGATCGTGCTCACTGCGCAGACCTGCAAGGCCGGCCTCGATCTGGCTGATGCGCTGGTCAACCGCCCGCTGATCAGCCCGGTACACATCCTGGGTGACGACCTGATCGAGACGTGCGGCGAGCTGTGCGAGGTCACCGCGAAGATCCTCACGCAGCTGCGAGACAGCACGGTGCAGCTCCCACAACGTGGGCTCGGCGCTCGGCGGCACGGACACCGCAATCACTCCCGGCGGCCCCGTGCCCAGTCTCGATCTTACGGGGACCAAGAGACCTGGGAGACTCCAGCCAAGGCGCCATCCAACGGTTCCAGCACCGCCAAGTCCCTGATCGACTACGTGGCAAGCGGCTACCGTCGATCTCCGCAGAAACCTAGGGTGTGTCCGTGACCTTGATTCCGGAGATGACCACGTGCGGCGGATGCCGAGACATCGCTGATGCTTGGTGGCAACACGGCATCGCCGATGAGAAGAGCCAACTCGGGATGCGGGAATTCGAGTTCTACGAACACCTCAAGGACGAGCACCCGACGTTCAGGCTGACCAGCCTGGACGGCTGCTAGACCTGCGAGGAAGCTGTGGCGATGGCACAGCTCGTGCTGCCCGGCATGGCCATGTACCGCAAGAACGGGGACTACGTGGACCCAGCGGAACTCCACTTCGTGCGGCACGCACTGGAGAAGACAGCTGAGTCGTCCGGGAAGGATGTCGGATGGACACGCTGACTAGAGCCTGACTCTTCGATCATGTGGTGGCCAGCAGTACCTCCGCCGAGCGTCCTTATGGCGGGCTGGCATGCTGAGTTCCATGAAGATCGCGACAGCCCAGTTCACCTGCGTACCTGCTGACATTTCGGCGAATGTGCAGCAGATGGCTGCCCTCGCCGACGAGGCGCGTGCGCAGGGTGCCGAGCTGGTGGTGTTCCCTGAGCTGGCGCTGACCGGGTACGAGCTTGAAGCTGTACTTGACCGCCGTGATCTTTGGGTGCAGGCGGACGACCCGCGCCTGGATACGGTCCGGGCGTCTGGGGTCGCCAGCGTCGTCAACTGTGCTGCGGCCACCGACGGGGAGCGGCCTGCCATCGAGACGCTGGTCTTCGGGGCCGACGGTGAACTGATCACCACGTACCGCAAGCAGCACTTGTTCGAGCACGAGCAAGGCGTATTCGCGGCAGGACAGCACGACGGGCGATTTGAGCTTGGAGGGCTTCGTTTCGCCCTGGCCACGTGCTTCGACAACCACTTCCCCGAGTTGGCATCCCGTGGCGCCGCTGATGGGTGCCAGGTGCATCTGGCCAGCTCGCTGTACGGCACGGGCGGCGGCATGGAGGAGCTGACGGCGGTGTACCCGGGCATCGCCAAGGACTTCAACATGCACGTCGTCCTGGCCAACCATGTCGGCCCGGCCGGCGCATGGACCGGTTGCGGCCGCTCGGCAATGTGGGCCCCGGGCGGTGCCCTTCTCGCGCAGGCCGACGCCGACACGCCCATGGTGGTCACCGCCGAGGTGGGATAGAGCGTGGCCTGGTTCAGCAGCGGAGCCAGATCAGAAGCGCGGCAGCGGTGACGGTCCCCAGATAGACGTAGCCACGCTTGGCGCACCCACCAGGTACGACAAAGCTCGCAGTCCGCTACGAGGCGACAGCCCTCATCGTCGCTATCAACGACTGGCTGCGACCTGCTGGAAGTGTCAACTAGCGTCATTGACCGGCACTGCCAGAGTCGGCGCTCACAGTGATGCTTCGTATGCCTCGCGGATGGTTGCAGGGATGCGCCCTTGATCGTTGACGAGGTAGCCGTTCGCGCGGGCCCAGAGGCGTATCGCCTCGTCCTCCGAACTGCGATCGGGCATACGACGCCCCGTGGTCTCGCCTGCATTGCCCGAGGCGGCCCCGCCCAACTGGTCAGCTGCATCCTGGAAGAAGGCGGACAATGAGGGGTATTCACCGTCTTCGGGAAAGGACCCCTCGGTCCAAAACCCGACGCTTCCCGTGCGCGTGTCGAGGAACTTCCCGTAGAAGCCGTCCCTTTCCGCGGAGATCGGCACCCACTCCCGGCGCCAAGACGGGTAGTCGGGGTCTCCGGACGGTTCCATCTCCTCCATGGCCACCCTGTGGAGGTAGACACGCTCAATGTCCGTGAGACCGAGAAGCAGTCCGCCGCTGGGAAGGACTCCCTGGCAACCAAGCGCCACCAGACACGATTGGGGATCAGGTTGCCTACCGGCATCGATGTCGTTCGCCAGCAGCCACTGCCACATCTCCGTAGGCAGTTTGAGCCCCATGCGCAATTCGGCACCACTGATGGCCGTTGAGCTTCCCGGGCCCCCGAGGGCAGCGAAAACACCAGGGGCGTGCTGCTCAAGCCACGCGGTCACCCGGCCCCACGCCTGTCGTACGTCTCCAGCTCCATGGATTGATATTCCACTCATGTGCGATCTCCAGCTCCGTCGGCTGCAGACGAACTCGTAGTACACGCGTGCGCGTTTCTGACCTCCGGGGACCGCAGCCTGGGCTCCCCGGCTGTGAAGTCTGCTACTGGAGGAAGAAGTGACCGCTGATCATCCATGGGCAGACCGTACGCGGAGCCACTGACACCGAGTGATGTCAGGGCCCCATGCTGCTGCGGGCCAGCTGACCACACCACCCAGCACAGTAACGACTCACAGAACACGGCCTAGCGGACGGTGCCCCGACGTGATGCGGGATAGGCGGCACGAAGACCGCCCTGGCACTCCATCAGCTCGCTGACATCACCCGCGCGCGAGATCGCCGGAGAAGACGCCCAGCGCGCTGCGGGCGGAGGTGAGGAAAGCAGTCCTCGCCTGTTCTACATCGCTGGGCGAGCGTCCCTCCTGCTGCGCGATCGATGCAAGGTGCTGTGCAGTCTCGACGACGTCGGAGGGACCGACCAGCAACAGAGCGTCGAGGGCCCTGCTTACAGCCCTTCGCTGCTCCAGCGTCGCTACGCTGGTCGGATCGGCAGCGCCGAGTGCAGCCTCGACGCGTACGAGGAACTCGAGATAGGCCGGACGTCGCGTTTCCCGCTGCCGCTGTGCATGAGCGGCATCGCTGAAAAGTGTCAGGAGGTCGGAAGCAAGCGGCTGCTTCCCGGCTGTTGCCCTGCGTCTCATGGGTCTTGCGAACCAGGCAACGGGCAGACCGCCTGCTACCGCTGAACCCGCAGCAACGAGTGCAATCCCCCAAGGACTCATGCTGCAATCCTGCCAGAACACGGCTGCCGGTGGAGCTGATCGCCCTCGCGGGGCACCGTGTACGTCTGGATCGGCCAACCTGAATGCGACGGGACAGGGTGCCCGCCGCCATCGGTGTCTGATGGACCGGGCAAGGGACACGGCCAATGAGCCGTCATCTCGTCGGTGACCTGACCCGTGGGGAACCTGAGATGCCCTCGACAGGCCCATCCCTGGCGATCTATCGCCCGTCGATGAGACTCTCCGCGAGGAAGGGCGAGAAGGTGCCAGCGGGAACATCCGGCGCGGTTCCGCACATGCCATCGGAGTCGCCGGGAACCTTGATCCACAGCAGGTAGTCGGCGCCGCCGACACCGATCGAGGACGGTACACCGAGACGGCGTCCAGCCGGGTTGCAGTAGCCGACGTGCTGCCCGTTCTCATTCATCGCCCCGTTCCCGTTGCGGGAGGTGTCGACGACGAACCGTGCACCAGAAGTCCCGAGGCCGGCGAGAGCATGAGCGATCTGGTGGCCGTACGTGCAGGAGACATCGGTGGAGTCGAAGTTCGACACTCCGATCGCGAAACCACGTGCGAGGGCCACCCCGGCTTGTGCGAGCCGCACGGCCATGTCGGCGGGCTTAATCCAGGTCGCGTTGCCGCCATCGAGATACGTGCGGATGAGAGGGCGTGCGGCCAGGGCGTTGGCGGCGTATGCGACCAGAGCGGTGCGTTCGGATCGCGCCGTTTCGGTGGGAAGGTTGCCGAGCTGGCTGAGGGAGTCGGGTTCGACGATGACGAGGGCGGGTCGGTCGCCGATGGCGGTGGCGAAGCCATCGACCCATGTGCGGTATTCCTCAGGTGAGTTGGCCCCGCCGCTGGACTGGCCGCTGTTGTCCCGGTTGAACATGTTGTAGGCGACGAGGATGGGCAGCCGCCCGGCCGTAGCCGCGGCTGTCACGTAGGCATCCACGTCGGCCTGGACGTCTTTGTTCCAGTCTCCGAACCACTTGGCGGCCGGCCGCCGAACCAGCGAACGGGCGATCTTCGCGGCGCGGGAATCGGCCGGGTTTGCGGCCACCCACTTCGCGGCGTTGGAGTCCGGGTCGGCATAGAACCCTTCGCGGACGGTGGAGCACGTCAGGCGCACCTCGGTCAGGTAGACAGTGACCGACGTTCCCTGCCCGAACTGGAAGCTCACCTGCCCCGCTGCGGTGTCCAGAGGGGATGTGAACGTGAGGACGAAGTGGGTGTCCACCGCCGACAGCATCACGGTGCGGTCCATCGCGGCCGTCCACGGATCCGCGCCGAGACCGACCTGCGCGCGCAGAGTGGTGTCGGGCTGGCTGGCGCGGGCTGTGAACGTCAACGTGTACGTGCACCCGGAGCGGAGAGTGATGTTGTCCTGCCCGAACGGTGCGTCCCACAGGTTCGCGGCGTCGGTGGTCGCGTTCGCCTCCAGGCCGATTCCCGGGGTGTTGAGGGTGACCATGTTGGGGTCGCCGGACCACCATCCGGCAGTTCCGTTGGTGAAGGATCCGTTGGTGACGAGGTCTCCGTACAGGGCGGCCACAGGTTCTTGCTCCTTGAGTTACTTGATGAAGGTGACGCGCAGCTGCGGCGGATGCCCCTGGCCCACGCCGTCGAACTTGCCGTAGCTGGTCTGGTTGGTGGTGTTGGGGTCGATGGCGACGCCGCGGAAGGTCGTCGAGTCGAAAATGCTCGTGATGTCGATCCACCGCCCGCTGGAGCGGGCCCAGCCGGTGACCGTCTTCGACTCGCCCTGATCGGCGGAGAACTTGCCCGGCCTGGAGGCGTGACTGTGGGCCTTGAGGATGGCGGTGCCGCCGGACGCGAAGTACCAGTGGTTGGCATACAGATACAGCTCGACCTTGAGGAGCTTCGCGCCGGCCAGGTCCTTCGCGAGGGTTCCACCGAACCCGGCGAGCGCAGCCTGGACACCGTTGTTGGCGGAGAAGTAGCCGCTGACCAACTGGTTGCCGTAATAGCTGTTGTAGCCGGACCGCTTCGCGTAACTCCCCGACCACGCAGCCTTGTACGTGCGTTGAACCTTCACCGGAGGGTCCGGGACCACCGCGCCGCCCGTGTTGTACACGCCGGTCTCCGCGACCTGCTCCCCGATGTCCTCCACCGTCATCTGCCCCAGCCGCCCCTTGGCCCCGGTGAGCGTCACTTGCTGGCCGGCGGGGGAGCCGGAGTCGCTGGTGAAGGTCAGCAGGAGACGGTTTCGGCCAGGACGGATCAGATCGCCCGGCGCGCACACACCGGTGAACTCCAGCCGCACATGACGACGGACAGTCTGCGTGAGCGGGAACCGTGCCTCCTGCAGTTGGGTCGACTTGACCAACGGAGCGGCAGCGAAGCCGGAGCGCAGCCGCAGGACCAGCGAGCCTCCTGCGGCGGAGCACTCTGCGCTGCCGTCGTAGACGATGCGGTACATGCGCCCGTCCTCGGCGTCGAAGGCCAGCTCGACGTAGCCCATCTCCGTGCCGGTGGTCGTCTTGACCGCCGCGGCCATCCAGTCGATGGCGACGATGCCCCGTGGCCCGTTGTTGAGGGTGGTGAGGTCGTCGCCGCCGATGGTGACGGTCCCGGCGACGTTGAGGTTCTGGAAGGAGGCGTCGCCGGTGGAGCCGAGCGCGGCCACCCGGGTCGTCCCGTTGCGCAGCGTAAGGTAGTTGGCCTGCCCGGACACCAGAGAGACGGCCTCTTCGCCGTCCTCGTCGAACAGACGCAGGCCGCGCGGGCCGAGCTCGGCACGAGCACCACCGGTCGCATCGCCGAAGATCGTGTGCGCCTCTGCATTGTCGAAAACACACCATCCGGCGGTGGCCGCAGACGCCTCCAGGCAGAACACGGCGCGGGTTGTTCCCTGCGGGGCGGCGACCTGACCGGTCGCGCGCCGCCACACACCCGCCTCGGGCGCTGTCGTCTCGGCGACGCCGTAGCCCAGGACTTCGCCGCTACTGGTCTCCCATCGGGCGAGGATCTTCACCGCCTGCGCGGCGAGGTTCTCGGAGGCCAGGATGTCGACGCCGAGAAATAGCTGGGAGGTAGCGAGCACCGGCACGGTCGCCAGCGGCAGCGTGAAGTGCGTGGGGGTGTCTGCCGTGCAGTCGAGCCGGACCCCCACACCGGACCGGTTGCCCGGCGCGAACGACCACACCGAACCTCCGGCCGCGAGGACGTTGGCCGTGGCGGCGCCCTCAAATCCAGGGTCCGGCACCAGGTTGGTTCCCTGGCCGACCGCGAGCTGGTCGGGAGTGACCGAGCCGACCGCCAGATGCGGAGTGGTGATGGCCCCGACCGCAATGTGCCCCTGCTGCACCACGGCGCTGCCGAGGTCACCCGAGGCGGCACGGCGGGCCGTCGTACGCACAGCCTCGGAGGGGACGCTCGGTGCACCGGACGTGTTGAGCGCGACCAGCCGCACCCACAGCGGCCCGTAGTGGTTCACCGACACCGTGACCGAGGCGCCGGACGCGGCCTCGATCGTAGCCGTCGGCCACCGCGCATCCGGCACCATGCTCGTGGACGTCAGCACATGCACCTGCACGCGGGACAAGTCCAGCGGTGCGACATCCGTACCAACGAGCGAGCCGTCCCAAGTGATGCGCAGCCCTCCAAGGACAGGCTCTACCTCCGGGACGGATGGAGCGGGTGGTTGTGGGCCGTTCACGGCGACGACACCGCTCGTGCCGTCGGGCTGTTGGCCGATGACGGCCCGGAGCGAGCCATTCTCGTCGTACACGTCGACCGCGCCGGACTCGATGCTGGCGTTGACGAGCTTGGGCGCGCGGACGGAGCTGCGCAGCAGCTTCTCCAAGTGCGCCAGGCGGGTGCCTATGTCAGTGGACAAGCGATGTTCCTTGAAGGGTGATCACGCGGCAGTGCCGTAGTGGTAGGCGTCCGCGCGGGAGAGGCTGAGGGTTGCTGTCTCGCCGGCTTCGGAGTCGGGTCGTACGGTCCAGCCGGTGATGCGGCACCAGCCCGACCAGTTCGCCCACTGGTCCCGGACGGTGACGCGTACGTCGTCACCGATCTGCCAGGCCCCGATCGGGGCGTGCGGGTGATCGCGGACGGTGATCTCCTCGACGTGGCCGAGGGACTGCCGCCACGCCCGCTCGGCCTTCGCACGCTTGGCGAGCACGTCTCTACCGCGGACCTCGGGCAGCTCCATCACATGCTCGAGACGCAGACGCTGGTTGCGTACGGCTTCGATGGCGCGCTGCTGGGAGCGGCCTTCGCCACTGCCGGTAGCGATGACGACCTGCGCGTATTCGTCGGCGCTGTACGTGACGGGCGGGCTACTGATGATGTTGATGCCGCTGCTGAACGACACATCCGTCCGTCGGGTTCCGAGCCGCGGGTAGCCGAGCTGGATACGGCGGACCGGACGCCAGTCCTTGTCCCACCAGGTAGTGCACGTGTAGTCCGGCGAGTCCGGATCCTTCACGAGATCGTCGAACTGGTCGCCGAGCACGGGGGTCTCCCACCAGCGGGAATGCCACGGCTCGGAGGGAGTGCCGACCTTCGCCGTCGACGTCGTCGAGTCGACGCTCAGGCCAAGGTCCCCGTCGGGGATCGACTGGGCGTACGCCACGATGTCGCGGGCGATCTTGCACGGATCCGCGCGCACATATGGGCCGCGGCCGCCGAGCTCACCGTCGAGGTCATGCCGGTGCTGCAAGTAAGAGGTCCAGCCCGCGGCCTCCACCTTCAGCTCGCTGCCTTCCGGTTCGGCCTGCCAGATCAGCCCGCCCCACCGCAGATGACCGCTGCGCTCGGCGTAGATCAGTGTCGTTCCCGGATCAGCGAGCTCAGGGTGCAGCCACGCAAGGCGCGGTGACAGCGATCCTGAGAGGTGGCCGGGCCCGTTCAGTTCGGGGCCGAACTCGACGTCGGTGAGCGGAAGATGCGGGGCGAGCCACTCGCCGGTCAGAGCGTTCTGCGTGAGGTACCGGTAGGTCACACCGGGCCCTCGGTGAACTCCACGTCCGCGACGATGCTGCTCCCGGCATCAACGCTGAGATCACCCTTCCAGTCCTTGGACATACGAGCCTGGAGGAACAACGGCTGACTGGTCCCGCGGTACGCGGCAGGCAGAGTCAGGGTGTCGGCGACGATCGCTGTGGAGCGGCGGACGACCTTGCCCTGGTTGTCGTCCACGACCGTGCCCTGGCCGACCACCGTGCCGAACACCGGCTGCAACGTGCCGTAGAGACTGTCGAAGTCCAGGCGGAGCCCGGCAATGATGACTGTGAAGATCATCTTCGTCGCCCACTCGGGCACGGGGATCATCCACCTGGCCTCGGCCGGCCAGTTGTACCACTTGTTGTCATCCTTGTACGCCTTGGTCAGCTTCGTCGGGTAGGCGCTGTACAAGGTGCGCTCCCGGCGCGGGTTGGCCACCCTGCGCAGGTCTCGGATCATCGCCGCGGTGATTGTTCCGGTGTTCGCCGGGATGTCGAGGCGGGCTATCGCAATCCCCGTCACGCCCTTGGGGACGGCGGTTGCGGTGGACGCGACGTTGGGGATCACGTCGAAGACGTTGATCTGATCCTTGGCCGGGTCGAGGCCGCCTTCGAACTCCGGGTCGCTGATGCGCAGCACGATCAGGTCCGAGCGTGGCGTCGCACCGGTCGGTGCGACCGGCACCGTCGCGACACCGATGTTGTACGCGGTGTACGAGCCCTGCCACATGTTCGCCTTGCCGCGGATCACCGCCGAACCGTCAGCGATCTGCACCCCCGCACCTGGCACAGGTAGCGGTGTCACCTTCAAGTCGGCGGCCTCGGTGATGCCCTCGCCGCCGCGGCTGAGGTCTTTGATCATCATGCGGAACGTCTGAGCGGAGTGGGTGGCTCCATCGACGAGCAGAGGGGCTTGCGCGAGGGTCATTGGTGTACGAACGTCCTTGATTTCAGAGGGATATGTAGGCTTCGCGCCACGCGACAGTCAGGCGGGCAGTCGCGGTCGGATCAGAAGCCGTCCAGCGCAGTTCGCTGCGCCCCGGCGGGAGCACGAACGTGTCCAGCCGCGACGTGGTGGGAGCGGTGCCGCCGTTCTCACGCGTCACCCGGATCTGGCCGGGCCGCGTATCCACACGCACCCACTGGCCGGCTGCGAGCGTGATGGGCAGGCTGATGGTCCGGCCGCTCTCCACGTGCGTGATCACCGGGTTCGCGCACGGCCCGTGCACAGTGATCACGGGATGGGTGTCGATAGCCCCGTTGTTGGTCACCCAGCCCGGCCGGTCCTGCCCCAACGGGTTGCCGCTGGTGACGTGGATCGGCGCTTGGACGGGCGCGGTGAACCCGCCACCGGACAGCCAGCCCAGCCGCAACTGCGCCTGCTCCTCGAAGTCGGCGTAGTAGCGCGGGGAGGCGACGAACTCGACGTCAAGTGGAATCCAGCCGTGCGCCGCTTCCGCCCAGGTCGCCTCGAGCCTCGTCAACCGGCCGAACAGCACGCGGACGGGGGAGCCAGGCCATTTGATGCGCAGCGGCATCACCGCGCCGCCGACCGTACGGACCCTGGGGTTGTCGGCGATCGCCTCCAGGTCGGCGAGGATCTGCCGCCCAACTGCAGGATCGCCAGGGGTCTTGATGCCGCAGTCAATGCGCAGAGTGCGCGCCTCGTACCAGTCCGGCGTCAGCCACACGCCATCCGCACCAGGCTGCTCGACGAGTTCCCCGCGAGTGCCAGGACGGGCAAGGCCTTCGATCTCCGCGATCGGAATGCTGGTGTCGTGCCCAAGGAGGACGCCGCCGAAGTCCAGTTGGAAGTCGCTCAGTTCAGGGCTGCTCATCGAAGGGCACCCCCGCGCTGGGCCCGCCGCATCTGGTACGAGACAGCGGAGGCGATGTCATCCGCGGAGTCACGGCCCTGCGCGACGTGGATGGTCTGGCTGCCGATCGCCGGTGCCTGGTGCACCACGACGATCCGGGCGCGCCCGCCTGCGGCATTCACGAGCTTCTTCGGGGCGAGGCCGTATCCGAACCGGTCCGCGGTCTCGGACAGCACAGCGGTCGCCCGACCACGCTTCGCAACGGCGTGCGGGATGTACGACTCGGAGCCAGTCTCGGGCTCGGCGAACTTGATCAGCCCGTTCTTCGACGAGTACACGCCCGGCTCCCAGATACCGCCGTTCGCATACGCCTTCCCGGCATTCGCCTTCACCAGGTCGGCGAGAAACCGGTCCGCCTTGCTGCCGGTGGACTTGATCTGGCCCTTGCCTCGGTTGGCGATCTCGATGAGCCGGTCCTCGTCGATCCCCGTCGACTCGGCGACGGCGTGAATGCCGTGGCCCTTGGCGAGAGCGCCGATGAGCTTCACGAAGTCGCCGAGCTGATCCGAGTCGAGGGTCTTGCCCGCAGCCTGGGCCGCGCTATTGGCCTGCTTCGCCTTCTTCTTGTCGCGCACAGCTTGGGCGGCGAGCGCCTCGGCGTTCTCGTCGCCCTGCTCCGCCAGCCGTGTGGCCAGCGCCCCGTAGCCGCTGGAGGTCAGCTTGGCGAGGTTGTTCTGGAAGGTCGTGGAGTCCTTGACCGCGTTGCGGAGCTGCCCTGTGTAGTCGCCCAGCGTGGCCTTCGCGGTGCCGGCGAGCTTGCTGAGCTGCGCAGCCATCGACTTCACGTACTTGTTGGAGCCGCGGGCCATCTTGCGGGTAAGAGCGACACCGTCCTCACCCATGTCTTCCAACGCCTTGGCGACATCGGTGCCGGCCCGTCGGGACACGGTCGCCAGGTCGTTCCGCCAAGCCGAGGCGGTGCGTACGGACCTGCGCAGGTTCCGCTCGAACATGCCCAGGTCGAAGTGCTCCTTGCCGCCCTTGCTCTTGCGCTGCGACTTGGAGGCCACATCGGACACCGAGAACCCGGAACTGCCGAGCGGCTGGTACGACCAGTTCGACAGCCCTCCATCCGCGTACCACTCGATCCCGGACGGATCCCCGCCAAGGCGGCGCACAATCTCCTCGGTGATCGCCCGCGACCGGGGCCGCTTCGACCTGCGCAAAGGCACGTAGCCCTCGCCGTGTGTCTCGGGTTCAGCCCATACACGCCAGCTTCCGGCCGGGGCGATCTGTGCGATGTGGTTCTCCCGGACACCACCGTTCGCGTAGTAGTCGATCACCGAGCCACGGGCCTGCGGGGCTTGGATCATGTCGGGGATGCCGTTCCCGTCCCGGTCCGAGCTCGTCGGCTTGAGGAACACGCCGATGCCGATCGAACGGCCGCTGATCCCGTTGATCGCGCCCTGAATCCGGCCTGCCGCGTCCGTCGCGCCACTGGTGGGCACGGTGACGGTGACGTTCTTACTGCCCGGCACCTCGGCGATCTTGAAACCGAGGTTCTCCAACTGCTTGCGCGCCTCCCCGGTCGGCGCATTCACCGTGACGCGCTTCCCGCCGGGAACACCGGCGATCTTCTGCTTGACCGCCTCCAGGCTGCTGATCGTCGCCGCCGTCGCCGCCGTGACGTTGACATGCTTGCCGCCCGGCGTCTGTGCGATCTTCGCGATCAGCGAGTCCAGATCCGTGCGCGCCAGATCAGTCGGCGCTGTCACCTCAACCTTGCGGTCCTTGAGATCCTTGATCTTGAAGCCGAGCTTCTCCAGATCTTCCCGAGCATCGTTGGAAAGAGTGGAGATGGTGATGGTCTTCTTGTCCGGCTCCGCCTTCAACGCCTGCTGCACGGCGATGAGTTCGGCCATCGCCTCGTCCATGCCGGCGGTCTGGAGCAGGATCGACACCTGCGAGGGGACCAGACCCGCATTGTCGGCGAGCTTCGCTGCCGCCTCCGCACCCAGCCCGTAGCCCTCCGCGGTGGAGATAGCGGACTCGCGGGCCGTCTCCATCTGCTTCTGCGCCGCCTGCAGAGCCTCCGGAACGGACTTCCCGTTCGCCTCCGCGTACTGGTAGGCGGCCAGCGCCGCATCAGCAGAGTTCGTCGACAGGCCCTGCAGCAGGTCGTACAGCTTCTGCCCATTGCGGGTGACCGTCGAGAGCGAACCATCCACGCTGAGCAGGGATTTGCCGTACCCCTGGGCATTATCGACGCCGCCCTTCAACGACTCGGCCGCATCCGACACAGACCGGTTCAGCCGGGTCTCAGCAGCGGACAGGTTCACTGAACCGCCCGCGAGAATATTCAGGGCGTCGTGAAGGGCACGGGCACGGGTGTCCGCGTCCGCCGTCGTGTCGGACAGGCGGCGCATCGCGTCGGAGAACTTCCCGAACGGTCCCACCGCGTCGGCTGCGGACCGGCCCGCGGAACCATTCACGTCGGCGAGATCCCGGGCGTCCTTGACCGCTTGGGACATCTCGCCCTTGACGGAACCGAGGGCCTCCGCAGCGGCGTGCGCACTCTGGCCCACGTCGTTGTACATGACGCCACCGCCGCGCACAGGCTTCAGGTTGATCGCGGCAACGTCCTCCATGCGCTTCTGGAGCTTCCCCAGACCGTCGTCCTGGCTGAGGTAGGCGTCCGTGAGCTGCTTGATGGGCACCCCGGCCGTCTTCATGACGTCGACCAGGCGCTCCTTGCCGTCAAGGACCTTGGTGTCCATCAACTGCTGGGCGGCCGCGGTGCGGACGCTCTCCGTCACGGCACCGTTCGACTCTCGCAGCGCCTGGGTGAGGCTGCTGATCCGGGACTGATGCTCGGCAGCCGCCTGGGCCGCCTTCTGCTGGTGGGAGGCGAGCATCGACAGCCCGACACCTGCGGCGGCCAGTGCCACACCCCACGGTCCGCCGAGCGCACCCATCAGGCCGCGGGCCGCACCACCGACTCCGGTACCGATCGCACGCGCCACTCCGGTGATCGGCCCGTTGGCGTTCCGGAACGCGCTCGCCATCTGCCCCACCACCGGGATGCGGGTCTGCACCACCGCCAGGGCCTGGCCGATCCGGCCGATGGACTGCCCCTGCGCGGCCGCGAGAGTCTGCTGGAGTTTCATCTGGTCCCCGAGGGACCGGTACGCGCCCACGACGGGGCCGGACACCGTCTGACCGAGTCGCGACATCATGGGAGCGACACGGCGTGCCATGAGCATCGCGATGATCGCCGTTTGTACTGGCCCCGGCAGCGCCCCGAACCCGCGGACGAGGCCGGCCACGATGTGCCCGATCGGGACCAGTGCACCCGACACGGAGCCCGCAGCCGAGGAGACCAAGTTCAGGGCGGTGACGATGATGTCGAGCGCAGTCCCACCCGCATCAGCCTCATCCGCTACATCGCCAATCGCGTCGGCGACTGGGGAGACAGCGGAACCGACGTTGCGCGCGATGTCGATAAGAGCGCGGCCACCGTTGACGAGGACGTTGAACCCGGCAGCCGCGGTATCGAAAGCGAGGTCCCTCAACGGCCCGCCCAGACCACCGAGCGAATCGCCGACCTCATCAAAGCCCGACGCGATCGCCTTGGACACAGACGGGCCGGCCAGCGTGTACAGGTCGTGGACGTAGTCGATGACGGCCGCCATACCGGGCGTCGCCGCAGCCATCCCGGAAGTCAGCAGCCGCGTGACCTTCTCCAACCCCGGCGCAGCCGCCGCATAGAGGACCTGCCCGGTATTCGACGCTTGGGTCTTGAGCTGCGTGACCGCACCGGCGAGGCCCTTGGTCTGCGAGGCGGCGATCTCCCCGGCAGCGCCAGTGCGGGCGATCGCCGTGTGCATCTGGTCGAAAGACTCGACACCCTGATGCGCCAGCGCCGACGCACCCGCCAGCGCGGGCTTGCCGACGACATCGGCGAGAGAACCCAGAAAGTCCTTCTGGGACATGCGGTTCTGGGCCTTCTCGAAGCCCTCGATGACCGTGCGCAGGCCCTTGAAATTGCCCTGCGTGTCCCAGGCTTCGATACCGAGCTCGGCCAGGCCCTGCTTCATCCGCGCTGTCGGACGCGACAGGTTGGTGAGCATCCCGCGCATAGACGTTCCTGCTTTGGAGCCGAGGATGCCGGAGCGGGCCAGCATCGCCACCGCAGCCGAGGTGTCCTCGATCGAAATGCCGAGCTGGGCGGCGACCGGGCCCGTGTAGGACATCGCGTAGTAGATGTCCTTCAGCCCACCGGAGGCGGCGTTCGCCGACGCCGCGAGCACGTCGGCGGCCCGGCCTGCGTTGTTCGAGCTGAGCCCGAACTGGTCCATGACGTCGCCCAAATACCGGGCGGCGTCCGCGGACGAGAGATTGTCCGCAGCAGCGAGTTGCATCGCAGCCCGCGCGTTCGCAATGGACGACGTACTGGTCTGGCCGGCCTTGGCCAACTCCAGCATCGAATCCGCGGCCTTCGCCGCGGACGTGCCGGGAATCTTGAGGTCGGCGCCAAGCTCCCGGGCCTTCGCCGCGGCCTGCACCATCTCCAGGCCGGACGCGTTCGTGACCGCGCCCCACTTGTTGATCGACCGCTGGTACTCGTTACCTTCCTTCGCGATCTCCGCGAGACCGGCGACGATGCCGCCGCCGACCAACAGGCCGCGTAGGTGGTGGGCTTCTTGCCGGGCGCCGAGCAGCCCGTGACGGAGCTGCCGCATCGACGCATGCCCGTCCGCACCGACACGGCGCAGCCCAGCACGAGCACGATCCGAGTCACGCGTAAGGCCCCGCAGCCCGGCAGCAGACCCGCGGGCACCGGTCCCGATCTGGTTGAGATGCCGGCTGAGGGAGGCGGTGTCGCGACCCAGACCGCGCATCGCGCGGGAAGCCTGCCGGATCTCCGACAGGAGATGGGAGAAGTCCGCCCGCGCCTGAACGCTGAGCGTGTACGACGACACCTGCCGGTGCCCCTACCTCCCCGCGCCCCTCTCCTAACCCCCACCCTCAACTACCCCCTACTGCATACCGCGGGGCACCAAGCCGATACGTACCCCGTATCCGTCCGGGCCGTCCGGCACCTGGTCCTGCTCGTGCGCGATCAGCTCACAGCCGGTGCAGCGCACACTCGTGGTGACGTATGCGAACCTGTCGCCACCCTGCTGCTCGTCCCACTCTGCAGCCCGGGTCCCGCACTGATCACACACCCTCCGCTGGTAGGCCACGTACGTCAGGGCCTTCGCCCTATCGGTCTCGGTCCAACGGCCATCGCCCGCACCGAGGAACTGCGAGTGCGGGATACCCCACCGGTCACACAGCTCCAACTCAGTGCGGAGCTGTACGTCCGTGATCAGCCTTTTCCCAGCTCCACCGTCGAAGTACGGACGATCTGCTGCGCCTGCCACGACGCCGCGAACAGCGCGTTCGACTCGGCCACCGGCCACGAGTCGAGGAGATCCTGCGCGTCCTCCTCGCTCATGCCCTCCACGGTGTTGCCCTCGTCGTCCCGCTCGATGTGCGCGGCGGCTATCAGCGCCGCGGGGAACGTCTCCGGGTTCCACGCGTCCCCGTCCTCGGCCTGTGCCTCGGTCGGAGGGAAACGCTTGATCAGACCATCCAGGATGGGCCGCGGCAGCGCCTTGAAGGTCAGCTCGATCGAGAGGTTGTCGAAGAACTCCTGCGCACTCTCGACCTCCTCCTCCGCCTTCGCAGTCGCGTCACTGTGCGCGCGGCCATTCTCCGCATCCGCCATGCGACAGCGGGCAAGTTCCCGCAGCGTCTCGTCCAGGTGCTGCTTGGCATCCTGGTCGTCACAGATCACTAGCGTGTACTCAGGAAGCTGGCGGGCACGCAGCCGGGCCAGCTTGCTCGCCCAATGCGCATCACGAGCAACAGCCTTGGCCGGCGGGGCAGGAGCAGTCTTGCTCTCGGCGGACACCGGCATCACTTCTCGACCTTCGGTGCCACAGCAGCCGGTACGGCCGCGTCCTGCGTCGGCTTCTCCGTGATCGAGAAGTTCACCGTGAACTTCGCGGCCTCGTTGTCCGTCGAATAGTTCGGCGAGCGCGAACCGATCCGGACGGGAAAGACGTCCATGGACCGGGAGCCAGCGACGTCGCCCTTGCGGAGGAAGACGACCCAGCCGGTGTCGTCCTTCTTCAGCAGCTGCTCGATCTCGTCGGACACCTTGTCCTCGTAGAAGCCGAGGGACGAGTCATCGGCCTGATCGGTGCCGGGGATCTTCGACTCGAACGTCGAGCCCAGATCTGGGGTTTCAATGGCCTGGTTCTGGAGGGTCCAGCCGTCGATCGCCGCGATCGCATCGGTCAGGTCGGTGCCAGCGGCTAGTTCGGCGCGGGTGGGAACGTGTCCGGTGTCGGCGACAGTCTTGAGCCACAAGACGCGGGTCACTCCGCGCCGGGAAAACTTCTTTACCTGCAAGGTCTGCTGTCCGATTCCGGGACGGCAGCCACACATCATGGGAGGCCCCGTCCCTCGACGCACTGTCGGGGAACCGGCCCGAACCAATGGATGGTCGGGCGTCCGCGTGGGACCTCCGCGGTGAGAATGCAGACAGACTCACTGAGAAGCAGCGAGCTCCGAGATCCACATATAGATCACCATACTGCGCCCGAAGTGAACGCCCACACGGCTTCGAACCACCCACGAGTCACGAGATCAGATGCGGAACAAGCTGAGGCAGCTACGGACATCTCCCGGAAGGTGATCAACCGGGGAACCGTCACGAGCGTAGTGCTGTGCCCGACCGAGGGCTCGTCGCTGCGGCTGACCCTGGCCACCACCGGCCAGGGCGTCGTCCTCCTGCATCATCCGAGCTGATCCCGGCCCAGTTCACACAGCAGGCTCCGGTAGATGACCGAGGTGCTCGATGACCCGCTTGCGAAGGAGAAGGTACTCGTCCCAGCGGCGCAAAGGGCCCGGAGGGCGTTCCACTACACGCCCCTCGGTGACGGTCTGGCCTCGCCGGAACTGCTCGCGCGTCAGATCGAGTTCGATGCCGCTGGCCAGCCGGTTCCACATGTGGAAGCCATGCTGGACCCCGTCGAGGTGCACCTCGCCGGCCATGAGGTCGCCACCGAAGACGTCATTGACGATCAAGGCCGTGACGTCGCAGTGCCCCCAGGCCGGGTTCTCTGGCTGCCAGCCGGAGCGAGCCAGGTCATCCGGGGAGCAGGTGTCAGGGGCCCAGCTGGCGCGCAAGGCTTCGTCAAGGGCGAGCAGGTTCCAAGGGATCACGCCGTCAGCATCGCAGTCACCACTGACACCGACCCTGACGCAGAAGCCAAGCTCTTTGTCGGTGCTCCCTGCTATAACCGCCAGGTCGAATCAAACCCCTTGTGGAGGTGGCACTTTGGCAACATTCACTGCGCCCGTCGCACTCAATCTGACCACGCCGAGAGCTGTCACGCTCGCCTTCGCCGAGCTGGGCCTCGGATGGCAACCAGTCCCGCTCGACGCGGCGAACATCGATGGGCAAGCAGGGCTCTACGCCTGGGTAGACGGGATCGTGGACGAGCCTGCCGCCAACCTCGTCGATCGCGGCGTGCTGTACTGGGGCATCGGGACAGGTACTGGAGGAGTCGTCGAGCGGGTGCGCCGCGAGATCGGCTATGTGGGCCCCGGAGCCAGCCACGCACATGGGATAGCCGTCCGCCGCCGAGCAGCCGTCCCTGTAGCGGCACCCGTGACCGTGCAGGACACCGACCTCGGGTGGCTCACCTCGCCGAAATTCGACATTAAGCCGGAAGGTGCAGGCATCGCACTGCACTGGCTGGAAGAGATCAAAGACAGCCCGCTCCTCCTCATCAAAGCTGTCGAGCACCTGGCCATCCGTATCGCAATCCACTTCGGCGACACCGGCGCGCCCGTCAACAGCACACACGCCGGTGCCTGGGAGAACGACAGTTCCGCTGACTGGGCAGCATGGGCAGTCGTACAGCACCTTGCCGGACGTGAAGCAGACACGGTTCCTGCTGCTTAGCCGGGCCTGCGGATGGATACGGGGGCGGCGTCGGTGGCGTCGCTCCCGTCCCCTCTACGGAGAAAGACGACAGCTGATCCGCAGGACCAGCACCCGTGTCACGCCCGGTGCCTAATACTGCGGAGGACAGGCCGTGACAGAGAGCTTGTACCGCTGCACACAGGTCACCACACCATGCGCGGCATCGGATTGGTCGACACCGTCGTCGACCAGCAACTCCCTGGCCCACACATCGACTTCCGCCAGCACGATCGGCTGCTCCCACTCGCCAGAGGCCCCACGGCCGAGTACGGCGAATCGGACACGATCTGCGAGCCATTCCGCCTGATCCGCACGCGCCGCGACCACCGTCACCTGGTACGCCAGGTGCGCATCCTCTGCTCTGTCAGCGAGCGGGGCGCCATCGACGGGGCCGCCTTGTGGATACAACACCAGGTACGGCAGCGGCGCCGGTTTCCCGTCGAGGAGAGGGAGCTTGCCGAGACCGCAGGGCCTGCCAGTCGCTGCGGACAGCATGGAACGCAGAGCCGTGCCCACCGGCGCCCGCTCGATCACAGCTCGCCTCCTGCGAAATACGCGGCTGCCGGGCCTTCGATGCTGAGCACCCCGTATAGGCACAAACCAAGCGCGTCCCACTCCATCACCCCAGGCGTGGTCAGGACGACAGGCTCCTCTCTCCGTCCTCGTCGAGGACTTCGGCCACAACGACCGCCCGAGCCAGGAGGCCCCGCTCATGTTCGGCAAGCACACCGGCCAGAGCGTCCTCGAGGCTGTTGCTCATGTCGCTCACAACGCCCCCGAGACCGCGTTGCGAAGCTCCCGTACGAGGACCGGCCCGAAGGCGTTGACAGCCGGCCCCAGGTGCGGGAACGGGGGCTGGTTGTAGTGACGGCCCAAGGAATCAACGCCGACGAACCCGAACTCCAGCCGCCTGCCCTGCGGCGCGTTCGTGCCGACCTCGGCGACGATCACAGGCCCGGCCCGATGCGCGTCGGACTGCCACGATGCCCGGTACCTGCCGGTGATCACCCGTGGGCCGGGCCTACCGGATGCATTGCGCTGCACCTGCACCACCAGCGCCTTCGCGCCGTGCCGCATCGCGGTCTCAGCCGCGGACACCGCCGCCGTCCCGCCACGGTTCAACGCTGCCGCCAGCTGCGACGGATCCCGAAATGTCGCGCTGCTCACTGCGCCACAGGCTTCCGGTTGTGCTCTTCCAGCCATACGGTGCGCAGCACCGGGAACGACGACACTTCACCCAACGCCGATACCCGGTACGTGCGGTCGACGGCTTGCTCGTCGCGGGCTTCAACGATCAGGACGGTGTCGTTCTCCCAGACCTCCGGAGCCTCAAGAGGCAGCAGCAGCCGGTAGCCGGCACGCACCTCCTGGACATACGCACCGTCCTGCCCCGAGCCCTTGCTGCGGATCCGCTCCTGGTGCGCGTAGAGCCCCGCCTTGTCCTCGTACACGATCACCGGCGGCGCCGGCACAAGGTCACCCGTCCCTGGGTCGAGCATGTCCTCACCACTGCCCCGACTGACCTGCACCTTGTCCGGCATCAGATGGCGCTCCGCAAACCGGACGAGCCCGGACTGGTCAAGCACCCGCAGCCCACTCCCTCAGCTGCGCCAGCATCCCGCGGGTCAGCTCACCCGGCCGACCATCCAAGTCGTCCCGGTCGAGAACAGTCTCATCGAGCTTCTGCCAGTCCACCGCGTCAAGGAAGCCGATCACCACATGCCGAACATCGGCGGGCTCCACGACCACCTCGGCCAAGCCGTCGAACTCGACGCCACGCCAGCCCTGCTGTACGTACAGGGTGACCTGGGGGCCTTCGTCGACGGTCTGTGTGATCCGATACGCCTCTACAGCCGACGCGACATCGTGCCCGTCGATCTCGATGACCGCGGACTCCTCCGGGCGGGCAGCGATCCGAACGCGCTGGGGCTCCAGGTACGTGCTCATGATCCTGACCCTAGGTGCGCGAAGATCAGCCCCCGAAGAGCTGCCAGCAGCGTGTGGCTGACCTCCAACCGAGACGGGCGGGACCGGGCACGGTCCGCACACCCGGCTTGGGCCACGGATCATCAAACGTAGAGACCCCGGGGCGTCGAGCTTGGCCGCCGTAACGTGAAGCACGTCCCATTCAAAGCAAGCTGGCTGCTGCTTTGACCATGCTCTGCCCCGCTTCTCTGAGGTCGAGGCAGATCATGCTTGCTCCTGGGGATCAGACTCGTACCCGTCAGGTGTCCCTGCGAACGGCGCTTTCCGGATCACCCGCACGCGGTGGAGTGACTCCAGGAACGCCGAGGTCGGGCAGGGCAGGAGCTGTGCGCGGCGGGGTGAGGAGCGCGTGCTCGTAATGTGCGTCCATGATCTGGTGCAGGCGGCGTGAGCGCCGGGTCTTGGCCGTTGCCATTCGGCTTGCGCGGGCACGGGCCCAAAACGAGCGGCCGATCTTGCCGGCGAAAATCTCATCGGCTGCGGCGGCCACCCACTCGTCGGAAAGGTCCCCGACCTCGTACTCCATGGACCAGTGCGAGATCGCGAGATTCACGTACATGTGCTGACAGCGCAGCAGCACCGTGCGCGTGGAATCGGGGCCGCCCCAGCAGTCCAGGTACTCGGGATTCTCCATGGCCATCTTGGTCAAGTCGATGTGCATGGTCCTGGAGCCCTGCAGCCGAGTCGCCTTCGCTTCACGGGCCTGAAGCACCAAGGACACCGCCACACCAACAACCGCCAGCGCGGACAACAGCGCCGACACCGCCCCATACGCTTGGGCGATCTCGCTGACGTCCTGCCACTCCTTGTCCTTGCCGGGGTCGAAGGCCCGCAAAGCGAATGGCGACAAGACCACGAGACTCAGAGCGCCGACGATCGCCACAACCGACAGGGCCAGAACGGCAGCTCGGGACCGATACCAAGGCCGCTTCACGCTCGGGCGCTGGTTCACCATCGGCGGGCGCGGGTCCGCGGCCACTTCGCATCCCCCGCGCACCTGGCGCGCAGCACCGGCTCGGTCTCCCGCGCATGGAAGACCGCAAGATCCTCACCCGCGGCGTACAGGGCCTCGAAGTCTGTCCGGCACGCATCAATCAGCAGCGGATCAGTGTGCCGATACGCGCCGGCCAGAACACCGTCTGGCTTGTACCTCAGTTCAAAAAGCGAGTACGTCCCGAGAATGACAAGTTCGGAAGACCAGCGGGGGGGGGGGTGCCTGTAGGCCGGGTTGGCCCTGGCCGACCACGACGCGAATCTGCTCCCCAAGATCAACACGCTGCCGCAGCACGGCCATCTCCCACACCAAATAGTCCGACGGAGGAATCTCGACATAACGGACGCGGCGAAGATGGAGGCCCCGCTGCTCGGCGGCCGCGAACTGCCCGGCCATCCGCGGCCGTTCCTCTATCAAGAGATCCACAGCCTCCTGCCATGCCCCGCGGTTGAACGCCTCCCATGAGGCGAACCCAGGCTCCCTGAAGTGCTGACCGCACTCCACCTTGTCGACCACCGTCACACTGTCGTGGACGTAGTCCTTCCGGAACGCCGACAAGTAGTCCGTGGTGGGAAGGAAGCGTCCGCGTGAACTTGCAGGCAGTCCCACCAGACCGTCAATGCCGGCGAAACTGCCCTCGGTCATGCCAGGGCGATCGCTGCTACCCGGGTCAGGCATCGGGAATGTCCGGCTTGGCCGCAGCGATCAAGCTGCGCGGGATCACCACCAGCCGCTCGTCCGGGCCGATCGACGCTCCCTCGGGAAGTCGCGCCACGAGCTCCGGCGCAGCGACCCTGCCGATCACGGCCACGTCGCCGTTGGTCAGCTCCCAGATGTCAGGGCAAGTCTCCGTGGAACTGGTCAGCCCCAACTCCTGCGGTGACCGCCCCAGCCGACGGGAAAACTCTGCGCTCTGATCCGTTTCCCACGGACGCTCCATACCCAACCCCCGAATGTAATGGCATGCCTACAGCAAGTGAAGATCGGAGTGAGGCTAACAACCGCACACACACCCCGCAATGGCCCAGCCCGCCAGGCCCATTCCCGCACCGCAGAAGCGAGCACTACTCGTACCCCGGTCTGTTGCCGACACCGGATTCCAAGAACGCGCCGCAGCCATCGGCCTCCTGGCCCTCGTCCTTGCCGCCACGGTCCTGGCCATCATCGTTTGCGTGCGGCTGACAGAGCGCGTGCGGCGTCGCCGACCACCGGGATGACGTTTGCCAGTTCTCTCCTGTGCCCCTTACGTCACGAGCAGTGGTGACCTTGGAGGAGGCCTCCTCCAACTACAAGGCTCCGCGCACACCAACGCCCCGGGCCCCCGGCCGATGCCCCGACTCCTCGGCTCCGACGCACACCGGAGGTCAGGGGCCAGGCGGCGGGTTGTTGATCCCAATCAGTACCCCGATCACGACGATCGCAACGAGCCAATAGAGCTTGCCCTTCAGGCCCATCCTGTCCCCCCTCCCGTCCACTCGTTCTGGATCATCTCTGTGACCTGGGGGTCACACCAGTTCCGTGCGTAGTGCGACGAGGGCCCGGGCCTCCGGCTCGCTGAGCGCCAACTGGCTTGTCGGGACAGTGTCGTGGGAGTGCCCCTTGAACTCGACCTCCCACAGGCCGGCGATCTGCAACTCCGCACTCGCCGGGACGGTCCGTGTGCGGCCGGCCGTGGCACGGGCCCGGTTGTCGTTCTGCCGTGGCACCACCATTACCTGCTTCTCGGCGATCGCGATGTCGTCGTGACGCAGGCCCAGGGCCTCGCCGATACGGACCCCGGTGTCCAGGAGCAGGGCGAACAGCAGCCGATCGCGCAGATGCTCGCAGTCGTCCAGGATCTTCTGAGCATCGGACTGACCGCGCGGCACTCGCCGCACCTTGTCACCGCTCGGCCGCCGTAGCCAGCTGGCAGATCTGATGCCGCGCCACAGACCGAATGTGAGACGAACGGGATCAACTCGCAGGGGAGAGAGCCAGATCACTTGGGGTGTTCAGGGCTGTACGGATGAGGTTGTGCTCGTCACGCATGTAGGAATACGCGGCGTTGGGCGGTGGGCATCCCTCGCTCGCGGGGAGACCCGGCATCGCGTGCAGATACTGGGTCGGAGACTCCACGCCCGCATCCATGTACAGCACCCGGGCGTCCCAGGTGCACTGCTGTCCGCGTGAAGTCACCGTCGTCGTCACTGTGGCATCGCCGGGATTCTCACGGATGCGAATCGTGGTGTTGCCGCGGCGCCATGTGCCCTTGAACTGTGGGGGAACCGTTTGCGCACCCGTGTTGACGGATTCGGCGCCTATGGACAGCTCCTTTCGCGCCTGCCAGGAAATACTGGGGTCGACCGCGCTCGCCCCGTCTGCGGTAAGCAGCATACGGCCCGGTGCACAGGGGCCGCCGTTCTCGGGGGCCTTCTGCTGCTCACGGAAATGGCTCAGGAGCAGTTGACCCCGGCCCGGCGACGTGGCCTGCGCCTTGCCGAGACATGTGGCCCCACGCCGCCCTGCTTCAAACTGCACCCTGGTCGTGCCATCTGCCTGCGACACCCAAATGTCGAGCTTGATCACGAACAAAGGGCGACCGGCCTCCTGGCGCAGCACCCAGGTGCCGGTGAAGGGCTTCAGGTCCGTGCGAGGGGCAGGCTCGTCGAACACCGTCCGTTCTACGGCCCGTGCTCCTAGGCCGAGCCCGGCGAGCGCGGCCGTGACCGCGATTGTGGCGGCCGCGCTGCGCCAGGTGCTCCACCGGGCGCGCGGGCGCGGTCGGATTCGGGGCGGTGCGATACCCGCCTCCGGCAGCTCCAGCGGGTCCGGAGGTGCGACGGGTCTGGATGGTTCGGGGAATTCGGCCTGGACTCCGGTGTTCTGTGCGGGCGACTCCGCGTCAGCGCGGCGCCACGGTTTGTGCGGCAGTGGCCGGGCCGCTGCGCGGTCGAGCCGCGCGAGGAGTTCGGGTGGCAGCCAGGCCCCGGCTGGGGCGCGCCGGGTCCGCTCCAGGATCTCGTCGACGCCCGGCCGATCCGCGGGATCCTTGGCGAGGCAGTCTTTGACGAGATCGCTGAATGCTTCCGGTATGGCACCCAACTCCGGATCCTCGTATGCGATGTGGAAGAGGACCGAGTGCACGCTGCGCTCTTCGGCGTCGAACGGGGACCGTCCGGTCGCTGCGTAGCCGAGCACGCAGCCCAGCGAGAACACGTCGCTGGCAGGGGAGACGGGCTCGCCCCGCACCTGTTCCGGCGACATGAACTCGGGCGAGCCGATCAGTGCCCCGGCCGGGGTGTGCAGTGAGTCCGCAGCGGCGTCCAGGACATGCGCGATGCCGAAGTCGATGACGCGTGGCCCGTCCACGGCGAGCAGGACGTTGGACGGCTTCAGGTCGCGGTGCACGAGTTCCACCGCATGGATCCCGCGCAGGGCGAGCGCCATCCGGTAGGCCAGGATGTGCGCGGAGGCGGACGGTAGCGGTCCGAACTCGCCCCGGACGACGGCCTGCAGGGTCGGTCCTGGAACGTATGCAGTAGCGACCCACGGCACGTTCGCATCGGTGTCCGCGTCGAGTACCGGCGCCGTCCACCGCTCGTTCACTCGCCGCGCGACCCGCACCTCTCGGGCGAACCTCCGTCGGAACTCGGCCAGTTCAGCGAGTTCGGGCCTGACCAGCTTCACCGCGACAGTGCCAGGAGAGCCATCGTCGCATCGGGCAAGAAACACCCGTCCCATGCCGCCCGCACCGAGCCTGCCGAGCAGGCGGTACGGGCCTATGCAGGAGGGGTCGTCGGGGGCCAGTGGCTGCATGAGCGGATCTTTGCACAACGTGCCCATGCAGCGGCTGGTACACCGAAGACACCAACACAAGGAACGTCGCCGTCCCGCCCGCAAAACCGACAAGGCATACGCCGTCCACCTCTTCCACCAGCGTCCGGCCCTCCCGCACGGCGGACCCGGAGACGGCCCGCAGACCCAGCGTCACCTCACCGCCGCCACCTCGGTCCGCACCCGGCGGCAGCTCCTATCCGTGGCCAGAGGGCTTACCTTGGTTGCTCCCTGGGGGGCGACGGTGATGTAGCCGTGCTCGTAGAGGGCGTCGCAGCCGAAGTGCAGGCAAGTATCGCGATGTTGGCCAGGCCGCGCTTCTCACCGTCGCTGCGCATCGCGCGTTTTTGGGTCGAGTATCAGGAGTGAGTGCAGGGTGTCGCTCTCGTCGTCGCCGAGGACGGAGATGGCCATGACGTTGCGGTTCGGGTTCCAGGCGAGGGGCTGGCGGACTTCCGTCATGGGGATGTCGAAGCCGCGGATGCCGGAGAGGGCGTACACGTACTCCAAGGAGCTGCCGTTCTCGCCCGCATCCCAGAGCTGCTTGGCCATTGGCTTGTTCCGCCACGTCAAGGCGATGGTCCCGCCGAGGTACAGCTTGTTCTGGCCGGTGAAGAACACCCGGTCGCCCAGGCGCATCCTTTTGATCTTGGAGACGTTGACTTCCCGCTTGCCGGGCGCCACGCCCCACATGGGCGCGGATCCGTCGGGGAACAGCTCGTGAAGCTGGGCGGCGACCTTCGCGTGGAGCAGGTGCCGGTGGTCGTCGATGACCACCGGGTTCGTGAGGAGAGCGCGGCTGGAGACAACTTGCGGACGTGACGTGCAGCAACGGTGACTACAGCACGTCAGTGTCGGTGTAGCGGCAGCCAGGCGTCGCCGCCTTGATCACCTGCACGCCGTCATAGGGCGCGAAGTCCCTTTGACAGTTCAAGGACATCAACCCGGCAGCCTTGATCTCTTGTGCCACGGCGGCCTCGCCTTCGTCGCCGCCGACGGCTGCGATCACGTTCACAGAAAATCCGTCGCCAACCAGCTCGCCGTTCGAGGCACTCGTAGTGTCGTTCTTCTTCAGGAGCTTCTCGGCGACAGCCTTGTCGAACAAGCGGAACTCAATGTTCGCGTTCTTGTAGTGGCACCAGCCCTTACGGGTCACTCCCCATGCCTTGTCAGCCTGGTCGATCTCCGGGTCGTCCCTGGTGAGCGACAGGCACGGGCCAACGGCTGGCTTCAAGATTGCAGCGATGTCGTCAAGTGAGCTCGCTCGCGGCAGCGTCCTGGGCCACTGCGTTTCCTGGCCTTCTGCCGATGCTCCTTCGTTGGCGGGTGCGCCCTGCTGGGAATCCCTATCGGCAGAGTCATCCTGAAGTTGTTGATAGAGGCCCGCCCCTCCGCCGATGAGTGCGAGCAGGACGATCCCACTGATCCCCATCCTGACATTGCGGCGTGAGTTGTCGATATCCCGGCCAGCGAGCTGATTCCTGTTTCCAACGTTTCCGCCGATGTCGAGGCCACCAGCGGTGATGCCGCCGGCCGCGGGACCCGTTCCCACAGATTCGGCGAGAGTGGCTGCCACAGCCGCGCGCAGCATCTGCGCGAACTGGGCATCAGCCTCGGCCTCTGCCCTGAGTGCATCGGCCGCTTCTTGCCGCCGTTGGTCGTTCGGCAGATCTTGTTCGAGCCGGAGATACGCCTGGGCGCCTGACGGGCTTCCCGCAAGCCGCCGCGAGATGAGTTCTTGCACGGCCTGTGTGGCTGTGTTCTGAACGACCCCGCCCAGGAAGTCCGCCGCGATCGAGACTGCTTGAGAGGAAAGACCCGACAGCTCCATACTCACCCCGTGATCTTGGATAGTTCGCCTAGTGGACTTCGTTGGACGCTGATGGGACACGCCGATGCGGCCGACTGCATCTGTCTGGTAGTTCACTCCACTGGTCGTGATCCAGTGGAGACAGTGCACAGGCCCGGCGTTGGCTTGAGCTGAGGTCTGGCCCCACGGGTAATGAGGCACTTGGGTGGAATCCAACGAAACCAATGCCGGTGTGTTCACCCGCCACGACCCCGTGCCCGTCCACCGGCACGCCGCCGGGGGCACACCGCAGGAGAAGTACGCCCGCGGTGTGGGTACTTGAGCTGCAAGCTGCCCCGCCCGGTGATCTCAATCCGTCGTCCTCCCCATCGTGGAGGTCGTCGACACACGCCAACCCCCTGATGTGGCGGTGAAGGCTGACCGCCGAGCAGCGGGCCCCTCGACGCAGGGACCTGGGAAGAGGCATAGCGCGGCTGCGAGGGCCGCGCCGACCGCGGCCAGTACTCCCGTGGCGTCGTCCGCGAGCCAGCGTAGTTGCCTCAGCGATCGGACGATCTTCGCCCGCGCGCCCGCCAGGTCCGCCTCCTCGGGTCCGGCGGCTTCGGCTCGCATGGCCGCCTCGTGGCCTCGTTCGATCAGATCCTGCGCATCCGGCATAGGACCGGGATCGTGTTCTTCGCGGTCCCGCGCACAGCGCAGTTCCTCGCGCGCCGCCCTGAAGAGCCGGTCCAGCGGGAGTGGCGCCCCGGTCGGCGGGAGCGAGGAGTCCCTGGAGACCGAGACCGGTCCCCGGCTCTCCCCCTGCACGCCCATCACGGAACCCGTGTCGGTGAACGTCATCCTCGGCTGGTCCCCCCGGCATGGACGGCTCCTCGCGTCTGCTCTCGTGCGCTATTGCTCTGCGGGCGGGTGGTCTCCGGTCGTACGTGCTCTGTGGTGCTCGCCGTAAGGCCAGGGGGAATTGGGGGTACGCGGGACCGGGAGGCTCCTGCGACGGCCGTGTCCCCCGTCCGTCCGTCGCCGGCTCCGCCCCTCCCCCCGGGTCCCAGTCCCGGTCCCGCATCCCTGTGACGACGGTAGGAGCACGATGAGGAAGCGCCCACGCCATTGCACGCAGTCTCTTCACCACCGAGCGCAGTCCTCGATGCGGCCGGTGGTGCTTCACTGGAGTTCGGTGCGGCTGGGCGGGGAGACAACTCATGGATCGGGAACAAGCGGCGGGCATCGCAGGCAACTTGGAGAGCGGCTCGGTCGACCGTTCGCAACCGCCCTCGCGATCGACCGGGCAGCCGTCCTTGCTTATGACACGGTCCGAGGAACTGCAGGATGCTGCGTCCAGCCTGCTCCTGCCGCTGCGGGTGACCGCCCCCCACACGCGTCCCTTCCGGGCCCGCGTCGACTCCGCCGGCGAGGGCCTGGTACGCGTCGGCATAGTGCGCTCCACCCCGCACACGGTCCGCCGGGGGCCGCGCATCATGTCCTCGACCGACCCGGACCTGTTCAAGGTCACCCTGCACCGCCGCGGTAGCGCCCTGGCCAGCCAGGATGGCCGCCAACACCGGGTCGCCACTGGCGAACTCCTCGCCATGGACACCAGCCGCACCTACGAGCTGGTCCTTCCCGAGCAGTGCGAGGTAGTCGTCCTCGGCCTGCCCCGGGATCTCCTCGGCCCGCACGCCAAGGCCCTGACCCGGCGCAGCGGGACCAGCGTTCCCACCAACGCGGGGGTACGGGCCCTGTGTGCCGCAGTACTGTCCGGGGCCGGTGACCACCTCGACGCCCTCGCCGCCCCGCGCGCGGCCCGCTCGATGGCCGACGCACTGACCGGCCTGCTGATCAGCGCCCTGGCCGACACCCCGGCCGAGCGCGTCGAACTGCCCGGGCTCTGCCTCCTCGAACGGATCCGGGGATACGCCCTGGCCAACATCCGCAACCCGGACCTGACGGGCGCGGCCGTAGCCCGCGCGCACCACATCTCCTTACGTCGACTGCAACAGCTATTCCAGGGGCAGGAACGCACCTTCCATGCCTGGCTGCTCCACGAGCGCCTCCGCCGCATCTACCACGACCTGAGCGACCCCGTCCTCCGTTCCCGGCCGGCCTCAGCGATCGCGGAGAGCTGGGGAATCCGAGACACCGCCCACCTGGCCAGACGGCTGAGAAAGGAGTTCGGCTGCACGGTCACCGACCTCCGCCAGGCCGACCAAGGCTGAGAGGACGTTCCGTCGAGGCGTGCAGATCTACGACGGCGATCACGGAGATCCCGATGGTGGTGATGCTGCTGCCCGCGACCGTGATGGCTTGACCACCCCAGTAGCTGCGGAAATCCCGGTGCTGCCACAAGCTGCCGAACCGGCCAGATGACATTGGGGTGCTGCTTGGCATCAGCTCGTCTCCTCCGGCAGTGATGAGTCCTGCGCGGCCGGGACGGGCTGGGACGGACTGGTTTCACGGTCTGGCACGGCGGCACGGTCTGGTGCGGATGATCGGCGGCGGATGGTGTCGCGGAGGGAAGCGGTGGCCAAGGTGAGGGCGTTGCCGTCACGTAGGGCGATGGCGTGGTGCAGGTCCTCCACCGCGGCGAGAAGAGCAGCCTCGGCGAGGACGAGCAGCTCGGTGTCTTCGAGAGTGCGGCCGTACGAAGTGAAGAAGGCCTTGTTCAGATGCGGGTGCTCGGACCACAAGGCGCTGCTGCGCGCGAAGTCCATTACAGCAGGGAGGACTTGGGCTCGACCGACCCCAGTCAGCGACAGGTTCTGGGCTTGGTGATTCCACCGCCAGGCCGAGGTCCCGAACGTGCCGTGGCAGAACGCCACCGGCAGCGCCTCTTCATGCTCCAGGAGCCTATCCGCACTGCGGCGTACGATCTCGGCCTCTTCGAGACTCAGCCACCGGGTGGTGCGGTCGAGTCGGCGCACGATGTGCTGGGTGTAGTGGGCGAGGTGCCGGACGGCTTGAGCGCGGGCATCGGGGATCTGGTCGACGCTGTCATGCAGGATGGCCAGCAGGCGCCCAGCGTCCTGATGGATGCGGGGCAGGATGTGTAGCGAGGCCTCGTCGTCGACGGGCCTGCCACGTGGGTGCGTGGTCAGCAGGGTGTGCAACCGCGGCTCGCTGGCAATCAGCCGCGGCCCATGGCTCGGGCCGAGGCGGTGGATCGCCTTCTTGTAGGCGATTACCTCACGCCGGAAGTCCACGTCGGTACGGGCTACGCGTATGTCGACGAGCCCTTGCGGCGTTGAGACGCGCCATGAGTGTGCACCACTGAGATCCATGGGGAGCGGCCACGGGGCGAGGGCGCCGATGCGCGTCTTGGCCCATTCGGCGACCTGCGCCGGGACCGGCACAGGCAGGGCCTGGCGGGGTCGGGGGACAGTGTGTGGACTCATGAGCGTGTGGGGGACGGAGGAGCGTCGGACAGAGGTGGGCGTGGCGAAGGGACAGGAACACCGTTGGGGTTGGGCTCACTTTGGTACTGGGCGGCCTGAATCCGGTACAGGTCGCGGAAGACCTTCGGGCCTTCGACATCATCGGACAGCAGCTCGTTGAATGTTCCCGACTCCACGACGCGGCCGTCGTCGAGGACGTGGATCAGGTCTGCGGCCCTCACCGAGCCGAGGCGGTGTGTGATGAGGATGACCGTCTGACCTGCGTCAGCGAGCCTGCGGATCTGGTCGAAGAGCTGTTGCTCTGCCTTCGCGTCGAGCGCCGAAGTCGGTTCGTCGACGATGAGTACCTGGCCACGGCGGTAGTGCGCCCGGCTCAGTCCGAGGAGCTGCCACTGGCCCCCGGAGAGGTTGTGGCCGCCCTTGTAGCCGCGGGCCAGCAGCGTCTTCCAGCTGCGGGGCAATTCCTCGATGAGGCTCTCTGCGCCGGCGTATTGGGCCGCGGCCTCAACCCGCTCTTGGTCCTGTGGTTCTTCGGTGCGGCCGATGCTGATGTTGACGTCCGCGGTGAAGGGCCAACGGTAAAAATCTTGGCCCACGACAGCGATCCGGGAGACCAGTTCTTGTCGGCAGGCTTTGGTGGCATCGACTTCGTCCCACAGGATGCGTCCGGAGTCCGGCTGGTAGAGCCCGCACAACAATTTGATGAGTGTGGTCTTGCCGCTGCCGTTCGCACCCACCAGGGCGACGATCTTGCCGGTCGGGATGGTCAGGCTGGCTCCGTCGAGAGCGCGCTTGTTGCTCTTGCCTTGGTAAGTGAACCCGACGTCCTCGAAAGTGATCTGTGCCGGTTCCTTCGGCAGTGGCAGGCCACCTGTGGGGATCGTCCGTTTGACGGCTTCCTCGCACAGGCGGTGTAGGTCGCCGACGAACATGGACTCCTCGTACACCCAGTTGACCTGTAGGACCAGGCTGTTGAGGCTGGAGGAGCCACTGCGAATGGCGAGAACAGCGGTGCCGCCGACCGAGAGGGCCATGACCCCGGTCCACAGCAGACCACCGAGCGTGGCGTACGCGGCGGCCGCCGCGATTCCCGTCCAGGCCGCGGCGACCAGCCCGGTGCGGGCCGCTAGCCGGGCGAGTCTCTCCTGCTCGGCTTCCTGCGACTGGGACATGGCCCGGAAGTGATGCAACAGGAACGGGCCGACGTGGTGAACACGGATCTCGGACGCTGCCTCGGTGGAGAACAATAGACGGCTGATCAACTGCCCGGCCCGCGAGTGCTGCACCCACGCATGGAAGGACGTGTACCGCCGTCGTGCGACCGACAGAGCAGCCCATGCGCTGGGCAGCGTCATCGCCACGAGCATGATCAAAAGAATCGGATGCAGGATAGTGAGGACACTCGCCGCAGCGATCAACGACAAAAGCGCGGTGATGATGTTCTGGCAGTACTTCACCATTCGGCGGGCAGAACCCGCCCCGTAGGAGGCACTGTCGAGGAGCTTGTGGAACTCGTCGTCCTCAATCGCCGAAAGCTCCACGTTGGCCGTGTGCGTCAGATACCGCTCGGTGGCTACCCGCTCGACCTTCGGCTCCAGTTGCCCCGTGCCGGCCGTGGACACGGACCGCAGAACCGCGCCGATCAACGCCGCAATCCCCGCCACGGTCAGTGCCGGAGCGGCCTGAGTCAGCCGCTGTGCGGTCGTGCCGTCGCCGAGGAGATGAGCGAGAACCCGGTTCGCCGCGACGAGACCGACTGCCTGTCCGATGCCTCGGCCGATCTCCGCCAAGGCCACAACCCGCAGAGCAGCCTTGTCCGCTTCCCACGCCAGCTGGCAAGTCGTCGCGACCAGGTGCGGCAGTCGTCTCACCATCGACCGTAAGTTCAGCTGCAGGAACGCCTCGTCGTGCTTGTTCCAGCCCTGGTCATAGCGAAGCGGCCCGCCGAACAGCAGCTGCTCCGATTCGGACACTTCCCCTGTTTGGAGCTCCCCGGTGTGGGACTTTCGCTTCACAGCCAGCCTCCTTCGAGGGGAATCTCGCTGACCGTCGACGACGAGCTCTCGGGATAGCCCCACAGGTCGCAGGCGGCCCGGATCGCGGCATCGGCCTGGCGGCGGGCCTGCTCATCCCAGCCGAACAGATCGACGATCCGGTGCGGCGCCGCGAGTAGTCGGATCATGGTCGAGCCAGTCGCAGGATCCACGGCGGAGGCACCGATGTGGGTGACGGCGGCAGCCATCCGCACCCGGGCGCGCGGTCCGTTGCCGTCGTACGCGTCGCTGATCTCGTCGTGCAGGTAGCCGAGGTAATGGGCTGGCCCGAGGGCGAGTTGGGCCTCCTCGGCTGCCTCACGCTCCAGCGTGGCCGACGGATCGTCATGGTCTTCGTCTTCGACCTGGCCGCCGGGCAGCACCGGCAGCATGTACGTGGTGTCGATCAGCGCGATGCAGCGGCCGTCCGGGACGAACAGCCACCCCCAGGACTGCGTGACTTTGAGATCGTCGGGCACGTCCTCGCCGTCGTGCCAGGGCCATTCCATCGAGTGGCGGCGCCGGGCCAGGGGACCAATGCGCTCTAAGGCGGGCAGCGTGAGTTCAGGTTCGGGCAACGGAATCTCCTCGGTGGCGCGGTCGGCGATCAGGGCAATTCGAGCTGGGTCGGCGCACCGGCCCGTGGGCGCCTGCTGGAGACGCGGACGAGACCGGTCAGGCTGGTGATGACGTGGCTGCGGGCGGCCTCGGTCAGCAGCGTGCGGAACAGAGAGGCGGTGACGCCCACGTCGTCCATCGCCCGATGCCGATGTGCAGGTTGAGGGATTCCGTAGTGAGCCAAGAGCGCGTCGAGGTTGTACGCCGGCAGATCAGGGGCGAGGTGCTTGGCGAGCAGCCGTGTATCCACGATCCGGGTGTAGGCGAGCCGGGGGCACGCTTCTCGGTATGCGTAAATGATGTTGCCTTCGACCGGGGCGTGGTGGGCCACCAGCAGCACGGGCCGCTGCGGCAACTCCTCGTCCAGAGCACGCAAGACGGTGACGGCCGGTGAGGCATCGGCAACATCCTCCGGCGTGATCCCGTTCTGTATGACGCCGAACGGCAGCACAGGAGCATGGGCAGGCGGCCGGATCAATGACTGGAACGAGAAGCCACTGCGTACCGGGCCGCGACCCGGCTCGTGCTTCAGGCCTAGCGCGGCGACCTCGATCGGCTCGGGAGGAGCGCCCTTCGGGGTGGTGCCCTCGAAGTCGATCACCACGAAGTGGGTGTCTTGGAAGGCAGGATCCTCGGCCAATCGCTTGTAGCCCGGCCTGACAGCGTCGGTCATCGGCGCTCCCCGGGGAGGCGAGCTGAGGTTCTGAGCGTGTCCTCAAGATCGTCAAGACTGTCGAGGAGGCGGCGAATGCTGGTCTGCCGCTCTCGCCAGTGTTGCTTCAGGTCGACCTTGCCCTCGTATGGCAGGTCGTATTCGGCGGTGGTCGAGCCGTAGAAGCTGAACAGCATGTAGAGCAGTGCGATCCGGCCGCAGGCCAGAACATCTTCCAAGGGGAGGGTGGGGTTCTCCGAGCGGTACGCGGACACCATCGCCGTCGCGCAAGCCGGCCACTGATCGCTGGCAGCGACCGTGCGGGGGTCGAAAGCTGCACGGCCCAACTCCCAGGCAGGAAACGCCTGGGCGCCGCGGAAGTCGATGATGCCGGTGACGACATCGGTCAGGACCAGCATGTTGGGGCGGACGAAGTCTGCGTGAAGTGCCTGCGTCACCAGATGTGGGGGCAGACCATCGCGGAGCCGGGCGACATGGGCGATCAAGTCCTGGCGCCGTCGGTCGAGCTGAGCACGGATCTGGGGCAGATCGTCGTCACCTTGCCGCCTCGCCAAGGACAGCGCACTGTCGCAACGCGCCACGGCATTCGCCACGGGCTCCGTTTGCCACCGGGACTCCTGGACGCGCTCTGGCATCGGGTACGCGGCCAGGACCCGGTGCATCTTCCCGAGCACCATGCCGATGTGTTCCGCACGCGGCACTGTCATCGCCCCGGTGGCTACGCGACCGGGAGCCTCGTCGACCACGGCCCAGGCGCTTCCCTCGGCGAGAGCGACCAGGTCGCCGTCACGGTCGGGCCACACACGCGGTACCGGGAGATCAGCGGCCCGGCAGAACTCCGCCATGTCCCATGCGGAGCGAGCCGCATTCACATCGGTGCTCGACGCGTACTCCTTGACGAACAATCGGTGTCCACCGGTCGTCAGCACACGCCGGTTGATGGTGTCGGTCCCGACCGGAACCTTTTCGACGGCCTCGACCGTCAGCCCGTAGCGGTCAGCCAATACGTCGACTACAAGATCGTTACCCCAGACGTCGGCCATCCTGTTCACCGCTTTCCGTGTGGTGAGGGGCGTCGGGCGGTGAGCAGCGTGAACGCGTTGTTCTCCAGGAGCACGCCATCGGTGGTGAAGTGCGCCAGGACGGTCTTCACCGCAGACTCGAAGTTCTCCCGGTGCTCTTTGAAGAGATGCGGGGCCGCGAACGATGTCGAGTACAGGTAGCCGATGACGTTCTCTGGGATCCAGGTCCGGCGAACGGGGACCACCGTCTCGGTGACCTCGCTGAATGCTGAAGCACGGAGCACTTCAGCGTACGGTGGCCCGCCTGCCTCGAAAGCTCGGCGCCCAGCGCGGCGCTGTGCGCCGAGGAAGTCCTGCACGACGTCGCGGACCGCACGCTGCCAGGGGTTGCCGGCCGTCCACAGGCTGCGGTCGCTGAACACGGCGACGACACCGTCCGGTGCGACGTACTCACCGAGCCGATTCATCACGGCTGGTTGATCCAGCCAGTGGAAGACACGGCAGAGCGTCACCAGATGCGGCTGCCAGTCCGCAGCCGGGGCGAACTCCTCGGCCGGCCCGTGGTGAAGATGCAGCTGGCTCCCGCGCTGAAGACGTGGTCGCAAGGACGCTTCCGCGGCCGCGATCATGTCCGCTTCGGGGTCGAGGGCGACGATGTCATCGAACCGGTCCAGTAGAGCCTCGACGACCAACCCAGGGCCCGTCCCGATGTCGAGGAGCCGCCGAGGGGAGGCGGAGGGCGCGATCCGATCGAGCAGTGCGGTCAGTTCGTTGGGGAGGCATGGCCTGAACTGCCGGTAGAACCCCGAGGTGCCGGTGAAGTCGCTCATCGCCCCCTGCCCACTTGTAGTCCAGCGTGGTGCTCGGCTTCGAGGTGCAGGAGCATGGTGTGGGCTTCGTCGACGGATTCAATGTCGTGGTGCTCGATGCCCCAGCGCAGGGCGCTGACGGCATCAAGTGCGGCGTATGCGGCGCAAGCATGGCGCTCATCAATGGTGAGCGTGCGTCCGTAGCCGGCCTTGAACGCTGCTTCCAGGTCTTGGCGTCCACGCAGGATGCGGTACGTCAGTCGAGGCAAGTCCCGCCATACGGCCGCTTCGATGCAGGTCCGCTCGAAGTCGATGACTCTCAACCGCTGTTCGGCTTGCTCCCACAGCCAGTTCCTGGGCATGAAGTCGCCGTGCGACACCACACGGGGGAGCTCGGCGGGGGCTCTGCTGGTGAGGGAGCGGAGCACCGCCACGTCATCGGCTGTCAGGTGCAGCGCGGCACTGGCGAGCATCTTCTCGACGCTCTGTTCCCAACTCGCTGTACTCGCCGCCGACTCGGGCTCCCCGGGATCTGCGGCATTGAGTCGCGCGAGGAGCTGACCGGCCTGGCGGTACGCCTCCTGCTCCTCTTTCGCGTCCAGCCGGAGATGCCGGATAGGACGGCCGGGCACTTTGGTGATCACGATGGCGCACGCCTCGTCGTCCACGGCCTCCAAAGTGGGAGCCCGATCCTGTCCGAGCGCAGCAGCCCAGCCTTGTTGGTAGGCGCGCACTTCACGCCGGTGCAGCTTGGGACCCGGGTTCAGCTTGGCCAACCACCCACGCCCGTCCGGGGCTTCGACCTCCCACACGAAAGGCCGTCCATCGCCGGGCGACGAGTGATCGGCGACGACGCTGAAGCTGCTGGTCACCGACGCCACCAAGCGGTGGACTGTCTCGGGCATGTCGGTCACGGTGGTACGTCCTCCCGTATGTGGAACCAATACGCACCACCATGTGTGATCGATTGAGCGCGCATGGTGATGTCTCGTGGGTGCGTAGCTTGCCAACAGCCACTGACAATCCACCCCCAGCAGGCTCTGGCCGGGCCGAACAGGGCGGCACCAGAGTCCGCTGACACGCTCCGGACCGGGTGGTGACGGGGAATCAAAGATGTGGCGGAAAGCCCGCGTTCGCACATCCGCCTGGTGATATCACTGGGGTGATTGCGCCCAACGCAGATCCCGGCCAGGATCTCCGCTCTGGTGGGAGGCGGTAGTGGCACGCGACGAAGAACGGCGATGCACCCGGTGCGGGAATCCCCTGAGCCGGTACAACAACGATGAGCGATGCGCCGCGTGCACTCGCTCCGCCGAGACCGAGCCCGCAGCGCCGCCGCGGGTGCCAGAACATGTGTGGGAGAACCCCGACGTATCCGCAGCCCTAGCCGCCTGGGACTTCGGCGCAGCCTTCCGGCTGATCCGACAGATCGCCTCCTTACGTCAGGAGGACATGGCGACGATCACCGGCCTGAGCCAATCGTTTCTCTCGACGCTCGAATCAGGCACACGCCGCCTCGTCAACATCGACAAGATCATCACTGTCCTGCAGCAAATGGAAGTCCCCCCGCACATCGCGCCGACCCTCATCCCGGGAACTGCCACCCCACACGGGCTCCAGGCCCACGCCGCCCTCACCGCGATATCCACCCCCGCGTGGGAGAACCCGCTGGACATCGCGAAAAGGCTCAGCGCCACCACCTCCTCCAACATTGATCCGGCCACGGCCGGACTCCTGGAGCAAGGCGTGGCGGATCTCGTCGACCGCTATGAGACCGAAGGCCCACAACGCCTCGCTCCAGAGGCCGTCAACCTGCGCAACTTCATCCAGGACCGGCTGGACGGCCGACAACCGCCGCGCCAGCGCGAAGCCCTCTTCCGGCTCGCGGCGCAAGCCTCTGGACTACTCGGCTATATGGCAGTGAACGCCGGCCGGGAAGCACTGGCGAACGCCTACTGCACGGAGGCCGAGGAACTCGCGAAAGAGATCGCCGACCACGAGCTGATCATGTGGACACACGGCACGCGATCACTCAACGCCTACTACGCAGGCCACTACGACCAGGCCGTCAGATGGGCCGCCACGGGACTCGCGATCGACCCGGCCCACCCACAAGCCATCCGACTCCAGTCCAACGGGCTCGCCAGGGCGCTGGGCAAACTCGGCGACCGTGCCGGCGCCGAGCGCGCGATCGCAGCAGCAGAAGACCTGAGCTGCCAGCACACCGTCTCCGCGAGACTGACCTCCTGCATCTCCTTCGAGCCGTACGGCACGGCCCGGACGCTGGCCAACGCTGCGACCGTCCACGTCGCGCTCGCCAACGCCCCACGCGTCCTCGCCTACGCCGACCAGATCGACGAACTCATCGAACAATCCGACTCCGCCTGGAGCCAGGCACTCGTCCGCCTCGACGTCGCCACCGCCCTCCTCGCAGGCCCTCGTCCCGACGTCGAGCACGCGATGGTCCTGGGCCGGCAAGTCCTCGAAGCCGGTGGCGGGCCCCCGATCCGCTCCGTAGTGCAACGCGCAGGCGAACTCCATGCCAAAGCCAACGACTGGAGGAACCTGCCCGTCGTCAGGGAGTACGCCGACGCCCTACGCTCCTGGCAGACAGACCCCCAAACCAGAGACTCGGCGAAGCCTGCAAAAATGTCCCCGCCGACAGAGCACACGAGAGGGGCAGCGGATGCAGCTCACGGCCGACCCGGGCGCATTCCCTCCCACCCCTCCACCCAGCACCACTGACGCATCGGCGATCGCAGACCACGACTGGGCTGCCTTCGCCAACGTCGAAGAGATGACCAACCACTGGGACCGGCCCGGCTGGACCTCCTCGACCCGCGCCTACTACTGGATGCTCACCTTCCCCGACGCGGACCAGCTCATCGATCAAGCACGCCACTGCCAGAAGCAGCTCCAGCGTCTCGGCTTCGACGATGTTGACGAAGATGCCCTCCACCTGACGCTGGGACGCATCGGCACCGCCGACCAGGTAGCCCCCAGGCAGTTGGACCACTTGATCGCCACCGCCCATGTGGTTCGGCCTGAGGCCTTCACCCTCCGGGCGGTGCCGCTCACCGCATCCCGCGGAGCGATCCGCTACAGCGTGGTCCCTTGGACATCGACCATCGACTTGCACGCCGCCCTCGGCAGAGCCGGCTCCGCAGTCGGACTGCTGCCGAAGAAGCCGACGTCCGCTCTCCGCCCGCACATCGGCATCGCCTACAGCAACCGACGCATGCCCGCGCACCTCGTGAGAGACGCCGTACTGCCCCTCCGTTCCCTGGACTCCGTGACTGTGCCTGTGCAGCGGGTTCGACTAGTCGAACTGCGCCGTGAAGGACACGCCTACCGCTGGGACGTCATCCACGAGCTGGAGTTGCGCTGAGGAAGTCCGCAGGTCTCACCTCGAGCGACTCGTCGAGCCACCCGTAGCTCCAGCCAAGCGCGACGAGCTGGACATCGTTCGCGGCCCCGGCACGATCCCGCACGAGCTTCCGCCGGCGTTTCGCAGTGTCACGGGAGATTCGACATGCGTCGGCAATCTCCGGGGTTGCTGCCCCTGAAGCGACCAACTGGACCATGTGCAACTCGATCTCTTCCCAGATGCCGCCGTAGGCAGCCTGCTCGGGGCGCGGAAGCTGCCGGGTGCCATACGCGATGTGCAGGAGCGGGGCACGCCCGCTCACACCGGTCCGGCGCCCCATCGCCTGCACTTGGGTGGCCAGGGTGCCGGTAGTGATGTCCAAGTCGAGGGCCACGCTCGCACTACTGGCACCGGTCGCCAGCTTGGCGAGGATGCACAGGTGGGCTGGGGTGAATCGGTGCGCGCTGAGATCTCAAACGCCCTCTGACAATGCGTTTTGACCTGGTCATCTGCGCACCAGCGCGGGGAGAACCGTGCCTGAGGCCATCTCGACGAGGGACTCGTCGAGCACCCCGTACTTCCAGCCCAGCGTCACGAGGTGCGGGTCGTTGTCCGCCTCGACGCGCTCTCGCAGCTCCCGAACCCGCCGCACGGCTTCGTCGCGGCTGATGCGGGCCGCCTCCGCGTAGTCCTTCGATGTCGCACCAGCGGCGACCATCCGCCAGGTCGTGATCTCCGCCTCCGCGAAGGCCCCGGGAAGACGGCCTTCGCGGGGCGCTGGCGGTGCCCGGTGACGAAGCAGGCGTGGACGACGGCCGCGCGACCGCTGACGCCGAGCCGCTGCCCGCTGTGCTTCAACTGCACGCTGACCGTGCCCGTTGCGATCGCGAGATCAGATGCGATCGCCTCGGTGCTCTTGCCCTGCGCAACGTGTGCGGCGACCCGAACCTGCGCGGACGTGAGATCAAGAAGAGTCGCGGTCGGGCGAGGTCGGACACTCACGAGAACCGTAGATCCTTTCGGGGGGAAGGGCAGTTGTCAGGCGCGGGCCAGCCACCGCTGCCGCTCGCCGTCGGTGACCAGACGACGGTCGTGGTCGAGTTCCAGTTGGGCAAGACGCGCATAGTGCTCGACCACATCCGTGCCAAAGGCCCTACCTGCGAGGGCGCTGCTGTGGAAGGCGGTGAGGGCGTGGGCGAGGGTGGGCGGTAGGGGAGTGCCGCCTGCGGTGTAGGCGTTCCCGGTCTCCTCGGGGCCGAGGGTGAGCTTGTGTTCGATGCCGTGGTCGATTGCCGCCAGGACCGCGGCCAGGGCGAGGTAGGGGTTGGCGTCCGCGCCGGGCACGCGGATCTCAAGATGCAGGCCCTCGCCGTGGCCGACCACGCGGATGGCGCAGGTGCGGTTGTCGTAGCCCCAGCTGAACGTGGTCGGGGCGCAGGAGCGTGGCGTGAACCGCTTGTAGGAGTTGACGTTCGGTGCGTACAACGGAGCCAGTTCCGGCAAGCCGTCGAGCAGACCCGCGACGGCTTGCCGGCCGATGGGGGACAGGCCGCCGCCGGGCTCGTCGAGCTGGCTGATGCCTTTCGACCACAAGGACACGTGCAGGTGCAGGCCATTGCCCCGGCCAGTCTCCGGGGCCGCCATGAACGTGGGTGCCAGACCGGCGCGTGAGCCCAGGGTGCGCACCGCGTGCTTGAAGAACAGATGCAGGTCGCAGGCGGTGACCGCGGGCCCGTAGGGGAAAGTCACTTCGACCTGGCCAGGACCGGCCTCGGTCTTGATCGCCTCCACGGGCATTCCGGCGCCGGCGAGCGCACGCTGGAGGCGGCGGAAGAACCGGTCGGACTCGGGGTCGTGATCGAGGGAGTAGTCCCTGTTCTCCATCGCCAACGGAGGCAGGCCCCGAAAGCCGGCCTGATCCGTATCCGCGTAGGTGCCCTTGTAGACGACGAACTCGGTCTCCAGCCCCACCTTGGGATGCAGGCCATACCTGGACAGACGGGTCAACTGCTGGTGAAGGACCTGGCGGGGCGCGATGTCGATGGGAGTGCCGCCCTGGTGCACGGCGTCGCCCAGCACGACGGCGGTACGCGGTAGCCACGGCACCACGCGCAGAGTCGGCAGTGCCGGTTGCACGGACAGGTCCTGATAGCCGGTCTCCCACGAGGCCAGTGCGAAGCCCTCCGCTGGGCTCATGTCGACGTCGGTGGCCAGGACGTACGCGCACATCTCGGCGCCATGATGGGCGACGCGCTTGAGGAAGTGGCCGGCGTCGTACCGTTTCCCCTTCAGCCGTCCCTGCAGATCGGGGACCGCCAGTAGCACCGTGTCGATCGCCCCTGCTTTGACGAGGTTCCGCAGATCGTTGAGGGAGAAGGACTTCTCCGAGCGCCTGCCCGAATCGGGAGCGGACGCCGTGGCGAGGCGCGCCATGGCGCCGTTGCCGCTGGCAGTCCCCGTCATCAGACGACCTCGTCTTCGTACGTGCTCGCCGAGCGGTCGAAGTTCTGGGCCGGTACTTCGTAGGAGCGTCGCCCCTTGAACTGCCACGAGATCCAGGCCAGGACCAGAACGGATACCAGCGCGATCGACGCGTAGTTGAACGTGTCGACGGACACCAGCCCGCCGCCCTCGGGACGGGTCTGCGGCAGGCAGAAGAGCACGGTGACGAAGCCGACCCAGCCCACGGCTGTCCACCCGATCGGCTTGCTCCACCGGCCCAGGTGCCAGGGGCCGCGCACGAATCGTCTGCCGGCGCGCAGCCGCAGGTAGACCGGGATGGCGTAGGCGGGAGTGATACCGATGACGTTGATCGAGGTGATCGCGCTGTAGGCGGTGGTGGAGTACAGCGAGGGCAGGGCGAGGACGAAGGGGACGGCGACGGCGAGCCAGACAGCCGGGACGGGCGTCTTGGTCCGGCGGCTCAGGCGCCTCCAGGTGGTGGAGAACGGCAGAGCGCCGTCCCGAGAGAACGCGAACACCATCCTCGACGTCGACGCGAGTCCGGCGTTCGCGCAGAACAGCTGCGCGACAATGACCACCAGGAGCAGGGCCTTGGCGGCAGTGGGTCCGAGCGCGTCGAGGAAGATCTGCGCCGGGGGGACGCCGGTCGCGCTGCCCACGGTGCCGGCGTAGTCCTGGATCGCGAAGAGCATCCCGGCCAGCAGCACGAAGCCTACGAGCCACGACCAGAAGATCGAATGGACGATGCCGCGGGCGGCACTCACCTGTGCGTGCACCGTCTCCTCCGACAGATGCGCAGAGGCGTCGTAGCCGCTGAAGGTGTACTGGGCCAACAACAGCCCCAGCAAACCGACATACAGCGGGCTGTCCCAGCCCGTCTGGTTGCTGAACTCACCGAAGACGAAGCCCGCCGACTGGTGGTGGGAGGGCACGAAAGCGAGCGCACCGACGATCACCGCGACACCGGTGACGTGCCACCACACACTGATCGAGTTCAAGACGCTGACCAGGCGGACGCCGAAGAGGTTGAGCGTGGCGAGCAGCAGCAGAATCACCGCGAAAATACCCAGAGTCCGCTCCGGGGTGGGCGTGAAGCCCCACTGCAGATTCAGCCACGCACCAGTGAACAAGGCGACCCCGTAGCAGCCGCCGGCCATCCCGCCCAGCAGGCCGAGCAGGTTGAGCCAGCCGGTGACGTAGCCCCAGCGGGGACCCCCCAGTTTGCTGGCCATGAAGTACAAGGCACCGCTGACAGGGTAGGCGGAGGTGACTTCGGCCAGGGCAGCGCCGACGGCCAGCACCATCAAGCCGACCACGGCCCAGCCCCACAGCATGACGGCCGGCCCACCGGTGACGAGCCCGAAGCCGAAGAGCGTCATGCACCCGGACAGGACGCTGATGATGGAGAAGCTCAGCGCGAAGTTCCCGAACGGTCCCATGCGGCGAGTCAGGACGGGCTCGTAGCCGAGCTCCCGCAGGTGCGCCTCATCGGACTTCCGAGGCGTGGCACGGCGAGTTGGATCTAAGCGGGTCACGGAACGACCTCCAGGAGATCAAGGAGAACAAGGATTGACGGGGGCATGCCAAGCTGTTAGGGGGTGCCTGACGGCGATCACGGGTGCGGTCCGGCACGGGATTTGTGAGTGCGGGCGAAGGACAGGGACTCTGCGCGCGCTCGCAGAGCCAGTGCCTCGCCGGGATCTGCCGCTGCGGCTCCGTCGTGCACCGAGGCCCAGGGCTCCCGTGCCGCGTAGGGCCCCATCGCTTCGACGACTTCAGCTGCCTCCAGGTACTGGTGGCCCGCCCATAACGCATAGGCGAGATGGTTCAGATCGGCCACCGAACGCAGCCCAGTGGGCGCCTTGTGGAACCAGTCGTGGAAGGCGTTGAGCGTGTAGTTGAGCGCAGGCTCTTCTGCCCACTGGCGCCGCCACAGCGGATCCACGCGGGCGCGACGCTGTTCGATCAGCGCGTACACGGGCAGAAGCAGCAGCGGCGATCCGACAGGTCGCTGCCCCGCCACCGACCAGCTGAAGTCGACGACCGCGGCCAGGGATGCGGCGCGCGGGACATCGAGGGCGAGCATGAACTGCAGCACGCGGTGGTAGGCCTCGCGGTTGTACGGATCGCGCTGATTGATCTCGTAGAGCAGACCCCACGGACCTCTCGGCAGCATCGGTTCGGCGGACATCAGGCGGTGTTCACGCCGCAGTTGCCGTGTGTCGATCTGGGCCAACGCCATCAGACACACCCACGGCACGGGATCGTGCGGCGCGCGACGAGCAGCTAGTAGGGCCTCACGCCGGGCCTTGATCTCGAACTCCGGGGTCTGTGGATGTCGTTGGCGGTGTGCACGCAGAGTCCGCTCGACGACCACGCGAACACTCATGAGTTGCGCGTCGTAGCTGTCAGGCTCTTCGTCGAGCCAGACGCCGACCACATCCGACCGGGCGGCTGCCACCGCCAGCAATTGAGTGCGAGATGTCCGCAGCGCCCACTGCACGTCCGTCTTCAACAGCAGATCCCGGGCTGTTTTCCAACGCCCCGCCTCCAGTTCGACCAGGGCTACGCGCAGGTCGTCGTCATGGCCTGCCGGGTTATACACGAGACGCATCACCGCCCCTCGAATCGAGAAGGGAGACGCTCCGAGCGAGAGACGCGGCTGATCCCCAGATGAACGCGGGCACCGCGATGCGGCGGGCTATTCAGGTTGGGAGTGAATGTCATTGGGGGCCTCAGGAGGATTGTGGGGATGGGCCGCGAAATGCAGGGCGCGTAGCGTTCGGAGCGCCGGGAAGTGGCTCGTCTGTAGCGCGTATCGCTCTACAAATGAATCTGGCCGATCATGTCCGCAACGCCGGTGACGAACCGGGTGATGCTCGGAGCCATCGACGTGCTGGCCAGGAAGAATCCGAAGAGGATGCACACGATTGCGTGCACCGCATTCAGTCCGCTCTTCTTGACGAAGACGGCGACGAGAATGCCCAGGAGTATGACGGCGGAGATGCTAATGGCCACCGTGGACCGCCCGTTGGCAACGCACTCCTGACGGGTGGCGTGGATCATGTGGGCAGCGGGGGGACAGGAGCGGGCTCCGGACCGTCCCTGCTCGTGAAGCGGTGGACAACGTGGACTCCGTTGGACGAGATCAGCGACAGGTTTCGCGACACGACGAGCGCCGGTCCGACCGAATGGTCACGCTCTCGGTCGGTTCGTCTCCATACCGTGCTGCGGGACGCCCAAGACTGGCGGCAATACGTCCCGCGCACACATTCCCGAGGTGATATCACTTGTGTGATTCCCGCTCTACCAGAAGTAATTGAAGTTGCACGCGCTCACTCAAGGGGAGGCATGACGTGCATCAGCAGTCGCTGCGAATCTGCGAGCGGTGCGGTGGCCAACTCAGCAACTACAACACCGACATCGTGTGCTTCGCATGCGCCCGCTCCAGAGTCCTGGAAGAGCACACGCCCATCGTGTCGGAACGCGTCTGGCTCGATCCAGGCGTCCGCGACGCGCTCGCAGCGTGGGATTTCGGCCAGGCCAGCCGCCTGATCCGACTACGTGGCGGCCTTCGGCAGGACGACATGGCCCAACTCACCGGCCTCAGCCAGCCATTCCTGTCCATGCTGGAGTCAGGCGGCCGTCGCCTCACCAACATCGACAAGATCATCGAGTTCTTGACAGGCCTCGCTGTGCCTGCCGAACTTGTCCCGCTTCCCCTCCCGAAAGCCGCGGCCCGACAGGCGCAGTTACCGCCGGTCCAGTTTGCCGGTGACGCCGATCCGACCTTGCCTTGGACCACCGCTCGTATGGTGGCAGCACTGGACACTGCGGCAGGAGGCAGCGCGATGGACCGTCGAGGATTCCTGACTGCAACGGGCATAGCACTCACCACCTTTGTGAACCAATGGGACACCGCCGAAGCCGAACCCCTCCGCCGGGCGGCCGAGGGCAGCCCTCTCTCCCACGAACTGCTCGATGGCCTCCAACGCACCACCGACAGCCTGCGGACCATGGACGCGAGCGATGGCAGCGGCACCCTCACGGATCTGGGCGACGCCCACCTCCAGTTGCTCAAGAGCCTCGTCAAACAGACCTCGTACGACGAGGCAACAGGCAGGCGTCTGGCAGGGATCATCGCCGACACCGCAACCCAGACGGGTTGGTTCGTCTTCGACTCCGGCGAGCGCGACCGAACGCTCGGATACCTGTATGCCGCGCTCCGTGCAGCCAAGGCTTCGACAGACATCCGACTCGGTGCCGGCGCCCTGTCATACATCGCCATTCACGGCTATTCCACCGGCGCACCACACCACGCCGTCACCGCCGCACAACGAGCCCGCAGCAAAATCCAGGCACTCGGGACGCCCGCTCTCGAAGCCATGCTGCTGACCCGACAAGCCCGCGGACACGCGAAACTCGGAGAGCGACAAGCGGCGCTCGCCGCGCTCGGACGCGCCGCGGAACTCTGCGCCCAAGGGCGCTCAGAACACGACCCCGGGTGGCTCTACTGGATCAACGAAGGGGAGATCCACGGCCAGTCAGGCAGCTGCTACCTCGACCTGGGCGACCCGCGCAGCGCCGTCGCCAGCTTCACCAAGGCACGCCAGGCCCTCAACCCGGCAGACCACCGAACCAAAGGACTGTTCCTCTCCCGCGCGGCAACCGCCCACATCGAACAAGGCGACCTCGAAGCCGGGTGCGCCACCGCACACGAAGCCCTCGACCTCGCCGAACAACTCCAGTCAGCCCGCCTGAACGAGCACGTCGAGGCAATGCGCCGCCAGATCCACTCGGTGAGCCACAGCCCGTACGCTCAAGCAGTACTGGAACGCGCCGCCGCCGTGACGGGAACAAGGAGCCAGACGTGACCGAGGCCCAGCAGATCCTCGTGCTGTGGGACATCGACCGCACGCTGCTGTACGTCGGAGACATCGACCGACAGGTGTACCGCGAGACATTCGCCGAGATCGTCGGCCGCCCCGCGGAGCTACTCCCCGCTCGGGGAACCGGCGTCACCATGCCCCTCGCAATCCGCGCCCTGCTCCTGGACAACGGCGTTCCGGCCCCGGATGTCCCCCAACTGCTGCCGCGCATGGTCGAACTCCTCCCACACCGGCTCGCCGCGCATACCGACGACCTGCGTCAGCGAGGCGTCCTCATGCCCGGCGCCGTGTCCGCTCTGAAGGCGGTGCAAGAGCAGACGAACTACGTGCCGACCGTCGTCACGGGAAACCTCAAGCCCAACGCGCTGCTGAAACTACAAACGTTCGGCCTCGACGAGTTCCTGGACACAGAAATCGGCGGGTACTCCTCCGACGACGACCACCGCCCAGCCCTCGTGGCCGTCGCCCAGAAGCGCGCCCAAGCCAAACACGGGACGGCCTTCACCCGCCCCAACACCGTCATCATCGGAGACTCCCTCGAGGATGTCCGCACCGGACTCGAAGGCGGCGCTCCTGTGATCGGAGTCGCGTCCGGCAAGACCACCAGCGAGCAACTGGCATCAGCCGGAGCCGATGTGGTGCTCGACAGCCTCGAAGACAGTGCGCGGCTCTTGGACGCGATCAGGGCAACGACCCTCAAACGCGACTGAGACGGATACTCAGCAGGAGCTCTCAACTGGGCGTATTACATAAGTGATATGGGCATGCGAGTGTCCCCTCGTACGCTGTCTGTCGCGCGCAGACGAGAAACGGGGGTGCGATGCAGAAGCACACTCGCGTTTGTGCCAACTGCGGATGCCGGTTGAGCCAATACAACACGGAAGATTGGTGTGCCGCCTGCGCACGGGACAGGCGCCTCGACACCGACCCTGGACCGCGCATCGCGGACGCCGTGTGGCTCGATGCCGAAGTCCAAACAGCCATCGCCGCATGGGACTTTGGTCGCGCGAGCCGCCTCATCCGCGAACGAGCGAGCCTCCGCCAGGAGGACATGGCGCACATGACAGGGCTGAGCCAGGGCTTCCTGTCGATGCTCGAAGCCGAAACCCGGCGGCTCACGAACCTCGACAAGGTTGCCAAATTCCTGAGAGGCATCGGGACACCTGACGCCCTGCTTCCCCCACCGTTCCGCGAACACGACGCACATTCCGCACCGGCGCAACTTTCACCGCCACGCCCAGGTCCCAACGAGTTCCGACCTGCGAACACTGACCTGCACCATCTAGCGGCGCACGCAGCATCGCAGTCCCTGCAGTTCACCGAAGAGATCACGAAAAGCAACGTGAGTGATGTTGAACTTGAAGGGCTGGCGGCCCAACTCACCAAGATCGCGACCGAGTACGTACATGCCCCACTACACCCGCTGTTCAATGACCTCCTGACGACGAGAGACCAACTCTTCTCCCTGTTAAGCGGCCACCAATTGCCACGCCAGACCCGCGAACTGTTCCTCTTCGCCGGCACGAACTGCCTACTCCTCGCTCACGCATCCCAGAATCTCGGGGACCAAGAGTCCGCGTTCGCCCAAATCCAGACGGCCTGGGTGCTTGCTGAGCAAGCCGACCACAACGGTCTACGGGCCTGGGTCAAAGGAACTGCCGCGCTGATCGCGGAATGGTCCACTCATCGGCGAACGGCCCTCGACTACACACAACAGGCCATGCGGCTTGCGCCGGGCGGCGAGACCCGGATCAGGATCGCCGCGATCGAGGCCAGGGCGGCAGCACGCATCGGCGACCGCGACACTGCTCTGAGTGCGATCGAAGAGGTCCAACGCGCCCGCGAACAGCAGACCGCTCCTGACGGACTCACCCGGTTTGGAGGTCTCCTCACCTTCCCGGAGGCGAAGCAGGAGTACTACATCGGTGGAACCTACGCTCTGCTCGGCGATTACCAGCGGGCCGAGCGGCACGCAACCGCGGCCATCCAGCTATACGAGCGCGGTCCGAAGGAACACCGGTCGTACGGTGACGAGGCCCTGGCGCGCCTCGACATCGTCACAGCCCGCATCGCCGTCGGGGAAGTCGAGGGAGCGGGCGAGCAACTCCAGCCGATCCTTGAACTCCCGGCAGACAGGCGTATCCGGCAGCTCGGCGACGCCATGCAGGGAGTAGCTACGCTTCTCGAAGACCCGCGGCTCGCCCGGAGCCGGACGGCCCGCGAGTTGGCAGACGCGACCCGCGGCTATCAGGCGATCGATTCCCGAGCGGAGGCCCTCACCTCATGACAATGACGGTCTCTCCTGAGTCCGCCGCCCGGATGGCCTGCCGGGCGTCAGGACTGGCAGATCGCTCTCTCATCAAGCTTCGCCACCACGCCACCTCTGTGTTCCTGCTGGCCGCTGAAGACGTCGTGGTGCGCGTTAGCCCAGCCTCGCAGCAGTGGCGTCTCGAAACCGCTGTGTCGCTCACACGCTGGCTCATCGCGAACGACTTCCCGGCGACAGAGCCAGTCGACGTCCCTCAGCCAGTGACGTACGCCCCGTACGTCGTTACGTTCTGGCGGCACTACCCACAGCCAGGCCTGGGCGCTCCTGCAGCCAGCCATCTGGGAAGGCTACTGCGATCCCTACACGACCTGCCGCCCCCGTCAATTCAGCTGCCAGAGCACCAGCCGCTCTCCTCACTCATGGCGGCCTTGGACAGCAGCACCTACCTGACGTCGGCACAGCGCGATTGGCTGAAAGAGCGACGAGCGGAACTCCTCGCGTCTTTCCGAGATTTGGAGTTCCCGCTCGGCCGCGGCCATATCCACGCCGACGCGTATCCGGGCAACACGCTGTGGGACGGTCAGGAGATCAGACTCGGCGACTGGGACGAGGCAGCGTTCGGCCCGCGTGAGATCGACCTCGCCAACACATTCCAGGGCGTCCGCTTCGGTCGCAGTATTGGGGAACTGGACGAATTCAGCCGGCGGTATGGATACGACATCAGGAAGTGGCCCGGCCTCCCGGTCCTCTGTGAAATCCGGGACCTGCACACACTCAGCTCCTTCATTCGTCGTGCCGACCGTGGCGACGAAGCTGCCGCGAGGCAGTTGACCCACCGCATTGAAACGCTCAGGAACGAGGACAGCCAGGCCCAGTGGAGCGCCGCCTGATCACGATGGCCGATCATACGAAGAAGTGGGCGCAGGCGATGCGGCACGGCTGCTTCTCAGCCGCGGGAGCCTTGGCCCGAGCTATCGGTGACCGAAAAAATAGACTCGCGGACATGGACCGTTGTCGGATGGGCGTACGAGATCGCGGAGTCCTTGCTCGCAGAGCCGCTGCTGCGCCGGTGGGTTCACACACGCAGAGTGGCGGCTCGTGCCGACTCGCTGCCCCGCTCCTCGGAGATGATGCCGAGACGCGGGGAGCAGTCGCGCCACTGTCACGGTTCGGTGATCCAAGCCTCGATGCCGCGAAGCGCCCGGGCGAGGACATCGTCGGGAGCTCCGGATGAATGGAGTGATGTATGGGCCAGTGCTCCCAGTTGTGCATCTGGCAGCGCCAGATGTGAGCGCGCGAGCTGATATTCCGTGAGTAGGCTGGTCCCCAGCAACAGTGGATCGTCGGAGCCCAGGGAGCAGCGCACCCCGGCCTCCAAGATGTGTGGCAGAGGATGCTCTTCGAGGTACTTGACGACTCCCAATGTGTGATTGGACGTCAGGCATACATCTAAGGTGACCTGTTCGTCGGCGAGGCGATCCAGAAGCGCGCGGTCTTCAATGGCGCGGACACCGTGGGCGATTCGGTCCGGGATCAGTGCGTCGAGTGTGCTGGCGAGACTTCGTGGGCCCGCGAGTTCGCCTGAATGGGGCGCGAGAATAAGGTCTGCATCCCGGGCGATCGCGAAGGATTTGTTGAATGCGGCCGGCGAGTTGGCGGACTCATCTCCGGTGAGTCCGAAGGCCACTACGCCGCGGCCTGCGTATGCGGCGGCCAGTTGCGCGAGTCTGGTGGCTTCGCGGGGATCGCGGTTGCGGCTGGCGCCGAGGGTAAGTCCGAAACCGACACCGAGGGGCTTTCCTGCCGCGAACCCAGTCTCCAGGACCAGCTCGAGCACTTCCTCAGCCGAGCCGAGAACGGGGGCATAGGTGGTTGGGTTGAAGTGGGGTTCGATCCACACGGCCCCGGATACGGCCGCGTCCTCGACAACTTCGCGTACGAGTCGACGGAGATCGGCTTTCGTGCGGATCAACTTGACGACGGCTCGGTAGCAGTGCTGGAACTGGTCGAAGGAGCGGTAGTAGCCGAGCTGTGGAGTCGGCATGCCGCGGGGCTCCGCCAAGTCCGCGAGAGTCTGGGGCCGCATGCCGCCTTCGAGGTGGAGATGGAGATCAGCCTTGGGTAACCGCGCCAGGCAGCGGCCAGTCTCGGTGATCTCGCCGGAGGCTAAGGGGCTCTGGGCCAAGGCTGTGTCCTCGTGGGAAACGCGGTCAGTGGGCGGTGTCACAGGCGCTCAATGTTCGGGCCGCTCATGCGAGCCCGGCAGTCCAGGGCGTGGGCCGCGTGTCGCTCGACGAGCCGGAGGTCGAATGCGTCGTGATCGGTCAGCAAGACCACGGCGTCGGATGCCGCCAGGTGGGCCGCTGTGAGGTGGGCATGGTGAGCGTGTGCATCCAGCTCGAAGGGTTCCTCGACATGAGGGTCGACCACCTGGATCTGCGCTCCCTGGGCGATCAGGAGCCGCGCGATGGTGAAGGCGGGCGAGTGCCGGGTATCGCCGGTGTTGGCCTTGTAGGCGAGGCCGAGGAGGAGGATACGCGAGCCCTTGACCGGCAGGCCGCGGCGGTTGAGCGCCTCGGTCAGACGTTGTACGACGTGGGCCGGCATTGAGGTGTTGATCTCGTCAGCCATTTCGACGAGGCGCAAGGCGCTGCCTGTCTGACGCCGGACCTTCCAGGACAGGTAGGTGGGGTCGATCGGCAGGCAGTGTCCGCCGACGCCGGGGCCTGGCGTGAAGCGCATGAAGCCGAAGGGCTTGGTCGCGGCGGCGTCCAGCGCCTCCCAGATGTCCGTACCCAGTTGCTTGGCGTAGGTGGCGACTTCGTTGACCAGGGCGATGTTGACCTGGCGGAAGGTGTTCTCCAGGACCTTCGCCAGTTCGGCGTCGCGTATGGAGGCGACTTCGACGACGGTGTCGACGAGCCCGGCGTAGAACGCGCTGATGGCTTCCAGGGAAGCTGTGTTGATCCCAGAGACGATCTTGGGCGTGTTCTGGAGGGTCCAGGTTCGGTTGCCGGGGTCGATGCGTTCCGGGCTGTAGCCCAGGTGGAAGTCCGCGCCCGCGGTGAGTCCGGACGCGGCCTCCAGTAAGGGTTTCAGGACGTCCTCGGTGGTTCCGGGGTAGGTGGTGGATTCGAGGACGATGATGCAGCCGGGCCGCATGTGCGGGGTGAGTATCTGGCCAGCGTGCTCAACCGCGGAGAGGTCTGGCACGCCGTCTCGCAGCGGGGTCGGCACAGCGATGACCGCGACGTCGAACCCGGCCAGGTCTCCCGGGCATGCCGTCGGCGTGTACCTGCCGCTGGTCAGGACGGCCGTGATCTGGTCCGCGGGCACGTCCGGACTCAATGACTCTGCTGCCTGGAGCCGTTTCACGCGTAGGGCGTCGGTATCGAAACCCACGACACGGTGGCCGGCCCGCGCTGCCTGGATGGCCAGAGGAAGGCCGACATAGCCTTGGCCGAGTATGACAGCGCGGCGCGGTCGGAGAATCGCGTCAGCCACTGGCGATCACTCGACCGGCAGGGGCAGGTCGGCGGCCAGCAGACGCTCATGGAGTTCTCCGAGGGCCGTGCGGTTGCTGTCGAACCGCAGCACCTCCTGGGCTGCCTTGTAGTCCAACCACTGGACGGCGGTGTGTTCGTGGGAGAACTTGATCTCGATGTCGGTGAGGTCGGTGGCGAACGAGTGCTCCGGTACAACGTAGGTCCCGGAAGGCCAGCTGTCGCGATCAGCGAAGAACCGTGCCGGGATGCTGGCCGTGGTCTGCAGCGGGTACAGGGGGACCGGCTGGTCGAGGCCGAGTTCCTCACGGGCCTCGCGTGCGGCGGCCTGCTGCGGGGTCTCGCCGGCCTCGCCGCCGCCAGCCACGGCCTGCCATACGCCCATGTCCTCGCGCCGCAGCACGGCGAATTCGATCTGTTCGCCGACTCGGCGGAAGGGCACGACGAGGATCTGGAAGGGGGCTCGGGTCATTTTGGCGTACTCCTTGACCAGTGATCGGATGAGACTCGTGGGCGGGCGGGCCGGCGCTGTTCTTGGCGCAGATGGTGACGGTTCTCGTGGATCTTTTCCACGGTGCGCACGACATCGGCGAGTTCCGTCGGCCCCTCGAGCAGCAATCCTGAACCGGCTGCCTGCCCGAGCAGCACTAGCGTGGAACACGCCGCGCGGGCCTGCTCGGCTGAGACGGTCCGTGAGCTGGAATAGTCGCGGCTGGTGATGTCGGCGTAGACCGGCTCATCGGGGCATGCGATGAGGTCACGAGTGGATACAGGTATGCCCTCTGCCCGCAGCGCGGCGCGGAAGGCCCCGAGTGAGGCGCTGTTGGCCTCCTCGTTGCTGAATGCTTCGCCGTCGAAGGTGAAGGCGAAGGAGAACCGGCCGTGCGCGGTCACCCGCGGGTCGAGAGCCGCGGGCACGGGCCTCAATCCGGGGACACGGGACAGCGCCGAAGCGAGGAATGCCGCGCCTTTCGCCTTCGCCTCCAGGTGGGACTCCAGGCGCTTCAACTGGGCGCGCAGGACAGCGGATTGGAATTCGCTGAGGCGCAGGTTCCAGCCGAGTTCGGGGTGATGGGCGGCCCCGCGAGGGCGGCCATGATCTCGCAGGGAGGCGATGCGTGCGGCGAGTGCATCGTCGTGTGTGACGACTGCCCCGCCTTCGCCGGCGGAGATGTTCTTGGTGCTGGCGAAGCTGAACACGCCGATCCTGCCCAAGGACCCGGTCTGAGAGCCGTTCCAGGTCGCTCCGAGCGACTGGGCGCAGTCCTCGACGATCGGAATGTCGTACGTGCCGGCAACGGCGCCGAGACTGTCCATGTCGGCCGGGTGACCACCCAGGTGAACGGCGACCACTGCCTTCGTCTTCTCGCTGATCGCGGCCTTCAGCGAGGAGCCGGTGATCGTGTGGGTGGCGGGATCGATGTCCACGAAGACCGGCAGGCCCCCGAGCAGGGAGACCGCGGTGGCCGTCGCCAGGTAGGTCATCGCGGGCACGATGACCTCGTCTCCCGGCCGTACGCCCAGGGCCTTGAGGGCGATCATCAATCCGGCGGTGCCGTTGGCGACCACGGCTACATGGGGCACTTGCAGGTAACCGGCGAGTTCGGTCTCGAAGGCTTCTCCTTGTGATCCGCTGTGGATGCCGCCCCATCGGCGGCTGTCCAAGACACCGGCCAGTGCGTCGAGTTCCGCCTGGTCGAACTGCGGCCATGCCCGGAAGGGGCGTGTGCGCAGGGGTGATCCACCGAGGAGTGCGAGAGCTGTCATGGCCGTACCTCCTCCGCGACCGTGCGCAGGAGGTCGCGATGTTCGGTGATCCACATCAGTTGCTGGTGACGGGCATGGGCGAAGGCGGACATGTCGCGAACCTCGCCCTCGGGCGTGGTAAAGGTTCGGGTCTCGGCCGCCTGGACGGTGATGTACAGGTCGATCATGAGTGCGCGCTCCGCCGCGGGGATCGGCATGACGGCTTGATAGGCGCTCAGATAGGACCGGAATGTTGAGTCCAGCAGCGGGGCGGGCAGCTCAGGACTGACGGAGGCAACGTAGGCCCGCATAACCTCGTAGGGCCGCGGGAAGCGGGAGACCTGGTCGAAGTCGATGAACAGGTGCTGCTCCGGGGTGTGCCTGGCGAGCACGTTGTCCAGTCGCGCGTCACCGTGGACCCACCTCTTGGGCGCACTCGCCACCGCCTGCGCTCCGAGCCCGAATTCCGCAAGGATCCGCAGACGCCAGTTGACGACCTCGCGGAGGGCCTTGTCTTGAGTCTGTCGCAGAACGTGCTCCAGGCCTGCAGCGGGAGGGTCGGACAACTCAAGGAAGTCCGTGTGGCGACCGCCGGGACGGAAACTGTCCAAACGGGTGTGCAGCGCGGCGAGTGCAGCGGCGAAGTCGGTGAGTCCGGGCGGCTGTGCCGCGTGGATGTACTCGGCGAGCATGTACGTGGCACCGTTGATTTCGGCAGTCAAGTGGCCGTCCGGTGACCGCCGCAGCTGCGGGGCCAGCCCGGCCAGGGCCGCATGCTGGTGTGCTTGTGCCGCGAGGCGAGTGCGCACGGTGTCGAAGCGTCTACCGAACCGTTTGACGGCCAGCGATCCTTGATCGGTTGGCACCACAGTGGTGACCCCGACATGTCCACCCGCCAGTGGCCGTGCCGGCCCGCTTGCCCGCAGCCCGTACCGGCGCAGGCACGCGGACAGCTCCTCCGCGCCCATGGTCGTCGTCACTTGGTGAGCACCCTGTTTCCCAGGACGAGCAGGTCAAGGCCCGAAGAATAGAACGTACGGATCGCGTCTTGGGGGCTGCACACGATCGGTTCCTCGGCGAGGTTGAACGAGGTGTTGAGGACGGCACCGACGCCGGTGAGGTCGCGGAATGTGGTGATCAGCCGGTGAAAGAGCGGGTTGGTGTCCACGGTCACGGTCTGTGGCCGGGCAGTGCCGTCGATATGAACCCCTGCTGGGATGAGATGCTGTGCTTCGGTCCGTACGGGCAGGGTTCGTTCCATGAACGGCACTGCGGCTTCCGGGCCGAAGTAGGTGGCGAAGTCGTCGGCGAGCACGGCCGGCGCGAAGGGCCTCCACGGTTCGCGGAACTTCACCGCGTCATTCACCCGGTCACGCATGGAGGCACTGCGGGGATCGGCGAGGATCGATCGGTTACCCAGCGCACGTTGACCAAGCTCCATACGGCCCTGGAACCAGCCGACGATCTTCCCGCCGGCCAATGCGTGCGCCGCGACCTCTGCCGGATCGTCCACGGCCGGAGCCCGTAGCTTGGCGCGCGACAGTGCCTCGTTGATGGAGGTCTGGTCGAAGGACGGGCCGTAGTAGTTGTGCGTCATCGTGGGGCCGCGATCCGCACCGAGCAGGACGCAGTGGGTGTAGAGGGCCGCGCCGATCGAGGTGCCGCTGTCGTCCGGGCAGCTGGAGATGTAGATCTCGTCGAACGGGGTCGAGGAGATGATCTTGCCGTTGAAGACGGAGTTCATGAAACTCCCTCCGCCCAAGGCGACCCTTCTCTCCCCGGTCTGCTGGTGCAGGTTCACGAGCAGGTACCGCAGCGCGTCCTCAAGGACGTGCTGGACGGCCGCGGCCACATCATGATGCCGACTGGTGATCGCCTCACCTGGCTGGCGTGCCGGACCGAACCGGCGGACGAACGCCTCGCTGACCGCGCCACGCGAGGGACGAAGGTAGTAGCCGAAGTAGTTGAGGTCGACGCGGACGGTGCCGTCCTCGAAGTCGACGAGGTCGCGGAGCGCCTTGTAGGCACCAGAGTCGGGATCTCCGTAGGCGGCCAGCCCCATGACCTTCCACTCGTCGCGGTCGATCCGAAAGCCCAGGTATTGGGTGACCGCGCCGTACAGCAACCCCACCGAATGAGGGTAGGGAATGGTGTCGATGGTGGCGAAGGTGTTGCGGCCCCCGATTGCGCTCAGCGCGGTGCAGTCCTCGCCCCGGCCGTCGACTGTCAGGATCGCAGCCGATTCGAAGGGGGACAGGAAGAAGGCGTTCGCTGCGTGGGCGTCGTGGTGGTAGACGTAGTCGATCTGCAGGGGCTTGCCCGCGGTCTGCAGGATCTGCGTCGCGTGCCCCTGGTATGGCGCGTCCACCAGGGTGGCGAGGTTGTTCGGTACCGAGTAGAGACCCTCGGGGTGCCAGCGGGCGCGTCCCGCGTGGCGACCGTCGGGCACGCTCAGGTCGATCGCTGGGTTCGTGCTGACCGCGACCCGGTCCACGCCGTGCAGACCCCCGGGGACGGTCGACAGGCAGTAGTCGATGGCGCGGGCGGGAAAGGCCCGCGTGTGCTTGCTCCGGGTGAAGCGTTCTTCGGCCGCAGCCGCCGCGACCCGGCCGTCCTCGATCAGCGCGGCGGAGGAAATATGCAGATCACTGGCGATACCGAGGATGCGCATCTCGCTCACTCTCCTACCGCTGTGCGGCATATGAGGTCTTCGAGCAGTTGGACGGTCAGCGGGCCGGCGGCGGGCGGTTGGACCAGGCGGTAGGCGGGAATCTGCGGAATCCGTAACTCGGCCCGGGTCGTCGGGTCTGCCACAGCGGCCTGTTCCGGGAAGACTGCAGCCGGATGGAGCAGCAGGTTGCGGGCCCAAAGCGCCCTGCGTTCAGCACCGTTGAGCCTCTCCAGGCGGGGTGTGACCGCTCGCGGATCGAGGTGCGGTTCGATGGCCATGCCGAGACGACACCGAGGTATCACTCCACTGTCGGAGGCGGCCGCCAACTCCTGTGGCCGCAACTGGAGACGGGTGTCCCGCTCGTACCGGGCCGCAAGGTCGCCGTACTGCTGCGACCATCTGCGCGTGAGGAACGCCCGCAGCGGGCCTTCGGCCAGAGCGAGTACGCTGCCCGCGCGAATCCCGATCTGGATGGGGAAGCCAAGCGCCACGGCGGGCTCGGAGCCCTCCGTGGCAGGCAGCAGAGCGAACTTGTCGTTGCTGACCAGCACCGTCTCCGGGTGCTCTAGGGCGTGCAGGAGCGTCGTTGTCTTGCCGGCTGTACGAGCTCCGATCAGCGCCACGCCTGTTCCTCGCAGTGAGAAACACGCCGCGTGGAAGAACGGGTGTCCCCTCCGCAGCAGTTCACGCAGGATGAGCGCGCGCAGAATCCGTACCACCACCCGCCTGGAGTGGGGATCGGAGCCCGTCGGCGGCAGGAGGTGGACTGCTCGATGCCTGTCGTCGACGAGGCAAATCGTGTCTGGTGCCGAGGGGAGCACGGCTCGCCGCAGCGGCGGGGCGAGTTGTGCCTGATGGACCGAGACCCACAGTTTCAGGGGTACCTCATGGACGAAGAGCCGTGCCTGGGCCGGGGACTGCTGAGGTCCGAAATAGCCTTCCGTGTACCACCTGACGTACTCGACGATCGGCGACGGCGCGTAGATCTCGACCACAGCCTCTGCGACACCGATGTGTTCCCGCCGTGAGGCAGTGGTAGGACGGTGCACCCAGGAGTCGAGTTCCTCGCTCGATAAGCTGTCCTGCACGCGGGTCACCCCTCGACCGCGTAGGCGCCGCCGTCCACCAGGTCGGTCACGTGCTCCTCCAGTCGATCGATGCCGTCGACCGCCACGACGCTCTTGGCCTCTGCCAGGAGCCGGTTGGAGCGGTTCTTGAACGGGTCGCACACCTTCGGGCAGATCACGGGCAGCCTGCCGCGCAGCTGCCGGCGCAACTCTCCCTCCCAGACTGCGGCGAACGGCTGCTCCAGGGCGCTGCCGTAGCTGAAACCGCCCGGGCGGGGGTGGTAGTTGCACGGGTACAGGCAGCCGTCGGAGCCCACCGCGGCCATCAGATCGGTGATCGAGCATGTCGAGCACGACCGGGCCATCTCGCCGGTCTTACCGACCCGGTGGATCTCGAACAGCCGGAAGGCCTCCGTCTCGAGCTCTCCGCGGATCCGTGCGATCAACTGGGCGGCATGACGTGTCTGGTCAGGATCCAGCGGACGCTGCCCGGAATTGTCCTGCTTCAAGCGCAAGCTGTCGGCGCCTGCCGCACGGATGAGTCCGGCGGCCGTATGCACCTCGTGGAAGTTCTCCGGATACATGACGAAGGAAGTGTTGATCTCCACCTCCGAGCCAGTCTCGGCACGCCGCTGGACAAGCCGCGCCAGATTGGCGAGGGCCCGCTCGAACATGACCTTGCCGGCTGGCCGGCCGCCGTACTTCAGCTGGGCGTAGGTCTCCGGTGTTCCTGCATCGATGCTGATGTGCACATATCCGGCTGGAAGCAGGGCCTCGATGCAGGCGTCATCCATCAGCACGGCGTTCGTGAAGATCCCGTAGCGGATGCCACGCTCTGCCAAGAGACCGAATGCCGGTATCAACGCCTTGCGGGCGACGAGCGGTTCGCCGATCAACCCGGAGAACGACACGGCCTCCACCTTGAAGTCCCCCGAGTGGTCTTCGCCGTTCTGCCGGTAGGGCGCCTTCACCTCGTAGTCGACGATGTCGCCGATGAGTTTGAGCATGTTCGCCGGGTTCGTCAGATGGTCCGGGAGCCTATCCGCGGCACTCTTAGCCGCGTCGAGCATGACCAGCTGCTCGCGCTCGTCGTCCCACAACTCGAGAGGAACATGGTCTCCGATGCACCAAGCGCATCGCAGGTTGCACCCGCTGGAGGGATGGATCAGGACTTCGTACGGCGGGACGATCGCCCCCTGCGACACCGCCGCGAAACGCGACCAGTGCCGTCGGAGCACGTCTAGTTCGTTGAAGCGGCCGGGGAGATCGCTGCGAACATACGGGGCGAGCGGATTTGTCCCTGGAGTATTGGCCATGCGTAAACCCCTGAGCGTTGTCGGCTGTTGCCACGCGGATAGCTGCCGCGGCGTCGGAGCCGGGCTGGCGATGCCATGACAAGCTAGTGCCCCGCTGATGGCGGGGCATATCACCGGAGAGATATGGCTCGCAGGCTGCACATTCAGGGGCTGATATCACCAGCGTGATACGCGCTTCGGGCCCGATACTTCACGTACACATCTTCTCCGCGGGTATCCACATCGGACCCTCTCGTCTTGGGCCGTGCCCTTGCCCGTGAAAGGGCGCAGGCCGCCACCGGAACAACGCCCTGTGTCCTGCGCAGTGTTGCTCCGAGCCTCCGCTGCTCCCTTCACACCGCGGAGCTTGAACCGTTCCGGGTTCGGAGTCCCTATCGAACCCGGAACGGTTCAGTTACCTGGTTGTCTCAGGTGCCCGACACCCGTCACAGCACCGTCGGCTGACGCCAGCGGGACACCAGGGTGGCGAGCCGTCGGCGCCCTGGAAGCAAATGGCAGAGGGTTGAGGTCGACCTGTGCCGACGAGGCCAGGCACTGCCCGGCGGGTCGCTCCAATTCGGTGGAATCGGGCGACTTGGTCACCAGGGTCGCTGAGGACAGGGCAAGCTATGACCTGGTCAGGTCTTTCTCGTGCTCAAGGACGCGTCATGTCGTACAGCCCGCCTGTTGCCTCTTCCGCGGTCACCTACACCGACGGCTGCTACCGCTCCGTGATCGGGGTGCATCTGATCTTCCAACGTGGAGACCGCGTACTGCTCGGGCTCAGAGCGGGGACAGGATGGTGAGACGCCCACTACCACGTGCCCGCCGGCCATCTTGAAGCCGGAGAAACAGCTACTGCCGGGGCAGTGCGCGAGGCGGAGGAGGAGCTTGGCCTGACCTTGCGTGAGCAAGATCTGGAACTCGTACATACCGTCCATCACTGGACAGCGGAGGATGATCCGCGTCTCCAGCTGTTCTTCCGCGTCCGGTCATGGGGCGGAGAGCCGGTCAACGCAGAACCGCACAAGTGCGCTGGAATCGACTGGTACCGCCTAGACAGCCTTCCTGAACCCATGGTCGACTTCACTGCCGGCGCCCTGAAGCTGTTCCATAAGGGGATCGCCTTCTCATGCGTCGGCTGGCCCGAATCACCCAGCGGGGCCTAGTCGGGCAGGGGACTGGTGGGACAGCGTCCTGAGCGCCTGCCCCACCCGAGGTCCTCTACGCAGTGAACACGAGTTCCGACTCAGCGAGGATGTCCCGGCCCAGGACTGCCAGGTAGACCTCATCGACAGTGCCGTACGAGGCCTGCGCGATGTTGAGCCCCAGAGCCGCAGCGGCCTCGTGCACTGAGTTCTCGTCCGGCCCTTCGACCTCAAGGAATGTGGGAAGGTCGGGCCACGTGTCGATGTCGAAGGTGACGCCGTTGAGTTGCCACTCTTCGCGGTAGTTCTCTTGGTAGCGCAGAGCGGTGAAACCCATTGCCTCCAGCAGCGTCTTCGCCGCGTCGAAGTCGCCGACCTCGACCTCAGCTTCGAGGGTGGTGTCGATTGCCGACACATCCGACGTGACCTGCTTGTAGGTGAGGAAGGCCCTCTCACCCAGCTGTCGGAGGCGCAGCCAGCCGCCGCGGGCCTCGATGTCGTTGTTCTTGAACACGATCCGCCGCATGAGGGTGCGGGGCATGGCGCAGGTGGCCGACCGTGACATCAGGTGCTCGACGATCTTTGTGGCGTCGGCTTCGAGGAACCGTGCTTCGAATTCAGTCTGCATCGTTCTCTTCCTGCTGGTGGGTTGCGATGATCAAGCCCATGCGGTCGACGTGTTCGTGTAGTTGCTCAACGTGTGGTGCTTCACGGAAGGGCGGCGTATACGTCTCCCAGTCGATCGACCAGCCAGGGAAGTAGTGCCGCATTCCGCCTTCCTTCGGATAGTGCTCCAAGGTCAGGTGACGTGGCTCGACCGGCATCATGTATTCGGCGCCGAACACGCCGCCGTGTGGCCGGCACAGGCGCTTCATCGAGCCGACAAACTCACCGAGCGGACGGCGATGGTTGATGCTGTAGTGCCACGAGCAGCTTGTCCAGACCGCATCTGACGGCTCCAACTCCGAGTCCAGATCAAGAATATCGGCCTCAACGATCTCAACCAGGTTCGAGAGACCTTCTTCAGCCATCCGCTTGCGTAGGCCAGGCATCGTTGCCTCGCCAGCCTCGGGCAGGACGACTGGACTGCCATTGAGCGCCGTCGTGTTGCGCTCTACGGCAACGACACGAATCCCGCGCCGAACCAAGGGCAGTACGAACTTGCCGTCTGAAGCGCCAACGACACAGGCGGACTTGGCCCCGCGCTCTTCGATCAGGTCGAGGAAGAGTGGGAAGAACGTCCGGGTCTCCTGCCAGAGACTCCTTGTGGCCGCCGCCATCTCAACCCACCTCCGCCGTCGCGTACACCACGTCCGGGATCCCGACGGCGAACTCGTCGTCAGCCCGCGGCTCGTACTTGATCACCTGCTCAGTCTTGTCCCAGCGGAAGGCATTCACGTCTCGGCCGACCGCCTTGCAGGACACGGGCAGAGCGCCGCGCGGGTCCGACTCGATGCGGTCAAGCCACCCACCGGCCACCAGGTTGGAGCACTGCTCGCCCGCCGGCTCAGGGGACAGATCGGAGTCGTAGACGATCCGGATCCCCAGGGCGGCTTCCCGGATCTGCCGGTGAAGGTCGGCGTAGCGGTCGACGTTCACGACCTCGAGGTCCGGGTTCCCGGTCGCGTTGCCCACGAGCCGCAGCGCGTGGAGCTTCAACTCCGTCACGCCATGTTCCTCAAGCATCCCCCGCGACGACTCCGCTGAGGACATCACGCGCGACGTTCTAGCCTCGAAGCCGTCCCGACTCGTCGATTTGATCCGCATGGCCGAGTTCGACCTCGACCAGGCCCTGACGGTCGCCCGCCAACGGGAGTTCTCCCTTTCGAGCCCCTTCGAGGGCCTGGGAATCCCGTAGGGCCGCCCTGCGAGTGAAGCCCCGGACGTATTGTCCGGGGCTTCAATCGCTGAACTCGCTGCTACGCGGGCGGCAGGCTGTTGATCTGGTTCTGCAGCCGGGTGATCTCCTCGCCGGCCTTCGCAAGGCGCCCGCGGATCTTGTCCACCACGTTGTCCGGGGCCTTCGCCAGGAACGCCTCGTTGCCGAGCTTGGCCTCTGCCTGCGCCTTCTCCTTCTCGGCCGCAGCCAAGTCCTTGGCGAGGCGCTTGCGCTCCGCGGCGACATCGATCGTGCCCGACAGGTCGAGCGCGACCTCCGCGCCGGCCACCGGCAGCGACGCCGTGGCACTGAATGTCTCACCTTCGGGCTGCAGGCGAAGCAGCTGGCGGATGGCGGCCTCGTGCGGGGCCAGCGCGGAGCCGTCCAGGGCCAGTCGGGCAGGAACCCTCTGGCCGGGCTGCAGGCCCTGGTCGGCGCGGAACCGGCGGACCTCAGTGACGACCTGCTGGACCAGCTCGATCTCCTTCTCGGCGGCGTCGTCGCGGAAGCCCGAGTCCTTCGGCCAGTCGGCGACGACGAGGGATTCGCCCCCGGTGAGCGTCGTCCACAGAGTCTCGGTGACGAACGGGACGATCGGGTGGAGTAGACGCAGCGTGACGTCGAGGACCTCGCCCAGGACACGCGCCGAGACCTTGGCTTGCTCGCCGCCCGCGAAGAACGTCGTCTTGGACAGCTCGACGTACCAGTCGAAGACCTCGTCCCACGCGAAGTGGTAGAGGGCGTCGGCGAGCTTGGCGAACTGGTAGTCCTCGTAGTAGGCATCCGCCTCGGCGACGACCTTGTTCAGCCGCGACAGGATCCAGCGGTCGGTTGCCGACAGCTGCTCGGCGGGGGGAAGGTCGCCCTCGACCGTGGCCCCGTTCATCAGCGCGAACCGTGTGGCGTTCCAGACCTTGTTCGCGAAGTTCCGCGACGCCTGGACCCAGTCCTCACCGATCGGGACGTCAACGCCCGGGTTGGCGCCGCGGGCAAGGGTGAAGCGCAGCGCGTCGGAGCCGTACTTGTCCATCCAGTCCAGCGGGTTGACCGTGTTCCCGAACGACTTCGACATCTTCTTGCCGAACTCGTCGCGCACCATGCCGTGGAACGCGATCGTGTCGAACGGCTGCTGGCCATCCATCGCGTACAGACCGAACATCATCATCCGGGCGACCCAGAAGAACATCAGGTCGTAGCCCGTGACGAGGACGGAGTTCGGGTAGAACTTCTCCAGATCGGGGGTCTGCTCGGGCCAGCCGAGCGTGGAGAACGGCCACAGGCCGGACGAGAACCACGTGTCGAGGACGTCGGTGTCCTGCGTCCACCCCTCACCCGTGGGCGGCTCCTCGTCGGGGCCGACGCAGACCAGCTCGCCGTTCGGGCCGTGCCAGACTGGGATGCGGTGGCCCCACCACAGCTGGCGCGAGATGCACCAGTCGTTGAGGTTGTCGACCCAGTCGAAGTACCGCTGCGACATGTCGGCCGGGTGGATGGTCACCCGACCGTCGCGGACCGCGTCGCCGGCAGCCTTGGCGAGGGTCTCGACCTTGACCCACCACTGCATCGACAGGCGGGGTTCCAGCGTCGTCTTGCAGCGGGAGCAGTGCCCCACCGAGTGAACGTACGGGCGCTTCTCCGCGACGATCCGGCCCTCGGCTCGCAGAGCGGCAACGATGGCGGAGCGGGCTTCGAAGCGGTCCAGCCCCTCGAAGGGGCCGTGGACGGTGATGATGCCGCGCTCGTCGAGAACTTCGATCGACTCGAGATCGTGGCGCTGGCCAATGGCGAAGTCGTTCGGGTCGTGCGCCGGCGTCACCTTGACGGCACCGGTGCCGAACTCGGGGTCCACGTGGGTGTCCGCGACGACCGGGATCGTACGGTCGGTCAGCGGGAGCTTGATGCGCTCGCCGATGAGGTGGGCGTATCGCTCGTCCTCGGGGTGGACCGCGACGGCGGTGTCGCCGAGCATCGTCTCGGCGCGGGTGGTGGCGACGACGATGGTGTCCTCGCCCTCGCCATAGGTCATAGAGACGAGCTCGCCGTCGTCGTCCTGGTAGTCGACCTCGATGTCCGAGATGGCCGTCAGACAGCGCGGGCACCAGTTGATGATGCGCTCGGCGCGGTAGATCAGCTCGTCGTCGTACATCTTCTTGAAGACGGTCTGGACGGCGCGCGAGAGTCCTTCGTCCATGGTGAAGCGGTCACGGCTCCACGCGACGCCGGTGCCCAGCCGCCGCATCTGTCCGGCGATCTGACCGCCGGACTCGGCCTTCCACTGCCAGACCCGCTCGACGAACGCCTCACGGCCGAGGTCGTGCCGGGACTTGCCTTCCTTGGCGAGCTCCCTCTCAACGACGTTCTGCGTCGCGATGCCTGCGTGGTCCATGCCGGGCTGCCACAGCGTCTCGTAACCCTGCATGCGCTTACGACGAGTGAGGGCGTCGATCAGCGTGTGCTCGAAGGCGTGGCCCAGGTGGAGCGAGCCCGTGACGTTCGGCGGCGGGATGACGATCGTGTACGGAGGCTTCTCGCTCTTCGCGTCAGCCTCGAAGTAACCGCGCTCTACCCAACGCTCATACAGCGCCCCCTCTACCTCGGCCGGCGCGTACTGGGTCGGCAGCTCATTGGTAGGGGTCGGCCCGTTTGCGGGGCTCTGTGGAGTGTTGTCTGTCACGACGGCCATTCTAGGGCCCCGATACCCCTTCATCTGCCCGTCTTATCCCCAGGGGGAGTCCCGAGCGAGGGCGCGAAGAACGGCCCGCGAAGGTGATTCGAGTGTGACCAAGAACACTCTCGCGGACCGCCCCGTCAGTGTATCTCCTCCGGCTGCGGCCGGGTCTTCATGGCGCCGAGAGATGGGAGCGGACACGGCCTGGTCCAGCTACTGCCCAAAGAGTCGTGGGCAGCGATGCTGTGGTCAGGGTGCGCCTGATGAATGTGCCGTTTCCGCAGCCGATACCGGCGGCCGTGCCCCGCCAGTTATGGCCAGTTCTTCGACGGCCATGGCAGGGAGGTCGTAGCGGTGGTCTGCCACTGGTAGAGGGACCGCCGGGCAGCCAAGTGGCCCCCGTGCCGTAGGCGCGGGTGGCGAGGTGTTGCTGATTGGTCACCGAGTCTTCTTGCGAGCTACGGGAGGCCGAGAGTGCCTCGCCACAGCTCGTGCGGAACAATCCATGAGGAAACAATCCCGGTCACGGCGTCAGCCGCTCATCCGAGCTGCTGGCCATGACCCCATGATGCAGGGTGGTGTGGTGAGTTCAGTGCAGGGCAAGGTGCCGGGCGTCGTGGGATCGAGTGCCGGCGGGGTCGAGGAATTGCGTACCGGGCTCGTGGTCCCGGCGCTCGAACGGGGCTGGACGGTCGCAGTCACGCTCACACCGACCGCGGGTCGGTGGCTCCGCGCGAGCGGGGAGAGCGCGGAGCTCGAAGGGCTGACCGGCCTTCCCGTGCGTGCCGAACCGCGCCTGCCGGGTGGCTCCCGGCCGCATCCGCCAGTGGACTGCTACGTCGTCGCCCCGGCGAGCGCGAACACGGTCGCCAAGCTTGCCCTGGGGATCTCAGACAACCAGGCGCTGACACAGATCAACGAGGCCATCGGGGCACTAGACCTCCCGGTGGTCGTCTGGCCCCGGGTGAACGCCGCACATGCTCGCCACCCCGCATGGGAGGCACACATGAAAGCCCTTCACGATTCGGGGGTCCGGTTGATCTACGGAGACGAGGTGTGGCCGCTCACCGAGCCGCGGGCCGAGACGCCGGGGCGCCAATACCCGTGGAAAGCCGTACTGGATGAGGCTGGCAGGACCTTGTCCTGATCCTCGATCATGTCGAGCGCGGTGCTCCCCGGCGAGGAGCACCTGCGGGCAACCTGCGGGCGATGACCGGCGGCAGATCCGTCGCGGACGTCGCCACCAAGTAGTAACCGCTACTGGATAGATCAGCCCGGACCCGTGCGAGAAATCCGTCGCGCAGAACAACGAGCCTCCTTCACCCTGACGGAATGCCGAATATCATCACTCCCCGCCCGGAGTACCGCACCACGGCAGTACGGCCTGCCTGGGCGGACCTCCCGCCAGACGTCCGCCAGCTGATCTCACGACAGCTCGGCGGCATCGAAGCCGCACGGCCAAGCGCCGGAAGCGGGTTCACTCAAGGCTTCGCCGCGGTCATCGACGGTACGGACGGCACGCAGTTCATCAAAGCAGCCAGCGCCACCGATGCACCCCAGATCGCTGACTGCTACAGGCGAGAGGCGCAGATCAACCCGGCGCTGCCGAATGTCGTGCCAGCTCCCCGTCTCAAGTGGATCGAAGACACGGACGGATGGGTGGTCCTCGGGTTCGACGCTGTAAAAGGCAGCATGCCCGACGCTCCGTGGAAGCCCAACGACCTTGGTGCCACCCTCGACGCCTACACGATCACCGCGGAAGCACTCTCGACAGCGCCAAGCGGACTCCAGCAGGTCGGCTTGAAGCCGCTCGGAGAAACGGACGACTTCGACGACTGGCGCAACCTCGCAGGCGGAACGACCCCGTCGGCCGTCCTGCCCGCCTGGATGCCCGCGGCTCTCGTGGACATCCTCGCCGTCCTGGAGTCGGGCTGGCAGCAAGCAGTTACCGGGGATTCTGTACTCCACTACGACCTGCGCCAGGACAACATCCTCATTGACACCAGCAACACGGCATGGATCTGCGACTGGAATTGGCCAGTTTTGGGAGCGAGTTGGTTCGACCTCACCCTCCTGCTGGCCACGGCACACGCCGACGGACACGACGCCAGCAGCCTCTTCAAGAACCACCCCGCCGCCCGCGGAGCCCACGACGAGCAACTCGACGCAGCTCTCGCCGCACTCGCCGGGGTCTTCCTCGTCTCAGGAGCACAACCAGCGCGGCCAGAGTCACCGCACCTCCGCCAGCACCAAACCTGGTGCGGAGAAGTCACCTTGCGCTGGCTGGCCGACCGGCAAAGCTGGAGACTCTGACTGCGGCACGGTCACCATCGGCCTTCCCGGCCTGCTGCTCATGCTCACCGCCGCGCTGCCCCGCCAACTGCCCGATGTCATCGAAGCCTGGCATGCCCTGCGCCCCGGCGCTGCCGTAACTGCCACCGGGATGCAGCAACCACACAAACGAATCACGATCACCAAACCCCTGATAGCGGCAGCCTTGGGATGGCAGGGCCAGGCGCTGGTCCTGCCATCCTCAAGGGCCCTACGGCGTGAACCGGTTCGGCCCACGGAACAGGAAGGTGGCCTCGCGGATGGAGTCCAGTCCGAGCATCACCATCAGCACCCGCCCGAGCCCCATGCCGAGCCCGCCGTGCGGCGGACAGCCGTACCGGAACGCGTTCAGGTAGTCCTGCAGCGGCTCGGCGCTCATGCCCTTCTCGGCGGCCTGCTCCATCACTCGGCTTCACCCTGGGCCATGGCGTCGAGCCGTCGCTGGCCACGAGACGCCATCGCATGGATCGCCGCCGAACGACCCGACGCGCAATCTCTACTCGGCGGGCTCTGACCAGTAGTCCTGGAGCATCTCGCCCGGCCATTCTGGCGTGTGGACTTCGCCGCGGGGGCCCATCTCCGGGAAGTACGGCGCCAGGTCGAAGACAGGGGTGCCGTCGATCGCGTCGAGGTCGGTCACATGTAGGTCAAGGCCCTCGGCCTTGATAAGCCGAGGGAAGGACGTAGCCAGCTGATTCGGACGGCGATGGTTGCGGTGCACGAACGTACCGGTTGGCGGCCAGGCAGGGTTGTTGCGTGGGCTGCGGGCGTGCAGGGCGACATCGGTGGGTGACGACCTGTGGAAGTGCCAGGTGACCACGAGGTGGGAGAAGGCTTCAAGGCCCTGCACGGTCTCGATGGGGAAGTTCGAGTTCAACCGGATGATCGACTCGGTACCTGCCCAGTAGTCGTCGGTGGGCTCAGAACGCCCTCCGACCACTGTGCCAATGGGCTTGATCACCAGCTGCTTCGTCATGCATTCCCCTCGTCCCTCATCCCCCGGTTGTGGCGATCAATCTACTTGCGCCAGGTATGCGGCATCCCGCATGTCCAGGTCGACGAGGAGCTCCGTCGTCCCCATGGCCGTCATGACTCTAGGGGCGCCTTGCCGCGGCGGATGCGCTGGTCAAGCTCCCACAGCGCATTGCGGTTGGAATCCCAACGGACCGCCGACATAGCTGCCTCCAGGGAGAACCACCCGTACTCGGTGTGCTCCCTCGACAACACCAACTCGGCTGTGTCGGCTCGGACACCGAAGGCATGCTCAGGAATCACCAAGACCTCCGGCCCCCACGTGAACTCGCCAGTGACACTCACCACCGGAATCGTCGCGCGCGCATCCAGTGCGATGAACTCGAAGTCGCCGGCCAGGCCCGCCTCTTCGGCCGCCTCTCGCCTGGCGGCCTGGAGCAGTGTTTCTCCCACCTCACCGCCACCAGCCACCCCCTGCCAGTAGGCGCCGTCCAAGCGACGGAACAAGGCGTAGAGCAGCCCTCCCTCGGTCTGCCGGTACGGCAGCACCAACACTTGGAACGGAGCGCGACCTTCAACAGCTTCAGCCATCGCTCCACGGTAGAGCCGACGAGCCGCCTACGGTGTCGATCGGCGTCATCGCAGCCCGTCCCATCGGTCACGGAGTCCCACTGCGCCGATACCCGACCCACAGTCGCCCGCCAGCCCGCGCCAGGACGTCTTCAACGACGCCAACAAGGGCTTCGGTCTGCCCGTTCAACGCCCCACGAACAGCATGGTGCATGCGCGCATTGAGGCCAGGTGCTGCGTCTTCGAGGCGACGTGCCAGCCACTTGCCGCCGCCACCCCACGCCCCTTCGAGCGCCAGAGCCAGTTCACCTGTCCGTCTCGCCAGCTCTGAGGTGATGAACAGCCGCTCACCCTGATCGGTACACCCAGCGAGATCGTCCAGGAGATCCGTGATCGAATATCGAAAGTCCTCGATCTCCTCCACCGTCGCCGCAGGCGGACCCGCCAGGGCCAGCTTCCTGGCTTCGGCAGTCAGACTCACGCCGAGCCCATCCATGTCGAAGAGCAGCTCGCCGTCCGCGCACATCCACAGCAGCGGGGACCGGCGCTGACGAATCTCCCGGTCCACGAATGCGTGCCAAGAATCTTCGGTGTGCACGAAGAGCTCCACGGGCCAGTCGCCGTACTGAAGGCTCTCTCTGTACGGAGCCGGCGGACCGTGCAACAGCACCACGATGTCCAAGTCGGACAAGGCCGTGCGGCGCTCCGTCAGCACGCTGCCACCCAGAAACGCCGCGCGAGCGACAGGATGACGTTCCTCTACAACGGCGCGGGCAACGACAACCGGATCCATGCAGCCACTATCGTTATCCAGGACACGTCACGCATGTGGTTTGTTCAAAAGATCGGGTGAGCGTCGTCCGCTATGTCCGATCCATGGTGCGCACGGATTGGCGGCAGCAACTTTCCACAGGCTGTGGATAGTTGCTGCCGCCCTCCAGAGCCGACTGCACCCCGTGCGGGCGGACGTTGTCCGTTGCCTCCTGTGACCGTTGATCGACGTCGAGATCTCTCGCGCAGGCGCGGCAGACAAGACGCTGCTCCGTCTCACCATGACAGTAGAGAGATCAACAGCGCCCACCGCATGCGCCACGCCATGCCCGTGCCAGAGCCTTAACCGAGGCGAACCGGTCAGCAGGATCGCTGGCAGTGGCACGCTCAATGACCTTCAACTGTGACGACGAACCGCGCCACTTCCGTTCGTCATCGCCTGCATCCAGCAGCAGACGCAGGACCCGGCCGAGCACGAACACGGTCGTTCGGATATCGATGGTCGAGCCCTTAACGAACTCCTCCGGCGCCATGAAACGTCGCGAGCCTGGCAGTCGATCGGCATCCAGGATGAACGGACCCGGCCTGTACTCGTCCAAATCACACAGGGTCATGCGCTGCGCCTCGAAGTCGTAGAGGAGGCATCCGTCGTACAGGTCGACCGCGACGAATCCGGCTCTTTCCACGGCCAGGTGCGCGTCGAGGATCGTGTCCAGGGAGCGCAGAATGTCCGCGACAGGAAGATTCCGGAACCGAGCCATCGGGCTTGTCGGGTCCGAACGGCCACCATGGCGGGAGACGGTGGGGTGGTACAAGACCTCTCCGTCGACCCACGGATAGATCAGCGCCAAGCCGCCCTGGATCTTGAAATGGTGGTGTAGGGGCACGATCGCCGGATGCTGCACCGCACCGTGCACACCCAGAGCACGCGCCAACGAAGTTACTCCCGCCGCAGTGGCTGCACTCTTTACGAACCACCGCTCGCCTCCGACTGCGACGCCGTACGACACGCAGCCGGAGTCTTGCTCCCGGAATGCCCGGAAGATGTGACCTACGCCTTCCAGGTACGGCTCCAGCCGTTCGACAGAGGCAACGTCCAGCAGCGGATGAGTCGGCATGACGCACGATCCTGCCAGCACGCATGCGTAGCCGTGCTGGCATCGACCGTTCGGTGTGCGATCACATCTGGTCGGGAGGTTCGATGCCGAGCAGGCGCAGGCCAATCGAGGGTCCGTGCTGTCAGGTCACACAGGACCAGGCGACTCTGTCGGGTCTCGCCCTCGGAATGAAGAACCGGGCACGTCTCGTAGAACGTGGTGAACGTGCTCGCCGGGGAGCACAGGTAGGTCGCGAGCTTGTGGAACTCAAGCGTCTCGGCGACCGAGGCCAGACAGAGCTCGCCCGCAGGGCGGCTCTCCCGCTCGGTCATCCGTTGCGGGATTCGGAGAGTCGGCGTCGCCCGGCTCAGGCGGCAGCTGCCGAGCGCCTGCATGGGCTCGTCCGTGACCTGGGAGCCACGCGTTCCCGAGTGCAGTGCCCTGTCGGCCGGCGTCCCAGCGTGCCCTGTCTCTCAGGAGGCTTGGCAGGACAGGCGCGAGGACCTACCAGCCCCGCGACGGCCATTAGTCTGCCCTTTCGGGAGCGTCCTTGAGGTGGGCGGTGAGTTGCTGGAGCGTCGTCCAGGACTGGGCATCGGTGCCGTCACCCAAGGGGTAATGCAACGCGGGTCTGGCGGCGGGACCTAGCCGGAGCGGGCGGACGCTGACGGGTGGGCGGAGGGCGTGGGCGAGGCTGATGCCCATGACTGCTTCGGAGCCGAGCGTGAACGAGACAGGGATGGGCGGGGGTTCGAAATATGGGGGAATGGTCAGGTCGCGTCTTGCGGTCCGCACGGAGGTCAGCAAGGTGGTCAGTCCCTGCTCGCTGGAAAGGGCCTCGGCGAGGGATTCGATGGCGCCCAGGGGCGGGTCCTCGTCCATGCCATAGCCGAGGGTGAGGGTGATGTCCTCCTCCACTCCGGCAGGGGTGCGGGTAACGCGGACAGTGGCCAAGGCAGGGTAGTTCGGCTGGCCGACGGCGATCAGCCAGGTTGGTAGGGGTGCGCGGCTGTGGGCGAGGTCGGTCAACTCACGCTTGTTCCAGGGGAGGTTGACGGGTTCGGCCGTGCTCCAGCCTGCGGGCGGTGCCCCAGTGAGGTGCTGCCAGGCGGCTTCCAGGGCGCGGCCGAGGATCAGGCCTTCGTCGGCGGGGTGCCGGGTGCGCAGGGAGAGGATCAGCTGGCGTTCGCCGACGTCCTGCGGAGGGGCAGCAAAGGACTTGGCGGCGGAGGTGGTGCCGTTCTCGTCGAGGACGGGGGTGAAGGTACCGCCCTTCCAGTGGAGTACGGCGCCGGACAGGCCGTCGTAGAAGCCGTGGTCGGGGTCCTGGATCACCCAGCGGTTGGGGTGGCCGTGCAGGGCGGTGCGGGTGGGCAGGGTCAGGCGGGACGTGGGTGGGGTGACGATCTGCAGGGCGCGGTCCTCGGCGGTTGCGCTGCGCAGGGCGTCGGTGAGCCAGCTGGTCATGGTGACGAGGGGGCGGTCCTGGATGACCACGGCCGCCTCGGTGGTGAGGACGTCGACCGCGGGGGCCGAGGTGGCGGGCACGGGGACCGCGGAGATGTCCGTGGCGAGCGGGACGACGTCCGTGGAGGCCGCCTCCGGGGGCCAGACCGTGCCGCCCAGGACGGTGGCGAGGCGTCCGGCGAAGGAGCCGGCCAGTTGGCCGCCCTCGGCGACGGCGGTGGAGGCGCGGGCCTCGGTCCACCAAACGGGGCTGTCCGGGAGGCCGGGGCTGGTGCCGAGGAGGCGGGTGGTTTCTCCGGGGACCTGGATGAGGATGGGGGCTTCGACGGAGACGAGGGGGCGGCCGTCGGGGGCGCAGAGCTGCATGACGGCGCCGTCGGCGAGGGTGCTGACGCCGAGGTCGGGGCCGCCGGCGTAGAGGCCCGCGAGGAGGGTGCGCAGGTCCGGCATTTTGGGGGTGAGGGCGATGACGTCCTTGGTCACAACTGTCCGGTCTCTTCGGCTGCTTCGTCCGCCAGGGCGGTCTGGATGAGCTGGTGGTGGCGGCCGCGGCGGACCAGGGTGCCGCGGCCGGGCGGCTGGGCGGACGCGTACAGGCCGGGAAAGAGCTGGCCCTCGGTGCGGTCACCGGTCATGAGCAGGGCGGTGGTGCCGGTCTCGCGCAGGGTGGTCAGCAGCGGTTCGTACAGGGCGCGGGAGGCTCCGGCGGTGCGGCGGGCGATGACGAAGTGGAGGCCGATGTCGGGGGCGGAGGAGAGGTACGGCAGGAACGGGGCCAGGGGCTGCTGGCCGGCGGTGGTGAGGATGTCGTAGTCGTCGACGAGGATGACGATGCGCGGTCCGGTGAACGAGGGTTCCGTGTCGGTCGCGTCGGGGTCGGCCGTTTCCGGAAGGCGCTTCTCCAGTTCGGTCGCGATGCCGGTGGCCAGTGCGGCAGCCAGTTTCGCGTTGTGGGCGTAGCCGCCGCGGTACGGCTCCGGGACCACGCCGCGCAGGCCACGGCGCGGGTCGAAGACGCCGAAGACCAGCTCCTCGTCGCTGTAGCGGTCGATCAGTTGAGAGGCGATCAGTTTCAGCAGGTTGGTCTTGCCGCATTCGTTGTCGCCGAGGATCAGCAGGTGCTGATCGCTCCCGAACAGGTCCAAGAGGGTGGGCGCCAAAGCGTCCTGGTCGACGCCGATCGGCACCTGCCGGGGCTCAGCTGCCACGGATGGCAGCCTCGGCGCGGGCAGTCGGGTCGGCAACACGCGTACGGGAGTGGCGAGATCACCGTGCCAGCTGGCGCGGATGGTCCGCGCGGCCTCCTCAAGGGCCGGGCCGAGGCTGCCTGTGGTCGGCGAGGCGTCGATACGCGGCAGCGCGACCTGCGCGAACAGTTTGCCGTCGGTCAGGACCCGGCCAGGGATGTCGGGGGAGAGGGTCTCGGACAGTTTGCGGTCGATGGACGAGTCGGCCGGGTCGTTGAGGCGCAGCTCGACGCGGCTCCCGAACATCGACTGGGTGGCCATGCGGACGTCGTTCCAGCGCAGCATCCCGGCGACGACGTGGATGCCGTAGCCGCCGCCGCGCTTGAGGAGGTCGGCCACCTGGTCGTCGAGGTCGGCGAACTCGTCGCGCAGCGCGCCGAAACCGTCGACAAGCAGCACGATGTCGGTGGAGCCGAGCTGCGGCAGCTTGCCCTGGGTGCGCAGGTGGCGCAGCTGGTCGACGGAGTCGATGCCGTAGGCGCGGAAGAGTTCCTCGCGTTCGGCAAGCATGGTGCGGACTTCAGCGACGGTGCGGGCGGCCCGTTCGTGGTCGGCGCGTCCGGCGATGCCGCCGACGTGGGGGAGTCTAGCGAGGGCGGACAGGCCGCCGCCGACCAGGTCGAGGCCGTAGACGGCGACGTCGTACGGGGTGTGGGTGAGCGACAGTGACAGGGCGAGGGTGCGCAGCAGGGTGGTCTTGCCCGACTGGGGGCCGCCGATCACCGCTGCGTGGCCGCCGGCCACGGTCAGGTCCAGCAGCCACTGGCCCTGCCACTGCGTTGCCGGATCGTCGAGCACGCCGAGTGGCACGCGCATCGCGCCCGCCTGCCCGGCGGCCAGGTGCAGCCCACGCTCGGTCGCCTGGACCGGTCCTGCTGCGGTGTCCAACGTGATGGCGTCCGGCAGCGGCGGCAGCCAGATCCGGCGTACCGGCGGGGCTGCGGTGGCGAGTTGGCCGACCATGACCGACATGACGGTCGGTCCGGTCTCGCGCTTCGTGGCGGCGGGTTCCTCGGCTGCGTCCGCCTGGGACGCGTCGAGGGTGTTGTACGTCGGGTAGGGCCAGGCGTGCGGCTCGTCGTCCTGCTTGTCGAGCAGGGCCGGGCCGCGGTAGGCGCCGGAGACGTACCCGGCCTTGAAACGCTCGTAGGTGGAGGTGTCGACCTTCAGGTAGCCGAAGCCCGGCAGCGGGGGCAGGTGGAAGGCGTCGGTGGTGTCCAGCACGGTGCGCGACTCGTCGGCGGAGAAGGTACGCAGCCCGAGCCGGTACGACAGATAGGTGTCCAGGCCCTTGAGTTTGCCGCCCTCGATGCGCTGGCTGGACAGCAGCAGGTGGACGCCGATGGAGCGGCCGATGCGGCCGATGGACAGGAACAGGTCGATGAAGTCCGGCTTGGCGGTGATCAGTTCGCCGAACTCGTCGATGACGACGAACAGGTGGGGGAGGGGTTCGAGGTCGGGGCGCTGGGTGGTGCGCAGGGCGGCGTAGTGGCCGATGTCGGCAATGTTGCCGGCGTCCTTGAGGACCTGCTGGCGGCGCTTGACCTCGCCGGCGAGGCTGCTGTGGACGCGCTCGACGAGGCCCGCCTGGTTCTCCAGGTTCGTGATCACACCGGCCACGTGCGGGAGTTGGGTGAACGGGGCGAAGGTGGCGCCGCCCTTGTAGTCGACCAGGACCAAGGCCAGGTTCTCGGGGGAGTGAGTGGCGGTGAGCGCGAGGACGAGGGTGCGCAGCAGTTCGCTCTTGCCGGAGCCGGTCGCTCCCACGCACAGTCCGTGCGGGCCCATGCCGAGCTCGGATGACTCCTTCAGGTTCAGCAGCACGGGTTCATGGCGGTCCGTCAAGCCGATCGGTACGCGCAGGAATGCGCGCTCACTGCGTGGCGCCCACAGCTTTTCGATGTCGAGTGCGGCCGGGTCGGCGATGCCCAGCAGGCCGGGGAAGTCCACCGGCCCGGAGACCGGGGTGCCGTCGGCCGTGGACTCCGCCGACAACCTGAGCGGGGCCAGCATCCGGGCCAGCCCCTCCGCGCCCGCGACGCTGACCGCATCCGACGTTCCGTGGGCAACGGGTTCCGAACGCAGGTCCTCTACGGTGATCCGGTCGCCGTCGACGGTGATGCGGACGCTCACCTGGTCAGGCTCGTGCACCTGCTGTTCCAGCAGGTGCAGCACGGTGACGCCCATGTCCGGGAGATCAACTGCGGTGTCGGGGCGGGGCAGTTCGCTCGCCGTCTCGCCGTATGCGTCGCTGACGACCAGCAGCCGGCCGGTCATCCGCAGCGCGCCCCGGTCCGCCAGTCCGCGCCGTACCTCCGCAGCGTACGAGGCGCGCTGCCGCAGATCATCACGGCACAGCGTGGCCAGCTGGGCCAGGCTGGGCGCGATCCGGCGGGCGGCAACCGGACCGTCGTGCTCGGCCGGATCGAGCACGTGGGGCAGCCACTTGGCCCACTCCCACGTGGCCAGCTGCTCGCCGGGTATGCCGAGCGCGATGGCCACGTCGTCCGGGGCGTGCGTGACCGAGGTTTGGATCAGCAGGGCGCGGGCGACACGCAGCACGCCGTCGCGGTCACCGACGATGCTGACGTTGCCCGCCCTATCCAACGGCACGGTAAACGGGAAGTCCGTCGCCGTGGTGAATCTGCTCTGCAGGGCACGAGCCTCGTTGAGCATGAACGGGTCCGGCGGGGTCAGGACCCCGCCGGCGCTGTTCTGTCCGACCAGCAGCTCCTGCACGGGGACGTCTCCGGTGCCGACCCGTACCCGCAGGAAGTCTGGGTCCTGGCGGCGCCGCTCCCACAACCGGGCCGGATCGCGTACGAGGTCGTACAGGGCCTCCGGCGGCGGATTGAGCAGCTGCGCCTGCGCGCGCCGTTCCCGTTCGCTGGCGCCGAGTTCGTCGCGCAGCTCCTCCAAGTATTCGAGGTACCGCTCGCGCTGGGTGCGCCGGGTGCGCTGCGCCTTGCCGCGCTGGGACAGGAACAGTGCCACCGCGCCCAGCAGCGCGAAGACCAGCACGATCGCGCCCAGCGCGGCGAACTGGCTGTTGCGGATGATGGTCATCATCACGACCGAGCTGATCACGCCGGCCATCGGCAGCAGCGCGGTCGCCGCGTTGCCGATCTTTCCCTCGGGCAGATTCGGCGGCGGCTCGATGGTGCGGGCCTGGGCGGTGGCGAGGGGGCGGGTGGAGCGCGCGGGCCGGTGGATCTGGTGCTGGGTCACGGACGGGCCTTTTCTCGAACGGGTCCTGAAGCCGCCGCCGTGCGGGGCGTGTTCACCTGGCTCGTGCTTGTCGCATTAGCTGGGCGAGTGGTCATCGTGCCCTCACCGCCCGGTGCATCGCCTCCGCCGCCAGGCGGACGGCGGCGTCCCGGGTGGCCCGGCCCAGCATGGCGGTGTGGATGGGGCCTCCTTGGGCCAGATGCCGGTCATAGGGGAGGGACACCACGGCGACGCCCGTCTCCCGCAGGTGCGCGGCGGCCGTCTTCTCGTCGAGCGTGGTGTCGGGGGAGTTCGCGGAGAGTGCCACCACGGTGCCGGACAGGGCCGCGTGCGGCAGTTGGGCCAGCCAGTCCAGGACCTTGCGGGTGCCGTTGACGCCCTCCGCGGTCATTGGAGCCACAACCACCCGGGCGTGGGCGGTATCCATCGCGGTACGGGCCACATCGCCGGGCAGGGTCTCGCAGTCCACCACCGTCACAGCGAAGTAGCGGCGCAGCGCCAGCGTCACGGTGCGATAGGTGCGGACCTCCAGGGGTGCACCGACGCGTCCATGGCTCGCGGGCAGCAGCCAGCCGCCGTCGGTCACCGGCACCAAGTAGCCAGTGACGTCGGTGAGTTGCATCGCGGGAGTGAGGATCCGTGCCAGGTCCGCGCACGACCAGCGCACCGAGTCCGCGCCCATCCGCGCCGGCAACGTGCCCAGTGCTGCATCCGCCTCCAGCGTGAGCACCGGGTCGTGCCGGTAGTGGTTGAAGGTGCGGCCCAGCAGCGCGGAGACGGTTGACTTGCCCACCCCGCCCCGGATCGATGTGACGGCGATGACGCGTCCGGTGGTGACGGGCTGCTGCAGTTCCCGTGCGAGGCGGGTCTGATCGGTGACCTCCTGGCCGGCCGACGCGGTGAGGCGGCGCAGCGAACGCCCGGTGCGCTGCGCCAGGGAGTCACCGTGCTGGGGGCGGCCCAGAGCGTGGGCGAGCCGCGGATCCACGGTCGGTACGGATTCGGGGGTCGGCAGCGGAAGGCGCGGCTCTCGTGGGCTCCGGGGTACCGGCCGGGCGGGCGGCGGTTGCGGGGACGGGCCCGGCAGCCGCGGATCCGCAGCCGCCGCGGGCGCCGGAGGCGTCGGTGGGGAGGCCTCGACCGGAGGACCGGTTCTGTCCCGTCTGGCAGGGCTGGCGTTGTCGGTCAACTCCCGGACCACGTCCCGCTGCCAGTCCCCTCCCTGAGCCATACCTATCCCTACGCGAACGTGCCGAGCAGCCGCCCGTACACACCGAACACGCCGATGAGCAGCGGGAACAGGGCGATCACACCCACCGACTCCAGCACGTCACCGGCACGCCGCAGCCGTACCCGTACATGCTCGGCCGGCTCCACCACCAGCACCGACAGCGGAGCGAGGGCCAGCACGGCCAGCACGGCGACCGGCCCGGCGGCTCCCGCATGCGCCAGCCACACCACGACCAGCCGTACGGTGACGACGGCGGCGGCCACCAGCAACGCGACCACTTCGGCCGTCAGCGGATAGGCGCGCGCCCGCAGCGCCAGCACCACCGTGGCGACACCGGCCAGCAGCACCGTCCACCCCGACGGGGCCCGCAGCACCAGCACACCCGCCGCGGCCGCAGAGGCAGCCAGGAGCACTGTGGCGAGCGCCAGCCCGCGATGCGTGGCCGCCAGCGCGGTTGCCACCTGATAGCGGCTCACGGACACACCGCCCGTACGCCGGTCGTCCAGCGAGGGCAAGCCCGACGCCATCAACGCCAGCCGCGGCAGCACCCCCAGCACCACTACCGACACGACCGCAAGCACCGCACCCGCCCGAGCCTGCCCGGTCGCGGTTGCCGCACCATCCTGCAACGCGACTGCCACCTCCCACAGCGCGAGGCACCCGCCAACCGCCGCGGCGCCGATCAACGCACCACGCCCCAACGGTGAGAACCACCCCGCAAGCAGCAACGCCACCAGCAGGGCCGCCGCGACACCCGCGAGCCGTAGGGCGCCGGACCAGCCGTACGCGTCGGCCGCAGTCCAGGCGCCGGCCACGCCCAGAACACCGGCCGTGGCGATCAGCGTGGTGGCCAGGCCCCGCTGCCGTGCCCGCCCGGACAAGGCCCCGGCCAGCGCCGACACCAGCGCCACGACGAGCAGTCCACCGGCGACTGCCGACAGTTCGTACCCGCCTCGGGCCAGAACCCCGGCGGCCAGCGCCCAGAACACCGTGGCCAGCCCGGCCACCACACGACGCACCGCGGGCCGCCACCGCCAGGCCCGCACGTCCAGATCGTCGGCCACCTCATCGGTGACGTCGTGCACCACCGGCGCCGACGGGGAATCTTCCACTCGCACCAGCCGCAGCACGGCACCGTCCGGTACCCCGGCCGACTCCAGCGTGCTGTCCTGATTCAGTGCCGAGCCGTCCGTGGTGATCAGATGCCTCACCGCGGGCCGCGCCGACGCGCGGTCGTTGAGCAGCCGCATCACTTCCGGCAGCAGCAGCCCGATCGGCTCCCGCGACGGCAGAACGAGATCGACCCGCCGCTGTTCACCGACCAAGGTGACCCGGCTCAAGGCCGTACGCCCACCCGTTCCCGTACGACTCATGACCCCCGCAGATATCACGCGTTCGAACCTATCATCGGGCCGAAGAGGTCACGGAAGGCGAAGCCGACGGCTGCACCGGCGCCCCGTAGGAGCTTTTCCCGATGACCCGATGCGAAACGAACGACCAGCCCACGCAACCGGCGCACAGCACCGCAGCAATCACAATCCCAGCGAACACCTTCCCCAACCGCTCATCCGCCGACCGCCGCTGGCGCTGCGCCCCGAACAGGACGGCATCGCGCAGCCGCCGGCGTCGAACCGACACCGACTCCAGCAATTGACTGTCGTAATCAGCGGCTGCCACAGGTATCCGTTGTCCGTTTCAGTGCTCAGGTGGGGAACTCGCCGAGCCAGCTGTGCTGGAGGAGGTGCTTCGGCAGGTAGTCGGACTCGACCTCGATGGGGATTCCCCCGTCGTAGGCCAGGCATGCGATGGCCAAGGGTCCGAGGGCGACAGTGCCGTCAATGTCCGCTGCCCGCTCCTCGTTCAAGGTCCAGTACGTCTTGTGTAGTTTCAGCGCCTCGACCAGGGCGGGACTGAAGCCCTCTTCGTCCTTGCGGACGAAGTGGTAGAAGAGGTTGATCGGCGGATAAAGGATGCCGTCCAGCAGGTCACGCGGGGCAACCTGCGCCACCGACGGATCGGATGCCTGGAACGTGGCCGTGAGCTTTTCCACCAGCGCCTCTTGCCAGCCTGGTTGCCGCAGCCAGTACGTCTGCAGGGCATCGACCCAGTGGTAGATGTACTCGTCGTATTGTCCCTCCGGCGCCCGCAACCGATCCAGCGGGATCTCGCACAGCTGCGACATCCGGTCCTGCTCGCGGCAGATGACAGCCAGCCAGAACGCCTGCAGCCAGGTGCCTGCATCAGCAGTGGAGTGGGGGCCGACGGCGTGCAAGCTGCGCATCTTGCGGGCGATACAGCACTCGACGATGCCCTCGTTCACGCCGGTCACAGCAAACAGCGCAGAACCCATTTGCATCGCCGTGACCACAGCCTCCCACGTCTCCACCGCCGCTGCCCGCGGGTCGATGACACAACGAGCTCGCAGGTTCAGGACCGATGTGTTGAAGGCCCCGTCGATAGTGGACGCGGACTCCTCAAGCCGATCGATCTTCCTGCTGAAGTACTGTTCGAGACGTTCCGCGTACTGTTCGGCATCTGGCCCTGACGGCATGCCATGTCGGGCAATAAGCACGGTCACGGACGAGCCTTCGTGCCGCCTTGAGGCCGACGTCATTCGTCCTCGGCAACTTGAGATGTCAGGCGCAGCGTGAGCTCCGCACTGGCCAGCATCCTGGTGATTTCGATGGGCATATTGTCAAACTCTGCGAGAACGACATCGGCAGGGTCAATCCTGCGTGTTTCACCATCACGCCCCTCCGCCTCAATAACGTAGCGATAGCCGCGAGGTGTCGTCGAGTCGTCCACTACAAGCCAGTGGGCGCCATGCCTACGGACCAGAAAATCCGCCACATACGACATCAGGTCGCTGTGTAGCGTCACCCAGTCCGACTGCTCGAATTGACTAAGCGGGAGGCGCGACACGTAATTCTGGAGGGCCGGAACAAGGTTCAACGGATCGCTGGTGTACGCGCTTGAGGGGACCCCCAGCATGTCAGCGATGTCAAGGATCGTCCTGCGACCTTCCTCGATCCATCGCTCGAGGTCCGGGCCGGGGAGACTTGCCCTCACCATTAATGACACCTTCCGTTGTGACTAAGGCTTATTTCTTCGGAGCGGGCCCGTATTCGACGAATATTACACGGGCTTCGATGAGATAGTTCCTGAGGGCCTGGGATGGCGGCGCGTGCAAAAATACCCAGCGCGGATCATACTTGGGATCCAGTCGTCGCAACGTTAGATCTTTGTTGATCTGCTCGATAATGCCCTTGCTTAGCGGCACCTCCCCCTTGACGACCTGGTTTGTCCCGTCTGCCAGCTTGACCGTACGGAATTCCAGGTAATGCTTGATTTCTACAGCCAGGGTCCGCCCACCCGGCAGATCCACTGGCACGTCCACCTTACGGCCGCCCGGAGCCTCTACGGGGTAGTAGGGGTGGTCATGAGTCGGAACCCGGTAGTGCCGCTCCGGGCCACCACCGAACATCTCCCGGCCTATCTCTTCCGCCGTGGTGTAGCGATGCCGTCCGGCCCGCAGAGCGCGGAGCTCGCGCAGCGACAGCTCTGCTTGTCCAGGAGGCAGAGTGGGACGTGTGAAGTCGGGCTCGCCGTCTCCTCCACCGTGCTGGTGTGCCGCGGACGCCGAATCCGTATCCCCGTCAGCGCCTGGTTCCTCGTGCCCCTCGTGCGGCTCTTGAGTATCGGTATGGGCTGCGCCATGCCCGTGGGGCAGTTCGTCGGGGCCGACGGACTCAGACCTTCCTGATCCGCTGACGTGTTCTGGCCTATGCGCACCACTCCTGACCTCAGGAGCGTCGCCAGAGCCTGTACCCGCATGGCTGCTGCGGGTTGTACCCACGCCCGATCCGGATGCGTCGGTATCGACAGCGCGGGCAGTTCCGCCACTGCGTCCAGAGGGGGTCTTGTGGCTGGCCCCGGGTGGATGGTTGTTCCCTGCGTGCGCGGTTGCTTCGGATGCACGTGAGGTTGCGCCGACCTCAGCGAGTTCCCGCTCGCGTACTGGTACCTGTTCCGGCGTGGCCTCGGTACCCGTGACAGAGCGTTCCTGCATCGGCGCCTCGCCGATGTCGTTCCCGTGCCTGTCGTAGGCGACGAACTCACCATTCTCGACGACGACTTTGGAGCCGTCGTCGAGTTCGATGACGCTGTGCAGGCGCCCGGATTCCGTCGAGGCGCCGATCCCGGCGCGGATTGTGGCGGTGAGGTCTGAGAGCTTGGGCAGTTTGCTGGCGGCCCTGCCGGTGGCCCTCAGGCCCACGGCGACCGGGTCGATGTACTCGCCGATCTTGGCGGCGGTGGCGGCGGTCTTGGCAACCGCGCCGGCTTTGCCGCCCTTGGCTGCGACGGCCAGCGGACCGGCTCCGAGGGTGAAGACGTTGAAGGTGACCGTGGCCGCGGCGCGGGCCGGGTTCTCCTTCCACATGTCCCAGCCGACAAAGGACTTGCCCAGTTCCCGGGCGGCCTTCTTCTGCCGAACCTCGGTGGCGCTCTCCTTGTCCGGACCGAACGCCCAGTCCATGAGCGCGTCGTACGGCTTCATGGTGTACTGCCCGATACCGCTGATCGCGTCGCCGAGGTTGCTCCAGGCATCACCGGCCTTGCCCCAGCCGTTGAAGCCGGCCAGGGTGCCCAGGCCCTTGATGCTGCCCCAGATGTTGTCGACGACAAGACCGTCCCAGACGTAGCTCTTGGCCCAGTAGCCGACCTCCCACGCGTGGTGGGACTCGCTCTCCGGGCTGCCCCAGGGCGTGTCCTTGGCCTGTTTGAGGACGTCCAGGCCGTAGCCGTACATCACCGTCTTCTTGTTCACGGTGTGGTGGCCGTCGTCGACCACAAACTTCGGGCCGCCCACCAGAGCCGAGATCTTGGTGGCGGCCCGGCGCTCAGCCTCCCTGAAGGCGCTCTCGGCTGAGGCGACGCCGTCCATGAGTTCCTGGTGACGGTGGATCTTGTCCCCGTCGTACGTCCAGTCGTCGTCGCCCTCGATGCTGTCGACGAACGCGAAGGCGTCCGTTTTGAGCTGGGCGAGCTTCTTGGCGAGCGGACGGGCCTCGATGGAATAGGTGTCCAGCGCGTCCGCGACCGTCTCCAGCTTGGTGGCGAAGTCGTCCGCCTTGTCCATCACCGGCTGGGTGGTGGCGAACAGGTCGGCGGCTTCCGGGGCGGTGTAGAAGGCCCCTAGCATCTGGAAGCGCGAGTGCACGTCCATGCCGCCGTTGCGGATCCCGATGGCGTCACTGCGTAGCCCGGAGGTGTCCTTGTCCAGCTGGTCGAAGTCGCCGGTGAACTGCGATATGCCCGACGGCTCGATCACTTGTCCCCGCCCTTACTGCCCTTGCCGCCCTGTCCCGGCAGATCGATCTTCGGCGCACCGAGCGCCTTGTGCTCGGCCTGGGCGGCCATGTCGAGATCCCCGGCCACGTAGTAGGCGGTCGCCTCCCGCGCTCCGTTCACCGACTTCGCTGCCCGTGCGCCGAGGAACAGCACGTCACCCGCGGTCTTCTCGGCGAAGATGGCCAGCGCCGCGCCGATCGGACCGGTCGGTGCGGCCCCGCAGTACGGTCCGCTGATGGTGCCGGCCGAGGTGGCCGCGCTCTCCACATCCGTGCCGTATGCCTTGACGTCCTTTGCCACGTCGTCCATGGCATCCGCGACCAGCGAGGTCACGAACTCGACGCCGGCCGACGAGATGTCCCACCCAGACATGCCCAACCCCCGTTGAAACGTTCCTGCTTGATACGGCGCCGGTCAGCCGATGTTGTCGACGGCCGCGCGGGCCTTGGCCATCGTTGACTGCGCGGTCCCGTCGTTCTGCTCCAGCGTGGTGCGCACGAGGCGGATGATGTCGCGGACCTCGTTGGCGGCGTGGTTCCAGCGTTTTTCCTTGCCGTGGTACTCGTCGGCGACGCCGTCGGCGGTGAAGTCGGCCATCGCGGCATGCACCGCACGGTCGCGGTCACCGAGCACGCGCTCCAGCTGGCCGATGATGCCCTGCAGGCTGCCCTGTACCTCGGTGGACGCCCCGGTGTCGTAGGAGCGGCGGTCCTGGTTCTGGCCCATCGTCACATTCTCCCTGTGCATGCTTATCGGGCGCCGAAGCGGGCCGCGTCGAAGTTGGATTGACCCATGTTCTGGTGGGCGTTGTCCTCCTGCTCCAGATCACCGGATCCGAACGCGGTGTCCATGCCGGACTGCCCGCCCAAAATCGCGCCCAGCGACCCGTTCAGCGCGTCCGTGATTTCGTCCGTGTGCGCCTTGAACCGGTCGAACGCGGCCTTGCCCGCCCCGTTGAACTTCCCCTCCAACGGCTCCGCGGCCTGCACCAGCCACCGGATCAGCGTGCCCAAGTCGTCAGTCGAACCGACCGTGCTCTTGCCGAGATCCGACAGGGTCGACGACCCCATGTCGAACTTCATCCACCCACCCCCGTATCAGTCGTGGTGTGCGCCCTGGTCGACCAAACACTGGGCCGCCACGGCATGCCCGTGCGTCACGCACGTCTCACAATGCGTGGAGTGGCGCATCCTCCCGCATCACACGTTGCAGGCGCAACGCGGAACAGCGCCAAGTGGCGTGATCTATCCCATGAGTTGTCTCGCGGCGCTCCTGAAACAGCTGCCGGATCCCTGACTGTCCGCCAGGGCTGGTACACCCAGAGCCCGGCTATCGGCGAGGCCGAGCGCACAACTGCACAGTGGTCACCAGGTCCCGACCGGTAACCGGTACGTCGTCTGGCGCGGTCTCGGAATCGAGCTGTGCCGCACGGCGTTCGAGCACGGCAACGTTGGAAGAGTTGTCGATCGTCGCAACGCCGCTAACAGTGACCTTCAGTGGTTCGGCGACGAGAGCAGCGATCCGCTCGTGCAGTACTTCGAAAGCGACAGCGCGGGCCGACTGCAGGCGCTCGTACCGGTCGTCGAGATCACTGGGATCGGTATTCGGGCCGAGCTGGGCTTGGAGCCAGCGGAGTACATCGCTGTTCACGAGAGTTCCTAGTCAGTCGAAGATGGGGGTGGGGCGGAGCGAACGCTCCGCCCCACCCCCATGAGTCAGATCTGGGCGGGCTTCGTCTTCCGGGCAGTTCGAGAGGGGACGGTCTCCTGGCTGGGTACCTGGCTGCCCTCCCAGCAACGGGGGTTGGTGATCTGCTCGGCAACGGCTGCGTCCGTTACCTCATCGCCGGCGTGCAGTACGAGGGGAATGCGCTCGACGGGATCGAGGACGTGCACGGCGGTGCTCAGCACTCCCAGCGCCTGGATGGCCGCACTCACAGGACGGTCGCCGTGATGTGGCAGTCCGGCGAATAGAGGACTGGCATTGCCGCGGCGGCACCCTTGGTCCAAATCTGCACCGGGTCGTCCTCGACATCGCGGGTGATGACGATGCCCGGGGCGCCCTCCCGCTCGATCTGCGGATTCGTGCCGCGCGACAGCGCCAGCGATTCGGTGGTGGTGCCGTACTGGGTCTGGCCCCACTTCGCCCGGTCAGGCGGCAGCATGATCCACCGGTCGTCCGGCAGGACACGCTTCGACACGTCGTCCTGCCACACCTGAGCCTTGTAGAACGTGATCGGCGGCAGGCCGTAGGTGCCGCGTACGGAGTTGATCTGTTCCGGATTCAGCGTCGCCGTCGGGGTCTGTCCGCCGGCCGGGGTGCCGTAGTAGGCCGCCCGGTAGGACTGGTTGCTGGCCAGGTGCGACCACGCCTTGCGGGAGGTGAGCACCATCTCCGGCGCGGGTGCGCCGATCGAGTCGAGATAGTCGATCCACCGCAGCTCATCCGCAATCGGATCGGCACCCGGATCGGACCAGGGCTTCGGCGCAGTCGGCATGTTCGCGGTCGGCACTCCGTAGTCGACCTCGACTGTGAGGCCGTTCTCCCCGAGGAGACTGAACTTGCCGTCGAGGAGAACATCGCCCGCGGCGAGCTCCAGGCGGGAGCGGATGGCCTCGGTGTGCCGCTCCACGTCGTCGTACAGCAACTCCACGAGCCGGTCGTCGTCGGCTCCTCGCGAGGCGTCCAGGAGGAGCTGCTCCATCTCGCCGACGAGCAGCTTCTGGCCGAGGGCGGGAAGGGTGCCCTCGGTCTGCGTGGACTCGGCCTGCCGCTTCGCGAACGGCACGCTCGTGTCGTACGCCCGGTAGGAGGCAGCATTCACGCGCCGCTTGTTCCGGCGGATGCGCCACTTGACGTCGTTCACCTTCGTCTCGGCGAACACCGTCTTGGTGAGCAGGAAATCGTCTGGGCTGGGGATCGTGCGGGCGTACACCGTCAGGTCTGTGACGGAGACGTTCTTGAGGAGGTCGGCGACGCTCATGCGCTCACCGCCCCGAGGAATCGGATCTGCGCCCCGGCCGGGCTAGGGACGATCTTGGCGGGGTCGATTCCGCCGGGGACCTTTGCTGTGCTGACGGTGCCGTGCCAGAACAGTGCCGCGGGAATCTTGGTGACGCCGGGCGTGAACGCTGCCTCGGCATAGACGAGGCCGGCGAAGACTTCGCGTCCGTCCTTCGCCGTCGGGTCGTACGCCCCATACAGACCGGACGCCGTGACGCGGCCTACGGGAACACCGGATCGTACGTAGCCGTGAGGCTGAGCCGCAGTCGGCTCGACGTAGTGAGCGTTCTTGGTGAGCTTGCCCAGGTCGAGGGTGATGGTCTCGGTGGAGTCGGTGCCGTGCCGGGACGCGAGCCAGTCCCGGTCAGCGGTCAGCGTCACAGAGGTGGTGTACGGCTGAATACTCAAGCCGCTATCTCCTGGTGGTGTGGTGCGGTCACGCACTCACCAGAGTGATGGCGCGGTCCACGAGGAGCAGTAAGGGCGTGGTCCCCAAAAGGGCGTGGCCTGGCAGGCCAGTTAGATCATTCGGATTCGGGGAGCAGCCCACGCCGGCGGGCCATCTCCAGCCCTGCCGCACCCGCCTTGCGCTCAACGGTTCCGGGACGAGAGGGCGGGACCGATGCAGGGGCACCACCAGGTGCGGCCACACTCGGCCTCGTGTGGGGTGCCGGGCGCGCGAACAGTTCGGGGCGGCGATCCTTCAGTTCCTGGACCGCATCGCTGAGGACCGCATCGTCGACGCCCTCTGCCACGCGCAGCAGAGCCACAGCGTCATCGAGGTCATGTCCGGCTACACCGGCGCTTGCCAGAACTGTCCGACGGGATGCCTCCTGCTCTCGGGCCAGCACCGTAGCCTCCCGGGCAGCGGCAGCCTCTTCCCGCTCCACGAGCACCTGCTCACGCCGCTGCGCCTCAGTGAGTCGCTCCTGCTCCGTCTGACGTGCGCCGGTGACGAACTCCTCCAGCGCCGAGGCACTCGAGAAGCCCAACTTGTCGACCAGGCCACGGACCGCAGCCCGGCCACCCTGGTCCTTCTCCCGGGCCATCAGCGTGCTCAGGTGCTTCTGGCTGAGGCTGACCGAGTCCTCGTCGTTCGACGCGTCATCAGCGGAAGCACCGAGCACGGGATAGATCGGGCGGCCATCCCGGCGGTAGCCGAGCACAGTTGATGGTGCGGGCAGACTACGGATCCTCAAGAGTGCTGTTCCCCAGACGACCCCGCGCCAAGATCGAGTCTACGGAAGGCAAGCCGACGCTTCCCGCGCCGGCTCTTTGTGACTGCAGGGCCCACGAAACTGGCCCGGCCCCTGTGCGATGCACAGGGGCCGGGCCAGAGAGCCAACGGGTTAGATCTCCCGCGATCTGGTGGCTAGCCAGCGATGTAGGCGACGGCGTCGTGGCTGTGGATGCTCTCCAGGTTGCGGATGCTCACCGCGTGCCGAAGTCCCCGGTCTCGACAAGAGGCGCTGACCGTGCGGGCCATGTCCTCGACGAACACCGCGTTGTCGTACGCCTGCATGGTCAGGACACGCTCATCGGTGCGCTTCACCAACGGCACCACCGGCGCCGAAGCGGAGGACGACAGCAACCGCACGGCGCTCTGAACCGGCAGAGGGTATGGGGTGTCGCCCTCGCCGGTCACGGTCAGCGTGACCTGGCTGCGCTGATTGTGCGCGCCATAGTCGGAGATGGCCTTCGAGCACGGGCAGAGGCTGGTCACCTCTGTGGTGACGGCCGTCTTCACCGTCACGTTGCCGTTGTCCCAATGCCCTTCGATACGGATGTCGTGAATCTGCTTCGATTCACGGCCACTCGCCGGGGCAACCACGGTCGTGCTGACGGGCATCGCCATCGCCACGGTGATGGCGGGAGCATCCAGAAGATCCGCGCCGGTCTTGAGGACCGTCGGCAACTGGCGAGGATCGAACCTCTGCAAGTGCTCGTGCACGAGTGCAACCATGCGGCTCATGTGCGTCCCACGCCTGTCGTGCTGGAGCCGCACCGTTACCTCGAAGTCCGCGATGCCCTCCTGGCGGAGGTAGCCGTCCTCGAAGCTCACGGGGTAACGGACACCGTCGATACCGACCCTGTCGAGTTCGATACCGCGAGAGTCGGTCTCGTTCTGGATGTCGTGCATGCTCACTCGCCCCGGTACGTGCAGCCCGACGTGCACGTTTCGCGAACCGTCAGAGCCGAGAGGTCCGGCAAGCTGGGCTGGAGGCGCTCCCAGATCCAGCGGGCCAGGACCTCGCTGGTCGGGTTCTCCAGGCCCTCGATGTCGTTCAGGTAGTAGTGGTCAAGCTGTGCATCAATCGGCTTGAACGCCCGCTTGAGGTCACCGAAGTCCATGACCCAGCCGGCCTCGGGGTCAACCGGGGCCTCGACGTGAACGATCACCTTGTAGGAATGACCGTGGAGCCGGGAGCACTTGTGACCATCCGGGACGTTCGGCAGACGGTGTGCCGCTTCGAAGTTGAACTCGCGAAAGATTTCCATTTACTGAATTCCCAGATACTTGTGCGTCTGGAGAGAGAGGATCCAGCGCGGGTTCTTCATGCAGTAGTCGACCACTGCACGGGTGTTGGCCTCCAGGTCGGGGCCGTCCATCGCTTGAAGGCGGAAGAAGCTGAAGTCCAACCCCTCAAACTGGGCTGGGTCTCCGCCCAGTTGGGGGTAAACCAGCTTCAACTCGTCGCCCTTTGTGACCACGAGTTCGGAGCCGATCTTTGGGCTCACGCACAGCCAGTCGATGCCCGACGGCGGCACGCGCGTGCCGTTCGTCTCGACAGCGACCTCGAAGCCCCTGGCGTGCAGGGCCTCGATGGCCGCTTCATCGAGTTGAAGGAGCGGCTCGCCCCCCGTGCACACGACAAAGCGATAGTCGGCGGACTCCGAGGGCCAGGCCTTCTCAACGGCGTCAGCGAGGTCCTCGGGCGTGGCGAACCGCCCGCCGCCTACGCCGTCGGTGCCCACGAAGTCGGTGTCGCAGAACTGGCAGATGGCGCGGTGGCGGTCCTTCTCCAGCCCCGTCCACAGGTTGCAGCGTGAAAAGCGGCAGAAGACCGCCGGGCGGCCTGCATGGCTGCCCTCGCCCTGGAGGGTGTAGAAGACTTCCTTGACCAGATAGGTCATCCTCAAGCGTCCTGGTACTGCACGGGGTCGGTGGTGCCAGCCTCGGCGAAGCCCTTGAGACGCAGCAGGCAGGTCTCGCAGTGACCGCAAGCACGCCCCTGCTCGTCGGGGTCGTAGCAGCTAGAGGTGATGGAGTAATCCACACCCAGACGCAGGCCCTCGCGCACGATGTCCGCCTTCGACATCTCCATGAGAGGCGAGTGGATCGTGAGCTTCTGTGTGCCTTCGACGCCGGCGCGGGTCGCCAGGTTGGCCATCTTGGCGTAGGCGTCCATGTACTCGGGACGGCAGTCGGGGTAACCGCTGTAGTCGACGGCAGTTACACCGGTGAAGATGTCACTCGCGTTGACAGTTTCGGCGAATGCCAGAGCGAACGAGAGGAAGATCGTGTTGCGTGCAGGCACGTAGGTGATCGGCACGCCGCCTTCCTCGGTGTGGTCGAGGGAGTCGTGCTTGGGTACGTCAATGTCGGAGGTCAGCGCGGAGCCGCCGAAGACTCGCAGGTCGATGTCAGCAATGACGTGTCGGGCAGCGCCCTGGGCCTTGACCACGCGCTTCGCGGCCTCAAGCTCCACGCTGTGGCGCTGGCCGTACCGGAAGCTGAGGGCGTACGGCGTGTAGCCCTGGTCCTTCGCGATGGCCAGAACTGTGGTCGAGTCCAGACCGCCACTCAGCAGAACGATCGCAGGACGTTCCATGCCTTACTCCCTAGTTAGCCCTTTGTGTGCGCGTGCAGCCTAGCGTGATAACTGGCAGGTAGAGTAACCGCAGCCAAGTACAAGTTATCGCTGTCGGGAGTCGAGCTGCGTGAGGCAACTATCGCTGGTAGTTACGTGTACCGACCGCAAGGCCGATACGCCGGACGCAGCTCTGTGTGCCAGGAACCTGCCGAAGGGCAGCGTGAAGCAACGCTCCAGTAACTGGCAGAAGCGCATCCAGGCCGCGACCGCGCGCGGCGGAGCGTCCTTGCCCTCGCTCGCGGATCTCTACCGCGGTGATCACTGGACCCGTTCTCGCCGTCTGGTAGCGGCGGCCTCGGCTGCGGGGTACAAGACTCAGCTGTGGGTGGCATCGGCAGGGCTGGGCCTGCAGCCGGTAGAGCCGAAGATGCGCACTGCACCCGCCTATGCAGCAACGTTCAGCACACGGCACGCCGACTCCGTAGCCACCTCTGCGGAGGAGAATGGCCAGTGGTGGGGGCACCTTCAAGCGCGAGCCGGCCAGGCCACGCTCCGGGATCTGGGCCAGCAGGGCCCGGTACTCATGGTTCTGTCCGAGGTCTACGCGAGCGCCATGGAAGAAGAACTCGAAACGCTTGGAAATCTCGGAGGCGAGGCGCTGCTCATCGGCGGCTTGCGCGAGATCCCCGGAGTTCACCGAGTCCGGTCCGACGCTGGGCTGAGTCACGCGCTGGGGGGGACGTTGACAAGCCTGAACGTGCGCATGGCTGCGTCATGGCTCGAGCACTCAAAGGACGGCATGCTCACATCGCTGGCGACGCAGAAGGCGTGGAGCGAGTGGGCGGCAGCCACCACGAAGCCAGTGAAGTACAACCGCGAGCCCATGTCGGATGAAGACGTGATCGTCTTCATTAAGAGGGAGACAGCGAAGCTGCCAGGCGTCTCCCGCACACGGCTTCTGCGGGCCTTGCGCGATGACGGCAAAGCCTGCGAGCAGAGCAGGTTCGCGAATCTATACACGAAGACCATGGGGGAGCGGTGACAGAAGACGTCATCAGACGCAGGGCGCTGCGGATCGAGCAGAATCCGGGCATCCCGTTGTACGTGTTTGCGCTCGAAGCGGGAGAGATTGACCGCGTGGCTGATGTGGCGCGGATCTCTCGGGACGAAGCAGGCAGGCTGTTCGGGTACCAGAGGCCGGAAAAGAAGCAGCACGTAAAGCAGATCCTCGAGTACCTCGACAGCGAGGATGTGCTGTTTCCCAACGGCCTCATCCTCGCCCTGCCCACCTCGGTGCGGTTCAGGGGGAGCCGCGGGCCGAACAGCACGGACGGCCTCTCAACGATCGGGACGTTGGAGATTCCCCTGCCGGAGTCGCCAACTGCACCCAGACCCGCCTTCATCGTGGATGGACAGCAGCGCAGTCTTGCGCTCGCGCGTACGCGGAGGTCCAAGCTGCCTATCACGGTGGCCGGCTTCGTCGCTGAGGACATTGAGGTGCAGCGAGACCAGTTCCTCCGCGTCAACACCGTGTCGCCGCTGCCCAGCAACTTGGTGACGGAACTCCTTCCCGAGGTGCACACCAAACTGCCGACGAAGCTGTCCGCGAAGAAGCTGCCTTCCGTCTTGGCGAACGCTCTGAACCATGACGCCGATTCTCCCTTCAAGGGACTGATCAAGCAGGCGTCAACCACCACAGACAAGCGGTCCAACGCTGTGGTGAAGGACAACAGCCTGATCTCGGCTATTGAGGAATCTCTGAAGCCGTCGGGTGCACTCTTCCCGTACAAGAATCTGTCGAACAGTACAGTCGACACCGCCACGATCCGCAGCATCCTCATCACCTACTGGAGCGCGGTGCGCGACACCTTCCCCGATGCCTGGGGTGTGCCACCGACCAAGAGCCGCCTCATGCACGGCGTTGGCATCCGGTCGATGGGGCGCCTGATGGATCGAGTCATGGACCGGGTACTGGCTGTCGCGGAACCCGGCTCGCAGGAGGCGTACGAGAGGGCCAAGGCCGAACTGGCGCTCATCGCCCCCCACTGCCGATGGACCAAGGGGAGCTGGCCTGAACTCAACACCCCTTGGGACGAGCTCCAGAACACGCCGCGCCACATCAGTACCCTCTCGAACCTTCTGATTCGCATCTACTTCCAGTCGAGGACGAGCACGTCGTGAAGTTCTACTTCCCTGATAGCCAAGATCAGATCTATCCCAGGTATGACTTCATCAACGATGAGTACCCGGATGAGCGGGTTCGCCAGAGGGATGATCTGTATGCCCATCAGGCAGTAAAGCCCGCGCCCTACGACGGGATACTGGTCAGCAAGGCCATCGTGGACGGGTCTGTTAAGGGAGCCGGAAAGTACAGTGCCCCTCAGAGGGACCGGCTTTACCGAGATGGCGTGAAGAAATTCTTCGGGCTACCTGACTCGATGGAGAGCCTCGGTGACTGCGGATCCTTCAACTACATTAACGAAGAGGAGCCCCCGTACAGGGTTGAGGACGTGCTCCATTACTACACGGAGTGCCGTTTCAACTCAGGGGTCAGTATCGACCATGTGATCTTCGGCTACCAGCCGGGTGCCCTTGATAAGGACGTTGCTCCGGCATGGGTGAAGCGTCGTGAGATCTCGCTGGACTTGGCAAGGAAGTTCTTCGAAGCCACGAAGAGTCACAATCGCCTGGTCTCTAATAAGAAACAGCACCTGGAGCCGATTGGCGCGGCGCAGGGATGGAGTCCTGCCAGCTATGCGGACAGTGTCGCCCAACTCCAGAAAATGGGCTACAAGCGGATCGCCCTGGGGGGCATGGTTCCGCTGAAGACGCCGGAAATCCTTGCCTGCCTCGAGGAAATCTCCAAAATCCGCAAGAGTGGTGTCGGGTTCCATCTTCTCGGAATCACCCGTATCGGCAGCATGGAACGCTTCGTCAAGTATCACGTCACCAGTTTTGACAGCACATCGGCATTCCGGCAAGCCTTCATGGATGAGAAGAACAATTACCACACCGCCGATGGTTCATACCTGGCGATCAGGGTTCCCCAGGTCGACGGGAACCCAACCCTGAAGCGGCTGATCTTGGCAGGCGTGGTGTCGCAGTCGGCGGCAATTAAGGCCGAACGCGAATGCCTTAAACTGCTGCGTGAGTATGAGGACGACAAGGACTTTGAAGTGCAGGAAGTCATCGATGCCTTGTACGCCTATCACGCTCTCATCGGTGACACCAAGAAGCTAGAGAAGGTCAAGGACTACAGGGAAACCCTTGTCGACCGCCCTTGGGATCGCTGCCGATGTGAACTCTGCGAGAAGCACAAGATCGACATGGTCATCTTCCGTGGAACAGAGCGGAATAAGCGCCGAGGGTTCCATAACATGACGGTGCTCGAAGCCAAGATGCGCAAGCTGCCGCTCACATAATCGTCCAGATCGCGCATAGCACTCAAAGTAACTTAAACAGGAGATGATGTGGCCGACCGCTACGTTCTGAAGGTTCCCGCCCTCAAGGTGCTCCAAGGCGACAAGGAGATCTACTGCTTCGCTGTCGACGGCAAAAAGGTGGAAGACTTTGCCGCCGTCTCGCGCATCCGTCGCGACAGCCAGAAGAAGCTGCAGGGGTACCAGCGGCCTGAGGTCCAGAGCCACATCCGCTCGATCCGCCGCTACCTTGAGTCCGAAGGGGCGATGCTTCCCAATGCCTTGGTTCTCGGTTTCGATGATCGCGTCACGTTCGAACCTGCGGTCCGCGGCGGCAGTGTGAGCTACTCCATCCCCGGCGAACTGATCATCCCGGTCGACGAATCACTGGCTGATGAAGAGAAGCCGGCCTGGCTCGTGGACGGTCAGCAGCGCAGTGCGGCCATCAGGGACGCTGACCTTGCAGAGTTCCCCGTCGCGGCTGTGGGCTTCATTGCGTCTCAGGAAGAGCAGCGGTCGCAGTTCATCTTGGTCAACTCGACCAAACCCCTGCCCAAGGGGCTTGTGTATGAACTCCTGCCGGAAACCACTGCCAAGTTGCCGCGCTCGTACGCGCGCCGCCAGCTCGCCGCGAAGCTCATGGTCCTCCTGAATATGGGGGACGGTCCGTTCTGCGGAAGGATCAGCAGCCCCACCTCGCCTGGCGGCAACATCAAGGACAACAGCATTCTGAGGATGTTGGAACACAGCATCTACGAGGGCGCCTTGTACCAGTACCGGAACGCTGAGGACGGTTCCGGGGACGAGGAAGCGATGCTGGCGCACCTTCTGGGCTTCTGGTCGGCAGTCGAGAAGCTCTTCCCTGATGCGTGGAACAAGCCTCCCAAGGAGTCGAGGCTGACCCATGGCGTGGGCATCCAAGCCATGGGCTATGTCATGGACCGACTCACCACAGACGACCACTTCGACAAGGTCAACTGGGACAAGCTCCGCATCACCCTGCGCCGACTTGAGAAGCACGTGGCCTGGACATCCGGCACGTGGAAGTTCTCGGATGGCGAGGAACGCAACTGGAACGGCCTCCAGAACACGGCCAACGACGTGCGGAAGCTCAGCACCCACCTGCAGGCTCTGGTCAGCAAGTAGCCGAAGGTCTGCGGTTCCATTTGGTGGTCTCCCCGATCAGATCGGGGAGACCACCAGTGCGTCAGACGCTCTCGGCGATCGTGCGCCGTAGGCCTCGCTCGGCTGCGCGGAGGAGAGACGCTGAGCCGCTGCCATTCGCGTACTCGATCGGCACGTCATTGCCAGCGTGCTGAGTGATGAAGCCAGTGGCGGCGTGCTTGGCGCAACGCGTCGCTAGAACGACCACATCCGCCCTGCGCGCCTTCTCTCGCAACTGCGGCGTGCCAACGTGGTCATAGGCGGTGGCGACCTTCACGGCAGGAGCGATCTTCTGCAACTCCTCCCGGCACCTGGTGAGTACCGCCTCGTCCAGGGAGTACAGGAGCAGGGTCGAAGGTGGCATCGACACGAGGGGGTCATCTTGAACGTCCTCCTCAGAGGGGACAGCCCAATCGAGGCCCGCCAGGCCAAGTTCATGGGTGAGCCGCTGTGCGAAAGCCAGATCAGCTGCCGCAAGACGGTGCCGGTGAACGGACAACGGCGCGAGAAGATCGACACACAATCTCTCACGGGCGTCTACGTCAGGACACGCGGCAAGAAATAGGCGGTCAACGAAGTCCAAGGCGGCCGAGGCTCGTTCGGGAGCGATCCACCGACTGCACTCCGAGCTCACGTCCTTGAGGATCTCTCCGTAGGTGTCAGCGGCGGGCGAGGCCCGAAGAGCGATGTCCATCAGAGCTTGCAGCACCGCCAGATCCCCCGGGCCGTAGCGGCCGAAGGCCACGGCATTACGGATGAAGGCATGCGCGCTCTTCGGCGCCGGCTCGTCGTAACCCACGGCATCGAGGAACGAACCGACAGCACGCCACAGTTCATCCGCCGCGCCATCGCTCAACCCGTCCAAGAACTCAGCCAGAACGTCATCGCTCTGCACCGGGGAGGGCCACAACGCCCACGCCTCGTCTTCCACGGCCTGCTTGCCTGCAGGACTTCCCTCAGCAAGCGCAGAGAACAACTCTGGCCAAGACTCGATGGGCACGCTTGCATCAACGCCAGGGGATGCATTCGAGGACGCCTCGTCCACCGCATCAGGAACCGGCTTAGCCGCCAGACGCTCGGCCTCACTCAGAACGAGTGCCGCGATCTGGGGCGCCTGCTCCAGTTCCTCAACGGCCGCCAACGCCCGGCGCACAACGGTCACATCGTCGAGAATCACGGCCGCGAGCAAGACGACGGTCATCGCCTGCGGCCCATACGACCGGGGGTCGCCGCCCAGCAGTTCAGGGACCACCCGGCCGTGGGCGATGAGACCCTCTTTAGCCGCGTCGAGGTCTCGCGTAGCGAGGGGCTCTTCGAGGGCCACCGTGTAGACAGCGTTGAGAATGGCGGCCTTCACGGCAGCGGGTGGGTCCTGGTGCACGATGTCCGGCAGGTTTGGGAATGCGAGAACCTTGTTGCTCACACCGAGGCGATCCAGGCGCTTGAGCCTGAGGTGCGCCAGGTTTGTAGCGGTGAGTCCACCGGCCGCTGCCAACTGCTCCAGTAGGTCTTGGGAGGCTGCTTCACCGCCCGCCGCGAGAGCAGCATCGAACTCCGCGATGAGTCGTCCGATGGGTTTGACCGCACGCCACAGGCGAGGCGGGCGGTTTGTGTAGGTCTTCTGCATCAAGAGCAATGCATCGGTGAGGCTCTGTCGGTAACGCGCGGGCTGTGCGGTTGTCAGCCTGAAGGTCACCCGCTCGCCGGCGAAATCCAAGATGGCGTGTTCTACCGGGTCATCCGGGTTGAGGGGGGCTGGGCGCAGCCCGCCACGCTCCATGTCGCAATAGATGTACGTCGGCCCCGCGAAGGCTTCGATCAACTCAGCTGTCTTTGTCACGTCAGCCTGGTCACGTGCGATGGCGTACATGGCGAACTGTTGGCTGTCGGCATCCCACCGCGGCAGGACGATAGGTGCGTCGCCGCCGTTCAGCAGAACCTTGACGAATGGCTCCGTGCGGTCCTTGTGAGCGTAGTCCGGTCGCATGTCGGGCCAGGCATCGTTGCCTGTTCCAAAGAACGCTCTGAGGAAGGTCTGGATGCGCTCCGGCGTCCAGTGCTTGGGCTGTGTCATGCAGCATCTCCCCACCGCTCGGCCAGGTCCAGACGTGCCTGGGCAGCGGCGTCGCTACCTGCCGTGTAGGTCACTCTCTCGTCGTTCTTCGCCATGCCACGAATCGTGAAGTTCATCGATCCGCTGAGCATCCAGTCGTTACCGCACAGCGTCTTCTCGTGGATGTTCGGATCCTGCGCCACGTGGACGCGCTCGGGCGCGGCCGCCTTGGTGAGACGGCGCAGGAAGTCGTCATTGTGTGCGTCACGACGTGTAACGACGTGGATCTTCGCGCCACCGTGTGCGATGCGGGCGATGGCATCGGATAGGCGGCAACTCTGCGGTGGGACATCGCCGAACAGTGCATCGTAGGCGCCGTGGCTGTTGTCGAGGACCTGGACATCGGTGATCCACGGTGACACCAGCCACAAGTGATCGCTAGGAGCAATGAACTCCGCGATCAGAGCCGAGGTCAGCATGGTGTCGACGCGCACAGTGGTGTGCAGCCCGGTGCGGATCGTGCGTTCCTGGGACTTCACTGCGAGGCCTCCCGCAACTCGATGCGGACCCGGAGTTCGTTCTGCTGACGGAGGATTCCGCAAACCTCTCCGTAGATACGCAGTACGTCCCGGTCGATGTGGGTGACAGGAATCTGCTTCAAGGCCTGCGCCATTGCCTGCTCCTTGCCGGCGGGACAAATCAGATCGACAGCGGAGGTCTCTGCGAGATGCTTGCCGTACGACTCGATCCATGCAGGCTGCGTCACATCGACCTCGGGCAGCCGGTCATCGTGGGCGGCCTGGACCAGGAGCCGTTCCAGTACGGGGGCTTCGGCGTACGGTTGGTAGTGCTTCAAGTCCTGGGTACGAGCCTGGTGACCTCGCGGCCACAGGAGGCTGAAGACCTGGTCGGCACTGAGCGCACGGACTCCGGACAAAACGAGTTGGTTCGATCCCACGGCGTAGGCCACGACGCGTGCGTCGACTTCAATCCCCAGACGCTCTTCGAGTGCAGCCCAGGCTCTTACGAGAGCGAGAGCCGCGGCATCGATGTCGGTCCCAGAGCCCGGACGCAGCAAGCGCGTGGACAAGGCCGCAACTGCCGCATGCCGAGGAGGCCCATCCAATCGGGCCCATGCCTCACGTAGATCACCGAGTGCGTCTTGGGCTTGCTGTGCCGGCACGTTAGCGCGAAGCGTTGCCATAGCACGTGCAGCGGCGCCACCCGGATCCCCAGTGACGTGCTCGAGGAGACGCGTCAAAGTGGCATCCACATACTCGAATTCACTGGGCGCGAGACTGCTCGTCACAAGGCCCCAGAACCGTCGAGGATCCGCCGAGTAGTAGTCGATCAACTGCTCGATCACGCCGAGGCCCCCGACGGAGGTCTCGCTGAGCCAGATGGTCGTCAGCCCGTCCGGCTCGTCGGCTGGCAGTACATCGACGATGAGATCGCCGTCCTGCGCATTCGGGCAAGCCCGCTGGGCGGCAGCGCGGATCCCAGCGGCCATGGTGTCTCGGTACGCCCGCCGCGCCAAGTCAGCCGACTCGGCGGACACGTCCTCGATAACGAGGCGGCTGGCCGCTCGGTTGAGAGCCGCGATGACCGTGTCGCGGGTGACCAGTGTGCTCAGCTCTGCAACAAGACGGTCGTTGTCCATGTGCTGTTCAGACAAATCGGCATCGCGATAGAGCACCTGGAAGATTCTTGCCAGGTCCCTGCTCCAGCCACCAGTCGAGAGGACTGTGCGGATCTCCGCGTTCGTGCGCTCGGCAGCAAGACCGGCCAACGCGAAGGCCGTCAGGTAGATCTGAGCGAGTCGCTCCTGCTGGAAGAAGTTCGAGATATCGGCCAGTTCTGGATCTTCTTGGACTGCGTGTGAAAACGCAAGAGCTCGCCATTGCGGCGAGGCCAGGTACCGCTTGACTGCCGGGTCCTCAACGTCCAAGGGGCGCAACTTGAAACAGGCGGCATCGACGCCGAGGCGGAAACCGAGGGCGGCGGGCTTACCACGGAGTTCGTAGCGGACGGACTGGTTCTCGCTGTCCTGACGTTCACGGCGGACCGTGCACTCGGCACCGATCGTCATGCGCCGCACCTCGACGGGGTTGCCGGCTGCGTGTGTCGCGAAGCTGACGGCGTCGATCCGGCGCTGCCACGGGGACGGCTTCGGCACCATCCCTTCGTCGAACGGAACATCGTCAAGGGTAACAACCTGGGTGCCCCACACAGGGACGCCCTGTGACTGGTCGATGATGTCGCTATCTGGCTCGACCAGCCCCATCCGCTTTGGCCTGACGACCTCGAATTCTGCCCCGCCGTGCTCATGGGGCTGCCAAGGGCCTTCGGGCATGCCGTCCCTGACGAACTGCGTGAGATTCAGAACGTTGCTGCCTTCGGAAGGGAGAGGGAGCCATGTGCGATGGTCATCGCTCAAGTACCCGAAGCGTCGGCTGACTCGGCCGGGTACCGCCTCCGTCAGGGCTCTCCCGATCGGCATCGGCTCGACGGCTCCATCTCCGTCATCAAATGGGAGCTCTAGATCGACCTCTGGGAGATTCAAGGGCTCAAATAGAGCTCGAGTGATGTACTCGGGCAGCATGGCGCCGTTCACGGCACCGGCGTCAGTCACCAGTGGCTTCCAACCGGAGTTGAGCCGTCGTAGTGCGGTGGGTGCCACGGCTAGTAGCAGCGACCGTGGCTGTTCCCACAACACGGCCTGCGCTTCGTCGGCAGGGAGTTGCAGCGCCCTAGCAAGGTGCTTTGCGAACTGGTCCTGGACACGGTCGTCGTTCAGCAACTCATCGAAAACCTGGATGAGGGCCTGGTGCTCAGCCTCATAGCGGGGATTCACAGCTCCCGCTGCCGGTGCTTTCAGGAGCCTGCGCGGGTCGGCATTCCGGAACCCCTTGCTGCGCAGTCGGCGCCCCGCCCAGTCAAGAAGGGCCTGGGCCCCTTGGATCTTGAGAACGTACCGGTTCCGCAGAGGCAGTTTGATCGCCGCGACCTCTGGCGCGAAGAGCGTCTCGTAGCCCTGGTAAGCGAGGCGATCACGACCGTAGTCAGAGAGGGTCACGACGGTCACTGGCCGCGTCCCCCGGGCTCGACCAGCACGTCCGCGGCGCTGGATGAAGGAGGCGGCATTGCGAGGTGCCTTGTGCTGAAGCACGAAACCAACTCGGGGGTCGTTGAACCCCACTTCCAGAGAGGCGGTGGCGATTGTCAGCCTGGCATTGTGGTTAACGCCGGCGTCCTGGGAAGACGTGCGACCAATGACCAAGTGGTGCATGCGCAGATCGGGAGCGAGTTCGTTCCCAATCTTCTCTACGAGGTCCCATGACTGGCCCTCATTGTACCGGGCCTCAGGCTCAGGCCGCGCGCGTGAGCGGAGCCCAGCAAGTACGTCACCATGTCGGCTCATGCGACCGAAGTGGTCCTGGTCGCCTTCCGCGTCGCGGAGGTACTTGTAGAAGCGGTTGGTGACGTCCAGGTCGTCGGTGAACAGGAAGCCGGTGGATCCGTACAGAAAGGTCTCGTCACTTGGATCGAGTACTCGGCCGAAGAGCATCGCGGTCTGGATAGACGTCGACAGCAGACTGGCCCCTGCCACCGGATCACCGCGCAGGGCCAGTGCGTACTCGCGGCCCTCCTCCACCAAGCTGTCCTCGGACGGAGCGATGGAGTCGATGTCGCTGTCGCGAAGGCCGACGAGTTGGGCGAAGAACTCTTTGGCGTCGCGGAGCGTCGCACTCAGGCCAACGAACGTGACAGGTTTGCGGGCTGCCTCACGCCACCTGCGAAGTAGGTAGGCGACTTGGGCACCATGCACACCAGAGTAGGTGTGAACCTCGTCCAGGAGCATCAGCGAAGGAACCTGCCCGCCTCTCCAGCCCAGCAGGCCCTCGAGGAAGCTGTCTGCGCTGCAGTTGTTCAACATTTCGGTCGTCGTGAACAACAGATCGGGTGGGTTGCTCCGCAGGGACTTACGAGTGAGGGCGAGCCGCCCGTCCGGCAGCTCATACCGGCAGCGCCAGCAGACGAGACGCTCGTTGCCGGCGGCGCGGTCCTCATCAGACCACACCAACTCCCCGTTTTCGCACCTGTCGTTGGGGCACGGAAGGAATGGGCAGATGAATCCGTCTTGGAACCGCTTCCAACGACCCGATCCCCTGCCCGCAGCTAGCCTCCGCGGATCGGTGGAGTCGTTCGGAGTGCTTCCGTAGAGAGCACCGATGCGAAGGTAGCGCCTCCCCTGTTGCGCAAGCGCCTGTTCAACCTTGCTCGCCTCGGTGACCGCGTCTTTAAGCTGGTCGCGCAACAACTCAGTACGCGGGTACAGCGCCAAAGTGTGGACGCTGCCCGGAGCGTGTGCCGCCATTGCGGCGAACGCAGGCAGGTAGAACGAGAGTGTCTTGCCGCTACCGGTGCCAGCCCCGACAATGATTCCGCTGGACTTGTCTTGGTGGGCAAGTGATTTATAGACGGCCTGGGTCGCTTCCAACTGGAAGCCTGCCAAGCTCTTTCCACCCAGATAGGCCTTTGCTACACGGTTCTGGAGGCCTCCCCAACTAGGCGAAGTCCCCAACTGCTTGAGCGCCTCTGAGGCAGAGATGTCACGCTTGGGGTAGCGCCGATAGCGCGTGTGCAGCCGGTAGTCGGCAACAAGGCGCCTTCCTTGACGCCACCATCCACTCGGTGCTTCTCCTGCCCAGTCGCCCCGAGGACGGAAGAGCTGGCGAAGTCCGGCTGTGAGTCGGAGCGACTCGGCGAATCGGGTGCGATAGCGTGCCGGTCCGTCATTCGGCCAGGGCACCTTCCAGATCAGGGCGAGGCCGCGCATCTCGTGGAGTACGTCATGAGGTGAGACGTTCTCCGGAGCTTTCGGGTGTTCATGGAGAACAGACTCGATACATTCGACGACGTCGTCTTCAGAGAGCGAGCCCTCCGTCACGCCCCACGAGAGCAGCGGCAGCTCAAGGTCTTCGAGGCGGTTGAGGAGTTCATTGGTAAAGTCCTGGTCCATGCTGCGCTGGTTCACGAGCCCTTCCTCTTCAGGCTGATGTGGGCATCCATCCCGTATTCACGGATGAGCGCGATCTCTTCGTCGGTGACGTCGCGTAGCGTGAGACCGGACTGCTCGCGCAGTCGATCCAGCAGAACGGCTAGTGCCTGAGGCGGGTCTTGAGCGCCCTGGAGTAGTTCAGCCAAGCCGGCATGCGTGACGGCAAAGGTGGTGATGGCTTCCTTGGATGCCTTGCCCCTTGCCACGCGCTCAAGTTCGGCATGACGGGTGGATGCCTGCTTCTCGGCCCCTGGATCGAGAAGCATCGAGATCCGCGCTACGGGTAGTTCCTCGAGTAGCTGTCCCGTCCACGTGGACCAAGCGGCTTGATTCGCTTCCCCAAGGCGATCAGCAACTACCTGTGCCTTCTTCTTCGCCGTGTTGAACACCTGATTGGAGGGCAGGCCGCTAGGCCCCAAGCTCCGCTCAAAGCCCGCTCTCCCGTCGTCGATGCCGGACAGGTCGATGTCGAGGCCCGCGCCACGGGCCTGCAGAGCTTGAGTGACGGCCAACTGGGAGCGCAGTTGGTTGAGCTGGGATCGAAGCTCCATCAACCGAGTTGATACCCGGGTGGCTTGACGCTGGGACTCTTCGCCGTCCGCGATGCGGGAGGCGTGATCTTCTAGCAGCTTTGCCTTCTCGTACACGGACATCTGGGTCACTGGTCATCAGCCCCTTCGGCTACCAGAGAGCGCCATTTGGCAACGAGTTCTTGTACGCCATCGGCTGCGCTCTTAGCGGCCGAAGAACTTGCCCGCATCTCAGCACCCTTCAGGGCTTCATCGAGCCACTCATCAGCCACATACAGCAGGTTGCGAACGACCTCGATGGAGGATCCGCGGTCCTGTGCTGCTGTGCGGATGCGTGCAGTGAGTAGGGTCGCCTCTGGGCGGTCGTCGTCGTGGCAACGCCCCAGTTCATCCTCCAGCGCGGAGATCGTGGACCACTCCACGGCGCTTGCCTGTTCAAGGAGCGAATCAAGATCGCGTGCTCGCTGAGTTGACAGCGACAGGCTGACCTCTCTGGCTCGGTCAACGGCGGACTTGATGCTGGCGAGGGTGTTCTTCCCCGGGGTGCTGCGCGGTTGCCGCAGTCGGATGTCTCGGAGCAGCTCGTTGAGCATCGTGATCTGTCCATCGATCAGGGCGGGCCATGACACGAACGGTTTGACTGCAGGTTTGATCCATTCCGGGACGGTGCTTACTGGTGTTTCCCATGACCAGTTGGCGGCTGCCTGTTCCAGCAGAGGGACTGCCCGGGCAGCATCGATCATGCCCACGGCTCCTCTGGTGCCCTGTGAGATGCCGACCCCGGTGCGGATGCGCTTAACCAGGGCGCTGCGCGCAGCGAGGTGCTGGTTGAGTGCGACGGTCCACCGCTCAGGCCTCGACATAGTGCCGGCGCCCTTCCAGCTCTCGCCGTCGTCCACTGCGGCTGCCAGCAAATCCTCGATGCTCATGCCGGGCCAGGCGCGGCCTGCAAGAACCGCTCCCAGAAGGGATGCGCGCAGGCCGAATACGAGGTCGTCGTCTGTGACCTCCAAGTTGCGCTGAACTCTGGTTGCCAACGCACGGGAGTGCTCTTCGGCGACGGTGGCCAGCCTCCGGACGTCTTCCCCACGGACCTGATCCAGCCCGTACTGCGCACGGATCAGGCTTTGGAAGAATCTACTGTTCGTCGCGCTCCGTTTGAACTGGATGGGGGCGCTGTCAGCACCGCTGATGCCTGCGACCGCGGAGCCTTCGATGCTGACGACGGTGGCATTGTTCGGCCAACCCTTGTCTTTCACGCTGGCTTGCGCCTGCATGAGCGGTGTATTCCACCGGTACCGCTGGGCCACCGCGGTGGCAACGACTGTGCGGATCGTCCGAGCATGATCCTGCTTGAGGTCGTCGCCGCGGGTTACCCATTCCTCGATGTTCTGAAGGCTCCGCTGCACCGAGGGTGGATAGGTCTTGTCCTCCGTCTTGGCGGTGCTCGACGGGGTGCTGGATTGCCGGGAGGGCTCTGCAGCACGTCGCGGCTGCTCAGGGAGGACCGGAGACTCGGCCGTCATGGGGCTGAGGGCGAACGCCTCCAGCACCGTGGGGTCGATTTCAATGCCTTGAGCTGCGGCATCTTCCCAGAACTCAAGTACCCGCTTGCGCCGGTCGGCGGCAACAGGATCGCTGCGTTCGACGAGTTGTTGCACGGCTGTGCTGAGGGGCTGATCGATCTCAGCAGTGGGGAATCCCTCGGAGAAGGAAGAGTCCGGGAACTCTCCTTTCCGCAGCGAGCTTGCGTGCTGGATGAGGACCGGCCGTACCACGCTTCCCAGAACGGTTCGAGGAACGAACGCCCATGGCTCGTCCTTCGAAGCAGTCGAGTGGACCGCGCGGGTCAGGGCCGACCTGTTGAAGGGGTACAGCCCGTAGCCGTCCGCGGATGCCCCGAATGCATCGTGGCAGCGTGCCTGCAGAGGGCACTCGTCGCATGCGTTCGTCGGCTCTGCATCGCCTGTTTGCTCCAGTCGATCCTTGCCGACACGTGCGGCGTTGAGGTACCGGCCGACGAATGCGGCGATGGCCTCTTCGCCGGTGTCTTCCTCGCTGAAGGGCACATCCAGGTCGTAGGCGTAGCCAAGATTCGCGCGTACGCGTGTGAGGGCTGTTTCCGGCAAGTCACGGAAGTAGCCGGTGGTTACCGCCATGAGGGTGCGGATGGGGGCCAGGCGGGTGGAGCCTTCTCGGCGGGCCGCTTCGACGATGGCGTCGAGCAGGTCCTTCTGAACGCCCTGGATGAGGGCAAAGTCCTCGATGAGGAGAATGATCTCCTTGCCCTGTCGGTGGTACTCCTCTCGGACAAGGGTCATAGCTTCTAGCAGGCGCCCCATGCCCAGGTTGAAACTCCGGTTAATCGCAGTCTCCAAGTGCTCGTTCAGGAGATCGATTGCGATCTCCTGAAGTTCGGCCTTGGAACTGAGAACCTGAACCCACTTCTTGGCTAGGGCAGATGCCTTGCTGACGCCGGTGATGTCCAGCGGAAGATCATGAACGGTGAACTTCGGAGGGCGGTCCCCTTCCCCCTTGGTACGGTCCCGCAGGAGGTAGGTGGCCAGTTGAGGAACAAACTTCTCCGGCCTGAGCATGAATTCACTGACGTGCGGATCGTCAAGGAGTGCCCCGAGCCCCTGAGGGCCGAAGAGCTGCCGCGCCGGCCCCGAGACCCCGCGCCCTGTCTCGGCTACAAGGGTCTCGTTGAGAGAATGGATGAGGCGCCGAGCGAGCACTGATGCGTCGATGTCAGCGGTGAACTTGTCGATCTCCGCCTTCAACTGCTTCAGCTCATCGCTGTCAGCCTGGGCGATCAGGCTTTGCACTACTGCCTTCAGGCTCGTCCTGTGCTTCTCGAGGTAGATGACCTCACGAGACTCAGGCTGATCGTCGACAAGATCAAGATGCTCGCGCACCCACCGGACGAGGTGCGACTTTCCAGAACCAGACTCGCCCACGATGGGCATGAGCAGCGCGCCGGTGTTGGACTCATGATTCAGGAAGTCATCAAGGACCGCCCGTTCATCGACCGGCTCCCCCTCGCGCACAAGTTGGCGGCCATCGAGTCGCGCTCGCTGGATCCGCAAAGGAGCGTGCGTGGCCCGGAAGACGGCAGGAGAAGGAGAGATGGCCTCGACGCCGATGGTGTTCGCAGCAGTCGCGGGGTCCCAACAGACCTGTCCACGGAAGTCAGGCACTGGGGACCTCCTGCATCGTGATGTCGCTTACATAGCGCGGGCTCGAAGGTTGCTCTGGGTCGGCTACCTGCAGCACTAGAGGGGCATCGGAGTCGAGTTCCAGACGCAGCCATTTCTCGTCGCTACCACGCAGCAGTGCAAAGGAGAGGGCAGCCCCGGCCACACGGTCGCCCGGGTTGTCGAGTTGAAGAGCTCGCGAGTATTTGCCGCCCGGCAGCACTGGCAAGTGCTCACGGATGCTTCGGACGGCTGCTACGGCGTTAATCTGCTGGCCAGGCTCCCACAGGCTCTGAGCGACATACCTGACGGCGGCGGTGCAGTCCGGAGTCAGCGGACTACTGCCTTCCCCAGAGAGGAGGGGGCGGGCAGCGAGCCCCAACGCGGGAGCCCAGTCTCCGAACGGCCGCCAACGCTCAGCGTTGACGATGGCAGGGCCGGCCTCCGGCTTCAAAGCGTTCTGCCTGAGCTTCTGCGCTTGCTCCCAAGCCACTGGAGCCTCCATAGGATCCAGGGCGAGAAACCAGGCCAGGGCCCGAGTGAGGTCGCGGGATTCCTTCTGCTCGTCGTTGTCTCCCAAACCGCTGTTGCGTTCAGGTGCGAGCACGGCGGCGCGTAGAGCAGCGGAGAAGGCATCCCAGTCGCGGCCGTCGAGAGGTGCGGCGGGTCCGACAAGCTTCAGTTCACTGGTGGAGTCGTGAACGTGAAGCAACCCGAGTTCTCGCAGCGTCTTGATGGCCTTGCTGAACATCTCCGACGCATCGTCCTTCTCTCGGGAAGCTAGCGTGGGCGGGCTCAATAGGGCGCGTGCGCTGTTGAGCGATACAGGCTTCTTCGAGTGGGCCAGTAGACGGATGACTGCCCACATGGGGTCAGGGCGCGAAGCGTCCACGTTGATCAGGGCCATCAGAACGACTCCAACGCATTCCGGACGGGGAAGTTTTGAGGATGAAGAGCGGTGAAGGGGAGGTCGGTCCGCTCTGGATGTGGCATGCCCCGTGGGTGGATCAGGTACGTCACGTCTGGTGAACCAAGTCGTGACCTGAGCACGCTGTCGACGGACGACGGATCATCGTCCAGAACCCACACGATGGGGCCGTCGTAGAAGCGCAGCAGGTCTGCGTCGGTGTCACGGATGATCGGGCGGGGCGCCACATCCTCCTGGAGGGTCTCGGCTTGGCGGGAGGTGATCCCTGGCCCGCCGATCACGTTCATACCGCGAAGGGCCAACATTTCCAGAAGCCGGGGCACATTAACCTGGCGCTCGGCGTCGGTCCCCCACCACAAGCTGAGGCATGAAGCGGTGCCACGCAAGGTTCCGAGGGGGTCGCGATTGGCCCTCGGGGGGGAAGGAACTAGCGGATGAGGGTCTCCCGCCAGTCTGTAAAAGCCGTTGTCTGTAGGAAGACCTGTCGATCTGCAGCTAGGGCAGCCTCGGCAGTTGATACCCGACAGCAGCGGGGCTGCGCCTCGTTGCACCCGGTAGTAGGTGCTGAGTACCTCGCCGGTGCACCGATCGCCGCGCAGCAAGGTCCGGAGATCAGTAAGTGCGGTCCTCTGAGCAGTGATCGAGCGCCGGCGCTCAGTCTCGAAGCGACCCTGGAAGTGTCCTTCGTCGTTGGTCTGAGTGTCCGCGATGGAGACGTCGACATGTGTGGACGCCAACTCGTAGAACTGGGTGAGACGTTCCTGGAAGACGACACGCGGTTCGCCTTCGCTCCGCTGAGGTGGTTCAGGGACATGGAGTTCGATGAGCCCTGCGCGCAGCATGAGGTTCAGGGTGCGAATGTTCCAGTCCCGGTTGGCTTCGGAGATGTCATGGACGTTGTCCGGGATCGAGTCGAGGTTGACGAGGTAGTGCCGCGGACGCGCATAGGTCTTATCCCGGACGTCCCACATCCACCGCCATCTTGACCAGGCAGTGTCGGCCCTAATGATCGCCTGCCGGTTGATGCCCTCGGCGACGGGCAGGTCTCGAGGGGCCGATGCCAGGTAGGCCACGGACGGGCATCCGTCCCGGCCGGTCCGTCCTACCTCTTGGTAGTAGCGGTCGACGGTTTCCGGCAGGCATGCGTGCACCACGCTGCGGACGTCGGGGAGGTCAACACCCAGGCCGAAGGCTGAGGTTCCTACGACGATGTCGTACTGGGTAGGGATGGGCCCCAGAGCGGAACGACCACCCCATCCTTCTACGGCCTGTCGACGCTCGTCGGGGCTTGAATAGCCTGCGACATCGGCGACTCGCCTGTAGCCAGCGGTGCGGAGGCGGTCAGCCCATGCCCGGGCGTCTTTCCGCTCTGTCACGTACAGAGCCAGTGGCTTCGGCAGCCGGTCGACGGCACGAAGGACTGCCGTCGTGCGTTCCTCTTCTCTCGCGAAGTTGTCGATGTAGTAGGTGGGCTCGTGGCGCAGCTGGGCGCCCCAAACGATCTCAGCGGGCTTGGCTCCGGCGAAGAGCTTCTCGAGCGTGGTCACTTGCTGTTCGGTCAGTGTCGCGCTCATGCAGACGGTGACGGGTGCACGTCCTGCAGGGGCGGTGCTCAACCAGGTACGACGGTGGACGGACATGGTTTGGAACTCAGGTCGGAAGCCCTCGCCCCACTGTTCGACCAGATGCGCTTCGTCGACGACGAAGTACTGCAGGTGGCCTGCCTCGGCAGCGTCTTCGAGGGCGGACTTGAGGCCGGACACGAGTGATTCAGGATTCGTAAAGATCAGCCGCTGGCTGCCCGACCGGATGTCCTCGCGCAACTGCTGCTTGAGGTTCTCATCTAGGTTGCCGATGTAGGCGTATCGGCCAGTAGGGCTTTGCCGGCCGCGGGAGCTCAGCAGCTCTTGGGCGCGGCGTTCCATGTCCAGGGCGAGCACAACTGTTGGCACGACGACCAGGGTCACGCCGCTGCGCTTGCTTGAGAGGAGTGCGGGAGCCTGCACGAGTGCAGTCTTTCCGTGGCCGGTCGGCAGGCAGGCGATCACCGTGCTGCCTGGTTCTGCGAGTGCTACGGCACGTGCTGCTTGGCGCTGGCCGATCGATTTGTACTCGGCGTAGTCCTCGCCGAGGGCCTGGGTCCAGAAGGGGTCGGCTGGGCAGGGCTCCAATGCAAGATGTTGATGGAGGCTCTCTCCGAGGTGAATCTGCTGGAAGTCGTGCTCGGCGGCCTCGGTGGCCTTCTGGTCTGATACGTCGGGGTGCCATGGCAGGGCTGTGACCAGGATGCGACGACCAGCTGGGAGGGCGTGGCAGTGGAGTTGTTCCCACTGCAGCCGTGTGGGCAGCGGTGCGCCGAGCGGGACTTCGAGGCCAGAGTTGTTTCCGTGGGCTTGGGCTTCAAGAAGGATTTGCCGTGTCAGTGCTGCCACGTCACGCCATGAAGACCGGCGTTCCATCAGCCCTTCGAGGGTGTCCTTGAGCCGTCGCAGAGTTCCGCGGTACTCCGTGTCCTCGGACGTCGGGGGAACCAACGGCCAGGTTTCAAAGAGCTCTTGAGCCCCGGTCCAACTGTCACGCATGACGCTGGGCTCCGTTTCCCCCGCGGACAACGCATGTAGCGGACATGAGCCGTACGTTCGGCTGCGTGAGTCCGTCGATGAGCAGGCTGGCGGTGTTCACGTCGGCCAGTTGGCTCTCGGTGTCGCGCAAGAGTCGTCCGGCAGCCCTGCGTGCCGCTGCCTGGGCCCGGGTCACGGCAAGTCGCCGGCGAGCCCGCTCCTGGGCTTCGGCGCAGAGCGCCGCCAGGTCGGTGACGCGGAAGAGTTCGTTGCGTGCGACCTTCTCGGCGGTTTCAGCAGAGTGCTGGAACTCCGACCAGCCGCCGAAGATGCCGACGAGCTCACGAACCCGCTGGTTGTTGAAGTTCCGGCACTTCCGGTTGTCGTAAGGGCTGTTGAGCCACTCGAGCGCCGTGGCGAGGGTCAGCGCCTCGGTGCTTCCTGCCCGCACCCACACTCTGCGAGTGAACGGTGGAAGCAGAAGGTCAGCCTGTCGCTGCAACGCCCGGCTTACCTCTTCCGGGTTGGTCATCGTCTCTGCTGCTGCCGAAATATCGGCCTCAACAAGGAAATCGAAGCCGAAGTAGGGTTCTGGATCCCCCGTGTGGCTGGAGTCAATGCGCTGGAAGGCAGTTGCCTGGCCACGTTCGTCGATGGCGCTCAGCGAGGAGAGCATGTCGATGAAGGGGTTGCCGATGCGGAACACCCGGGTGCCTGGGGAGCGCAGAGCTTTTGACCGGTTGAATGTCCCCCGCGTCACGGCCGGCGTCAGCGCGGCAGTCTGTGCCAGGTACAGGCGCGGTGGCACATGCGGCCGGGACTCTACGAGGTCGAAGACGGTTTCGCCGACGATGTGATCGGAGCGTCGAATGTTGATGCCGCCAGATCCCTCGCTCGTGTACTGGAAGGCAGCGCACTGGATGTCCTTCCACTTCACTTCCAGGTCTCTGAGAGCCTTGGTCGTGTTGTCCCGGCCATCGGCGTCAAGGTAGATGGCCTCGAGCATGTCCATCTTCTCGATCTGCCGGCGAGCTTCGAGAAGCTGATCCTTCACGCGCTGCTGCGCAGATGCGAGCTCTGCAGGGCCGTCCCGCAGCGCGTCGGTCCAGACTGCGTCGAGGCCTTCCGCGATAGCGTCCTGCAGTGTCGACGCCGATTTCGAGAAGATGTTGTAACCGTCGAGCAGCAGGTCCAGCCACGCTGTGCCGAGGGCTTCGTGCTCGGTGCTTGCGATGAGCACGTACTGGCTAGCGGCATCGGACTGACTGACGGATTCGGTGTTGCGATAACGGTCTACGCGTCCGATCCGTTGCTCAAGCTGGTTTGGGTTCCACGGCAGACGCACATGGACGACGGCATCTGCGACCTGAAGGTTCAGACCGTCTTCGGCGGTATCGTCGACGACGAGGACCGACGTGCCTGCCGCTGTGCGCCATTTTGCGACCGCGTCCTCGGAACCCTTGGCGCCGATCCGCCGGGTGTGTTCCGTAACCTGCGCGCTCCGGGACAAGCCTCCTAGGCGCGCTGCGAGTTGGTGCGCCAGTGCCCCGGGACCACAGAAGACGACGATCCGCCCACCGCGATTCAAGGTCGGGATGAGGGCGTTGACCGTCGCCTTCACCCGCTGGTGTCCTTCTGTCTCGTTGAGTTGCCTCTCAAGTTCGAGGAGTGCCTGCCCCTCTGCAGGGATGAGGACGGGGGTGGCGAGCAGGGCTTGTTCCTGTGGACTGAGACCGGCACGTTGTGCCGCTTGAGCGTCTCCGTCTACGCGCCAGCGCAAAGTATCGGCGAAGTCATCGAAGGGCCCGCCTGCTCGGGAGACAAGGACGCTGAGGATGCGTCCGTAGGCGGTGATCTCGCCTTCGAGGCCGGTATCGAGCAAGTGGTCCGATACGCCGGTGCGCCACTCCGCGAGGGCGGTTTCGACGGCGTCGAAGTTGGGGGGCAGGCTGAGAACTTGCGGGCGTTCCCGGCCGCGGACGGCGTAGGGCTCGCTCTCTTCGTCTTCGTCGTCTGGAAGCACCACTTGGTCGCGCCGGTGCCGGATCACCCGGCGATGCAGGCGGTACGTCTCACTGATGTGCCCTCGCAACTCCTCTACACGAAGGGAAAGATCTGCGGGTTGTACTCCGTCGCAGAGGTCATCGTCCTCGGTGAGGCACTCGGCGACCCGACCCGCAAGGTTCTCGAATCCGGGGTCATGGGGGAGGAGTTGCCGGATGTCGTCGAGCGTTGACCTCAGCAGGAAGGTGAAGGTGGCGTCCAGGGCGTAGACGCTGTCTGCCAATTCGGCGCGCAGGGCGTAGCGGTGCTCGAAGCCTTCGCGATCGTCCCAACGGTAGAGGTTGGGGTCGAGCAGATGGAGCAGCCCGAGGTGAGTGGTGTAGCGAGAGGTCACAGGAGTCGCGGACAGCAGTAGAAGCTTCGGGGCAGCATGTGCCAAGGCGGCCAGTTCGCGGTAGGGAGTGAGGTTTTCACCGCTGTCCTGGACCAGCGCATGAGCCTCGTCCACGACGACGAGGGCACTGTCGTGGTAGGCGGACCACTTCTCCGGCGTTCCGTGCGAAGTGATCACGATCCGCGCTGAAGGAAAGTCGTCGATGAAGAACTTGGTGCGGAGTTCCTTGTCCCACTGGCGCCGAAGCGGTTCGGGGGTGACGACGGTGACCTGCGCCTGCGGATCATCGAGAAGGGCCTGACGGATGATGAAGCCGGCCTCGATGGTCTTTCCCAGGCCGACCTCATCGGCGAGGAGATATCGCTGTACCGGATCGGAGAGCACCGTCATTGCCGCACGGACCTGGTGCGGGAAGATCTCGGCAGCCGAGGAAAGCAGCGCCGCCATGTTCGCGCAGGCAGCTCGTTGGGCTACGAGATCGCGCAGGAAGGGCAGCCGAGCATCACGAAAGTACCCGGACTCGTTGCCGCCGCTCGTGAGGACTTGACGGGGGTTGTGGACGGGGCGGTCCCAACGCACCCTGAGGTCGCGCTCACTCGCCAGCTCGTTCCACTTCTCGTTGGGAACCTGGATGAAATATTCAGGGAGGCGCTCTCCCGTGACTCGGCCGGCGAGCCAGTCTCCGGTGCTCGGTTGGCGCCAGTAGACCCGTGTCTCGGGGTCGAGCCGGGCACGCCAGCAACTCTTGGCCGGCACATGCTGGGCGTGTACGACCTCCTCCGCTATGGATTCGAAGAAGTCGATGCGCAGCATGTCGCCGTTGACAGCCCCAACCCGGCCGATGCCCGGAGCCCCCGTGAACTCGACGAGGTGTCCGACTGCGAAGCCTGAAGACATCCTTCTTCTCGCCCCCACCTGCTCGTATGCCAACGCTGATGAGCCTAAACCGAGGCACTGACAACAGCGTCAAAGATGCTTCACATGCATTCGCAAGCGCATTCGATAATGGCTGGGGATACCTGACTGGACCCTCGCTCCGGACCTGGCATAACTGTCCAATTTCACTGAAAGCGGATCACTGAAGTCCACGGCGGCCATGCGCCGATGCGTGACGATGGCCGAAACCAACCATGCGTCTCGCGGCCGAACTCGGCGATCGTGCTCAGCGTGAACGCCTCCCGCCTTCATCTCGCGCGTGTACCTGATCTGGGGAGATCCCCGGAGCGCCCGCCCAAGTCTGGGGCGGAGTCGGGGCAGGCGCTGACCCGGATCTTCTCGATCAGCCGTGAGCGTGGGGCACTCTTCGCGCCAGGGTCTTGAGGCTCGGACGACCCGCTGTTGTCAGTGCTGTGCGCTGTACTGTCTGGGCGCCCTCCCGCCTTCGTTCCGCTCAACGCAGGTCTGGGCAGGGTCCTGCCACACCGAGACAGAAAGAAGATCGTGAACGTCCCCGCTCCAGCTGGCATAGCCACGCTCGTCGCTTACATCGCCACCATCCCCGCCGCCAACCTGCTTGTCACTCATGTCGGAGCTGTGCCGGTCGGCTTCGGCTGCGCCGCACCGGCCGGCGTCTACATGGTGGGCCTGGCCCTCGTCCTCCGTGACCTCGCCCGCGAGGCCGCGGGCCGCAAGGCAATCCTCGCGGCGATAGTCATCGGCACCGTCGTCTCCTACTTCCTCGCCGACCCGGCCCTGGCCTTCGCCTCGGCCGCGGCCTTCGCCGTCGCCGAGACCATGGACTTCGCCGTCTACGAGCCGCTCCGCACGCGAGGGCTCCTTGTCGCCATGCTCGTCTCGAACGCGGTAGGCCTTCTCGCCGACAGCTTGATCTTCTTGAAGATGGCCTTCGGCTCCTTCGGCTACCTGCCCGGGCAGATCCTCGGAAAGGCTTGGATGACTCTTGGCGCCGTCGCGGTCCTCGCCCTGCTGCGCCGTCGGAAGCACGCCACCGAAGAAGCCCTGTCTCGCACATAGGGCAGCAAGATCGACAACTGTGCACGGTTCGTTACCCTTTGACTAAAAGATCATGGGGGGACCGTGGGCAAGCTGCAGAACAAGAAACTGATCGTCAGCGTCGGCGCGGTGTGTGCCGCCGCACTGGCCTCGGGTGGCTGGTGGATGGTGTCCCCGAAGGAGTCCACCAGCACCTGGGGTCGTGTCCTCACCGATGCCGAGCAGACGACGATCCCCGTCGACGGCGGCCGCATCGAGATCGCCTACCAATCCGTCGACAAGGCGTCGTCGAACATCCCGAACTCCGGTGACCGCACCTACACGCCCCACATCTCGGTGACGGCGTACAACGACTCCGACGATGCCAAGGACTACACGATCACGGTCAAGGTGATGCGCGGCGGCAAGGACGTGAATCCGCACGCTGTGGCCGTGACCGGAGTGCAGCCGGAAGGCCCCGGCCCAGTACGAGATCACGCAGCAGAAGCGGGATCTGGGCGCCCACGGCTCAAACGCAGACCAGTCCGGCGCCGAGCAGGAGACGCACATCGACAGCCCCACCGGCGAGGACTTCACGGTGGAGATCCAGTCGGTGAAGGTGGAAAAGCATTACGCCCTGTCCGGGCAGCACTGACCGACGTCAGGTCAAACCTCCTGCTCACCGCTACCGACCTCCGACTCTTGTGGCGCTGCCCGCGGCTTCGCCTTGGGCGGTGCCGCACGAGCCTGGATGCGACGAACCTCTTCCCGCGCATCCTCAATCGGATACCCGGCGTCTTGAAGCATCCGAACCCCGGTCTCCAGTGAAAGCACATTGGCCGTCACGCCCTTGACCACCTCGTCCAGGATGGCAGTCCTGTCGGTCGGCGTGTGCGGGCCAAAGACCAGCCGCGCAGCCAGGGTTCCGCCCACCGGCCAGCCCTCTGCCCGCCCAGCTTGATGGAGGCGCTGGACCAGTTTGAGGAGCAGTACGTACTTGTGGGCACGCGCCAGGCGCATCGAGTCGACGAGGGAGTCCAAGGGCCCCAAGGAGAGTTGCAGGGCGTAGCCGCTTGGAACATCAGACGGATCCACGGTGCCCAAGCTCACCGCAGGCAGTCGGGCGTTGATCGCCGCCCGGTCCCGGACTTCTTCCGTGCGGGCCCGCAGTTCAGCGAGCTGCCCTGATGTGTCCAGCACGTCCATGCGGCCGCCATCGGCGAGCTGGAACACGGTGCCGGGCTGGATGGCCAGGGGCCTGGGCCGTCCGGTGACACGGTCGACCTCCGCCCGTGCGCCGGCCAGGCCGATGATCGGCGCTCCGGTTGTTGCGGAGGCCTTCGCGGAGTCTGTGTCCGTCTCCGCGAGTTCATCGAGAACCTGCATGACCTTGGCCAGCGAAGACTGACCGAAGTGCTCACCGTCAGCGATGCTGTTGCTGATGTGGATCACCGGCAAGAAGTCGATCTGCAGGTCCAGCTTGTTGAGGACCTCGCCGTCGGTTCGCGTACAGAACGTGGCCTTGTCCAGCGGCAGATCATCGAGGGCTTGCCCGTGGCGCAGATCCTCCAACAGCCATTCGGCATCCGTCAGATAGCAGGTGATGGCCGACAGCCTGTCCGGCGCCCAGGGGTAGATGCGCTCGATGGCCCCGGTCTTCTTTACGTGCGTATCGCCAGGGGCGAATAGCAGGCCTGCCGTTTTGTCCTCTGCAAGCTCCCGCTGAACCAATCCTTCTCGCGCGGTGAGGCTGTGAGTGGGCGGAGCGATCGGCCCCAACTCGTAGGTGATTCTGCGCAGCTTGGCCTTGATGCCCTGCTTCGGGTCCTCGGGCGTCTCCCAGGCAAGGTGCACTCTGTTCGGAAAGTCGCCGGGGTCGGCGTCGTCCTCAAGGACGGGAAAGTAGAAGCCCGGGTCGTACGTCTTCAAGCGCACACGGTTCTTCGACGGGTCCCATGCCAGCAGGTAGATGCCGTCACCGAGTAGCACCGCCTTGCGCTCCGCGGCCTGCATCCGCAGCGGAAGCAACTCCGCTTCTGCCCAGTCCCGTAGACGTTGCTGGACCTCTGCCGCCGCGATTGCTTCAGGTGAAGGATCGTCGTCGCTGGCGTGCTCGGCGCCGGGCACGATGATCTGCTGGTTCTTGCCGAGCATGTGAGCCAGCGCGGTGTCGACGAAGACCGAAGGTTCGCCGAACTCACGTCGCTCTGCTGCTGATTCGTTCCCCGTCAGGGCGGCGAGTTCGCCGGCCTGATTCGAGTCGTAGGCCCCCAGGAGCTTGTACGCGGCCAAGCGACGTACCGCGTCTTCGGGAAGCCAGTTGGCTTGGAGTTCAGGGGCGAGAGCACGATGGGGGCGCCCGTCGTGCGTGCCAGCCATGACGGGTTTGTAGTTCAGCCACGACCAAGCGTCGGTGAGGAAGTTGCGTAGGCCCACGGGGCAGGTCCGTAACGTCGGCCCCGCGCCACCTTCAGCGTAGGTGAGCCAGAGGCGGCCCAGCCCGTCGTGTAGTCCCGGTCCTAGATCACGGGACGGGCATGTGGAATGAGGTGCGCGCACCGTGATGCCCCTGGGGAAGTCGGCGTTCCTGCTTCGTCCCCAGGGGCATCACGAGCGGCGTGACGTCTGGCAGCAGCAAGTTCATGGTGCCCAACGCCTGTGCGAGGCCCCTGAACCATCGGCTGCTGGGCACTGCCCGGATACCGACAAATGCCTCTTGAGGTGGCAAATGCTTACGAACTAGTTGTTCTGTCCGGAGTATTGGGCTGCTGAACAGTAGAAACGGTCCGAGGGAGGAGAGATTTTCGCGAGACACCGTGTCGGGCGGTCCCTGCGTGCCTGGTGTTGTAGCGGGAATAGGGCCTGGTGCCGTCCAAGGCCTCCCCACATCTCATCGACGTCCAGACAGGCGCCCATCTTGGTAGGCCGAGGCGATCATCCCGCTCTCGGCCGGGTCGGCGAGCTGTGTCAGGGCGTGGACTGCGGCATCCATACGGTCTGGGGAGTCCATCCCGGCGACCCAGGTCACCATCTGCTGTTCCAGCTTCGGCCACTCACCGACATGGTGGACGCGGTCCTGCTCGTAGAGCTGGGCGATCGGTTCCGCGCGCAGTCGTTTGCCGTGCTTGGCGGTCACGGACAGCACGGCGGGCAGGAGCATGTTCTCGGTGCGCTTCTCACGCACGAGTTCCTGCCAGGCCTGGTTGAGGATCTGGCGGCTCATGTCCCCGCCGTAGTTGGACTCGATGACGATGGCGTCGGCGCGGAGTTCGATGGCGAGCAGGCAGGTCTCACGACCCCACGCGTCGGCGCCGCGGTTGCCGGAGCGATCGTCCAGGACGTAGAGGTGTCCGTCACGGTCGCGGGCCGCGGCGACGATGCCAGTCTCGTCACCGACGGCGGACTCGCCACCAGCAGGGTCGACGGCGACGACGATCCGAGTGAGGTCGATGCCGCGGAACTGAGCCGCACTGACGCGGTTATTGGTGATCCAGGGCCACTGCCAGACGCCGCCGTCCTGCGGTCGTGGCTGCTGCATGTAGAGGCTCCACCAGACACGCTCGCCGACGGAGCGGCGGATCTCGGCGAGAGCGTCGGTGTCGTACCGCTCGGGCCACAGAGCCGAACCGACCGGGCGGCCGAGCGCGTCATCCTCGGACAGGGCCAGGGCTGGCAGGTCGATGACCGTCCACCGGTCGCCCTCGTCTGCCAGGACCCGGCCGGCGAGGTCATCCTCATCCCAGCGAGTTTGGATCAAGATGACCGAGCCGCCAGGCTCGATGCGGGTCAACAGAACGGCCTGCCACCACTCCCACAGCCGCTTGCGCATCGTCGGGGAGGACGCTTCAGCGGCGTCCTTGATCGGATCGTCTACAACGGCCAGGTGTGCGCCCTTGCCGGTGAGCCCTCCACCGACACCAGCCATGACCGCGCCGCCCTCGGTGCCGGCCAGATCGAAGCGGTTTGCTGCGGAGGAGCCAGCTCGGAGGCTGATGCCGATCTGCGGTCCGTAGTTGAGGATTGCATCCCTGATCCACCGGCCGTGATCATCAGCAAGATCCGATGAGTACGAGGCGATCATCACCCGATGCTCCGGACGGCGCCGGAGATACCAGAGCGGAGCCCAGCGGGCAGCCCGGCGGCTCTTGCCGTGCCGCGGCGGCATCGTCAGCAACAGCTTCGTGGGCTTACCCGCAGCGACCTGCTCGAACGCTGCGTCGATCTTCGCCAGGTGCGGAGCCTGCATCTCCCGGCCGTCAGTCAGAACCGATGCCATAGCACCGGGCGATCGGTCCATCGCCAGATCGCGCTCAATGCATGCGAGTTGGGCGCGCAGTTCGGGGGTGGAGGCTGCGGCTATCTCACGGCGGCGCTGCGCGGGAAGCGACCGATAGAGCTGAAGGACCGCGGCCTCGTCAGCCCTGGCCACCCTCGCCCGCATCGTCGCTGGCAAGGTTGATCAGCCGCTCCAACTCCTGCAGGCCCGCGGTTTCCACCTGGACGGCAGCCCCGTCCGGGCCGGACAGCTCTGTGCGGGCGGGCCGATCCAGGCCGAGGAGACGGCTGCTGCGCTCGATGATCCGCACGGCTCGGTCGACGGCCTGGTAGTCGCCGTTGCGGATCGCGGCACGATAGACGCCGAAGAAGAGTCGCTCGAGTCGCTCCACCATGAGTTGCCGCAGCTCATCGGCATTGGTGTCCAGGGCGGTGGTGCGCTCGACGAGTGCCTTGGAGACGTCCTTGCAGGCGAGTTCGATCAGCCGCTTGTCGGTGGGAGGTTCCTGGCCGCGCTTGTACTTGTCGATGCCGTACCCCTGCGGATACGCGAAACCATCCGTGTTGACAGCCGGATCGGCGGCCAGCTTCCGGCCAATGGTCAGCCAGTCGACGCCGGCGAGCTTCAGATCAATCGCGTCGGCACGGCGCTGGGTGATGGCAGCCCGGGTGGCGCGGTTGGGGCGGCCCATGAAACAACTCCCTGGGCCCCGCGCCTACTGTCCATGATCCCTGACTCAGCTGCGAACCGCGCTGGCCTGCCGGTTCACAAGACCACAATCGCGCCTGCCCTGGCCATCAGCGGCGCCGGGTCTCCACTTCGATTAGCGACGGAAGCCAGTCGCGCGATGCCCAGGATGGGCCGAAGTACGCCAGGCCCCCACCCGTAGGTGCGCTTACCACCTGGAGCGCCACCGGTCAGGTGCACCTGGAGTACGACGACACCGTCTTGGTGCGCGTGCCATGTACGAATGGTCGCCCACCTCCACGCGGCGTCGACCCAGATGCATGCCGTTGGCTCGTGCCCGTCCGATTACACATCGGTTCGTACGCCGATGGCCTCGTGTGAGGTACAAGGCGAGGCCTCGACGGGGCGATGGCGGGGTGATGAGTAGGCGCCTCCCGGAGAACGCATGTTCGATAGTGATGGGTGGCACTCGTCTAAGGACCTCCTAACGGAAGGTTGCGACCACTGGGGCGCCTACGGTGGGCACGTCCCTTCGTGTTCTCTCTCGAAATCAGGAGTTGCCGGATGCCCGCCGCGATGTCGATCGAAGGGGAACTGACACGCCTTGTCCCCGTTGGGGAGGAGGATCTTGACCTGCTGGCGGGCTGGTTCGCCAGTGCCGCCTTCGTTGAGCACTGGGGAGGCACGCCACTGGCCCGAGATGAGGTAGCTGCCAAGTACGTGGGGCGCCTTCGGCCACAGGTTGAGTCGTTCCTTGTGCTGGCTGGCAGCGGACCCGTGGGGTACGCGCAGTACTCGTGCGCAGGCGGGAAAGACGGGGGCATTGACGTCCTCCTCATTCCTGAGGCGCGCGGCCAGGGCTTCGGCCCCGATGTGGCCGGCGCGCTGATGGCCTACCTGCTTCAGGGGCGAGGTTGATCGCGAGGCACGGTCTGTGGCGCGTGAGCGACCCGTATGCGCATCGTCGGTGGAGAGTCTGACCGAAGCCGACGGGCGGGGCCGCTGGTCTCTTCGGCGACCCCGGGTCGAATCGGGAGATCACCCGAGCGTCAACTGCTCCGGTCGGCCCTCGCCGGACGCCCTGACGTCCAGGGTCTATGCGCTGCCCTCCGCAATGCGAGGGAACAGCGGGCTGGCAGGAGGGAGGCTCCCATTGATCTCTGCGCACTGCTCGGCGATCCGGGAGGCGGTATCTGGGAGGAATGGCAGCAACTGGTCGCCCAGTACGCGGCATGCCTGAACGAGGGCGGCGAGGACCGTGTCGAGATGTTCCCCGGCCGCAAGATCCCCGCCCTGCTCGGCCTTGGACAACTCCCAAGGGCGGGTGTTGTCGATACAGCGGTTGGCCTCCTCCACGATCCTCCAAACCGCGGCTGCGGCCCGGCGGAAGTCAAAGTCGGACAGGGCCGCATCGATATGGGCCGGGACGTCGCGGGCGGCGGTGGTCAAAGGATCGGTGGCCGGAGCGTTGACACGGGCCAGGGGTACGTGGCCCTGCCGGTAGCGGTGGATCATGGTTACGACCCGGTTGACGAGGTTGCCGAAGCCGCCCGCCAGGTCGGCGTTGGCGCGGGCGATGAGCCGCTCCCGGGTGAAGTCGGCGTCACCGACTCGGGGGACTTCCCGCAGGAGCCACCAGCGCACCGCGTCCGTGTCGAACTCGTCGACGAGATCTGCAGGGTCGACGGTGCTGCCGCTGGACTTGCTGATCTTGCGTCCGTCGACGGTGAGGTAGTCGTGGACCAGGATGTCGGTGGGCAGCGGCAGCCCCGCGGAGAGGAGCATGGCCGGCCAGTACACGGCGTGGAAGCGCACCACCCCCTTGCCGACGAGGTGGATGCGCCGCTCGCTCTGTACCCACCACCGTTGGTAGGCCTCGTCGCTTTCGCCGTATCCGAGGCTGGTGACGTAGTTGCCGAGCGCGTCCCACCACACGTAGACGACCTGGCCTGGATCGCCCGGTACAGGGATGCCCCAGCCGCGGGCTCGGGTGTGGGAACGGGAGATAGAGAAGTCGTGCAGCCCGCTGGCGATGAGAGCGAGGACTTCGTTGCGCCGAGCAGCTGGTTCGATCCGCAGGGTTCCGATGGAGATCAGTTCGTGCAGGGTGTTGGCGTAGCGGGACAGCCGGAAGAACCAGTTTTCCTCGGCGACCAGTTGGGGTTCGGTGCCGTGCTCGCTACAGCGGCCGTCGACGAGGTCGGCAGGGGTGTAGAACTGCTCGCAGCCCACGCAGTACCGGCCTTCGTAGTGCTTGCGGTACAGGTCACCGGACTCGGCGCACCGGCGCCACAGCCGCTCCACGCCGATGCGATGGCGCGGGTCGCGGCTGGTGCGGATGAAATCGTCGAACGAGAGCGCCAACGGTTCCCGCAGTGCGGCGAACGCCTCGGCGTTGCGGTCGACGAGGGTCTGGACGTTGATGCCTTCGGCCTCGGCGGCCAGGACGTTCTTGAGAGAGTTGTCGTCGGTTCCGCTGAGGAACCGAACATCATCGCCGCGGTGGCGGCGGTGACGGGCAAGGACGTCGGCCTGCACCAGTTCCAGGGCAAAGCCCAAGTGGGGGCGGGCGTTGACGTACGGGATCGTCGTGGTGATGTATTGCCGTGGTGCGGTCATCGGAACCTCCAGTTGCGAGGCGGAGCTCCGAGTCTGTAAACAGGTCGAGGCCCCGTCTCGGGGCCTCGGAAACGCGCGTCCGGTATCAGCAGCCCCGCTGGCGGGGCATCATCTCGATTCGGGACGAAGGCGCGATCATGCGGTGAATGCTAGCAGCGGCGCCTACCCTTGCGGCGGGATTTTTGCCGAGCGGCGGTGTTCGCCTGTCGCTCATTCACGAGCCAGGCAGACGTCCCCGCGCACCGCGGGCCGCAGCCGTAATGCGCAGGACAAGCAGGTACTCGGCAGCGTTGCCTGCACGGTTGTGGTCCTCTGCTATCGATCTTTGGCGATCATGGACATTTCGGGGTTCAGGTGGCCGTAGAATCCCTCGTATGGCACAGAAGGTAATTACGACATATGTGGATGACTTGACCGGCGAGGAGTCGTCGGATATCTCTACGCACAGCATTCTCATTGACGGGGCTGGCGTGGAGATCGACCTCGTAGATGAGAACTACGAGAAGCTCCTTGAGGTCTTGAACCCGTACCTCCAGGCTGGCGGCGCCCGCAGGATTCGAGGCGGAGCAAAGCCCACGGGGAAGGCCAAGGCGGCGACGGGCAGCAAGGAAGACTCGTCGGCTATCCGGGCTTGGGCCAAGGAGAACGGCTACGAAGTCAGCGATCGCGGTCGCGTACCGGCCTCAGTCCGCGAGGCGTACGCGAAAACTCACTGACACGAGCGAGGAGCTGGGTTCTCCAATATTGAAGCCCAGCTCCACCGCCATCGAGCCTTTAAAGCGACCGACGCCTACGCCGGGCCACCTCGCCAACAGCCCGCCCCAAACGGACTGCCAGCCCCTAAGGGCAATTCCTCGACCAACGCGATGGGACGCGGCTGCCCTCGGCAGAGGGCAGCCGCAGGCGTCAGTCCAAGGTCAGTTGCTCTGCCGCACCCGTGGAGTCCTCAAGATGCGGAGGTGACGCGTTAGGGATCTCGCGGTTCTGGCGCAACCACCATGCGAACTGCCAGTTCCGGCAGGTCCGGTGCCGTTTGGAACTTCGACTCGGTGCATCTGGAGGGACTGAGTGCTCGCCCCAGCCGAGGAGGGGGCGAGCGTTGGTCAGTTGCACCCCGAGGCCAGGTGCGAGGGTGTCGCCCTCCCAGGTTTCGCCGGGTGCGTGCTCGAATGCCAAGTGTGCGTTGCGGGACCAGTCCCAGGGGATGGGTAGCGCACACAAATACCAGGCGACTGGCGGATTCGCTGCGGAGAGGTGAAGCGTCTGCCTGCGTTGATGGGTGTTGATGTACGGGCGGTCGCATTCTCCGAATGTCTTGAGGCAGTGCTGTGTCAGGTTGAGTTCACGGATGCCGGCCAGCCACATGATGCGGTAGCTGGCCCGTGCTTCGATATCTATGCGAACCCGGCTCGGGTCCGCCCCCAATTCCATCCTTTACCCCTCCAAATTGGAATTCCTATCCTCGATCAATTCTAGCAGAATTGCCGAAAGTTCATTGTGTTTATTGTGTCGGAATTCGTTGGGATAGGGCATATTGAATTCTTCCGAAAATGCCTGCCGGTATTCATCCAGAGGTAGAGCTCGGGGGCGTCGGCATACGGCCTTGACAGTGGCCCTGGTGGTGTCGCTGATCTGCACGTCCTCGAAGTACCGAGACAGCAGGCCGAGGAGGGACTCGGGGGTGTGGTAGCGGATGCGCTGCCACTTGCCGCGCACGAACCGCATGTCGACGTTCTCGCTGTCGAGGAAGGATAGCCGGGTGGAGTCGCGGCTGATGGAGTGCTCGGAGTTCTCGTACGCCAACTCCCGCTCCAAGTTGCGGGTCCCGATGCAGACTTTCCCGTCGGCGGCGCAGAGCGCGTTGACGGTGGTGAGAACCCAGTGCTGGTAGTCGAGGGACGTGGTGGCGTTGATGACGGAGTCGAGGACCACAACCTCGTAGAGCCCGTTCTCCTTCAACTCGCGTTCGATGCTGCGGATCTGGCCGACGATCGTGCGGATGTCGACGGCGTACTTGCCCTTCAGGGTGCGATACGGCTCGTAGTCATGGATCTTGTAGCCCTTGCCGCGAAGGTGCCGTGCGTAGTCACCGTGCCCGGCACCGAAGTCCACCACCCGGTCCGAGGTCGTCAGCCACGGCAGTACGAGGCGCTCCCACACCTCGGACTTGTAGCGGACCTTGTCCGCCTTCGCCTTCGAGGAGTGCTCGCGTAGCCGGTTCGGCTGCACGATGTGCTGGTTCCACACCGGCGCCTGCTCTTCGAGGCCAGTCCAGTCATACACGCCGTACTCGCCAGTAAGGTCCTCCACGAGCTGGCCGGCATCGAAAGAGGCACAGGTCCAGGCGAGGATGTCGAAGCGTTGAGTCTTCGCGACGGCCGCGTACTCCGCGTTCAGGACGATGCGGCCCTGATCGTCGATGACCACCGAGCCCCACGGCCCGTGGGCTGCGGTCATGAAGCCGATCGCCTGCTGGAAGGGAAGGTTACTCGACTCCTCAACTTCGATGGTCTGCCAAGGAATCCAGCACCACTGACCGATCGGTCCCGGCTCCGCGTACACGACGGACGAGTCGGTCTCGACGCGGTTGTGCAGGAGGTTGAACTTGATCTCGTCCTGGAGGCGGACCTTCTGCGGCAGGATCATCGCGGGCGTAGTGGTCTGCCCGATCGCCTTCAAGCCCTTGGTCCTCTGGTGACCTGCGACCAGGGTCCCGTCCGCGTTGAGGATCACAGGCTTCACGACGCCGTGACGGCGCAGTGAGCCTTGCAGCCGTACGAACGACTCTTCCGAGAGGCGCCGCGGGTTGTAGTCCGCCGGCCGCAGCTTGGCCAGTGGGTACGCAGGCTCGAACCGTACGTCGAGGGAGTTCACGCGGCCGCTCCCTCTTCGGCGCGGTGCTCGTCGTTGAGGACGTGCCAGCCGAAGCCCATGTCGGAGTCGTGGTCGTCGACGAACCGCTTGTAGAGCGCGTCGAGCAGTTCCACCTCGGCCTGCGTGATGCGGACGCGGGTGGAGGACCACTGCATGTACCCCCACTGCAGATAGTCCACCGTTGCCGCCGCCCCAGTATCTGCGCCGTCGGAGGTCAGCTCGATCGGCGCGGGCAGCGCAGTCTCATCCAGCAGCTCATCGAGCTGGTCCTGGCCGTAGCCGGTGCCCTGAAGGTCGGGGAGTTTCGTGAGGATGTCCGCGAGGAGCACGCTGTCGTACCCGGCAAGGTCACTGGTGCGGTTGTCGACGATGACGATCTTCGCCGCGGCTTCGTCGTCGACATCGAGCCAGGTGACCGCGATGTCGGTCCAGCCGAGCTGCTTCGCGGCCTTGAAGGTGTGGTTGCCGGCGAGGATCTCGTTCGGACGCCCGGTCTGGCTGCCGCGATTGACGACGATCGGCCGGTACTGGCCGTTGACGGCCAGCGACTCGGTGATGGAGTCGAGATCGCCTGTGCGCGGGTTGCGGTGGTACGGGGCCAGTTCGTCGACCGGGACGGCCAGCTCCGAGAGCGAGGCCGGAATGCGGGGGGCGGCAGAGGGCACGGGTCTCCAGCCCCACGCCCACCACTGAGCCTAGGTGATCACCCGCGACGCCCTGCCAGACTGATCGCGGAGCGATGGGACTGAACCGGGGAGGACGTATGGATCTCGCTGCGAAGCGCGCAGCTCTGTGCCAAGGCACGCTGCTCGTTGCGGAGGCCGCCGAAGACGCGTACAGGATGAGGGGCCTTGATCGCTTCCTGAGACCATGGATACGCGACAGGCTCGACTCTCTCCGCCAACTGCTCGACAGTTGTGACACACAGCGTCAGCTCGCTGAGGACACGCGTGCACTCGCCAGTGCGGCAGCCGAGTACTCCGAGCTGCGAAACCAACTCTTCTCGGATCTTCACCACACGCGCCCCGAGCCCCCTTGGCGGACCCTACGACGCAAGGACATCGCGATACGCGTCCAGTCCAGCGTGCTGCATCGGCAACCCACCTTCGTACTTCGCCGACTTGATGCTGGCGCAAACGTCCCCGGGGCCGAGACCTGGGACTTCACCGTGCTCATGAACCCATCCGACCCCGCAGACCAGGGCGCATCGTTCGTCGTCATGGCAGACAGCCAGAAAAGGAACGGCAGCATCACAGTCCAGGTGGCAAAGGAGTTGGAGAGCGAGCGGCCGTGGTACCAGCAACTCGAGTACGGCTTCTACGCCCTCGGTGCCACACCGTTCCTCACAGCGATCTACGACCCCGACCGGCACCGGCGGCAACCCCCGGACGGGCTGCTCGGAGATTCCGCCCTGTGACTGTGGGCCGCGCCAATTCCCCGTCGCTACCGCTGAACAAGCCACCAGCGCACGAACCCTTCGCCGTTCGCGTTGCGGCCTAGAGGCCTGATGATCCGGCAGAACCCTGAAGTAGCCCGGCAGTAGATCCACGGATCTGCATGATCGGCTTGTCCTGACCGCTGACGTTCGGTAGCGTCTTCGACATCAAAGTGGGCCCCACCGTGCCGTGCACGGTGGGGCCCTTTTGTGTCTCCTCATACCCGAGGGGACTCGAGTGTCGCGCCGCCGCCTTCAGGGTTTCCGAGGCCGGGAAGGCTGTGGCGTGCTCAAAGATGGGACAACTCGTGGCCACCAACCATGGCACAACCAAAGGCGAGCAGTCACCCCCGGACCCGGGGCTGCAGATCAACTTCGGCCCCGGCCTGGAGGTCAAGTACGGGCGACGCACCCTGCTGTCGGTGTACGCCTCACCTGTGATCTTCATGAGCGGATCCGTCTTGGCGGGTATCGCTGGGTGGAACTTCTGGCCGACCCTGTAGGCCTCTGATGCGGGTGTGGGGATGGCCGCGCGATGGCCGTCCCCACACCCGCGTCCGGCGGGTTGGTACTGGGCCGGCAGCTATTCCTCGGCCAGTGCGGCGAGATGGTCGCGGAAACTCGAGGTCAACCCGTCCAGCACTCGCTTGCCCTTCTCCGCGGTGGCAAGAGAGGGGTATCCGATGACACCCGTCTCCGTGTACTTGCTCAGGCCGTGCATGAGGAGGAAGCGGCGGGCACCACTGTCGTGATCCGCATGCTCGTAGCCGGGGCGAACAAGGTCCGGCTGGGGGGTGCAAGAGGACAGATGTCCTCGATCATCGCGATCAAGGTCTTCGCGCTGATACTCGCGGTCGCAGGCCATGCAGCGTGTTCGGGTCAGCACCCGCACCGCGGCGCGCATCCTGGCCGCGGCCCGCGAACACCCGGAGCCCTGATGCCAGCCGCCTGCCCCCGCTGCACCGGCCCGCTCGAAGACCGCCCCGCCCCCTCGCGCCTAACCCAGGCCAAGGACCGCGTCATCTGCAGCGCCTGCGGCGTCGACGAGGCCATACATGACGCCCAAGGCCTTGCGCCCATCCCGCCCGGCGAATGGCCCCTGAACGCCCGTTGAACAGCGCAGAGAAGCCCACGACCGCCACTGAACCCTACCGATCACACCGAGCCGGGATCTCCTGAAAGGAGGTCAGACAGCACGAATATACGGGATGCTCAAGATCACTGACCGGAGGGAGTGACACCCATGGGTGACCACGGCGAGGAGAGGGCCGACGAACTGCGCCAGCAGTGGCACACGTTGACGACGTTGGGCGACGAGGTCCCCGGCAGTGGCCTCGCCATACCGGTGCACAGCTGCGCACCGCCCCGTGGTGATTTCGTCGGGTCGTATGAGGACCACTTCTCTGCTGGCGTCGGGAGCCAGGGTTGGCCGTTCGTGGCGGCGATGTACTCGGAAGTGCCGCGTGATCTCCGACGAGAACGGGAGCCGCTGATCGAGTGACCCTCACCGCCGGGACGGGGTGTCCGGGGCCGCGCACGCAAGCGCGGCCGATAGCGTGTGGGGGCGGGCCCTGGGGTCGCCTCCCTGACAAGACGCGATCAGGGGGCCCGCTCCTGACGGTGACTTGCCCGTCACGACTCCGCTGCAGTGGACTGCAACGCGTCCAGAACCTGGGAGTGAACGCGGCCGTTGGTGTAGATGGCCGCGCGCGTTGTGAGGCTGCGACCGCCGTCCAGATCGCTGAACATCCCTCCCGCCTCCTCGACGATTGGAACGGCGGCGGCGATGTCCCAGGGGTCGGCGGCCATGTGGAAGAAGGCGTCTACCACTCCGGCGGCAACCAGCATGGCCCCGTGGCAGGCATCGGCCCAGTCCGACAGCGGGCCGCCGTTCGCGCTGAGCTCGACCAGGTGCCGACCTGCTGCGGCGCGCTGTGGCGGCACCCACGAGGCGAGCGGCCAGATGGCGGTTGTCGTCCTGTCGAGTGTCGCGATCGAGCTGACGGCCAACGGTTCACGAGGCCCCCAGTCTTCACCGGCGGCTGAACTGGTCCACGCCCCGGCTGAGCGACTCGCCCACCAGCGTCGCCGAAGCGCCGGCGCGGAGATCATGCCGGTGACCACCTCGCCGTTCGTTTCGACCGCGAGGAGAGTGCTCCACTGGGGGCGGCCAGCCGAGAAGTTGGCTGTTCCATCGATCGGATCGAGGATCCAACGCCGTGATGCGGTCCCGTGGCTGCCGAGTTCCTCGCCGATGACGAGGTCGCCGGGCCGGTTGCCCCGGAGCTGGTCACGGAGGGCCTGCTCGACCTCGCGATCGGCCTGGGTGACCGGACTGCCGTCGGCTTTGGTCTGCGTTGGCACGGCGCCGGCGGCGAAGTACTTCGCGGAGATGCCGTCGGCTGTGTCAGCCAGTTGCTGGATGAGTTCAAGATCCTCGATCGCGGTCATGGACACGAGAGTGTAGGGAGCTCTGGCGAAGGCTGGAGGCCAGTTGTCAGGATAGTTCAGCCGTCATTTCGCTGTCTCGGAGAGGGATTCCTGGGTGGCCTGGAAGCGATAGGACTCGGTGCCGGTCTGGATGAGCGTGCAGCGAAAGGTGATCCGGCGCGCTGGCCGGCCAGGTCCAGCCAGAAGTCCGCGAAGTCGACCTCCGCTTCCTCGCCGGGACGTTTCGCCTGCGGGACCACGCCCTCCAGATGCCGGCGGCCCTCCAGGGCCTCCGCCTTGATCTGGGGGCGCCGCTTCGCGACGTAGTCGTAGACGGTGGTGGGGCGAGCCAGCCCGAAGTCGTGCTTGGCGGCCAGACGCTCCATGATCCGCGGGATCGTGTGCTTCTGCTTCGGCGGCGCGTCCAGGTCCTCGCGCCGCATCGCGTCGATGGAGCCCTTCACCGGCTCCAGCACGCTCGTCCGCGGTGCTGGCCGGCGACGATGCTCTGCCGGTCAGCCTGCTGCACGACGGAGTCCCTTCGTGCGCGATCACCACGCTCGACGGCATGGCCGTCGTGGGCGCCGCATCGCAGGCACACCTTCCGTAGCACTGTCATGTGCGTTGTCCGCACCCGTAGGGGAAGGGAGCGGTCACGACTGGTCTTCGGGCTCCTGCTCGGCGGGTGCGCCGACGTAACGGGCGTAGACGTCGGCGCCGTCTCTGGTGCTGCGTGTCTGGGCCTCGTACGCCCCCGCAGGGCGGAACGCGGCGTGCTTGCCGGTACGGATGCGGTGGCCTTGGTTGGTAGCCCGGTTGAGGTTGGGATGGCCGTCGACGTGCGCCCACTCGCCTGGCCGCCCGCGCAGAGCTTCCGCGGTGTCGTACGCCTCTTGGCTGCGGCGCTGGGCGGGCAGGGCTTCGAAGCGGGCGTGCATCAACAGGCTCCGGTGCTCAGGCTGGCGGTCTCGGCGAGGTGACGGATCTGAACAGCGGTGCGCCACTGGTCGTCTGCGAGGTGGTCGCAGAGGACGTTGGCCAGGTGGGCGATCTCGTCCAAAGCGTCCGTGTCCGTGGGCGCGCTCTGGACGCGGGCCGACGGGGCGGGTGCGGTGCGTGCAGGTTCGGCTGCGCGATCAGAGGCGTTCACGAGGATCTTCTTCGATGAGGTCAGCGGTTGTTGCAGCGGCAGGTGTTGGTGATGACGTTGAACCAGCTGTCGCAGGAGTTGCACCACATGGAGCCGGGGGCAGGCGGGACGTCGGAGTGGCGGTTGGTGCGGTCGAGCACGGGAAGTCGTGTGTCCTGTCAGAAGTTATCGGGAAGGTGGGCGCGGGGTCCGTCGGGGGCGAGGATCTGAACGATCGCTGCGAGGTCTCTGGGCCGCCAGAGGGCCGCTTCGTACCCGCAGTCGGCGAGGTGGCGCAGCCATTCGCGCTGGGCGGTTCGTATGCGCCCGGTGTCGGACTTGAACTCGACGAACAGAGTCCGCTTGGCCTTGGGGTGGCCGTAGACCTCGTCGGGCCATCCGGCGTCAGACCTATGCGAGTTGTGCGTGTGGTAGGCGAGGGTCCAGCCGCGCAGGGCGGCGAGATGGCGTACGTGCCGGCGGAACTGTTCCTCGGTCACGCGATCCTCCGGCGCGGCCTGGGAGCGATGGCCTCCTCGAGGGCGGCCCTGTGCGCGGCGGCTTCGGGGTCCGGCATCCCTATTGGCTGAGGGTGTGTGGGTGTGGGGCGACGGTGCCGTTCCTTGAGGAGTTCCGGCAGCGGGTGCCGGGTCTGTTCCTGGAGGAGTTCGCTCATCGGCCGTCCGTATCGCTCGGCGATGAGGGCTTCGTAGAGGTCGTCGTCGCATCCGGTTGTTCCAGCAGGCATCTGGGTCTCCATGGGTGGGCCGGGACTCGCAGTGGGGTGCGGGTCCCGGCCCAGGGGGTGGCTCGTATCTGACGAGCCGTTCCGGGCGGGCGGGGCGCGGGGGGTCGCTGCCCGTCCGGAAGTCGGGTGGTGGTCGGGCCGTGCCTGGGCTCGACAACGATCACGAACCTAGCACGACTTTTTATCGCGACCTATTTAAGATCGGGTGTGTGCTCAGTCGACGATAGCGAGCTCGTCGTCGTAGTACGGCAGGGCCTTCAGTGCGCCGTCCCAGCGAACCATGTTGAGTTCCTCGCCGGTGAGCGGGTCGGCGGCATGGTTGACCACCTGCCCGAACAGTCGGAGCTTGCCCTCGGGGACAGGCTTGACGGGGGTGACGGCGGTGCGCATTGCGAGGCTCATCAGCGTGTCTCCTTGCTGGTCAGAGGGTGCTTGCGGAGGCGAGGGCGTCCAGGCCGCGGCCCCATTCGGCAGCGACGGGCTCATCGAAAGAGCAGCCTGCGCCGGTGTCCTCGAAGTCGGTGGCGCGCCAGTCCTCGGGGGTGCCGGCAGCGGGTCGCTCGAAGTGCTGGATGCCGCCGCTGGGCAGGGTGATGGCCAGACGGGTTGCCCCGGGTGGTGCTGCCGACTGCGTGGCGCGCGTTCCTGTGGTCAGCGCCTCGTGGGCGAGGGAATCTCCGAGATTCACAATCTGGCTCCTTATTAGTTGGGACCTATCTGGGGTTAATGGAGTGAGGCGTACCCGTCGCAGGTCGGGCAGGTGTCGCCTGTTCCGGGCTGCGTGCCGTCGGCGCAGTGCGGGCAGGGGAGGCGGCGACCGAAGCCGTGACAGTGATCGCATTCCCGCTCCCGCTCGTACGGGCCGTGACAGTAGGTCATCACCCCTGATCCTTCGCACTCGTTGCACTCGGGGGCGGTGGCGCCGAGGACTTCGTAGGCGTCCACTGCGGTCGGGGTGGTGAACACGATGCTCCTCGCTGCTTATGGCCGGGGCCTTCCCACCCTCAACCCTTATAGGTGAATTCTACTCTTCACTGTAGCGGTGTCCAGCTCCCCGAAGTGACCTCGATCACGGCCGACTTGCCCGGCACGACGTCAGCCTGGCGCGGCAGACAACCGGCAGGCCATGATGTCCGGCCATGGACTTGGAACGCCGACCCGCGGGGCCACAGGACGCGGAAGCCCTGCTCCAACTACAGCTCGCCTTGGACCAGGAGTCGCAGTACATGCTCCTCGAACCCGGCGAGCGCGAGCCCGACGCGGAACGGCTTCGCACCCGGCTGACCGACAATGCGAACCCGTCCTACACCCTGATCGCGTTCAACAACGGCGCAGCAGCCGGATACGTAGACGTCGGGATCGCTCCGTACGCCCGCGCCCGCGCAACAGGACATCTGGTCATCGGCGTTGCTGCCCCGCACGCAGGCCAGGGAATCGGGATCGGCGCTGATCACCGCCGCCCGCGACCAAGCCCGGATCCGGAGGCTGCGCCGACTGGAACTGCCCGTCATGGAGCGCAACCGCCGTGCTCTCAACCTACTTGAAGTGTGGCTACCAGATCGAAGGCCTGCGGAGAAACGCCCTCACAGTCGATGGCGAGCCGGTCAACGAGTACTACATGGGGCTTCTGCTCGACCCCACCTGATGTGGGGCCCGGACTGCGCAGTGAACAGAGCCTCTTGGAACTCCAGCGCCACCTGCGGGATCCCAACTTCATCGCCAATTATGCGAAGGAGCCCTGTCGCGCCGCCCGGGGTGCGTATCGGCTCATCGAGCCGCCTGAGCGGGGAGCTGCGGATCCTTCTCAGCCGGAACTGGCCGCCATTCAGAGGATTGGTGGGCGGCCCAACCGGGTCATTCGCCACACCGTGCGCCACTTCATGGGCTTGCGTGCGCGCGGCGTCCCCAAGCCCTCAAGGAAGCCGCCCCACCATGCCGTCAGGCCGCTCAAGGGCCGGATCCGCGCCACGGTGAGGAAGATCCACACGCCGAGGTACACCGGGATCAGGGGGTCGGCAGCCGCCGGCGGGCGAGCCACACCCGGTTCCTGGCCTTCGCCAGCATTGCCTGCACCCTCATCTGCTACCGCAGACTAGCCCCGAGACAAGGGAACTTCGCCAAGTGAGTTCTGCATCGAATGACGAACTGATCGCCGCCGCCCAGGCCGTGCTGAATCCGCACAGGGTAGGTGATCGGCTGTTCGGCGACGTGGGCGCCACCTTGGTCACGACCGCTGGCCGTACGTACTCAGGCGTGTGCATCGACACCGGATCGGGTACCGGCTTCTGCGCTGAGCACGCTGCCATCGCCGCCATGGTCACCGCACGCGAGTACCGGATTGCGAAGGTGGTCGCCGTATGGCGAAGCCCCGAGGGCGCCTTGCACGTTCTCCCTCCATGCGGCCGCTGTCGAGAGTTCATACGCCAGATCGATCCGACCAGCCTGGACACGGAAGTGATCCTGGGCCGCGCCAAAACGGCACGACTGCGTGATCTGCTGCCTGCCAACGACTGGCCCGATCCCCTGGACTGACGTTCACCGAGCCCCGCCCTGATCGCCAAATTGAGATGATCTCTAAAAGAGTCCACCCTGGCTGTCGACGTCGCTCAGATTGGTGGTCTGCTCCCGGTAAGACGGCGGAGTGGGAGCCGGTTCGCCGAACAGAGCTGTGGTGCCGAACCGATCGGGAATGGCCGGGATCCGTACCTGGCCTGCTGGTACCGGCAGTTGGTTGGGGGCCGCTCCATCGAAGTCGGCACGGCGCATGGCCGTCCAATCCTTGCTGGCCTCGGTACTCACTGCGTCGACTCGGTGGCCGGGGCTGACAGAGTGTCCGGCTGCCGTGTTCCGCTGGCTTCGAGGACCGCGTCTGCCCAGTCGAGGACGAGAGCGGAACCGGCCCGGCGTGCGACCTCTCCCGGCTGGTGTCCGTCCTCGAGGGCTTTCAAGTAGCGGGCAGCGGTGACGTCCAGGGATTCGAGGACGTGAAGGCGTTCATGAGGCGGTCGATGTCCACGCCGTGCGTGTGGTTGAGGGCCTTGGCGGCGAAGGCGACGATCATGCCGACGTCCTTGCCGAGCTGCTCGGCCTGGGCGGGGGTGAGGGGCGCGGTGTAGCGCATGACGGAGCTGTCTCCTGGGGGTGTGGCGAAGGGATGGAGGGGCCGGTCGGTGCGTCCGGGCCCTGCGTGGATCGGGTGCGTGGGCGGGACTCGCCCGCGCACCCGGCAACTGCGGCTGTCAGACCGCGACGGGCTCGCGCTCCGCGTCGTCCGTCTGCTCGACGTTGCTGTCCGCCTCGGCCTCCGGGTTGACCGTCACCAGCGCCTTGGCCTCGGCGTGCGCCTTGGCCTGCTTGAGCTGGAAGCGCGCCTTGGTCAGCGATTCGGCGACCCGGTCGAGCTGCTCCAGCCGTGCCCCGACCTGCGTGTCGAGCGTCTCGGCGAGCTTCATCGGCTCGGTGCGGGCAATCTCGTCGAGCAGCCCACGGACCTGCTCGATCTTGTCGAGCGTCGTGCGGGTCTTCTTCTGTGCAGCGGCGCGCTCGGTGCGCTGCTCCTCCGTCATCTCCTCGACGATCAACAGCACGGCCTGGTCCTGCTGCTGCTTCATCGCGTAGGCAAAGTGCACGATCTCATTGTCCGAGGCGAACTCGCCGCGCACGAACTTAGAGAGGACGGAGCCCTGGTTGGCGAGGTTGAGCGCGGCTATCTGCACGGCTGCCTGCGTGCCGATCTTACCGTCCTGCACGAGCTCCTGGACTTCGATGCGCAGGTCGAGGAGGGCGAGGCGCAGCTTGACGTAGGTGGTGGTCTTGGCGAAGTCGGCGGCCACGGACTCGATGGTCGCGCCCTCCTCCTCGTCGAGGATCCGCTGGTAGCCGTGAGCTTCCTCGAACGGCGTCATGTCCTCGCGGGTGACGTTCTCCGACATGGACCGCTTGAACCGCTGGAGTTCGCTCTTCTCCGAGGTGATGGTGACGCGGATCTTGGTGCGGCCGAGGATCTGGTGGGCGCGCCAGCGGCGCTCGCCGGCGACGATCTCGTAGCCGCCCTGCTCGTTGTCGGCGCGGACCTCGATGGCCTGCATGAGGCCGTACGTGTCGATGGACTGGGCCAGTTCGTTCAGCGCGTCCTGGTCGAAGTACTCGCGCGGCTGGCGCGGGTTGCGGTGGACCTGGGACATCTTCACGACGCGCTGCACTGGGACTCCAAGAGGTAGTTGGTGTGGTTTCCTGCCCTCACCTTGTAAGTTAATTCTACTCTTTAAGGAGAGGGTGTCCATTCCCCGCATACCTCCCGGGAAGTGACCTCGACCACGCACCTGTTGTGGTTCCTGAGCTGCGAAAACGCCTGTGGGCGCCGGGGAGTTACCCGGCGCCCACAGGCGCGACTCGTCTTCTACTGCGTGAGCGGCCGGCCGCCCCCGTCCGCCCGCTCACGCCACCGCCGGACCTCAATCGGCGCACCCGCTGTAACCGCGGTGTGGCAGTCCTGGCGGATCGGGCAGACCGCGCAGACCCGCACGGCGTCCTCGGCTGCGATCAACGCCCCACCCTCGCTCGTCGTCAGCGGCTGAACCGCACACAGGCCCTGGCTCCACAAGACCGGCCGAGCAGCCCGGTCCGGTTCGTAGTGCAGGCCGCTGAGTATGCGGACGATCTCAACATCGTTGTTCTGGTCAGTGCCCGTTCCTTTCGGACTGGGCAGTTTCGCGAGCGCCACGATGCGCTGCGCATCAATCACTTCGGCCCCCTCGTAACGTCAGGACCGGTCCCGTGTCCGGTCCTGCACGATGGCGGCTGCCCCATGCGGCGCAGCCGCCAGCCCCCAAGGCCCGGTGCCTCCCTCAGCCGTATCCGACGGCTCGCTGCCCGGGTGCCCGGAGCCGGCAGGGGTCAGTGGCCCATGCCCACTCCGCCGTCGACGGGCAGGACCGCGCCGGTGATGTACGACGCCGCGTCGCTGGCGAGGAAGCGCACGGCAGCCGCGATGTCTTCGGGGCGTGCAGCCTTCCCGAGCGGGATCTGGGCCAGGAGCGCCTTGGTTCGGTCTTCGGTGAGGGCCGCGGTCATGTCGGTGGAGGTGAGGCCCGGTGCGACGACATTGGAGGTGATGCCGCGCGAGCCGAGTTCACGCGCCAGGGAGCGGGAGAACCCGATCAACCCGGCCTTGGATGCGGAGTAGTTGGACTGCCCCGCCTCGCCGAGCATCGCGACGGCCGAGGAGATGAAGATCAGGCGGCCGGAGCGAGCGCGCAGCATGGCGCGGCTGGCGCGCTTGGCGACGCGGAACGCGGCAGTGAGGTTGGTGTCGATGACGTCGGTGAAGTCTTCCGCCGACATGCGTAGCAGCAGCCCGTCTCGGGTGATCCCGGCGTTCGCCACCAGGACCTCGACCGGACCGTGCTCGGCCTCGATCCGCTTGAACGCGATCTCGACCTGCTCGGGGTCGGTGATGTCGCATTGCACGGCCAGCAGCCCGTGCCTGGCAGGAGGTTCGCCGGACCTGTAGGTGATGGCGACCCTGTCCCCGTCCTCCGTCATGGCCTTGGCTATCTCGAAACCGATGCCTCGGTTACCGCCGGTGATGAAGACGCTGCGGCTCATAGGGGGTGTCACCTCTTGGGACTCGTCGGAGCAGGGCCGCCCGTGGGTGCGGCGGGTCACGCCGAACCATTGGACGAGTTGTCTAGAACATTCCGTTAGGAGCGCGTTAAGACCCCTTTACTTTGCACCGAGTGGTCAGTTTCCTCGGTCACTGCGGCATGGCTCGAACTGGCCGCAACCCCCAGTTGCGCCACCCGCACTGATGCTGCGCCCCCAACGTGACCGCGTATGTCCGTATATGCGCATGTTTCATGTGAGGTAAGCGACAGGTGGCGAAGTTCGCGATCTATCACGAAAGCGTTAGGGTCCCCTAAGTCTTTCCTATACCTTTACCTGCCAAAGATTGAGGAATGCACGGATGTCGGCAGCTCTGCCCCCGCTCGGCCAGCTCCTGAAGATGTGGCGCGCCCAGCGCGACCCCAACCAGGTACCGGGCTTCACCGCACGGTTCGGCCCCAGGGTCAAACTCGGGATCAAGCAGGTCGAGTTCGCCCAGCTCACCGGAGTCTCCACGACCTGGGTCCGCGATCTCGAACACGGCAGGGCCACAAACCCGTCAGCGGAGTGGCTGCAGCGCATCGTGCGCATACTCGACCTCGATCCCGCCCAGCGCCACACCCTCTTCGTGTACGCCACAAACCAGGAACCCCCGCTGTTCTACCGGCCGGACGCCTCGAACCTGGACCCCTCCACGGCCGCCCTCATTCGCATCCAGCCGTGGCCGGCCTACATATCCGACTTCGCCTGGGACGTCCTCCTCTACAACGCGGCAAGCGAACGCGACTGGCCGTGGATGAAGCACGGCGTCAACGTCATGATCTGGGCTCTCGCCTTCCCCGAAGCCCGCCTCCAGCTCATCAACTGGGAAGAAGACTGGGCCAAACCGATGGCTTCACAGCTGCGTCTGAGAGCCCGTGCGCATCCGGACCACAAGCGCCTGGCCGAAGTCATTGCCGAGATCAAGGAGCGCGACAAGGTGGCGCGCAGGATCCTCGAAGAAGACCTGACCACCGTCACCCACCCCGACGGCGACCGACGCTGGATCTACCTGCCCGGCCACGGTGACGAAGAGTTTGAAGTCGTCTTCCGCGCCTACGCACCGCTCAGCGACTACAGCCAGCGGTTCATGTGCGTCGTCCCCGCAGACGAGGCCCACGCCCTGGCGACCTGACCGGAGCATCCGAGCGTCTGGCCGACCCCTCCAAGGCCGAGCCTGCGGTACCCCACAAACGATCGAGGCCTTCGCGGCGCCGCTGCGAAGGCCTCAATCGTGTTCAGTTCGGTCCTACAGGCTGGGCTGGCGCCAGTCGATCTGAACCCGCTCACTCGGATCACGGTGCTTGCCACGACCCACCGGCAGTACCCGCACCTTGACGATCTCCACGCACACCAGCGCGCGCTGCGAGGACCGCGGAGCCGAATTCCACCACTCCACCAGGTTCGTGACTCCCTCGATCGGGAGATCCGTCATCTGCTCCAAGTACCGGAGCCGGATACGGGACTGACGCAGATCATCCTTCGTTGCCTTCTCCGCGGCGGCGTACGCAGCCGGCACCAGCACGTCACGCATGCCGCCCAACTCCTTGAACCGTGCCTCGGCCCCGGCGATGTGCTCCTTGAGGCGGGCAGCTTCGGCCCGGATGTCCGCCAACAGCCGTGCCAGACGCTCCTGCGCTCCGGGCCGCAGCAGTTCAGCAAGCACCTCCTCGGCCACCGAATTTTCGAGCCGGTCGGCATTCATCCTGACCCGCCCACACGACGGCTGCCGCACCCGCGGCGGCGGGCAACGGTAGGACGGATCGGCATCGCCGGTCACCCGTGTCCCCGTCATTGCGTGCGTACAGCTGCCGCACTCCGCCCCGCCCTCGCTCAGCAAGTACTCGAAAGCCTCGCGCGCTTCAGGCCGTTGGCTCTTTTGCTCGGCGAACAGCGCGAGCAGGCGCCGGTATTCATCCGGCGTCAGGACCGTCGAGCCGAAGTCCTCAATCTCATTGCCGTCCTTGTCCAGACCGGCCATGCGCGGGTGGCTCAGCACCCGGACCAGGACTTCGGGAGCCCACTCGTTGCCACGCGTTGTACGAGAGCCCCCACGGTTCAACCAGCGGCACGTCTCCGCCCGGTTCTGCCCGGCGAGGAGCCGGGAGGCGGCCTGGCGCAGGGCGGCGGCCTCCCCGAGGTTCAGCACCCCTCGGCTCTGGTAGCCGGACAGCCGTGCCATGAGTCTCCGTTCCATCGGGAGCCTGACCGCCTGCCCATTAGCGATCGCTTAGCTCCGTAATAGGTCACGATATCTGCCGCGCATGGATCGTACGGCTGCGAGGCTCTGCAAGTGCACACATGGAGAGGCGTTTGCGCACGTCAGGAGGCCAACACAGAGTTGGCGTGTGGCACACGTCACTGCAACCATTGAGGTGTAAACAACGTCAACCAAAAATGCGCGCCGATCGCCCTTGACCAGCAGAAAAGGGCCCGACCAGCCGCCCCAGCAGGACAGCGAGCCGAGCCCATAGGGCGCACCGCATCACCTCACGCAGACACCCCCAACGCCTCCCACAAGCTCACCGTCGCAACCTTCTGCGTCTCACCCACAGGGATCGTCTTCGCCGGGAACCGCTCCGCCTTGATCAACGCATACGCTTTATCGGTCCCGATCCCGAACGCCCGCGCAGCCGTCGCCACACTGACCGCCGCCGGCAACGACCGCAGCTCCTCCACCGACATCCCACCCCGCGTACGGGCAGGCGCAGCAGGAGCAGTCACAGATGAGGTCATAGGTGGTCACATCCCTCTTCCCCGCGCCACCTGACCGGAAGCATACGACGGCCAAGGAAGCGCCTCTTTCGCTACAGCAAGATCAGGGCACGTAAGGATGATCCAGTCCAAACCAGGGGACCCCACGTGTTCAACGGCAGTACCTACCGCCGGTGCAAGTGCACCGAGCCAAAACTCGACAACAACGGCCAGCCGATCCTCAATACGAGCGGCACACCCAAGGTCCGAGAACTCGGCTCCACATGCCCGCAGTTGAAAAAACGCGACCACGGCTCCTGGTACTACTACCTCAACCTCCCCGACGGCCCCGGAGGGGAACGCCGCCGGCCCCGCAAGGGCGGCTTCCCCACCTCCAAGAAGGCCCAGGAAGCAGCACAGAAACTCTGGGACGAAGCCAACGACGGCATCGACGTCGACTCCAAGGAGACCGTCGCCGCCTACCTCAACCGCTGGCTCGACAAGCGAGTTGACCTCAAACGCGGCACCCGCGAGGACTACCGCGACTCCATCGACCGCGTCTTCATACCCGCCCTCGGCCACCTCACCATGCGCGAACTGCGCGAGCGCCACATCCAGGAGCTGTTCAAGGAGATCTGGGCGTTCAACAAGGTCAAGAACGCCAACCGGATCGCAGCCCAGCAGGCCAAAGACGAATACGACGACGCCTACCGAGCATGGAAGCAAGCCCCCGCGCCTCGCCCTCGCCACCTCCGCCAACACTGGTACGCAGCCAAAGCCACCCTCAAAGAAGCCCGCACCAAACCCCGCAAGGAGGCCGGCCCCGCCACGCAGAGGAAGTACAAGAACACCCTCGCCTCAGCCCTCGGCGATGCGGTCACCGAAAAGCTGGTCACCGAGAACTGGGCGAAGAACGTCACCCTCCCCACATACGAACGCCCCGAAGCCCTCGTCTGGACAGACGAACGCGTCGCCCGCTGGAAACTCACCGGCAAAAAACCCAGCCCCGTCATGGTGTGGACCCCCGACCAGACCGGCGAATTCCTCGACGCCGCAGTCGACCACCCCCTGTACATCATGTGGCACCTCATGGTGTTCCGCGCCCCACGCCGTGGTGAAGCAACAGCCCTGCCCTGGACCGAAGTCGACATGACCCGTGGCGTGGCCAGGATCGTCGAGCAACTGTCCACCAACACCGCCTACGAAGTATGGGAAGACACCCCCAAGAGCCGCGCAGGTAAACGCACCCTCACCCTCGACCACGCCACCTTCGCCCTACTCAGAGCCTGGCGCGACGTACAGAAAGCCCAACGCGCCGAATGGGAACACAAACACCTCGACAACCCCACCAAATGCGGCCCCTACATCAACTCCGGCAAGATCTTCACCCAAGCCGACGGAAGCCCCTGGCACCCCAACAACGTCTCCCAAGCCTTCGAACGATTCATCAAACGCCTCGGCATGCCCCCGATCCGACTCCACGACCTACGACACTGCGCCGCATCCCTCAGCCTCGCCGCCGGTCTGTCCATGAAGGCCATCCAGGTCCTACTCGGCCACAGCAGTTACCAACTCACCGCCGACACCTACACCTCACTGATGCCACAGTTCGAGCAGGCAGCAGCCAACGCACCCGTCGACCTCGTACCGCGCCGCAACACAGTTGAGGCGCCCGCCCCAGAGGAGCCCGCAGTGACCACGGTGGTCGGTCAGGAACCTGTCGCAGCCGCAGAAACAGAGCAGGCGACACCCGAAGCTAACGAGCCTGATCAGAGCAGCGAAGACAGCCTCCACCTACGCCTCGTCTTGCCTTCTATGGCCCCGGATGGGGCCGCAGACGCCGCCTGACGCGCTGTCCCCCGTTTGTCCCCCGGGTCACGGAATAGCCCCCTCGGAGACCACTCCCAGGGGGCTATTCGATGCTCCATTGCTGGTCAAAGGCATACCTGCGCGCTGTAGGTGACCCAAAGTTTGTCCGGACAATCGAACTTCACGACTTCCCGTCAACATTCCTTGCGACTACGCTCGGCCCGTGGCCAAACCAGTAGTCGATCCGACCGTGTCGCTCCAGCTCAGCGTGGACCGCAGCAGTCCGGTCCCGCTCTATTTCCAGCTCTCCCAGCAGCTGGAGGCGGCGATCGAGCGCGGCTCCCTGACCCCCGGCAGCCTGCTCGGCAACGAGATCGAGCTCGCGGGCCGGCTCGGCCTGTCCCGGCCCACCGTGCGCCAGGCCATTCAGTCCCTCGTCGACAAGGGCCTCCTCGTCCGCCGCCGGGGCGTCGGCACCCAGGTCGTCCACAGCCAGGTCAAGCGCCCCCTGGAGCTCAGCAGCCTCTACGACGACCTGGAGGCGGCGGGCCAGAAGCCCGAGACGCGCGTTGTGGCCAACACCCTCGTGCCCGCGTCCGCCGAGGTCGCGGCCGCGCTCGGGGTGGCGCAGGGCGACGAGGTGCACCGGGTCGAGCGGCTGCGGCTGACCCACGGCGACCCGGTCGCGTACCTCTGCAACCACCTGCCCACCGGGCTGCTCCCGCTCGACACCGAGCGGCTGGAGGCGACCGGGCTCTACCGGCTGATGCGCGCCGCGGGGATAACCCTGCACAGCGCCCGCCAGTCCGTCGGCGCCCGCGCCGCCACGGCCGAGGAGGGCGAGCGGCTCGGCGAGCCCGCGGGCGCCCCGCTCCTGACGATGCAGCGCACCACGTTCGACGACACCGGCCGGCCCGTCGAGTTCGGGTCACACACATACCGGGCGTCCCGCTACTCCTTCGAGTTCCAGCTCCTCGTACGGCCGTAAGAATGTTATGACAAAGTCATTGACGGTGCCGGGTACCCACCGCTAGAACTCCTCCAGCCGCACACGGGCGGCGAGGAGAGAGGTGGCACACCATGCGCACAGCCCGCACGGCAGCAACCCTCATTGCGGTCGTCGCACTCGCGGCCGGATGCAGCAGCTCCGGAGGCAAGACTTCCGAGGACAAGGCCGACGGCTCAGGAGGCGGCAAGTCCGCCGGCACGCCCCGCCTGAAGATCGCGATGGTCACGCACTCCGGCGAGGGCGACACCTTCTGGGACATCGTCCAGAGCGGCGCCAAGCAGGCCGCCGCCAAGGACAACGTCCAGTTCCTCTACTCGAACGACAAAGAGGCCAAGGGCCAGGCCGAGCTGGTCCAGTCGGCGATCGACAAGAAGGTCGACGGGATCGTCGTCACCCTGGCCAAGCCCGAGGCCATGAAGGCCGTACTCGCCAAGGCGAAGGACGCCGGGATCCCGGTCGTCACGATCAACTCCGGCGGCGAGTTCTCGCAGCGGTTCGGCGCGCTCACCCACATCGGGCAGGACGAGTCCGTGGCCGGCGAGGCCGTCGGCAGCGAACTCAACGCGCGGGGCAGGAAGAAGGCGCTCTGCGTCATCCACGAACAGGGCAACGTCTCCCTGGAGCAGCGCTGCGCCGGCGTCAGGAAGACCTTCAAGGGCACCGTCGAGAACCTCAACGTCGAGGGCACCAACGCCCCCGCGTCCCAGTCGTCCGTCGAGGCCAAGCTCCAGGCGGCCAAGGACATCGACGCGGTCGTCGCGCTCGGCGCCCCCACCGCCGCCGTCGCCGTCAAGGCCAAGCAGGACGCGGGCAGCGAGGCGGAGGTGGACACCTTCGACCTGAACGCGGCCGTGGTGAAGAGCCTCAAGGCCAAGGACGTGGGCTTCGCCGTCGACCAGCAGCCCTACCTGCAGGGCTATCTCGCCGTCGACGAACTGTGGCTCTACCGCACCAACGCCAACGTCATCGGCGGCGGAAAGCCGGTCCTGACGGGCCCCGCGATCGTGACCGAGAAGGACGTGCCGAAGCTCGAGAAGTACACCGCGCGCGGTACCCGGTGAACGGATGCATGATCCCAGTGCCTGCTGTGTGCGCCCGGGGCACAACCCCCGGACCCCCGGCCGGAAGCCTGGCGCGTCCCCCGGGACCTGCACGGCGGCCGAGAGGTGCGGTCGGGGATACTGAGGCGTCCGGGGCCCAAGAAGTGCCCCCCGGGGCCGGCCCGCCCGCCCCGGTGTATCAGGCAGCACAGCAAGAAGGGCACGGCCTCGTGGCACGGTTTCGGAGCTGGGTGAGCATCGCCCTCGCAGGGGCAGTCGGTCTCACCCTCGCGGGGTGCAGCAGCACCGGCGGCAAGCGGGCGGAGGACGCCAGGAAGGCGGCCACGGCCCAGGGCAAGGCCGCGGTGAACACCCCGCGCTGGACCGTCGCGATGGTGACCCATTCGGGCGACGGCGACACCTTCTGGGACATCGTCCAGAGCGGCGCCAAGCAGGCCGCGGTCAAGGACAACATCAACTTCCTGTACTCGCACAGCGACGAGGCGCAGCAGCAGGCCCAGCTCGTCGACGCGGCCGTGGACAAGAAGGTCGACGGCCTGATCGTCACGCTCGCGAAGCCAGACGCCATGAAGGCCGCCGTCGCCCGCGCCGAGAAGGCCGGCATCCCCGTGATCACCGTGAACTCCGGCTCCGAGGAGTCCAAGAAGTTCGGCGCGCTCACGCACATCGGGCAGGACGAGACGATCGCGGGCCAGGCCGTCGGCGAGGAGCTGAACAAGCGCGGCCGCAAGAAGGCCCTGTGCGTCCTGCACGAGCAGGGCAACGTCGGCCACGAGCAGCGCTGCGCCGGCGCCAAGGAGACCTTCAAGGGCCAGATGCAGAACCTGTACGTCGAGGGCACCAACATGCCCGACGTCCAGTCCTCCATCGGCGCCAAGCTCCAGGCCGACAAGTCCATCGACTCCGTCGTCACGCTCGGCGCGCCCTTCGCCGCCACCGCCGTGAAGGCCAAGCAGGACGCGGGCAGCAAGGCCGAGATCGACACCTTCGACCTCAACGAGAAGGTCGCCGCCGGCCTGAAGGACGGCACACTCGGCTTCGCCGTCGACCAGCAGCCCTACCTCCAGGGCTACGAGGCCGTGGACCTGCTCTGGCTCTACCGCTACAACGCGGACGTCCTCGGGGGCGGCAAGCCGGTCCTCACCGGACCGCAGATCATCACCAAGGACCAGGCGGCCAAGCTCGAGGAGTACACGAACCGGGGGACACGATGAGCGCCGTCGCACCAGGGACCCCGCCGCTGACGGACGAGCGGCTTCTGAAGACGTCATCGCTGCGCAAGCTCATGGGCCGGCCCGAACTCGGCTCGGTCGTCGGCGCCGTCGCCGTCTTCCTCTTCTTCGCGATCTTCGCGGACAGCTTCCTGCGGGCCTCGAGCCTCGCCACGGTCCTGTACGCGTCGTCGACGATCGGCATCATGGCCGTACCCGTGGCCCTGCTGATGATCGGCGGCGAGTTCGATCTCTCCGCCGGTGTCATGGTCACCACGTCCGCGCTGGTCTCGTCGATGTTCAGCTACCAGATGACGGCCAACATCTGGGTCGGCGTGGGCGTCTCGCTCCTGTTCACGCTCGCCATCGGCGTGTTCAACGGCGTCATGCTGACGCGCACGGACCCACCGAGCTTCATCATCACGCTCGGCACGTTCCTGATGCTCACCGGCATGAACCTCGGCTTCACCAAGCTGATCAGCGGCACCGTCTCCACCAAGTCGATCTCCGACATGGAGGGCTTCTCCTCCGCGAAGGACGTCTTCGCCTCCACGCTCACCATCGGCGGCGTCGACTTCAAGATCACCATCCTGTGGTGGCTCGCCCTGATCGTCGTCGCCACCTGGATCCTGCTGCGCACCCGCGTCGGCAACTGGATCTACGCGGTCGGCGGCGGCGAGGACGCGGCGCGCGCCGTCGGTGTCCCGGTCAACAAGACCAAGATCGGCCTGTACATGGGTGTCGCCTTCGGCGCCTGGATCTCGGGGCAGCACCTGCTGTTCTCGTTCGACGTCGTGCAGTCCGGCGAGGGCGTCGGCAACGAGCTGATCTACATCATCGCGGCCGTCATCGGCGGCTGTCTGATCACCGGCGGCTACGGTTCCGCGGTCGGCGCGGCCATCGGCGCCCTGATCTTCGGCATGACGAGCAAGGGCATCGTGTTCGCCGAGTGGAACCCGGACTGGTTCAAGTTCTTCCTCGGGGCGATGCTGCTCCTCGCGACCCTGCTCAACGCGTGGGTCCGCAAGCGCGCGGAGGCGACGAAATGACCGAGACCGCAGAGCGTACGGCGCTGGTCGAGCTCGATGGCGTCAGTAAGTACTACGGCAACATCCGGGCCCTTGAGGACGTCTCCCTCGTCGTGCACGCGGGCGAGATCTCCTGTGTCCTCGGCGACAACGGCGCGGGCAAGTCGACCCTCATCAAGATCATCGCGGGTCTGCACCGGCACGACTCCGGCTCCTTCAGCATCGAGGGCGAGGAGACCCGGCTCGCCAGTCCGCGCGAGTCCCTCGACCGCGGAATCGCCACGGTCTACCAGGACCTCGCCGTCGTCCCGCTGATGCCGGTCTGGCGGAACTTCTTCCTCGGCTCCGAGCCGACGAAGGGCTCCGGGCCCTTCAAGCGGCTGGACGTCGACCTGATGCGCAGGACGACCCACGCGGAGCTGCTGCGCATGGGCATCGACCTGCGCGACGTCGACCAGCCCATCGGCACCCTCTCGGGCGGTGAGCGCCAGTGCGTGGCGATCGCCCGCGCCGTCTACTTCGGCGCCAAGGTCCTCGTACTCGACGAGCCGACCGCCGCCCTCGGCGTCAAGCAGTCCGGCGTCGTCCTGAAGTACGTCGCCGCCGCGCGGGACGCGGGACTCGGCGTGGTCCTGATCACGCACAACCCGCATCACGCGTACCTTGTCGGCAACCGCTTCGTCCTCCTGAAGAGGGGCACGATGTTCGGCAGCTACGACCGCGACGAGATCACCCTCGACGAACTGACCCGCCAAATGGCAGGCGGCAGCGAACTGGACGACCTGCGCCACGAACTGGAGGGCCGGGACGCTCCGTAGGGGGCGCTCCGTAAGGCGCGCCCCGGTAGGGGCGCGGGGAACTGCGCGCCCAGCCACAAGCCACCGGCACCCGAAAGTGCACCCGCAGTAGCAAGACGCCCACCTCAAGTGACCCGCACCGCACCGGGACGCCCGACCGGCGAGCGAAATGGCACAATCGGCGCGATGAGCACCTACCGCGACCTCGCCCACCGCGGCTCCGCACGAGCCACCGTCCTGCGGACCGTCGGCACGCGTGAGCGCCGTTCCCACCTGACGGCGCCGCGCGTCCCGACCGTCGGTATCGACATCGGCGGCACGAAGGTGATGGCGGGCGTCGTCGACGCCGACGGCAACATCCTGGAGACCCTGCGCGCGGAGACTCCGGACAAGTCCAAGAGCCCCAAGGTCGTCGAGGACACGATCACGGAGCTGGTGCTCGACCTCTCCGACCGGCACGACGTGCACGCCGTCGGCATCGGCGCGGCCGGCTGGGTCGACGCTGACCGCAACCGCATCCTGTTCGCGCCCCACCTGTCGTGGCGTAACGAGCCCCTCCGGGACCGGATCTCCAGCCGCCTCTCCGTCCCCGTACTCGTCGACAACGACGCGAACACGGCCGCCTGGGCCGAGTGGCGCTTCGGCGCGGGCCGTGGCGAGGACCACTTGGTCATGATCACGCTGGGCACCGGCATCGGCGGCGCGATCCTGGAGGACGGCCAGGTCAAGCGAGGCAAGTTCGGCGTCGCCGGTGAGTTCGGCCACATGCAGGTCGTCCCCGGCGGCCACCGCTGCCCGTGCGGCAACCGCGGCTGCTGGGAGCAGTACAGCTCCGGCAACGCCCTCGTGCGCGAGGCCCGCGAGCTCGCCGCCGCGGACTCCCCGGTCGCGTACGGGCTCATCGAGCGCGTCAAGGGCAACGTCTCCGACATCACGGGCCCGCTCATCACCGAACTCGCCCGCGAGGGCGACGCCATGTGCATCGAGCTGCTCCAGGACATCGGCCAGTGGCTCGGCGTCGGCATCGCGAACCTCGCGGCCGCCCTCGACCCCTCCTGCTTCGTCATCGGCGGCGGCGTCTCCGCGGCCGACGACCTGCTGATCGGCCCGGCCCGCGACGCCTTCAAGCGCCACCTCACCGGCCGCGGCTACCGCCCCGAGGCCCGCATCGCCCGCGCCCAGCTCGGCCCCGAGGCCGGTATGGTCGGCGCCGCGGACCTCGCACGGCTCGTCGCCCGCCGCTTCCGCCGGGCCAAGCGCCGGCGCGTGGAACGGTACGAGCGCTACGAGCGTTATCACCAGGGCAAGGGCTTCGGCCTGGGCCCGCAAAGCCCGGCGAGCGCCGCCGGCGAGACCCAGGGACCCAAGTAATGACCGTGCCACGCCAGCCCTCGTCCCCCGACGAAGGGCAGCGCCCCCCTGGGAACCGCCGGAGGGTCATCCGCCGCCGCGCGCTGACGCTGCTCACGATCGTGCTGCTCATCGGCGTGCCCGCCGGCTATCTGGTGATCTCCGCGAACCAGAGCCGGAACAGCGGCAAGGACAAGGAGGCCAAGTACTCCGCGACAGGCCTCACCATCGGCTGGCCCTCCAAGGTCCAGCGCCGGCTGTACCAGGTGCCGATACCGGTCTCCTCCGCCAAGGGCGTCGCGTACTACGAGACGAACAACCTCAGGACGAGCCGCCTCTACGTCCGCTTCCGCACCACCGACTCCGGCCTCGACAAGTTCCTGAAGACCATCGGGACCAGCTCGTCCGAGCTGAAGAAGGACGAGGTCACCATCAGCCCGCGCAACCAGAAGGTCGTCGGCTGGGTTTTCGACGGCCCCGGCCCGTACGGGGGCCTCACCCACAAGCAGAAGAACCCCGAGCCGACCCTGGACGTCGTGGTGAACCGGGAGAACCCGGCGAAGCCCTTCGTGTACGTGGTGTCGACGACGACGCCGTAGCGCGGCCCGCCCCTGAGGGCCGCGCCGGTGAGGCTACTGCGGGAGCTCCATGACGTCGGCGACCACGCCGCTGGCGTTGTCGGGACCGCCGGAGCCGTTGGCGAGGGCGACGAGTTCGCGGATCGCTTGCCCGGGCTCACTGATCTCGGAGAGAACCCGGCGGATCTCTTCGGTCGGCACGACGGTCGACAGACCGTCGGAGCAGAGCAGGTATCGATCTGCGTGCCGGGCGTCGTGGAGGCGCAGGTCGGGGGTGGCGTCGGCTCCTTGGCCCAGGGCTCGTACCAACAGCGACCGCTGGGGGTGGGAGGCGGCCTCTTCCGGGGTGAGGCGGCCCTCGTCGACCATCGACTGCACCATGGTGTGGTCATGCGTGATCTGGAACAGCTCTCCGTCGCGCAGGAGGTAGACGCGGGAGTCGCCGATGTGGACGAGGGCCAGCTGTGATCCGGTCCAGAGCATCGCGGTGAGTGTCGTGCCGGCCTCCTCGGATGAGGAACCGGTCCCGGCGACGCCGTGCACGGCCTGCTCGGCCTGTTCGACGGCGTCCTCAAGGACGTTGAGGAGCTCGCCCGCCGGGACGCCGTCAGTTTCGAGGTACTTGAGTGCGTCAACGGCGGCCGCGCTCGCGGGGGCTCCCTGGCTGCCGTAGCCGTCGGCGACGGCGAGCAGGCGGGACCCGGCGTAGGCGGTGTCCTGGTTGCTCTCGCGGACGAGGCCCGTGTCGGACAGCGCGGCGTAACGGATTCCCAGGGGCTTGGTGGTCGGGGACATGGCAGGGCCCTTCCAGGACAGGTGGTTGATGAGGAAGGCGGCCAGGTCCCGCCGTGCGGCGGTGTCGGCCTCGACCTGGGCCCAGAACGCGCGGACCTCCTGGGCCGCCGGGCCCGGCTCCAGCGCGCAGACGTGCTGGATGCGGGTCAGGGACATCCCCAGACGCCGGAGCCAGGCGACCAGTCGGGCCTGATCCAGTTGCTCCGGCGCGTAGAGGCGGTAGCCGGTCACCGGGTCGACGCGAGCCGGGGGCAGCAGGCCGAGCGCGTCGTAAAGACGCAGCGCCTTCGGTGACAGCCGCGACGCCTTCGCGAACGCTCCGATGGTCAGCAGCCCCATGCCCACTCCTCCTCATGCCGAGCACATCGCCCGGCCCCACCGATGCTGTGGCCTCCCCCAAGGTGAAGGTCAACCATGGGTTCCGATCGGTTCCCTCTGACGGAATTTCACCCGCCGGCGTCGTGCCTGACCTTCCCGGCCGACAACGGAGGATCTTCGCGAAGCCTCCACGACGTGGGAGGGCCTGCACGGGGCGTCCCCCAGTCGTGTGAGAAATTGTGAGATGTGAGACCGTGCAGGGCGTGAGTGAGACACCGAAGAACACCCTGCAATACCGCTTTGACGGGCCGGAAGACGCCCCAGTCCTGATCTTGGGTCCCTCACTGGGCACCACCTGGCACATGTGGGACCGGCAGGTACCCGAGCTCGCCCGGCAGTGGCGGGTGTTCCGTTTCGACCTGCCCGGGCACGGCGGAGCCCCCGCCCACCCGGCCGGTTCCGTCGCCGACCTCGCCGCGCGGCTCCTGGCCACGCTCGACGAACTCGGCGTGCACCGCTTCGGCTACGCGGGCTGCTCGCTGGGCGGCGCGATCGGCGCGGAGCTGGCGCTGCGTCACCCCCAGCGCGTGGCCTCCCTCGCGCTGATCGCGGCCTCGCCCCGCTTCGGCACCGCCGACGAGTTCCGCCAGCGCGGCGTGATCGTCCGCAGCAACGGCCTCGACCCCATCGCCCGCACGTCCCCGGAGCACTGGTTCACCAGCGGCTTCGCGGCCGCCCAGCCCGCGATCACCGACTGGGCCGTGCAGATGGTGCGCACCACCGACCCGGGCTGCTACATCGCCGCCTGCGAGGCGCTCGCGTCCTTCGACGTACGGGCCGAGCTGGGTTCCATCGGCGTCCCCACGCTCGTCCTCGTCGGCTCCGACGACCAGGTGACGGGCCCCGCCCAGGCGCGCACACTCGTCGCCGGCATACCCGACGCGCGGCTCGCCGTCGTGCCCGCCGCCTCGCACCTCGCCCCGGTCGAGCAGCCCGCCGCCGTCACCGACCTGCTCGTACGGCACTTCTCCACCGCCTGGCAGCCCGCGTACGAGACGGGGCAGCACGCGATCCCCGCCGCCCCCGTCAAGCCCGTCCTCGCGCCGCCGCCCCCGCCGGTCGCCCCCGTGGCGGAGATCGGGCCCATGGAGGCCCAGCCCGAGGCGGAGGTCCGGCCCGACCGGCACGACATGGGTCTCAAGGTGCGCCGCGAGGTGCTCGGCGACGCGCACGTGGACCGGGCGCTGGCCTCGGCGGATGCGTTCTCCGGCGACTTCCAGGAGTTCCTCACCCGCTACGCCTGGGGCGAGATCTGGAGCCGGCCCGGCCTCGACCGCCGCATGCGCAGCTGCGTCACGCTCACCGCGCTCGTCGCCGGCGGCCACCTCGAGGAGCTGGCCTTCCACACCCGCGCCGCCCTGCGCAACGGCCTCACCGCCGACGAGATCAAGGAAGTGCTGCTCCAGGCCGCCGTGTACTGTGGTGTGCCCGCGGCGAACTCGGCGTTCAAGGTGGCCCAGGCCGTGATCCGCGAGGAGACCACGCCGCAGGAGTAGACGACCGGGTGCCGGGACGGGCCGGACGCGGGCAGGGAGCGCAGGATGGTTCCCATGAAGCTCACGAAGAAGATCCATGCCTGCGTCCGCCTGGAGAAGGACGGGCGGACGCTCGTCATCGACCCGGGCGGCTTCTGCGAGGAGGACGCGGCTGTCGGCGCCGAGGCGATCCTCGTGACGCACGAGCACCCGGACCACTTCAACGAGGCCCGGCTGCGGGTGGCCCTCGAAGCCGACCCGGCCACCGAGATCTGGACCCTGAAGTCCGTGGCCGACAAGATCTCGACGGCGTTCCCGGGCCGGGTGCACACGGTCGGGCACGGCGACACGTTCGAGGCGGCCGGTTTCGACATCCAGGTCCACGGCGAACTGCACGCCGTCATCCACCCGGACATCCCCCGCATCACGAACGTCGGCTATCTGATCGACCACGGCCGCGTCTTCCACCCCGGCGACGCGTTCACCGTCCCCGACCAGCCCGTCGAGACGCTCCTCGTGCCCGTGATGGCCCCCTGGAACAAGATCGCCGAGGTCATCGACTACCTCCGCGAGGTCGGCCCGCAACGCGCGTACGACATCCATGACGCGCTGCTGACCGACCTGGCCTGGCCCATCTACGAAGGACAGATCGGGGCGCTCGGCGGGACGGACAACCTGCGGCTGACGCCGGAGGAGTACGCGACGCTCTGAGCACCCCCGCGGGCCGCGAACTCCCGCTACCGGCCGAGGAGTTCGACGATCTCTCCGGTCGTGGCGAGTTCCGCGATCCGCGGGAAGATCTTGCCGAAGCTGTGCTCGTGGGACGCGGCGTCCGTGTCGGTCGTCGCGTCCTCGACCACCGTGAGGTGGTAGCTCAGCTCGAAGGCGGAGCGGGCGGTGGACTCGACGCCGATCGAGGTCGAGATCCCCGCGAGCACGATCTGCGTCACGTGGCGGCGGCGCAGCTGGAGGTCCAGCTCCGTCCCCGTGAACGCGCCCCAGTGCCGCTTGGTGATCACGATGTCGTCGCCGAGCGGGCCCAGCTCGTCCGGGAACTCGGAGAACGCGGCGGGCGGCGCCTGGGTGAGCCCGGGGGCGGCCGACCGGCTCACCGGGAGGTCGCCGCCGTCGGGGGACCAGGCGACGCGGACCCGCACGACGGGCAGGCCCTTGGTGCGGAAGGCGTCCGCGAGCGTGGCCCCGTTCTTCAGGACTCCGTCGGCGGGGTGGACGGTCGGCAGGCCGAGGATGCCGTTCTGGAGGTCGACGAGGACGAGGGCGGTGCGCTCGTCGAGGGTGGTGGCGGGCATGGGGGGCGCTCCTTGCGGATCCGGGGGAGATGCTTCGACAGGCTAACTTTCAAACAGAGAAACTTGCAAGGTAACCTGCCTATTGCGCTGCCCATTGCGTGCTGCCTGTCGCGTGCCGACCGTCGCACCCCGCAGGCGGCCGCCCCGGGTTCGTCGGGCGTTGTCGTACCCGCCCGGTAGGTTGTGGGCATGCGGATTGCTACCTGGAATGTGAACTCGATCACCGCCCGGCTGCCCAGGCTCCTCGCCTGGCTGGAGAACACCGGGACGGACGTGCTGTGCGTCCAGGAGACCAAGTGCACGGCCGAGCAGTTCCCCGCGGACGAGCTGCGCGAGCTGGGCTACGAGTCCGCGGTGAACGCGACCGGGCGGTGGAACGGCGTGGCGCTGATCTCCCGCGTCGGCCTGGAGGACGTCGTGACCGGCCTGGCCGGCGACCCCGGTTACGAAGGCGCCCACGAGCCCCGCGCGATCTCCGCCACGTGCGGCCCGGCGCGCGTCTGGTCGGTGTACGTGCCGAACGGCCGCGAGGTGGACCACCCGCACTACGCGTACAAGCTCCAGTGGTTCGAGGCGCTCAAGGCGGCCGTCGCGGGCGACGCGGGGGGCTCCCGCCCGTTCGCCGTGATGGGCGACTACAACGTCGCGCCGACGGACGACGACGTCTGGGACATCTCCCTCTTCGACGGCGCCACCCACGTCACCCCGGCGGAGCGCGCCGCGCTCGCCGCGCTCCGTGAGACGGGCCTGTCCGACGTGGTCCCGCGGCCCCTGAAGTACGACCACCCCTTCACCTACTGGGACTACCGCCAGCTCGGCTTCCCCAAGAACCGCGGCATGCGCATCGACCTCGTCTACGGGAACGCGGCGTTCGCGGGGGCCGTGAAGGACTCGTACGTGGACCGCGAGGAGCGCAAGGGCAAGGGCGCCTCGGACCACGCCCCGGTGGTCGTGGACCTGGAGGTCTAGGACTCTGCGATCTTAAGGGGGCCGGTCCGGAGCTCTACGGCTTCAGCACCCCCAGATCCACCGCCCGGGCCATCGCGTCGAGCCCCGCGTCCCCCGGGTGGAGATGATCCCCGCTGTCGTACTCGGGCCGCATCCGCGCGGGATGCGCCGGATCGCGCACCACGGCGTCGAAGTCGACCACCGCGTCGAAGTCGCCCCCGCTGTCCCGCACATACGCGTTGACGACCTCCCGCTCCCGGTCCGCCGTGGCCGTGCACAGGGTCTCCCCCTCGCAGGGAGTGACCGTCGCGCCGACCACGCGCAGGCCCCGCGCGTGGGCGCGCGCCGCGATCTCCCGTAGCCCGGCGACGACTTGGGCCCCGCTGAAGCCGGCCCGTACGTCGTTGACGCCCTGGAAGACGACGACCGTGCGCGCCGACGTCTGGGACAGCACGTCACGGTCGAGGCGGTGCAGCGCGCTCACCCCGCCCGTGTCCGTGGAGACGCCGTCCCCCGGATAGCGGTCGCCCGTCACCCGGTTCGCCGAGATCCCCTGGTTCAGGACTCCGTAGTGCGGCACCGCGTCCTGCTCGCGCAGCCGGGTGGAGAGCACGTCGGGCCAGCGGTGGTTCGCGTCCGGCGTCGACTTCACGCCGTCCGTGATGGAGTCGCCGAGCAGAACGACCGACCCGGGCCCGCCGCTCACGTCGACACCGGTGAGCAGCGGCCAGTACGTGATCGTCGACGTGTACGAGGCCGCTGAGGCCTCCGCCGCGTGATCGCCCGGCAGGCTCACGTACGAGCGCTGGATCGCCTGGCTGTGCACCGGCGCCGTGGCGACCGCCTCCGGAAGGTGGAAGCTGACCAGCAGATTCGCGCCGGCCGGCACAGCGAAGCCCACCGGGTCGCTGAACGCCTGCGCCCCCGCGGGGATCTCCGTACCCGCCGCGCCCCGGAACGTCAGCGGCACCGGCTCGCCCCTGGCCCCGGCGCCCGCGTCCTGCACGGCCACCGTCGCGCTCCCGACCCGCACCGGCGCAGGCGCGAACGTGTTGTCGAGCCGGATCCGCACGCGCGGGCCGCCCGCGCTGGTGTGCACGACGAGCCGCACCGTACGGTCGGCCCAGGGTCCGACGGCCGCGTATCCGGCGGTGGACGCCGACCAGGTGCCGGTCCACCCCGGCGCGGGCGAGCGCACCGACAGGGCGAAGACATGCAGATCGGCGGCGCCCGGGTCCCGGGGCAGATCCACGGAGGCGATCTCGCGTCCCTTGGCGACCGGCACCGTGACGACGTACAGCCGTGTCTTCTCGGCGAGTTGGCCGCCGGGTGTGTTGCGGTGGGGGAGCGCCACGGACTTGGTGGCGAGCGGGCCCGTGCGCCAGTCGGGCGCGGTGAGGCGGTACGTGGAGCGCGAGCCGTCCCGGTAACGCACGGTGCCGCTGCCGGCCGCGTCGCCGCCCGTTCCGGCCACCAGGAAGGCGAGCGCGTCGCCCCGGCCGTGCACGCGGACGGGCTGGCCGTCGGCGCGCACGTTGTCGGGCCCGGTCGCCGCCGTGCGCGGCCAGGTGAGGCGGGCGCCCTCAACACCCAAGGCGCGCCCGGGAGTCCAGCCGGCCGCCGACAGGTCACCGGCGGACAGCGAGCTGCCCGAGCCGTCGAAGTCGGCCTCCGCGGCCCGGTCGTCGGCGCTGACCGCCCTGTTGTCGAAGAGCCGCTCCAGGGGGAGCGGCTCGGGTCTGTGCGGGGCGGCCTGCGCGACGGCGGTGGGGGCGAAGCCCGTAAAGAGCGCCAGTACAGCTGCCGTTCCCCAGACGCGTCGGCGCACGACCGACTCCCTCCACTTGTGGATGAGACGTGACAGGTGAGCCATGAAGCTAAAGAGGAGACAGGTTCGCGTCAATGAGCCGCGTGCGAACGTGGCCCGAACTCTCCGTAATGGAGCTCAGCGCGCCCTGTGGTGCGACAGCCTGCGGGGATGTCAGGGTGAGTGGTATGAACATCCCTTTCTTGGACAACTGGCGCAGGAAGCACGGCTCCGCCTTCGGCGTGGCCGTGTTCACCGAGGGTGACGGCGGGGCCGAGGGGATCGCCGAACTTCTCTCCGAGTGCGAGCTGCTGCGCTCGCAGGCGCAGGAGGCCGGGGTGGAACTGGACGACTCCGTCGCGTCGTTGGAGGCGCTGGACCAACTGGTGCCGCGCTGGCGCGAGGACGAGGAAGCGCTGCCGTGGCTCGGCAACGACGCGGGCCTGTACCTCGGTACGGTCCTCGTCCGCCAGGTGCCGGAGGCGACATGGGTGATCTGGCCCAGCGGGCAGCCGGTGGTGCGGCTCCCCTCCGGCCGCGAGGTCGACGTCGTCGCCGCGGGCCACGAATGGGCGACCAGCGGGGCGCCCGAGCTCTCGCAGTTCTATGCCGAGGCCTCGGAGACGTAGTACCGCAAATACGGTTAATGGCCATACGTGCGTGTCGCCGGTCAAGTCCCCAATTGACGTGGGTAGTTTGCGCGGACCGACACAGCTGAGAGTGGGCAGGTCTGCCATGGCCGTCGATCCGTTGATCGAGCTGCGTGACGTCAACAAGTACTACGGGGAGCTGCATGTCCTCCAGGACATCAACCTCACTGTCGGCAAGGGGGAGGTGGTGGTGGTCATCGGCCCCTCGGGGTCGGGAAAGTCGACGCTCTGCCGCACGATCAACAGGCTCGAGACGATCCAGTCGGGGAACATCCGGCTCGACGGGCAACCGCTTCCGGAGGAGGGCAAGGCCCTCGCCCGTCTGAGGGCCGAGGTGGGGATGGTCTTCCAGTCCTTCAACCTCTTCGCGCACAAGACGGTCCTGCAGAACGTCTCCCTCGCCCAGATAAAGGTCAGGGGCCGCAAGCGGGACGAGGCCGACAAGCGCTCCCGGGAACTCCTTGACCGGGTGGGGCTCGCCTCGCAGGCCGCCAAATACCCCGCCCAGCTCTCCGGCGGCCAGCAGCAGCGCGTGGCCATCGCCCGCGCCCTCGCGATGGACCCCAAGGCCCTCCTCTTCGACGAGCCGACCTCGGCCCTCGACCCGGAGATGATCAACGAGGTCCTCGAGGTGATGCAGCAGCTCGCCCGCGACGGCATGACCATGGTCGTGGTCACCCACGAGATGGGCTTCGCCCGCTCCGCCGCCAACCGCGTCGTGTTCATGGCCGACGGCCGCATCGTCGAGGACCGCACCCCCGAGGACTTCTTCACCAACCCGCGCAGCGAGCGGGCCAAGGACTTCCTCTCCAAGATCCTCAAGCACTGAGCGGGGAGCGCACCGCATGATCCGTCCGACACGTGTGTGCCGTGCCCTGGCGGCGCTCACGGCACTGCTCGCCGTCTCCACGGCCGCCGCCTGCGGCAAGGAGGGCAGCCCGCCGGCCAAGGGCCCGGCCCCCGACAAGCTGCCCACCTACCAAGTGGCGAAAGACTTCCGACTGCCCTCCTCGCCCACCTGGGAGCGCGCCAAGAAACGCGGCTACTTCATCGTCGGCGCCAAGGAGGACCAGCCGTACCTGGGGGAGAGGGACCCGGCGACCGGTCTCTTCTCAGGCTTCGACATCGAGATCGCCAAGATGATGTCCGCCTCGCTCGGCTTCCCCCCGAAGACCATCCACTTCAAGACGATCGCCTCGGCCAACCGCGAAACCGCCCTGCAGAACGGTCAGATCGACTACTACGTCGGCACCTACACCATCAACGCCATGCGCAAGAAGCTCGTCGGCTTCGCGGGCCCGTACTTCCTGGCGGGTCAGGACCTGTTGGTACGCAAGGACGAGAACGACATCCACGGCCCGCAGGACCTGGCCGGCAAACGCGTCTGCTCGGCGAGCGGTTCGACTCCCTACCAGCGCATCAAGACCGACTACCCGAAGGCGACGCTCGTCGCGTACGACACGTACTCGGTCTGCGTCGACAACCTGCTCACCTACCAGGTCGACGCCGTCACCACCGACGACGCGATCCTGATCGGCTTCGCGGCGAAGGTGCCCGACCAACTCAGGGTCGTGGGCAAGCCGTTCTCCGAGGAGCCGTACGGCATCGGTGTGCGGCGCAGCGACAACGCGCTGCGGATGGCGCTCAACGACGCTTTGGAGGCACGCGAGAAGAACGGCGACTGGAAGAGGGCCTTCGAGGCGACGCTCGGCCAATCCGGCGTGCCCGCGCCCACCCCGCCCCCCATCGACCGCTACCCGGCGAGCTGAGGAGGCCTCGTGGATGTACTGACCAGCAATTTCTCCACCTTCGCCAAGGGGTTCCTCGGTACGGTCGAACTCACCGTCTACGCCTCGGTCCTCGCGCTCGTCCTCGGCTTCCTGATGGCCTCGTTCCGGGTCGCGCCCGTGGGATCCTTCCGGCTCTTCGGCACGGTCTGGGTCACGGTCCTGCGCAACACCCCGCTGACCCTGCTGTTCTTCGCGGTGCTGCTCGGCCTGCCGCGCTTCGGAATCGTCCTGCCCTTCCAGGTGTTCGCGATCCTCGCCCTCGGCTGCTACACCTCCGCCTTCATCTGCGAGGCCCTGCGCTCCGGCATCAACACGGTCCACAGGGGGCAGGGCGAGGCGGCCCGCAGTCTCGGCATGACGTTCGGCCAGACGCTGTCGCTGGTCGTGCTCCCGCAGGCCTTCAAGTCCGTCATCCCGCCGGTCGGCTCGACCCTCATCGCCCTCGCCAAGAACTCGGCGATCGCGGGCGCGTTCAGCGTCACCGAGCTGCTCGGCACCTACAAGACCCTCAGCGAACTGGGCTACAACATCATCTGGACCTTCGTCTGGATCGCCGTCGGCTACCTGATCATCACCCTCACCATCAGCGCGATCTTCAACGTGCTCGAGAGGCGCTGGGGGGTTCCCCGATGAAGGCTCTCGCCCACGACGCCACCGCTCTCTACGACGTACCGGGACCGAGGACCGAGCGCCGGCACCGGATGTACGGGGTGCTCTCCACGCTGATCGTGCTCGGCCTGCTCGCCTGGATCTTCTACCTCCTGTTCGACACCGACCAGTTCACGTACACGAAGTGGATGCCGTTCGAGTACAAGGGCATCCAGGAGCTGCTCCTGCGGGGGCTCGGCAACACGCTGAAGGCGTTCGCCATCGCCGCCGTGCTCTCGCTCGTGCTCGGGACCGTGCTCGCGGTGGGGCGCCTGTCCGACCACCGGCCGGTCCGCTGGCTCGCCACCCTCGTCGTGGAGTTCTTCCGCGCCATGCCCGTCCTGGTGATGATCTTCTTCATCTTCGTGGCGCTGAAGGTCCAGCCGCTGCCCGCCCTCGTCGCCGGGCTCACCCTCTACAACGGCTCGGTGCTGGCCGAGGTCTTCCGCTCCGGTGTCAACGCCGTCGAACGCGGCCAGGGCGAGGCCGCGTTCGCGCTCGGCATGCGCAAGACCCAGGTCATGACGCACGTCCTCGTACCGCAGGCCGTACGCGCCATGCTGCCCGCCATCATCAGCCAGCTGGTGGTCGCCCTGAAGGACACCTCGCTCGGCTATCTCATCACCTACGAGGAGTTCCTCCACGCCGGAAAGCTCATCGCCTCGAACCTCGACTACGATTTGCCCTTCATCCCCGTGGTGATGGTGATCTCTCCGATCTACATCGGGATGTGCATGCTCCTTTCGTGGTTCGCCCAGTGGGTGTCCAAGCGCCAGCGGCGCAACCCCAAGGTCGAGGCGGCCGACGTCGCCCCGGCCGAACCGGGGACGCTGCTGCCGGGGGTGCAGTAGCAGGGGCTCCTTGCAGAGACCACAGGGCCATGCCCGCCCGGCAGCAGCCGGAGATCACTGCTCGCGCAGGGGGATCGACACGTATGACGGGTCGTCCTTCGGCGAGGAGAAGGTCAGCTGTGCGCCGGTCGGGTTGTGCTCGATATAGAGCGGGTCGACCGTGTCGACGACCAGGGCGAGCCGGTGCCCTGCCGGGACGTCGTAGGCCGTGGAGAACAACTCCAGGTCCACGCCGAACGGAGCACCGGGTGTCTTGCCGTGGAAGGTGTACGGCGCGTTGCTGACCAGCTTGCCGAGGCCGAGCGGGCCCACGTCGTACAGGTACGCGACGAGGGTTCCGCTCTCCTTGGTCGGGGTGAGCGTGGTGTGCAGCTTCGCCGTCCCGCGCACATGCTGTCCGGATGTGTACTTCTCCGACTGCCACACGCCCGCCCAGCGGCGCGGCAGCAGCGGCACCGAGGCCGTCGGGGGCAGCCGCAGGAACTGGTCGAGGATGTTCGACAGTTCCAGGAGCCCGCCGTTGGCGCCCGAGTCGACGTTCGTGTGGATCGTGGTCGTGCCCGCGAGGGCGATCTTCTTCTTCGTCGCGCCGACCGACTTCCAGTCGGGGTAGCTCTCGTACGCGCCGGTGGAGCGGGACTTGATGCGGACGGGGAGCTCGCGGTCGACGCCGTTGTCGTCGCCCTTGAGGTAGTGGTCGAACCAGCGGTGCGTGTCCTGCCACGTGTCGTTGGGCAGCCCGAGCAGTCCGGTCGCCTCGGCCGTGGCGTGGTCGCCGGGGCGGAACTCCAGGCGCTTGGGCGTGGTGAGCTTCTCGTAGAAGTCCGCGTACTGGTTGGGCGGGAAGATGGTGTCGCCCCAGGCGTTGCCGAGCAGGATGGCGGCGCCGTTCTTGTTGATGCTGTCGATGTACGTCTCGGGGGAGCGCTTCCTGCCCCACGCGATCATGTCGTCCTCCTTGGCCAGGTTCGAGCCGAGGAAGTCCTTCATGACCTGCTGGAGTTCGGGGCTCGGGCGGCCCGTGAGATAGCCGGCGCCGGAGAGCAGGGCGGCGGCCTGGAAGTGCTGGGTGCGGCCCGAGTAGATCGAGTCGATCAGGTCGCCCCAGCCGCTGAGCGCCGCGACGGCCTTGATGCGCTGGTCGTGCCCCGCGGCGAGCAGGCTGATGCCCGCGCCGTAGGAGACGCCCGCCATCCCGACCTTGTCCGGGTCGGCCTGGGTGTTGGCGAGGGCCCAGTCGATGACCTTCGAGGCGTCCTCGATGTCCTCGGGGCCGCCGACCTCGATCTCGCCGCCGGACTGCCAGAACCCGCGTGAGTTGTAACTCACCACGACATAGCCGGAGTCGGCGAGCTGCTTGGCCTGGGCGAGGTACTCGACCTGCGGTACGGCCCAGCTCGTGGGGAGCACGACGACCGGGTATCGGCGCGAGGTGTCGGAGGGGGCCACGACATTGGCCTTCAGGACCGTTCCGCCGGCGCCGCTGATGTCGACGAAGCGCACGCCCGGCCCCGGCGCCGCCTGCGCGGCGGGGGCCAGGCCCAGCGCCGCCCCGGCGATCAGGGTCGCGGACACGGCACCAACAGTGGTCGTACGCAGCGCTCTGCGCGGGTGTCGCGGGTGTCCCACGGGTCACTCCTCACTCGTGTCAGTGCAAAGTGACCCGACGGTAACCGTGGCGTCTTACCGTAGGTAACCCGTCGGTAAGTTACGTACGGGTAACGATGTTTTGTTGTTCAACGGTGTCGCCGCGCCGCAGGTCAGGGGCGGGTCACTTCGCCCGGTGCGAGGAGGCGCGGGGCGTGGCCGCGGGAGCCGGCGCCTGGGCGGCGCGGGTGACGTCGCCGACCAGTTCGACCACGTCGGGGCCGTACGCCTGGGAGTTGACGACCTTCAGAAGGAGCACGAACGCGTTGCCGCCGTGCTTGCGGGCCAGACGCTCGTGGTGGCGGGCGAGATAGCGGGTGGCCGCCTGGTTGGTGACCGGCAGCTGGCCGCAGAAGAGGAAGACCGGGCGCGAGCCCTGCCCCTGGCCCGCCGTCAGCCGGGCGAGCAGCACGTACTCCGTGATCCCCGGCTCCAGGCGGTAGCGCTCGCTGCCTATCTCGAACGCGCCGCGGTCGGGGCCGGGCTCCGGGTCCGTGTTGACGCGGATGCCCGGCAGGAGGCTGTGCATATGGGCGGCCATCCGGCGGTTCGACGCCGGTCCGCCCACGCAGAACTCGGTGCGTTCCCCGAAGCCCTGCTGGGTCGTGTCGTGCGCGACGACCTGCGCGTGCGCCCCGCAGTCCTTGATGATCGCCGAGAGTTCGAGCAGAGCGAAGACGTCGTGACGCTTCACCGTCAGCTCGGGGCCGCCCGCGTCGCGGTTGACCACGAGGAGCGACTCGGAGTTGTCGGGCAGCCCGAAGAAGGCCTGCCTGCGGCGGAGTTTGCGCTTCCACAAGTAGGTGCGGGCGAGCCAGCCAAGGGCGGCGCTGATCCCGGCTGCGATCACGCCGAGGACGATGTTGCGCACGTCTTCAGTCATGGGGGCGCATGCTAGCGGGCGGACGGATCCTTGTTCGAGGGGGTCCTGACGGCTCGCGGAACTGAAGTTACGCTGCGCAGACGGCTGTTGACTGGAGGTACGGATGAGACGTCCTGTTGCGCGGAATCGGCGAGGTCCGCGAAGTCTGCGGAATCTCTCGGGACTGGCCGTCGTGGCCACGCTGGTGACGGTGGGCGCTGCCGCGCCCCCGGCTTCCCCCGTGTCCGAGGCCCACGACGCGTCCGCACAGAAGGTGCCGCTCGCCGTCGGCTACGGCGGCGCGGTCTCCAGCGTCGACGCGGACGCGTCCGCCGCCGGCATCGAAGTCCTGCGCAAGGGCGGCAACGCGGTCGACGCCGCCGTCGCCACGGCCGCGGCCCTCGGCGTCACCGAGCCGTACTCCGCGGGCGTCGGCGGGGGCGGCTACTTCGTCTACTACGACGCGAAGACCCGCAAGGTGCACACGATCGACGGCCGCGAGACGGCCCCGCTCACCGCCGACTCGGGCCTGTTCCTGGAGAACGGCAAGCCCCTCGGCTTCAACGACGCGGTGACGAGCGGCCTGAGCGTCGGGACGCCGGGCACGCCCGCCACCTGGCAGACCGCGCTCGACACCTGGGGCAGCGAGCGGCTCGGCTCGGTCCTGAGGCCCGCGCAGAAGCTGGCGCGGGACGGGTTCACCGTCGACCCGACGTTCCGCTCCCAGACCGAGGCGAACCAGGCGCGGTTCAAGGACTTCCCCGACACGGCGAAGCTGTTCCTGCCGGGCGGCGCGCTCCCCGTGGTCGGCTCCACGTTCAAGAACCCCGATCTCGCCCGCACCTACGAGGAGTTGGGACGCGACGGCGCAGGCGCCATTTACCGCGGCGACATCGGCGAAGACGTCGTACGCACCGTGAACAAGCCGCCCGTGGACCCGGCGTCGGGCCGGGTCGCGCGGCCCGGCAAGCTGTCCGTCAAGGACCTCGAGGCGTACGGGGCGAAGCTCCGGGCCCCGACGAAGACCTCGTACCGCGGGCTCGGCGTCTACTCGATGGCGCCGTCGTCCTCGGGCGGTACGACCGTCGGCGAGGCGCTCAACATCCTTGAGCGCACGGACCTGTCGAAGGCCACGCAGGAGCAGTATCTGCACCGCTACATCGAGGCGAGCCGGATCGCGTTCGCGGACCGCGGGCGCTGGGTCGGTGACCCCGGCTTCGAGGACGTACCGGCGAAGGAACTGCTCTCGCAGCGGTTCGCCGACTCGCGGGAGTGCCTCATCAAGGACGACGCGGTCCTGACGAGCCCGCTGGCGCCCGGGGATCCGCGGCACCCGGGCACGTGCGGTGTGCCGGGCGACAAGGCGGCCCCGACGACCTTCGAGGGCGAGAACACGACCCATCTGACGGTCGCCGACAAGTGGGGCAACGTCGTCGCGTACACGCTGACGATCGAGTCGACGGGCGGCAGCGGCATCACCGTCCCGGGCCGCGGCTTCCTGCTCAACAACGAGCTCACGGACTTCTCGTTCGCGCCGGCCAACCCCGCGGTCCACGACCCGAACCTGCCGGGGCCCGGCAAGCGCCCGCGCTCGTCGATCTCCCCGACGATCGTCCTCGACCGGCACAACCAGCCGGTGGTGGCGCTCGGTTCGCCCGGCGGCGCGACGATCATCACGACCGTCCTGCAGACGCTGACCGGCTTCGTCGACCGCGGGCTGCCCCTGGTGGACGCGATCGCGGCGCCCCGCGCCAGCCAGCGCAACGCGGCGGCGACGGAGCTCGAACCGGGCCTGTGGGACTCGCCGGCGAGAGCGCGCCTGGAGGCGCTCGGCCACGTGTTCAAGCAGAACCCGGAGATCGGCGCGGCGACGGGCGTGCAGCGCCTGAACAACGGCAAGTGGCTCGCCGCGGCCGAGAAGGTGCGGCGCGGCGGCGGCTCGGCGATGGTGGTGACGCCCGCCTCCGGCGGCTGACCGAACGTGCGGTGAGGGGCCCGTGGGTCCCGCCGGCTGACGTGGGATCGACGTCAGCCGGCGGGAAACGCGGGCCCCTTGGCGTATTCGAGGGGTTGACAGGTACCTGTGGCGGCGCCAGATTTGGGCCGAAGGTAAGGAAACTTTCCTAACAGAAGGGTCGACCCGGACCCGGAGACCGGCGGCACGGACTCCGGCGTCACGTACATCGTGTTCAAGAACAACCAGACGTCCCCGATCGAGAGCCACCGCGCGGCGGTGACCCCCGGCGACTCCCTGGCGAAGAAGTTCCTCGAGGCCAACTGAACCGGAGCCGGGGCGACCGGCTCAGAGCGCCGTAAGGATCCGCGGCCCCGCGTCCGTGATCGCCACCGTGTGTTCGGCGTGGGCGGCGCGGGTGCCGTCTCCTGTGCGCAGGGTCCAGCCGTCCGGGGCCGCGTAGTAGTCGTCCATGCCGCCGGCGATCACCATCGGCTCGATCGCGAGCACCATGCCGTGCTTGAGGCGCATGCCCCGGCCCGCCCGTCCCTCGTTCGGGACGGGCGGGTCCTCGTGCATCTTGCGGCCGATGCCGTGCCCGCCGAACCCGTCCGGGATGCCATATCCCTCCGCCCGGCACACCTTGCCGACGGCGTGGGCGATGTCCCCGATCCTGTTGCCGACGACCGCCGCCGCGATGCCCGCCGCGAGCGCGCGCTCCGCCGTCTCGATGAGGTGCAGGTCCTCGGGGCGGGCCGTGCCGACCGTGAAGCTGATCGCCGAGTCGCCCGCCCAGCCGCCCAGCTCGGCGCCGAAGTCGGCCGAGAGGAGGTCGCCGTCGCGCAGCAGGTACCCGTCGGGGATGCCGTGCACGATCGCGTCGTTCACCGACGCGCACAGGACCGCGGGGAAGGGGGTCGGGGCGAACGACGGGCGGTAGCCGAGGAACGGGGAGCCCGCGTCGGCCGCGCGCAGGACGTCGTGCGCCACCGCGTCCAGCTCCAGGAGCGAGACCCCTACGGCCGCCTTCTCGCGGACCGCCGCGAGCGCCTGGGCCACGACCCGGCCCGCTTCCCGCATCTGGTCGATCGATGTGTCTGTCTTGAGTTCCACCATGCCAATTACAATACCGGTATTTGAATGGGGGTTCTGCCAGTAGACTGGACGCATGGTCCGAACCCCCTTGACCCCCGAAGAGCGCGAGCGCGGCGAGCGGCTCGGTCTCCTGCTGCGCGAGGCCCGGCGCGGGCGGAGCATGGTGGAGGTCGCCGCGAGCGCGGGTCTGTCCGCCGAGACGCTCCGCAAGATCGAGACCGGCCGGGCGCCCACGCCCGCGTTCTTCACGGTCGCGGCCCTCGCCCGGACTCTCGGCCTCTCCATGGACGAGATCGTCGCGAGGTGCTCGCTGGTGACGGTCTAGCTGCGGCGAGTGAGGACGGTGCCGCCCCGGAAAAGCGCCCGTAGCGCCCTCGAAACACGGAGGGTGTTTTCTTCCGAACCGGAAGACTCCACTCTGCGGAGGGATCGGGCGGCGTGTGATGGAAGTGGAACAACTCCCTGACCAGGTCAGGGAGTTCGCGGTGTACCTGCGGAACCTGCTGGCCCGGCTCGACCAGGACGCCGGCTGGTGCGGCATCTTCTGGCAGCGCGACCCCGACGGGATGCGGGCCTGCGTCACCGGCGCCGAGGTGCCTCCCTGGGATGTCGTGGAGGCCCTGCTCCAGGATCTGGGCGTCGGCGGGGGGTCCTACGAGGCAGAGGTGGACGCAGGAGCAGGGGCAGAGGCCGTACGGGCCCGTGCCCTGCACCGCGCCTCGCTCACCGCCTTCGACGCACGGCCCGGCGGCCGCGATCTGCTCGGTGACCGGCTCGACGTGATGCTCCGTGAGCAGCGGTACGCCGCGGAACGCCAGGTGGAGCTGGCCCAGCTCCTGAACACGGCCGCCACGCGCGAACAGGCCGAGGCGATGCGCCTCGACCTGGCCTGGGCCCGCGACGACCACGAACGCGCGACGGCCCGCTGCGCGGAGCTCCGCCGGAGGATGGCGGACCTGGACCGGCGGCCACCTCCGCCGCCGCCGTCACCCCTCCCCGTACCGCAGCAGCGCCCGCAGTCAGCACCTCCCGACCCCCCGGGACGCTCCAGGCCGCCCAAGGAACGCAAGCGCCGCCCCCGTGGCAGCGCTCGTTTCGCCGGGATGCTCGACGAAGCCGAGGACCCTGTCGCCAGTGCGACCCAGCCGACCGTCGACCCCACGCCCCCAGCCGCCCAAGGCCCGTTGGGAAACTCCGCCGCGAGCCCGCGCGGTGCCCGGTTCGCCGGAGCCGCCGAGGGGCAGGAGGCGGCACCGCCCGCCCCGCAGCGCCTCGACAGCGAGGCGCGCGGCGCCACCGCCGCCTGCGTCGCCACCCTCCTGCGGCTGCGCGCCGAGGGCCGCGGCGGTGAGGCGCACGGCGTGCTCGTCGAGGCCGCCCACTGGCCCGCCGCCCGATTCCCGCTGCTCGCCGCCGAGTTGAGCCGCGCGGGCCTCGGCGCCGACTGGGCGACCCTGCTCTGGGAGACCGCCTCGCTCCCGGCCGACCTCCTCGTGGCCGCCGCCGACGCGCTCGCCGCCGCGGGGCGCACCGCAGACGCCCAGCACATCCTGCGCCAGGGAGTGGCCCGCCCCGCCACCGAGATCGGCGCGTCCGTGCTCCGCCTCACCGGCGAGGGCCGCCACCGCGAGACCCGGGCGCTCCTCGACGCGTACGTCCGCGTACGCACCCCCGAAGAGGCCGCCCGCAGCGTGCACGACGACCCGGGCCGCCTCGTCCCGCTGCTCGTCGAGGCGGCGCGCGGCGTTTCTGACGAGCGGTACTGGGATGTCGTGCACGCCCTCAGAGTCGCCGGGTTCCACACGTAGCCCGCTCACTCCTCACCCGCACGGGTGCGAAACATGATCGATTCCGCCGGTTAACGGCGATGGTCTTGGCAAGGCCGCCGGTGAGGCTTACGTTCGTCCCTCTACGGCCTGTCTACGGGCGTAGAGGCTCTCTGACGTCCCCCGGCGGGGGCAACAGGCAAAGGAGCGGCACATGGCCCACGTCGTACGCGCCGCGCTGGTCCAGGCGACCTGGACGGGCGACACCGAATCCATGATCACCAAGCATGAGGAACATGCGCGGGAGGCCGCCCGGCAGGGCGCGCGGATCATCGGCTTCCAGGAGGTCTTCAACGCTCCCTACTTCTGCCAGGTGCAGGAGGCCGAGCACTACCGGTGGGCCGAACCCGTGCCGGACGGGCCGACGGTGACCCGGATGCAGGCGCTGGCCCGCGAGACCGGAATGGTCGTCGTCGTCCCGGTCTTCGAGGTCGAGCAGTCCGGGTTCTACTTCAACACCGCGGCCGTGATCGACGCCGACGGCACGTACCTCGGCAAGTACCGCAAGCATCACATCCCGCAGGTGAAGGGCTTCTGGGAGAAGTACTACTTCAAGCCGGGAAACCTGGGCTGGCCCGTCTTCGAGACCGCCGTCGGCCGCGTCGGCGTCTACATCTGCTACGACCGGCACTTCCCCGAGGGCTGGCGCCAGCTCGGGCTCAACGGCGCCCAGCTCGTGTACAACCCGTCCGCCACGAGCCGGGGCCTGTCGGGGTACCTGTGGCAGCTGGAACAGCCCGCCGCGGCCGTCGCCAACGAGTACTTCATCGCCGCGATCAACCGCGTCGGCGTGGAGGAGTACGGCGACAACGACTTCTACGGCACGAGCTACTTCGTCGACCCCCGCGGGCAGACCGTGGGCGACGCCGCGAGCGACAAGGACGAGGAACTCCTCGTACGGGACCTCGACTTCGGCCTCATCGACGAGGTACGCCAGCAGTGGGCCTTCTACCGGGACCGCCGGCCCGACGCCTACGAAGGGCTGGTGCAGCCATGAGCACTGTCACTCGCGAAGGAGCCGACGAAGGGACCCGTGCGACCTTGATGACCCCCGACCTCCACGCCCGTCACCGCGCCGTCCTGCCGGACTGGCTCGCCCTGTACTACGACCGCCCCATCGAGATCACCCACGGCGAGGGCCGCCACGTCTGGGACGCCGCCGGGAACAAGTACCTCGACTTCTTCGGCGGGATCCTGACGACGATGACCGCGCACGCCCTGCCCGAGGTGACCAAGGCGGTGAGCGAGCAGGCCGGGCGGATCATCCACACCTCGACCCTCTACCTCAACCGGCAGATGGTCGAACTCGCCGAGCGCGTGGCCTCGTTGTCGGGCATCCCGGACGCCCGCGTCTTCTTCACCACCTCCGGCACCGAGGCCAACGACACGGCGCTGCTGCTCGCCACCGCGTACCGCCGCTCGAACCAGATCCTCGCGATGCGCAACAGCTACCACGGCCGGTCCTTCTCCGCCGTCGGCATCACCGGCAACCGAGGCTGGTCCCCGACCAGCCTCTCCCCGCTCCAGACGCTGTACGTCCACGGCGGGGTGCGCAGCCGGGGCCCGTACGCCCAGCTGACCGACGCCCAGTTCATCGAGGCCTGCGTCGACGACCTGCGCGACATCCTCGGCCAGACCCGCGGCGTCGCCGCCCTCATCGCCGAACCCATCCAGGGCGTCGGCGGGTTCACCTCGCCGCCCGACGGCCTGTACGCGGCGTTCCGCGAGGTGCTGCAGGAGCACGGCATCCTGTGGATCGCCGACGAGGTGCAGACGGGCTGGGGCCGCACCGGCGAGCACTTCTGGGGCTGGCAGGCGCACGGGCAGAACGGTCCCCCCGACATCCTCACCTTCGCCAAGGGCATCGGGAACGGCATGTCCATCGGGGGCGTCGTCGCGCGCGCCGAGGTCATGAACTGCCTCGACTCCAACTCCATTTCGACGTTCGGCGGCTCGCCGGTGACGATGGCCGCCGGCCTCGCCAACCTCATCTACCTCCTCGAACACGACCTCCAGGGCAACGCCCGCCGCGTCGGCGGCCTCCTCATCGAGCGGCTGCGGGCCGTCGGCGCCACCACCGAGTGCGTACGAGAAGTGCGCGGCCGGGGCCTGATGATCGGCATCGAGCTGGTGAAACCCGGCACGGACGAGGCCGACCCGGACGCGGCGTCGCGCGCGATCGAGGCGGCCCGCGAGGGCGGACTCCTCGTCGGCAAGGGCGGCGGGCACAACACCAGCGTGCTGCGCATCGCGCCGCCGATGACCCTCACCGTCGCCGAGGCGGAAGAGGGCGCGGCCATTTTGGAACGGGCCCTGCGCAGCGTCTGTTAGCCCGAGGCAGCGGGTCTGCCGGCCGAAGGCAGTGGTGGTGAGGAAGGGGCCCCGATGACCGTCACCGACACCGAACACGCCCTGTCCGTACGGCAGATACTCGCCCTGGAGCGAATCGCGGCGGGGGACCCCGAGGTGGTCGCGGGGGCCGGTCATCTCGACCGGCCCGTGCGCTGGGTGCACGTCGCCGAGGCCGCCGACGTCGGGGTGATGCTCAGCGGCGGCGAGATGGTCCTCACCACCGGCGTCCTCCTCGCCGGGAACGCCCACGCCAGGACCGAGTACATCAAGTCCCTGCACCGCGCCGAGGCGGCGGCCGTCGTCCTCGGGCTCGGCCGTGCCTTCCCGTCACCGCCCGAGGACATGCGGCGCGCGGCCGAGCGGTACGGCCTGCCTATGGTCGTCCTGCACCGCCCGTTCCCCTTCGCCGAACTCACGGAGGAGGTCCAGTCCCGGCTCGTGAGAAGGAAGTTCGCGGCGGTCAGCCTCTCCGAGGGCATCCGCACCGCGCTGACCGGACTCATCACGGCGGGCGCCCCGCTCCAACGGCTCCTCGACGAGGTCGCCGCGCACAGCGGCTGCCCCGTCGTCGTCGCCAACCTCGCCCATCGCGTCCTCGCCACCGCGGGCGAGCGGTCCGCCGTGGACGACGTGCTGCGCGACTGGGAACGCATCGCGCGCCGGGCGGGCTGCGCCGACGGCGCCGACTGGTACCGCGCCGACCTCGACGGGCGCGGCGAGCGCTGGGGCAGCGTCGTGCTGTGCGGCTACCGGGGCGACGGCCCCACCGGACGGCTCCTCGCCGAACGCGCCGCCGAGGCCCTCGTCCTGCACCGCATGCTCGGCGGCGCCGCCCGCACCTGGGAGGAGCAGTCGGCGCAGAGCATCCTCACCGACCTGGTCTCGGGCGTCGTACCGGCCCGCCAGCTCCTGCCGCGGGCCAGGGCCGCCGGGCTGCCCGTCAACCGTCGCACCTTCGCCCCGCTCGTCGTCCGCGACGGCGACCCCGCCGAACTCGACCGCGCACTACGCCTGTTGGGGCTGCCGGGACTCGCCGCCGAACTCGCGGACGGGGCCACCGCCGTCCTGCTCAGCCTCGCCCGCGACCAGGCCCCGGGACCGCTCACCGCACACTTCGCGGCCCGCCTGCGCACCGGGGCAGGGGAGCCGGTCGTCGTGGCGGCCGCCGAACCCTGTACCGCCTGGGACGACGTGCCCGCCGGGCTGCGCGAGGCCCTGCACATCGCCCAGGCCGCGGCCGGCACCCCGGACGTCCCGCCCGTCGTGCGCCTGCGCGACGTACGCCTGCGGGGCCTCGTGCGGCTCCTGCGCGACGACCCGCACGTCCAGGCCTTCGCCGAACGCGAGCTGGACGGGCTCCTGTACGCCGACGACCCGGGCCTGCTGCCCGTGCTGCGCACCTACCTCGCGACCGGGCGCAACAAGTCGCGCACGGCGCAGCTCCACCACATGAGCCGCCCCGCTCTCTACCGCAGGCTGGACGCCATCGAGTCGCTGCTCGGGCTCGACCTCGACGACTTCGAGCAGGCCGCGTCCGTCCACATCGCCCTCCTCGCCCACGACGCGCAGAGAGGGTGACAGCGTGGAACGCCGTACGGCTCCAGACGTGACACGGTGCAACTCCGGTACGCGGCGCGGACTTCCTAGGCTCACGGCACACCGAGCGACCGGAGGTCCCCGATGAGCACCGTGATCCGCGCCGCGATCTTCCAGACCGCCTGGACGGGCGACAAAGAGTCCATGATCCAGGTCCACGAGCAGGCCGTCCGCGACGCCGCCGCGCAGGGGGCGAAGGTCCTCTGCTTCCAGGAGCTGTTCTACGGCCCGTACTTCTGCCAGGTGCAGGACGCGAAGTTCTACGAGTACGCCGAGGCGATCCCCGACGGCCCCACCGTCCGCCGCTTCCAGGCGCTCGCCGCCGAGCACGGCATCGTCCTCGTGCTGCCGATGTACGAGGAGGAGCAGCCCGGCGTCCTCTACAACACGGCCGCCGTGATCGACGCCGACGGCACCTACCTCGGCAAGTACCGCAAGACCCACATCCCTCAGGTGAAGGGATTCTGGGAGAAGTTCTACTTCCGGCCGGGCAACTCCGGCTGGCCCGTCTTCGACACGGCCGTCGGGAAGATCGGCGTCTACATCTGCTACGACCGGCACTTCCCCGAGGGCTGGCGCGCGCTCGGCCTCGAGGGCGCGCAGATCGTCTTCAACCCGTCGGCGACCTCGCGCGGCCTGTCCGGCTACCTGTGGCAGCTGGAACAGCCGGCGTCCGCCGTCGCGAACGAGTACTTCGTCGGCGCGATCAACCGCGTCGGCCAGGAGGAGTACGGCGACAACGACTTCTACGGGACGAGCTATTTCGTCGACCCGGAAGGCCGGTTCGTCGGAGAGGTGGCGGGCGACAAGGAGCCCGAACTCGTCGTCCGTGACCTCGACATGGCGAAGCTGCGCGAGGTCCGCGACCGCTGGCAGTTCTACCGCGACCGCGCCCCGGGCGCGTACACGCCGCTGACCAACCCGTAGGCAGCGTAGACACGGAAGAGGGAGCATGAGCAGCAGCCGTACCGTCATCCGCGGCGGACTCGTCGTCACCGCCGCCGACGAGATCCACGCCGACGTACTCATCGAGGACGGGCGCATCGCCGCCCTCGCCGCGGCCGGCACCGACGCCGCGGAATCCTGGACCGCGGACCGGACGATCGACGCCCGCCAGAAGTACGTCATCCCGGGCGGCGTCGACGCTCACACCCACATGGAGATGCCCTTCGGCGGCACCTTCGCCGCCGACACGTTCGAGACGGGCACCCGGGCGGCGGCCTGGGGCGGCACGACCACCATCGTCGACTTCGCCATCCAGTCCGTCGGGCACACCCTGCGCGAGGGCCTGGACGCCTGGCACGCCAAGGCCGACGGGAAGTGCGCGATCGACTACGGCTTCCACATGATCGTCTCCGATGTGCACGACGAGACGCTCAAGGAGATGGACCTGCTCGTCGCCGAGGGGGTCACGTCGTTCAAGCAGTTCATGGCCTACCCCGGCGTCTTCTACTCCGACGACGGGCAGATCCTGCGCGCCATGCAGCGGGCCGGCGACAACGGCGGCCTCATCATGATGCACGCCGAGAACGGCATCGCGATCGACGTCCTCGTGCAGCAGGCCCTGGAGCGCGGCGAGACCGACCCGCGCTACCACGGCGAGGTCAGGAAGGCGCTCCTCGAAGCCGAGGCGACCCACCGCGCCATCAAGCTCGCCCAGGTCGCGGGCGCGCCCCTGTACGTGGTGCACGTCTCGGCACAGGAGGCGCTCGCCGAGATCGCGCGCGCCCGCGACGAGGGACTGAACGTCTTCGGCGAGACCTGCCCCCAGTACCTCTTCCTGTCCACGGACAACCTCGCCGAGCCGGACTTCGAGGGCGCCAAGTACGTGTGCAGCACGCCCCTGCGGCCCAAGGACCACCAGGCGGCCCTGTGGCGAGGCCTGCGCACGAACGACCTCCAGGTCGTCTCCACCGACCACTGCCCCTTCTGCTTCACCGGGCAGAAGGAGCTGGGCCGCGGCGACTTCTCGAAGATCCCCAACGGCATGCCCGGTGTCGAGAACCGGATGGACCTCCTGCACCAGGCCGTCGTCGACGGGCACATCTCGCGCCGCCGCTGGATCGAGATCGCCTGCGCCACACCGGCCCGCATGTTCGGCCTCTACCCGAAGAAGGGCACGATCGCGCCCGGCGCCGACGCCGACGTCGTCATCTACGACCCGCATGCCGAGCAGGTCGTCTCCGCGGACACCCACCACATGAACGTCGACTACTCGGCGTACGAGGGCAAGCGGATCACCGGCCGCGTCGAGACCGTGCTCTCTCGCGGTGAACTCGTCATCTCCGAGCGGGAGTTCACGGGTCGCGCCGGTCACGGCGTGTACACCGCGCGCTCCGCCTGCCAGTACCTGAACTAGAAACGTGGTGGATCCCATGGACTTCGGACTCGTCCTCCAGACCGACCCCCCGGCCTCCGGCGTCGTCTCCCTCATGCAGCGCGCCGAGCGCGAGGGCTTCACCCACGGGTGGACCTTCGACTCGGCCGTGCTGTGGCAGGAACCCTTCGTCATCTACAGCCGGATCCTGGCCGAGACGTCGCACCTGACCGTCGGCCCGATGGTCACCAACCCGGGCACCCGCACCTGGGAGGTAACCGCCTCCACCTTCGCCACGCTCAACGACATGTACGGCAACCGCACCGTCTGCGGCATCGGCCGCGGCGACTCCGCGATGCGCGTCGCCGGACGCAAGCCCAACACGCTGGCCCGGATCAGCGAGGCCATGAAGGTCATCAGGGCGCTCGCCCGGGGCGAAGAGGCCGACCTCGGCGGGACGGTGATCCGTTTCCCGTGGGTGCGGGACGGTGCCCAACTGCCGGTCTGGATGGCCGCGTACGGGCCCAAGGCCCTGAAGATGGCCGGCGAGGAGGCCGACGGGTTCATCCTCCAGCTCGCCGACCCGTATCTGACCCAGTACATGATCAAGGCCGTGCGGGACGCGGCCGCCGGCGCGGGCCGCGACCCGTCCGAGGTGAAGATCTGTGTGGCGGCGCCCGCCTACGTCACCGCCGACGACTCGCCCGAGGCCCTCGCCCACGCGCGCGAGGAGTGCCGCTGGTTCGGCGGCATGGTCGGCAACCACGTCGCGGACCTCGTCACCAAGTACGGAGAGCACTCCTCGATGGTCCCCGACGAACTCACCGACTACATCAAGGCCCGTGAGGGCTACGACTACGCCCACCACGGCAGGACCGGGAACCCCGACACGGCCTTCGTACCGGACGAGATCGTCGACCGGTTCTGCGTCATCGGCACCGCACAGGACCACGTCGAGAAGCTGCGCGCCCTGCGGGACCTCGGCGTCGACCAGTTCGCCCTCTACGCGATGCACGACGCGAAGGAGGAGGTGATCGACGCGTACGGGGAGCACATCATTGCGGCGGTGAACGCCTGAGGCGATCCCGTGGGCAACGCCTGAACCCCATCTCGGTACACCCCGTCACCCCCGTCACCCCGTCCTCCCCGCCAGGGTCCCCACCGCCCGCACCCGCACGGCCCGTTCGCACCTCCCCGCTGACTGAGCCGCAACTCCTCCGGCTCCCGAACGAATGGCCTGCTCATGACCGACACCGCGCCACCCACGCTGCCCGCGGGCGGCGGCATCGACCTCAGCGCCGACGCCTACCCCTCCGACAGCCGCTACGCCAACGACGACCTGCGCCCCGTCCCCCTCGCCGAACGCCGCTGGACCACCTACAACTTCGTGGCCCTGTGGATCGGCATGGCCCACTGCATCCCGTCCTGGACCCTCGCGTCAGGCCTCGTCGCGCTCGGCATGGACTGGAAGCAGGCCGTCCTCACCATCGCGCTCGCCAACGTCATCGTGCTCCTGCCGATGCTGCTCACCGGGCACGCGGGACCCAAGTACGGCATACCCTTCCCCGTCCTCGCCCGCGCCTCGTTCGGCCTGCGCGGCGCCAACCTGCCCGCGCTGATCCGGGCGGCGGTGGCCTGCTGCTGGTTCGGCATCCAGACGTGGATCGGCGGGCAGGGCGTGTTCGTCCTGCTCGGGAAGGTCTTCGGCGGCTGGGCCGACGTGTCGAAGGTCGGCGGCTACCCGTGGACCCTGTGGCTCTGTTTCGTCCTCTTCTGGGTCCTCGAACTCGCCATCATCTACCGGGGCATGGACACCCTGCGCCGCTTCGAGAACTGGGCGGCGCCGTTCGTCCTCGTCGGCGCCGTCGTCCTGCTCGTGTGGATCGCGAACAAGGCGGGCGGCTTCGGTCCGCTCCTCGACGAGCCGTCCAAGGTCGGCTGGGGATCCGACTTCTGGAAGATCTTCTTCCCCGGCCTGATGGGCATGATCGGCTTCTGGAGCACGCTCAGCCTGAACATCCCGGACTTCACGCGCTTCGGCAAAGGACAGCGCGCCCAGGTCTGGGGGCAGACCCTCGGCCTGCCCACGACCATGACCCTCTTCGCCCTGATGTCCGTCCTGGTGACGTCCGGGTCCGAGAAGGTCTACGGCGCCGCGATCTGGGACCCGGTCGCGCTGGCCGGCAAGACCGACAACGTCTTCGGGCTGCTGTTCGCGCTCATCACGGTCTTCGTCGCGACCATCTCCGTGAACATCGCCGCGAACGTCGTGTCACCCGCGTACGACCTGGCGAACCTCGCGCCCAAGCTCATCAACTTCCGCACCGGCGCGCTGATCACCGGTGTCATCGGCGTCCTCGTCATGCCGTGGAAGCTGACCTCCACGCCCGAGCTGTACATCTTCACCTGGCTCGGCGTCGTCGGCGGACTGCTCGGCACCGTCGCCGGCATCCTGATCGCCGACTACTGGATCATCCGCCGCACGGTACTCCACCTCGCCGACCTGTATCTGCCGAACGGCCGCTACTGGTACGCGGGCGGCTGGAACTGGAACGCGGTGATCGCCTTCGCCGTGGGCGGCGTCCTCGCCGTCGGCGGCTCGTACTCGACGGTCGACGCGCAGGGCGCCAAGCAGGGACCGTTCCCCGTGGACGGCCTCATCCCGTTCCTCAAGCCGCTCGCGGACTACGGCTGGGCGGTCGGGCTCGCGTCCTCGCTGATCCTTTACGTGGCCCTGGCCAAGGCGCGTGGGGTCCGGATCTAACCGGTCGGGCTTGCTTTGCCGGTCAGCTTCGCCACCGCGTCCCCGGCCGCCTTCAGGGCGCCCTTGTAGATGCCCTCCGCCGGGGGCGCGCCGTGGGACTCGAAGTCGCTGCCGTTGTACGTGACGGTCACCAGGGCGTTGCCGGCCCTGACCGTCACCACGGCCTCCCGGGTGTTCTGCTTGTCGTGCGAGGTGAGGGCGATGGTGATCCGGGCCTCGTCACCGAGGCCGGGCGCCGAGTCGCCCGTGCCGCGCGCGGCGAAGGCTGTGTTCGCCGCGGCGGCCGACTCCTTGATCTCGAAGGAGACGTCGAGCCAGCGGTAGTCGTAGTCCTTCAGCGCGCTCCACGAGCAGCCGCGGCGCAGCGAACGGTCGGCGGCGGCGAGTTCCTTGCCCGCCGGGGCGGCCTTCGGGACCAGGTCCGCGACCGTGCTCGCCGTCACGGCGGAGCACGGCTCGGGCGGCTTGTCGTAGGCGCGGCTGGTCGCTGACGCCCCCGACTGCGGGGCACGCTTCGCCGAGGGCTGCGGGGCAGCGGCGGGCTGCGCGGGCGAATCCGCCATCGGGCCCGAGGTCCAGGCCCAGCCGGCGCACGCCAGTACCGCGACCGGCAGGACCCGCACGGTCAGCGCGAGGGGGAGAGGGAGAGAACGCACGGCGTACGCCCCTTGTGCGAGGGGGAGGGGACGCCAGTGTCACACGAGTTGCCCCGGGACAACACCGCCCCCTTGCCCCTCATGCGCACCATGCGCAGTTCAGTGCGTCCGCATCACCGGGCCTTCACCCCAAAGAGGCCTCCGCGTACGCGGTCAGGGCCTCTCCATGAGGGCGGGCAGGGGCGGAGCGGACTCGATGCGGTCGATCGCGGCGAAGGCGCCGTACGCGATCAGACGGACCGGGCAGTGATCGGTGAAGGGCGGCTTCCGCCAGGCCGCCACGTCTTCGTCCGTGATCCTGTACGGGGCGACGGCGGCCGGCACTGCGAGGCGCGGCCCCGGGCCGCCGGTCGCGGTCGGGCAGTTCGTCCCGGGCGAGCGGCGGATGCGAGCTGTCCCAAGCGGTGAGGGCCTCCTCGACCCGGGCCGGGTCGACGTCGTCGAGCAGTCCCGCGCCCGTGGAGGCGGCGTCGCACAGCGCGGCGTATGCCGGGCCCACCGTCGTGCCGGCCGCCCGACGGCGCCACGCCGCCGGGCCTGGAGTGCCTCACCCGGCGCGAGCGCGAGGTGACCGTGCTCGCGGCGCGCGGCCTGACGAACGAGGAGAAGGCCGCGCGCATGGTCGTCAGCCCGTTCACGGCCATGACCCACGTCAGCCGCGCGATGACGAAGCTCGGCGCCCGCGACCGTGCCCAACTCGTCGTGTTCGCCCACGAGTCGGGCCTGGTCACGGCGCGCAGGCAGTGACGCGCGTCGCTACGAGGCGTGCTACTCCCGCTCGACGGGGATCCACAGCTGCGCGTCCGCCTGTGCCGCGTCGGGTGACAGGCGTGTGCTGAGGATCTCGGGGCCCGGACGGCTCCGGTACGGGTTGGACGGGAACCACTGGGTGAACACGTCCCGCCACAGGTACTGGAGCGTCTGCGGGAACGGCCCCGAGCTGTCGAAGACGGCCCACGTGCCCGACGGGACGGTGAGGGTGTCCAGGTCGTCGGGGCCTGGTCCGGAGGTCACCACCGCGTGGTAGTAGTCGAGTTCGGTACCCTCCGCGCGGCTCGGGTCGAGGTCGTCGCTCACCGAGACGATCCCCTCGGGCTCCTGGTCCGACAGTGCGTGGATCCGGCGCACGGTCTCCTTGTCGATGCCCCGGATGAAGTCGGCGATCGCCGGATTCATGCCCTCGTGGACGAGGGGGACCCGTGCCTTCCTGCCGACGACGTGGAACTCGGGCTTCTCCATCACCCGGTATCGCATGGTGCTGCTCCCTTCGACGATGAGACGGAAGGACATCCGGGGCTGGGACCGCAGGGCCGCACCGGTCCGCCTGGCCTCGCCGGGGCCCACGCCGTGCAGGCCCCTGAAGGCCCGCGCGAACGCCTCGCCCGAGCCGTAGCCGTAGCGCACGGCGATCTCGAGGAGCGTCGGCTCCCCGGCGAGCACCTGAGCGCCCGCGACCGTCAGCCGCCTGCGCCGGATGTACTCGGAGAGCGGCAGTCCCGCGAGCGCGGAGAACATCCGCCGGAAGTGGTACTCCGACGTTGCCGCGATCCGGGCCAGATCGGCGATGTCGATGCGCCGGTCGAGGTGGCGCTCGATGTGGTCCATGGCCTCGTTGAGCCGGTCAAGCACCCCGGGCTCCTTCCTGTTGACCTCGCTCACGCTAGGGAGGACCCATGGTCGCGGACCCGACATCCTGTGCCCGATCCGGTCGGACGTGCCCGTTCCGGCAGCTTGGGGCCTTGTGACCTTCTTTGTCGGAGCCGGTTATTCAATCTTCATCAAATGTGTTCCGCCATGCGGACAACCCTCTTGCCTGTGGACTGTATGCGAAATACGTTCTGCGGTATTCCTTGATCACACACGGATCATCCACAGGATGTCCCGCACACTCGTCCCCTGGCGGAGGTATCTCCTCGTGCGCCGAACAGCGGTTGCCGTCACGGCAGTTGCCCTGGTGTTGTCCACAACGGCGGGCTGCGGCTCCCTCCAGTCCTCGGCCACCGAGGTCGGCGGGGAGCGCATGACCGACGACCGTCCCGTACGGGACGGCGGCACGCTCACCGTCGCCCTCAACGCGGACCCGGACAAACTCGACCCCTCGCTCGCCCAGACCCTCGTAGGCCGCACGGTCTTCGCCGGGATGTGCGAGAAGCTCTACGACGTCGACGCGGCGGGCAAGGTCGTCCCGCAGCTCGCCACCGCCCTGCCGAAGACCTCGGCGGACGGCCGCACCGTCACGTTCTCCGTCCGCAAGGGCCTGAAGTTCAGCGACGGCACCTCCCTCGACGCGGCCGCCGTCGTCACCTCGCTGGTGCGCCACCGCGACCTGCCGGGATCGGCCCGCGCCACCGAACTCACCCCGCTCAAGGGGGCCGAGGCCACCGGCGCGTACTCCGTGAAGCTCACCCTCAAGCAGGCCTACGTCCCGCTCACCGCCGTGCTCGCCGACCGCTCCGGCATGGTGATGTCCCCGGCCGCGCTCAAGAAGTACGGCAAGAACTTCACCAACCACCCCTCCTGCGTCGGCCCGTTCAAGTTCGTCGAGCGCGTCGGCGGCGACCGCATCGTGCTCGCCAAGGACCCGAACTACTACGACGCGCGCGACGTCCACCTCGACAAGGTGATCTACAAGCCGATCCCCGACGGCAGCGTCCGCCTCGCCAACCTGCGCTCCGGAGACGTCCAGGTCGGCGACCAGATGGCCCCGGTCGACGTGAAGAGCGCGCTCACCGAGCCGGGGCTCCAGCTGTTCAACTCGCCCTCGCTCGGCTATCAGGGCATCGGGCTCAACGTCGGCAACGTGAAGGGGCTCGGCCAGAAGCCCGGCAAGCTCGACACCCCGCTCGCCCGCGACGTGCGCGTGCGCGAGGCCTTCGAGCTGTCCATCGACCGCGACCTGATCAACAAGGTCGTCTTCCAGGGCATGTACGAGCCCGCCTGCGGGCCTGTCTCGCCCGAATCCGCCATCGCACCCGGCGTCGCGGCCTCCGCTTGCCCCAAGCGTGATGTCGCCAAGGCGAAGCGGCTGCTCAGGGCCGCGGGCGTGAAGACCCCGATCAAGATCGAACTCAAGACCTCCACCACGCCCGAGAACAGCCGTCTCGGCCAGGTCGTCCAGGCCATGGCCAAGGAGGCCGGCTTCGCTGTCTCCCTGCGCCCCACCGAGTACGCGACGATGCTCGAAGAGACCGACTCCGGTCACTACGACGCGTTCACCAGCGGCTGGTCCGGGCGCCTCGACCCCGACGGCAACATCGCCAGCTTCCTGCAGACGAAGGGTGCCATGAACGCCTACGGCTTCTCGGACGACGAGACCGACGCCCTCATCGAGCGCGGCCGCGCCGAGGCCGACCCCGCCGAACGCGCCAAGATATACGGCGAGCTGACCCGCCGCGCGAACGACGCCCACGCGCTCGTCTACCTCTACCGCCAGAAGAACTACGTCGTCGCGGGGAAGGACGTCGCGGGCATCCGCGTCTACGGCGACGGCCTCGTCCGCGTGAAGGATGCGGGGTACGCCAAGTGACGACCAGTGACGTGGCCCTGCCGAAGGCACGGTTCGCCCTCTTCGCGGGGCATCCCATGGCCGCGTACGTGCTGACCCGCGTACGCCAGTCCGTCATCACCCTCTTCCTCGTCTCGATCGTCGTCTTCGCGGGCATCCGCGCCCTGCCCGGCGACCCGGCCCTCGCGCTCGCGGGCGAGGAGCGCAGCCCCGCGGCGCTCGCCGCGATCCGCGCCGAGTACGGGCTCGACGACAACATCGTCGTCCAGTACGGCCGGTTCATCGGGCACGCCCTCACCGGCGACCTCGGCACCTCGTCACGCACCGGCCTGCCGGTCTCCGACGCCATCGGCCAGGCCCTGCCCGTCACCCTCGAACTCGCCGCGCTCTCCCTCCTGCTGGCGGTCGTTCTCGGCATCGGCGCGGGCATCGTCGCCGCCGTCCGCCGCGGCAGGCCCGCCGAGTGGATCGCCAACGGCCTCGCCCTGCTCGGCCTCTCGGTCCCCACCTTCTGGCTCGGCATGGTCCTGGTCCTCGTCTTCGCCATCGCCGTCCCGGTCTTCGCCGCCTCCGGCTTCGTCCCCTTCGGCACCGACCCGCTCGACAACCTGCGCCGCATGGTGCTGCCCGCGATCGTCCTCGGCTCCGGGCTCGCCGCCGTCGTCATGCGCCAGACCAGGGCCGCGATGCTCGACTCCCTGTCCGCCGACTACGTGCGCACCGCCCGCGCCAAGGGCCTGTCGCGCCGCGAGGTCATCGGCGGCCACGCGCTGAGGAACTCCCTGGTCACCGTGGTGACCGTGCTCGGACTCCAGCTCGGCCACCTCATCTCGGGCGCCGTCGTCACCGAGCAGATCTTCGTCCTGCCCGGCTTCGGCAAGCTCACCATCGACGCCGTCTTCACCCGCGACTACGCGACCCTCCAGGGCGTGGTGCTGTGCACCTCCGCCGCCTACATCCTCATCAACCTGCTGGTCGACGTCGCCTACTCGGCCATCGACCCGCGCATCCGGCTCGGAGGCGCCAAGTGACCACGGCCCTTTCCCTGACAGCCGTACGTTCGCGTGCCGCGGGCAGCGCCAAACTGCGCGCCCTGCGCAAGAACCGGCTCGCGATGACCGGCGGCGTCATCGCCGGCGTCTTCGTCCTGGCCGCGCTGTTCGCGCCGCTGATCGCCCCGTTCGACCCGGCGCAGCCCGACTTCGGCAACGTGCTCGCCGCGCCGGACTGGTCGCACTGGCTCGGCACCGACGACCTCGGCCGCGACCAGCTCTCCCGCGTGGTCTTCGGCGCCCGCGCGTCCATGCAGGTCGGCGTCCTCGCGGTGATCCTCGCGTTCGTGGTCGGCGTCCCTCTCGGACTGCTCGCCGGCTACTACGGCAAGCTCGCCGACAGCGTCGTCTCGCGCGTCACCGACACGATGCTCGCGTTCCCGTTCCTGGTCCTGGCCGTCGGTCTCGCCGCCGTCCTCGGCCCGTCCCTCACCAACGCGACCATCGCGATCGGCATCTCGCAGATCCCGGCCGTCATCCGCATCACCCGCGCGGAGACCCTGCGGCTCAAGCACGTCGACTACGTCGTCGCCGCCGTCGCCAACGGGGGAGGGGACGGCACTGTCCTGTTCCGCCACATCCTCCCCAACGCGACCTCGGCGCTCGTCGTCCAGGCCACCGTCGGCATCCCCGCCGCGATCATCGGCGAGGCGCTGCTCAGCTTCCTCGGCCTCGGCGTCCAGCCGCCCGAGCCGTCCCTCGGCGTGATGCTGTCGTCCGCCCAGTCCTTCCTCGCGCCCGCGCCCTGGATGGCGGTCTTCCCCGGCCTCGCCGTCGTCGCCGCGACCCTGGCGTTCAACCTGCTCGGCGACGGCCTGCGCGACGTCCTCGACCCCCGTGGAGCGACCCGATGAGCCCTGACCCCGTGCTGAGTGTCCGCGACCTCTCGGTGTCCTTCCGTTCGGACTCCCGCACCGTCCACGCCGTCGACCACGTCTCGTTCGACCTTGCGGCCGGTGAAGTCCTCGCCGTGGTGGGCGAGTCGGGCTGCGGCAAGTCCGTCACCTCCATGGCCGTCATGGGCCTGCTCCCGCCGACCGCGCACATCACCGGGTCGATCAGGCTCGGCGACCGCGAACTCGCGGGCGGCGACGACAAGGCGTACGGGACGATCCGCGGCAAGGACATCGCGATGATCTTCCAGGAGCCGATGACCTCGCTGAACCCGGTGCTCACCATCGGCCGGCAGATCGGTGAGGTGCTCCGCCGGCACCAGGGGCTGAGCAAGAAGGAGGCACGCGCGCGTGCCGTCGAACTCCTGGACCTCGTCGGTATCCCCGCCCCGGCCCAGCGCGTGGACGAGTACCCGCACCAGCTCTCCGGCGGCATGCGCCAGCGCGTGATGATCGCCATCGCGGTCGCCTGCGACCCGGCCGTCCTCATCGCCGACGAACCCACCACCGCCCTCGACGTGACCGTTCAGGCGGGCATCCTGGAGGTCCTCCAGTCGCTGCGCGAGCGCCTCGGCACGGCGATCGTACTCATCACCCACGACCTCGGTGTCGTCGCCGACACCGCCGACCGTGTCCTCGTCATGTACGCGGGCCGGCCCGTCGAACAGGCCCCCGTGGACGAGCTGTTCGCGGCGCCCGGCCACCCGTACACCCGCGGACTCCTCTCGGCGGTCCTGCGGCCCGGTGCCTCGGCCGCCGCGGGGGGTGACGGCAAGCGGCGCCTGCCCGAGATCCCCGGCCTCGTGCCGAGCCTCGACTCCCAGCCCGACGCCTGCACCTTCGCCCCGCGCTGCGCCCGCGCCGACGAGCGGTGCACGACGGCACGGCCCGGCTTCGAAGCCGTCACGCCGGACACCGCAGCCGACGCCCCGCACCTGACCGCCTGCTGGCACCCGCACACCCTCCAGGAGGCCGCACAGTGAGCACCCCGGTCCTGCAACTCGACGCCCTGGAGCGGCACTTCACCGCGTCCGGGGGCACCGTACGCGCCGCCGACGGCGTCTCCCTGACCGTCGGACGCGGGGAAGTCGTCGGCCTCGTAGGCGAGTCGGGCAGCGGCAAGTCCACCGTCGGCCGCTGCGCCGTACGCCTCGACGAGCCCACCGGCGGCACCGTACGCATCAACGGCACCGACGTGACGACCATGTCCCGGCGCGCCCTGCGCCCCCTGCGCAAGGACTTCCACCTCGTCTTCCAGGACCCCTCGTCATCGCTCGACCCGCGCATGACCGTCGGGCAGATCGTCGCCGAGCCGCTGCGGCTGCACGGCATCGCGAAGGGCGAGGCGGCACGCGCGCGCGTGGCGGAACTCCTCGCCCAGGTCGGCCTGCGCCCCGAGCACGCCGACCGGCACCCGCACGAGCTGTCCGGCGGCCAGCGCCAGCGCATCTCCATCGCCCGCGCCCTGTCGGTCGACCCCGCGCTCCTCGTCGCCGACGAGCCGACCTCCGCGCTCGACGTGTCCGTCCAGGCGTCCGTCCTCAATCTGCTCGCCGACCTCCAGCGCGACCGCGGCTTCGGCTGCCTGTTCATCACCCACGACCTCGCCGCCGTCGAGTACCTCGCCGACCGGATCGCGGTCATGTACCTGGGCCAGATCGTCGAACAGGCCCCCACCGCCGAGCTGTTCGCCGACCCCAAGCACCCCTACACCCAGGCCCTCCTGTCCGCTGCGCCCGTGCCCGACCCGGTCGCCCAGCGCACCCGCGAACGCATCGTCCTCAGCGGCGAACTGCCCAGCCCGCTCGCGCCGCCGCCCGGCTGCCGCTTCCACACGCGCTGCCCGCTCGCCGTCGACCGCTGCCGCACCGAGATCCCGGCACTGCGAACCCTCGAAGGCACGGACGGCGGCCGCGAGGTGTCCTGCCACCTCGTCGCCGACGACGGAACCGCCCCCGACGCCGCGGCACCCCGCACCGCGGACGCCGACGCGTCACTTCGTACGATCCCTCACAGCCGCCCCGCATCCGCCTGACGTCCGAGGAGCACCACCCTTGTTCACCACCCGGCCGACCCTGCAAGGCACCTTCGGCATGGTCTCGTCCACCCACTGGCTCGCCTCCCAGTCGGCCATGGCCGTCCTGGAGAGCGGCGGCAACGCCTACGACGCCGCCGTCGCCGCGGGCTTCGTCCTGCACGTCGTCGAACCCCACCTGAACGGCCCCGCCGGCGAGGTCCCGATCATCCTCGCCCCCGCCGGCGGGGACGTCAGCGTCCTGTGCGGGCAGGGCGTCGCGCCCGCCGGGGCCACCGTCGCCCACTACCGCTCCCTCGGCCTCGACCTCGTCCCCGGCACCGGCCCCCTGGCCGCCGCCGTGCCCGGCGCCTTCGACGCCTGGATGGTCCTCCTGAAGGACCACGGCACCAAGTCCCTGGCCGAGGTGCTGAGTTACGCCATCGGGTACGCCGAGGACGGGCACGCGCCCGTGGAGCGCGTCGGCGAGACCGTCGAGACCGTGCGCGCCCTCTTCGAGAACGAGTGGCACTCCTCGGCCGAGGTCTACCTCAAGGACGGCGCCTCCCCGAAGCCCGGCGAGCTCTTCCGTAACCCGCAGCTGGCCGCGACGTGGCGGCGCGTCATCGAGGAGGCCGAGGAGATCGCGGGCGACGCCGCCGACAAGCGTGTCGCCCAGATCGAGGCCGCCCGCGCGATCTGGCGCGAGGGCTTCATCGCCGAGGCCCTCGTCCGGCAGGCCGCCCGGCCCACCATGGACACCACCGGCACCCACCACACCGGCACGCTCACCGCCGCCGACCTGGCCGGCTGGTCCGCGACCTACGAGGCGCCCGCCACGTACGACTGGAACGGCTGGACCCTGTGCAAGGCCGGCGGCTGGAGCCAGGGCCCCGCCTTCCTCCAGCAGCTCGCCCTGCTCCCCGACGAGCTGCCCGCCTACGGCTCCGCCGAGTACGTCCACCTGCTCATCGAGGGCTGCAAGCTCGCCATGGCCGACCGCGAGGCCTGGTACGGGGACGCCGGTCCCGAGGACGTGCCCGTCGCCGAGCTCCTGTCCGACGAGTACAACGCCGCGCGCCGCGCCCTCATCGGCGACAAGGCGTCCCACGAGCTGCGGCCGGGCAGCCCGCGCGGCACCGAGCCCCGGATCTCCGCGCACGCGCACGCCGTGGCGGCGGGGGAGGACGGGTTCGACGCCATGGGCATAGCCGGCGCCGGAGCCGGTGAGCCCACCGTCGCCAAGAGCGGTGACCAGGAGGTCGCCGCGGACGGCGCGACCCGCGGCGACACCTGCCACCTCGACATCGTCGACCGCTGGGGCAACATGGTCGCCGCGACGCCCTCCGGAGGCTGGCTCCAGTCGAACCCCGTCGTGCCCGAGCTCGGCTTCCCGCTCGGCACGCGTCTGCAGATGGCCTGGCTGGAGGAGGACCTGCCGAACTCGCTCACGCCGGGACGCCGTCCCCGTACGACGCTGACGCCCTCGCTCGCCCTCAAGGACGGTGTGCCGGTCATGGCGTTCGGCACGCCCGGGGGCGACCAGCAGGACCAGTGGCAGGTCCACTTCTTCCTCGCCGTCGCCCTGCGCGCGGCCGTGCGCGGCGGGCTCGACCTCCAGGGCGCCGTCGACGCCCCGAACTGGCACAACGACTCCTTCCCCGGCTCCTTCTACCCGCGCGGCATGCGGCCCGGCAGCGTCACCGTCGAGTCCCGCGTCGGCGAGGACGTCATCGAGGAGCTGCGCCGCCGCGGCCACGACGTGACGATCGGCGAGCCCTGGTCGGAGGGCCGCCTGTGCGCGGTCGCCCGCGACCCGGAGACCGGGGTCCTGTCGGCCGCGGCGAACCCGCGCGGGATGCAGGGGTACGCCGTCGGCCGCTGACGGATCAGGCGGTGCACGGATCGATCCGAGGTGTATCAGGGGTGGGGTTCCGCGGAATTCAACGGGATTCCACCCCTCGTACACCGGGCGGGTACGGGTTGTCACTGGAGCGTGCTCTCATGGAGGCATGATCGAAGCACAGGCAATGACGGAAAGCATCGACGACTTTCTCGTACACGGGGTCACCGAGGTGGAGCAGGCCGTGCGCGCCGCTGCCGCCGCAGAGGTGATGCCCCGCTTCCGGCAGCTCGCCGAGGGTGACGTCGCCCAGAAGAGCGGCCCGCACGACCTCGTGACCACGGCCGACCGGCTGGCCGAGGAGTATCTGACCCGCGAGCTGAGCGCCCTGCTGCCCGGCTCCGTCGTCGTCGGCGAGGAGGCGGTCCACGCCGACTACGCGGTCTACGACGCGATAGGCGAGGACGCCCCGGTGTGGATCGTCGACCCGGTCGACGGCACCCGCCAGTTCGTCCACGGCGACCCCGGGTTCTGCATGCTCGTCGCGCTGGCCCAGCACGGCACGGTCCTCGCCTCCTGGACGTTCGCGCCCGCGCTCGGCGAGTTCGCCGTAGCGGTCCGCGGCAAGGGCGCCTGGCTCAACGGCGAGGCGCTGCACGCCGGTTCACCCGGTGCGGACGAGCCCGTCGACGTGGCGACCTCGCACCCCGACTACACGACGGACGCCCAGAAGCGCGACCTCCTCGGCCTGTGGGCCGACGGGGTGCGCCCGCGCCCGTGCGGCTCGGCCGGACTCGAGTATCTGGCCGTCGCCCGGGGCGAGTTGGACGCCACCGCGTTCTCGTGGGAGGCCGCGTGGGACCACGCGGCGGGGCTGCTGCTCGTCGAGGAGGCGGGCGGCACGCACCTGACGAAGGAGGGCGAGCCCTTCCGCATCACCGGGGGGAACGCACTGCCGTTCACGGCGGCCAGGGACGCGGCCACGGCCCGGCGCGTGGTGGACCTGCTCGGCGGCGAGTGACCGAGCGGCCGCACGCCCCTGGCGGGCGCCCACGCCCATGACCTGCGCCGACCCTCGGCGCACCCTTGCGCAGCCCGTCCGGGAACGCCCCGCGCCCCGGCTCTGTCAGCCTTCCGGCATATCCTGTTGGTCAGTGGCCTCGGCTGACAAAGGAGTCCGAAGGTGCCGTCGATGCTCGATGCCGTCATCGTGGGTGCGGGACCGAACGGACTGACGGCTGCCGTGGAGCTGGCCCGCCGAGGCCTCTCCGTGGCCGTCTTCGAGGCCAGGGACACCGTGGGCGGGGGCGCACGCACGGAGGAGCTCACTCTCCCCGGATTCCGCCACGACCCGTGCTCGGCCGCTCACCCTCTGGGGATCAACTCGCCCGCGTTCAAAGACATGCCGCTCGACCGGTACGGCCTGGAGTGGCTGCACGCCGAGCTCCCCATGGCGCACCCCTTCCCGGACGGCACCGCGGCCGTGCTGTCACGCTCCGTCGCCGAGACGGCCGCCTCGTTCGGACCGCACGACGCGGGCACCTACCGCCGGCTCGTCGAGCCCTTCCTGCCCAAGTGGGACGCGCTCGTACGGGACTTCATGGCGCTGCCGCTCACCTCCCTGCCGCGCGACCCGGTCACCCTGGCCCGCTTCGGGCTCACGGGGCTCCCGCCGTCGACGTGGCTGATGCGCCGCTTCCGCGACGACCGGGCGCGCGCCCTGTTCTCCGGCCTCGTCGCCCATGCCATCGCGCCGCTCGGCGGCCTGGCCACGGGAGCCGTCGGCCTCGTCTTCGCGCTCGCCGGTCACGCGCGCGGCTGGCCCGTCGCGCGCGGCGGCTCGCAGTCGATCTCCGACGCGCTGACCGCGTACCTCGCGGACCTGGGCGGAGCCGTCCACACGAGCTACGAGGTCAAGCGCCTCGACGACCTGCCGCCCGCCCGCGCCTACATCTTCGACACCTCGCCCACGGCCCTCGCCCGCATCGCCGGGCTCGGCAGCTACTACGAGCGCTTCCGGTACGGCGCGAGCGTCTTCAAGCTCGACTACGCGCTCGACGGACCCGTGCCGTGGACCGCGAAGGAGGCCAGGAGCGCGGGCACCGTCCAGGTCGGGCCCGGCAGCCGCGACATCGCGGCGGCCCTGCGCGCCGCGTCCCGCGAGGGCCGCGTCCCGGACAAGCCCTTCCTCATCACCGTCCAGCCCAGCGTCATGGACCCCTCAAGGGCCCCGGCCGGCCGGCACGTCTTCTGGGCGTACGGGCATGTCCCGAGCGGCTGGGACGGCGATCTCACCGACGCGGTCGAGCGGCAGCTGGAGCGCTTCGCCCCCGGGTTCCGCGACCGGATCCTGGCGCGGGCCACGGCGGGACCGCCCGAGCTGGCCGCCCGCAACGCGAACTATGTGGGCGGTGACATCGCCTGTGGCGCGGTGAGCGGGCTCCAGATGCTGCTGCGGCCCAAGCTGTCCCTGTCGCCGTACACGACGCCGCACCCCGCCGTCTTCATCTGCTCGTCCGCGAGCCCGCCGGGGCCGGGCGTCCACGGCATGTCCGGGCACAACGCGGCCAAGGCCGTGTGGAGGAGGATCCGCGCGTCATGACCCGAATCACCCTGGTCAAGGGCGACATCACCGCCGAGACCGCCGAAGCGATCGTGAACGCGGCCAACTCCTCGCTGCTCGGCGGCGGCGGGGTCGACGGCGCGATCCACCGGCGCGGCGGCCCGGAGATCCTCGCCGAGTGCCGCAGACTCCGCGCCTCGCACTACGGAAAGGGCCTGCCGACCGGCCAGGCCGTGGCCACGACCGCCGGCCGGCTGCACGCGGACCACGTGATCCACACCGTGGGCCCGGTCTGGTCGTCCTCTGAGGACCGCTCGGAGCTGCTCGCGTCCTGCTACCGCGAGTCGCTGCGGGTGGCCGCCGAGCTCGGCGCGCGCACCGTGGCCTTCCCGGCGATCTCGACCGGAATCTACGGCTGGCCGATGGACGACGGGGCGCGCATCGCGGTCACCACCGCACGGGAGTCCGCGGGTCCACCACTGGAGGAGATCCGCTTCGTCCTGTTCGACGACCGGGCGTACGCGGCGTTCGCACAGGCGCTGGGCGGCTGACCCCGCACCCTGTGTGCGCATGCTCATTTCGCTGATACGTCATCGGCATAGCGTCGTAACTCCCCTGACGGAGGCTCTGCGTCACCTCCGGTCACAGGAGTACCAACTCACCCCCCACGTGACCGGGTTGACCGCATAACGAGCCCCCGGCCACCCCCGGTCCGCGGGCTGTGGGTGAGGAGGAAACGATGACTGAAGCGGCATCCCGCCGTGACTTCCTGAGATCCGTCGGGGTCGCGGGCGGCGCGGGCGTGCTGTACTCGGCGATGGGCGCGCTCGGCCTCGCGCCGGTTCCCGATGTGCGCGCCGAGGAGTACCGGGCGCCCAGCAGGAGCGACTTCACGCTCACCGGCCGGAGCGGCAAGAAGGTCCTCGTGCTCGGCGGCGGCATAGCCGGCCTCGCGACCGCGTACGAGCTGGGCAAGGCCGGCTACGACTGTCGCGTCCTGGAGGCCAAGGACCGTCCCGGTGGGCGCAACTGGACGGTCCGCGGCGGCACCTCGCTGACCGACCTGGACGGGCGCGCCCAGACAGCCGCCTTCTCCAGGGGCCAGTACATGAACGCGGGCCCCGCCCGCCTCCCGCAGACCCACGTCACCCTCGAGTACTGCCACGAACTCGGCGTCCCCCTCGAGGTGTTCACCAACCAGAACGCCAACGCGTACATCTACCACGACAAGAGCGCGGCCCTCGCCGGGCAACCGATCCGCTGGCGCACCGCCAAGGCCGACGTCTACGGCTATGTGTCCGAACTCCTCGCCAAGGCCACCGACCAGGGTGCCCTGGACTCCCGGCTCACCGGCGCCGACAAGGAGCGGCTCATCGCGTTCCTGCAGAACTTCGGCGCCATCAAGGGGAAGGCCGACGGGTACGCGTACGCGGGCAGCGACCGGCGCGGCTACGCGGCCGAACCGGGCGCCGCGTTCGACGCGGGTACCGTGCTCGGCCCGGTGCCGTCCCTGTCGGACGTGATCGCGAGCGGAGTCGGGCAGCGCTTCTCCTTCGAGTTCGGCTACGACCAGGCCATGCTGATGTTCCAGCCGGTCGGCGGCATGGACGCCATCCCGTACGCCCTGGCGAAGGCCATCGGCAAGGACCGGATCACGTACGGGGCGAAGGCACTGGAGGTCACCGACCTGCCGGACGGCGCCGAGGTCACCTACGCGGACGGCCGGGGACACACCCGCACCGAGCGCGCCGACTTCGTGGTGGCGGCACTCCCGCCCATGGTCATGGCCCGGATCAAGCACAACCTGGGCGCGGACGTCACGGCCGCGCTCAAGTACCCCGTCGCGACCCCGGTGGGCAAGATCGGCCTCGAGTACCGCCGCCGCTGGTGGGAGACGGACGAGCACATCTACGGCGGCATCACCCCCACGGACATGGACCTGTCGACCATCTGGTACCCGTCGTACGGGTACCAGGGCCGCCAGGGCACCCTCATCGGCTACTACAACTTCGGCGACAACGCCCTCGCCTACAGTCAACTGCCGCACGCGCAGCGCCTGGAGAGGGCGCTGAGCAGGGGCTCGAAGATCCACGGTGACAAGTACCGCACCGAGCTCGACCACTCCTTCAGCGTGGCCTGGCACCGCACGCCCCACATCGAGGGCGGCTGGGTGAGCTGGCCGTCGCAGACCGGGCCGGAGTACTCCCTCCTCAACAAGCCGGCCGGGCATGTCCACTTCACCGGCGACTGGCTCAGCCATGTCATCGCCTGGCAGCACGGCGCGTTCACCTCGGCGCGCAAGGTCGTGACCGACATCCACGAAAGGGTGATGGCCGCATGAGCACGGACATCCGCACCAGCAGGAACGCCAACATGAAGCGGCGCACGAAGGTGGTCGTCGGCGCGGCCCTGACGGGCTCGCTCCTCGCCGGAGGGACCGCCCTCGCCGACGCCACGGGCTGGTGGCCCGGGCCGAAGGACGTGCGCGTCATGCTGCCCGAGGGGCAGTCCAACCCGGCCATCGCCTCCGGCGTGGCGACCGGCGCGGAGGTGGCCGTCTACCAGAGCAGCGGGCTCGGCCCCGCCGCGCTCAACCCCGCCGCACCCGACGGCACCCCCGAGCGCTACACCGACCCCGCCCTCACCGAGGGCGCCACCGGCGTCACCGTGACCGAGGCGCAGGCCCTCGTCGTACTGCGGAACATCAAGGCCAACCTCGAAGCCGCGGGCGTCACTCCGTCCGAGGTCATCACGATGAAGTGCTATCTGGCGAAGCCGCCCGGCGCCGACACCGCCGACTACGCGGGCTGGAACCGTGCCTACCGGCAGTTCTTCGCCAATGTCGACCTCAAGTCCCAGGAGGTCGTGCCCGTGCCGATGGGCACGTCGCCGCCGAAGGCGCCGCTGCTGGCCAACAAGGCCCGCCCGGCCAGGGCGACCATGGAGGTCGCCTCGCTCGCCGTCAAGGGCTGGCTCGTCGAGGTCGAGGTCACGGCGACGTACAAGAAGCGCTGACCGAGATGCGATGGGGCGGGGTCCGTTTCCGGGCTCCGCCCGTACGTTTTCTCTGTGTTCTGTCCTGCACCCCCATCAACTCACGTGACTGGGAGCTCCATTGGACACCGCTGACACCCCTGACGCCCCCGACACGACAAGCACCACATCCGTCTCGTCCGCGTACTTCTCCCGGCTCTCGCGCCGCAGATTCCTGCAGGCCACCGCCACCGCCGGGGCCGCCGCGGCCGTCGGCGCGGTTGCCCAGACGCCGACCGCTGCCGCCGCCGCACCCGTGGTCGCCTTCTCCTTCACCGCCGCCACCAATGGCGCCGCCACGCTCTCTCCCACCGGTGACCGCCTCGTCGCCGAAGTACAGAACGTGCTGTGGTCCCTCCCGCGCGCGGGCGGCACCGCCACCGCGCTGACCGCGCCGGGCCTCGAACCCACCCGCCCGCAGTTCTCGCCCGACGGCAGCAGCCTCGTGGTCTGCGCCTACCGCGACGGCGGCTTCCACCTGTGGACCCTGGCGCCCGACGGCAGCGAGCTGCGTCGCCTCACGGACGGGCCGTGGGACGACCGAGGGCCCGCGTGGTCCCCGGACGGCACCCGGATCGCGTTCGCCTCCGAACGCGGCGGCGACTCCGTGACCGGCAGCCCGTACCGCATCTGGGTCGTCGACGTCCGCACCGGCGCGCTCACCCGCCTCACCGGCGTACGGGACCAGCAAGGTCCGTTGCAGGGCGGCGCCTGGGAGGACTTCGACCCGGCGTGGTCCGCCGACGGGCAGCGGGTGCTGTTCGTGCGCGCCACGGTCACCGCGTCCGGCACGCTCCAGGCGTCGACCGTCGCGTCCGTGGGGGCCGACGGCTCGGGACCGGTGACCGCCGAGCACACCGACACCTCGGGCGCCCAGGTGATGACTCCGGCCGTCTCGCCCGCGGGGCGTCTGGCCCATCTCCGCACGACCCCGGCGCCCGCCGCCTCCTGCACCCTCGTCGTCGACGGCACGCCGGTCGCCGTCGAGGGGGACGTCGAGCCGGTGCCGCCCCGCTGGGTGGACCGGGAGCGACTGCTGCTCACCGTCGGCGGACAGTTCTGGCTCGTCCGCGCCGACGCGCCGGGCAGCGCGGAACAGATCCCGTTCAGCGCCACACTGCCGGTGCGGCGGCCCCGCTACCGCGTCAAGGCGTACGACTTCGAGGGCGGCGTCACCCGGCCGGTGCGCGCCCTGCACCTGCCCGCCCTCTCGCCCGACGGCCGGCGGATCGCCTTCGCCGCTCTCAACGCCCTGTGGATCGGCGACACTTCGGGCGGCCGCCCGCCTCGCAAGGTCGTTCAGGCGCCGGCCACCCGCTATGTGCTCGCGCCGACGTGGACCGCCGACGGCGAGGCGCTGCTCTACGCCGACGACCGCGACGGCCTGTTCGCCGTGCGCCGCCACGCTCTCGCGTCCGGCGACGAAAAGGTCCTGGCCACCGGCGGCCGGGTCTTCCCCGCGCTCTCGCCGGACGGCCGGCGCCTCGCCTGCCTGGACATGACCGGCAACCTCGTCGTACGCGACCTGCCCGAAGGGTCCGAGCGGATCCTCGCCACCGCACTCGGCGGCGGGGGACTGCCGGGCCGCCCGAGCTGGTCTCCGGACGGGCGGTACGTCGCGCTGTGCGACCGCAACCGGCTCAACCAGCGCTTCCGCGAGGGCTACAACCTGATCCGGGTCGTCGACGCGGACACCGGAGCCGCCACGCTGCACGCCTTCGCGCCGCACACCTCACTCTCCGACCGCTACGACTCGGGCCCGGTCTGGTCGCCGGACGGCCGCTCGATGGCCGTGATCGCCGAGTCCGCCCTGTGGCTCCTGCCGGTACGCGCCGACGGCACCCCGGACGGCGCGCCCCGCCGCCTCAGCACCGAACCCGCCGACCACCCCTCCTGGTCCGGTGACTCGCGCACCCTGCTGTACCTCTCCGCGGGCACGCCGCGCCTGCTCGACGTGGGCTCCGGAACGGTCCGTACCGTGCGGATCCCGATGGACTACCGGCGGCCACGACCCGCGGACACGGTGGTGCGCGCGGGGCGGTTCTGGGACGGGACGGGCACGGCGGTGCGCGAGGACGTCGACGTCGTCGCGCGCGACGGCCGCATAGCCGCCGTGGAACCGCATCGCGCGGGCCGCGCGGCTTTCAGGAGCGTGGATGCGTCGGCCCGGACGGTGATCCCCGGCCTGTGGGACGCCCACACCCACCCCTGGCAGTCGATGTACGGCGGCCGCCAGACCGCGCTGCAGCTCGCGTACGGCATCACCACCGCGGTCTCCCTGGGCGGGTTCGCCTACGAGCAGGCCCGGATCCGGGAGGCCGTCGCCGCGGGCGCCCTGGCCGGGCCGCGCCTCCTGTCGACCGGCGAACTGCTCGACGGGGCGCGCGTCGCGTACAGCATGGGCCGCGCCCACCGCACCCCCGAGGGGCTGCGCCGTTCGCTGGAGCGCGCGGCAGGGCTCGACTGGGACTTCGTGAAGACGTACGTACGGGCTCCCGGCTGGGTGATGAAGGAGGCCGCCGACTTCGCCCACGAACGGCTCGGGGTGCGCAGCGGAAGCCATCTGTGCACGCCCGGCGTCCAGCTCGGCCAGGATCTGACGACTCATCTGCAGGCCACACAGCGCCTGGAGTTCGGGCATGCCACGTCCGCGGCGGGGCGGGTCTACGAAGACGTGGAGGAGATCTATACGCGTGGTGCGTCAGCATCAAACGCTGCCGGTTTCCACCTCGTCGCCACGCCGTTCACCGCGCAGCCGCTGCTGGGCGCCGACCCCGGCCTCGCGGACGATCCACGGGTGACCGTGCTCATGCCGCCGTGGGACACCGCGCTCGTACGCGACCGGGCCGATCATCCGCCCACGGCCGCGCAGCTGGCCACCCTTGACACCGAGACGGCTGTGTACCGGCGGGTGCTCGCGGGCGGCGGGCTCGTCGCCCTCGGCACGGACCAGCCGCTCGTGCCCGTGGGCCTGCATCTGCATCTGGCGCTGCGGGCCCTGCACCGGAGTGGTCTCTCCGTGGCGCAGACCCTGAGGACAGCGACCGTGCTGCCCGCGCGTGTCTTCGGCGCCGAGGACGATCTCGGAACCATCGAGGAGGGAAAGCTCGCCGATCTCACCGTGGTGGACGGGGACCCGTTCAGCGACTTCGACTCCCTGATCCGCACGACCGCCGTGCTGCGCGGCGGGTTGCTGTTCGAGCAGCGGGAGCTGGTGGAGTCCTTCGGTGAGGCCCAGGGCGCGGCAGGGGGGAGTGCGCGGTCCGTGTCCGGGGACGTGTGGCTGAAGGTGGGCCGGCACATGCGGCGCGAAGGGTGCTGCGATCCGGGGACCGGCCTGTAAGGGCGGGTGCGTGTGCCGGGCCGTGGTCGCGCGAGGTTGATGTCGGATTCTCGCCAGCCGCAGCCCGGGCCATCGGCCATGCTTGCTTCATGCACACCGACACCGACCGATGCGTCCGGGCCGTCCAGTCCAAGGACGCCCGCTTCGACGGCTGGTTCTTCACCGCCGTTCTGACGACCCGGATCTACTGCAGGCCCAGCTGCCCGGTCGTGCCTCCCAAGCCCGAGAACATGACCTTCCTGCCCAGCGCCGCCGCCTGCCAGCAGGCCGGATTCCGGGCCTGCAAGCGCTGCCGCCCCGACACGAGCCCCGGCTCCCCGGAGTGGAACCAGCGCGCCGACCTGGTGGCCCGGGCCATGCGTCTCATCGGCGACGGCGTCGTCGACCGCGAGGGCGTGCCCGGCCTCGCCGGACGCCTCGGCTACAGCACCCGCCAGGTCGAGCGCCAGCTCCTCGCCGAGCTGGGCGCGGGCCCCCTCGCCCTGGCCCGTGCCCAGCGCGCGCAGACCGCACGCATCCTCGTCGAGACGACCGAGCTGCCGATGGCCGACGTCGCGTTCGCCGCCGGCTTCTCCTCGATCCGCACCTTCAACGACACGGTCCGCGAGGTCTTCGCCCTCTCCCCGAGCGAGCTGCGCACCCGCGCGCCCAGGAACGGGGCGGCGGCGCCCGGCGCGATCACGCTGCGCCTCCCGTTCCGCGCCCCGCTCAACCCCGACAACCTCTTCGGCCACCTCGCCGCGACCGCCGTACCGGGCGTAGAGGAGTGGCGCGACGGCGCGTACCGGCGCACGCTGCGCCTCCCCTACGGGCACGGCATCGTCACCCTCACACCCGCCCCCGACCACATCGGCTGCCGCCTCGTCCTCACCGACCAGCGCGATCTGACCGTCGCGATCAGCCGCTGCCGCCGCATGCTCGACCTGGACGCCGACCCCGTAGCCGTGGACGAGCAGCTGCGCGCGGACCCGCTGCTCGCACCGCTCGTCGACAAGGCGCCCGGCCGCCGGGTGCCGCGCACCGTCGACGAGCCCGAGTTCGCGGTCCGCGCCGTACTCGGCCAGCAGGTGTCCACGGCCGCCGCCCGCACCCACGCCGCGCGCCTCGTCACCGCGCACGGCGAGCCCGTCGACGACCCCGAGGGCGGCCTCACCCGCCTCTTCCCGTCACCAGCGTCCCTCGCGGCCCTCGACCCCGAGGCGCTCGCCCTGCCCCGCAGCCGCCGCACCACCCTGACCACACTGGTGCGCGAACTCGCGGAGGGCACCCTCGTCCTCGGCCCCGAGAGCGACTGGGACGAGGCCCGCGACCGGCTCATGGCGCTGCCCGGCTTCGGGCCCTGGACGGTCGAGGTCATCGCGATGCGCGCCCTCGGCGACCCGGACGCCTTCCTGCCCACCGACCTCGGAATGCGGCGCGCCGCGCAGGAGCTGGGGCTGCCCCACACCCCCGCCGCGCTGACCGCGCGCGCCGCGTCCTGGCGCCCCTGGCGCGCGTACGCCGTCCAGTACCTGTGGGCCACCGACGACCACCCGATCAACTTCCTCCCCGTGTAAGGGACGTACGGCCATGACCGCCAAGCAGCACCACGTCATCGACAGCCCCTACGGGCCGCTCACGCTCGTCGCCACCGACGGCACGCTCAGCGGCCTCTACATGACCGACCAGCGCCACCGCCCCGCCGAGGAGACCTTCGGGGAGCGCGACGGCCGGCCCTTCGGAGCGGTCATCGACCAGCTGGAGGCCTATTTCCAGGGCGAGTTGAAGGAGTTCGACCTGCCGCTGCGCCTCGAAGGCACCCCGTTCCAGCGCAGCGTCTGGGAGCAGCTCCAGCGCATCCCGTACGGGGAGACCCGCACCTACGGGGAGCTCGCCGAGGCCCTCGGCAACGCGAACGCGTCCCGCGCCGTGGGCCTCGCCAACGGCAAGAACCCCGTCGGCGTCATCGTCCCCTGCCACCGCGTCATCGGCGCGAGCGGCGGCCTGACCGGCTACGGCGGCGGCCTGGAACGCAAGCAGCGCCTCCTGGACTTCGAACGGGGCGCGGCGCTGTTCTAGGGGCCTGTCTTCAAATTCCCGCCTGCCCAGCGGCGTCTGGCACGCGTGGCACCCCTTACGCCGCCACCGGCCCTCGCCCCGACCCAGGGTGTCCTCCAGCCCTCCGACCAGGAGTCATGGCCTGTATGGCGCACCGCGGTCTCCCTCCCGAGTGACTCCGGTGGCGCGATTCCCTGGATCCCTGGTGTCTGTACGAAGGAGGACCGGGCAGAAAGCGGGAGACCATGGAGCGACAGCACGAGCGCCTCGCGACACCCTGGGCCGCGGGGGTGGCCGGGGTGGTGTTCGCGATCCTGATGGCCGCGGCGATAGTCCTGATGCGCATCGCTCTGCCCGGCGGCAACGCCGGGGACGACGTCACCGTCGATGCCGGACAGCGCAGCGCCGTGCGGACGGCGCTGGAGCTGCTCCCGTTCGCCGGGATCGCCTTCCTGTGGTTCATGGGCGCCCTGCGCGAGCACGCCGGCGAGGGCGAGGACCGGTTCGTGTCCACCGTGTTCCTGGGCAGCGGCCTGGTCTTCGTCGCCACCCTGTTCAGCGCTGCCGCGGCGGCCGGAACCGTGCTCGGCGAGAGTCAGCAGCACCCTCCTTTCGGCCGGCACTTCGCCTACGCCCTGCTGACCACGTACGCCATGCGGATGGCGGCCGTGTTCATCATCACGACCTCGACCATCGGCCGCCGACGCGGCGCCCTCCCCCGCCCGCTCGTCGCCCTCGGCTACCTGGCGGGCCTGACGCTGCTCGTGGTGGGAGCGAACGTGCCCTGGTCCGAACTGGTCTTCCCGGCCTGGGCGTTGCTCCTCAGCCTGAACATCCTGCGGGGCCGGCGTCCCGCCGGGGCGCAGCCGGCCCCATCGACCTGAGCCGACCACACCGCTCACTCGAACGGCCGCCTTCTCGTCGCCGCAGCCCGTCCGGACACCGAGGGTGGTCGCAGGGGACTGACCGGGCCGTGGAGAGGACCGATCCCGTGGTGAGGATTGCCGTCGACCTGAACCGCTGTCAGGGGTATGCGCAATGCGCGTTCCTCGCGCCCGAGGTCTTCGCCATGCACGGCGAGGAGGCACTGCTGTACGCCCCGGAGGCCGACGAGGCGCACCGTGCGAAGCTGGCCCAGGCCGCCGCGGCCTGCCCGGTCCAGGCCGTCCTCGTCGACGCGGTGGACGTACCGGCCGAGGCGGTGTCCGGTGCTCGGTGACGGATCCCTGGCACGGCTCAAACGCGAGGGCCGCATCGTCGTCGTAGGAGCCTCGCTGGCCGGCCTGCGCGCTGCCGAAACCCTGCGAAGCGAGGGCTTCGCGGGCTCCCTGACCCTGATCGGTGACGAACCCCACGAGCCGTACGACCGGCCCCCGCTGTCCAAGCAGGTGCTGCTGGGCAGGGCGGCCGCGGACCGCACCGCACTGCCCAGGCTCCGGTCGGCCGACGTGAGCTGGCGGCTGGGTGTCCCGGCCACCGGCCTGGACATGGCCGCAGAGCGGGTGCGGCTGGCCGACGGCGACGAGGTGCCGTACGACCGGCTGCTGATCGCCACCGGGGTCCGGGCGCGACCCTGGCCGCACGAGGCCGAGGCGGAACTCGACGGCGTCTTCGTCCTGCGGACCCGCGACGACAGCGCCGCGCTCGCGCGGCGGCTCGAGGCGGGACCCAAGCGGGTCCTCGTCATCGGGGCCGGGTTCACCGGCTCGGAGATCGCCTCCGCCTGCCGTGAACGCGGCCTCCCCGTCACCGTCGCCGAGCGTGGCTCGGCGCCCCTGGTCGGCGCCCTCGGCGGGGTGGTCGGCGCGGTGGCCGCCGAGCTCCACCGCAAGCACGGTGTCGACCTGCGCTGCGGGGTCATGGTGACCGCCCTGGAGGGCGACACCTCGGGACGGGTACGCGCCGCGCATCTGTCCGACGGCTCCACCGTGGAGGCCGACGTGGTGATCGTCTCGCTCGGGGCCGTCCGCAACACCGAATGGCTCGCCGGGTCCGGACTCGGGGCCGGCCCCCGCGGCATCGCCTGCGACGCCGGCTGCCGCGCCTTCGACATCCGCGGAATCGTCACCGACGACATCTATGCGGCGGGCGACGTCGCCCGCTCCCCGCACCCCCTGTTCGGCTACCAGTTCCTGTCCCTGGAGCACTGGGGCAACGCCGTCTCACAGGCCCGGATCGCGGCGCACAACATGCTCAGCGAGAGCACCGACCGCCTTCCCCACATGGAGGTGCCTGCCTTCTGGTCCGCGCAGTTCGGAGTCAACATCAAGTCCGTCGGGGTGCCGTCGCTGGGGACGGAGATCCTCATCGCGCAGGGCTCGCTCCAGGATCAGCGGTTCGTCGGTGTCTACGGATACCAGGGGCGCGTCATCGGCGCGGTCGCCTTCGACCATGCCCGGTGGCTGCCGTTCTACCAGGAGTTGATCGAGACCACCGCGCCGTTCCCGCCGCCGTTCGACACGGTCGACCGGCGCTCGGACGGACAGCGGCCGATCGACGCGGACTTCCCCGACCCGTCGGTCCCCACCCACGGCCCCACCGTGACTCTCAGCGGATACTCGCCGGCCGACCGCCGGATGACGTTCACCCCCGCGCACTGACCCGCACGGCCACGAGGACTCGCCATGACGCCATCGCTGCTGCACCAGGTTCTGGACTACGCCAACCGCGCCGATCCGTACCCGATCTACGAAGAGCTGCGGAAGACGCCGGTCTACCACGAAGACGACGGGCCGTACGTCGTCAGCACCTACTACGAGATCCGCAGTCTCCTGCACGATCCCCGGATCAGTTCCGACGCCCGCAACCTGGCCTCGACCACCCGCGACCCGCTGGCCCAGCCGGCCGAGGGGGAAAGCGCCCTGCCGCCGAGCTTCCTCCGGCTCGACCCGCCGGAACACGACCGGCTGCGACGCATGACGAACCGGCCCTTCGGCCCGCCGCACTCCCCCCGCCGGGTCGACGGCATGCGCGATGAGCTGCACGGCATCGTCTCCGGCCTCATCGACGACATCGGCGACCCGGGCCGGATCGACTTGGTGGACCAGTTCTCGTACCCCTTCCCGGTGACCGTGATCTGCCGGCTGCTGGGGGTGCCGCGCGAGGACGAGGCACGCTTCCACACCTGGGCGGACACCATCGCCGCCGGCCTGGACCCCGACCCGGACGCGGATCCGGCCGAGCGGGGCAAGGTCACGCAGGACGCCCGTATGCAGTTGGGCATGTACCTGGCCGGCCTGGTCGAGGAGCGTCGCAGGAATCCCGGAGAGGACATGCTCTCCGAGCTGGCGACCGCCCAGGGCGAGGACGGGGCGATGACCACCATGGAACTGCTCAGCACGGCAGCGCTGCTGCTGATCGCGGGGCACGAGACCACCGTCAATCTCGTCACCAACGGAATGCTGACCCTGCTGCGCCATCCCGATGTCCTGGAGCGGCTGCGTGCGGATCCACGGCTGGCCGTGCCCATCGTCGAGGAGCTGCTGCGCTTCGAGCCGCCGGTGCAACTCGTGCCGCAGCGCACCACCCTCGCCGACATCGAGGTCCGCGGCGTCACCATTCCCAAGGGCGCCTCGCTGTGGCTGGTCCTGGCGTCCGGCAACCGCGACCCCCAGCGCTTCGAGGACCCTGACCGCTTCGACCCCGACCGCGGGGACATCCAGCACCTCGGCCTGGGCAGCGGCATCCACAGCTGCTTCGGCGCACCACTCGCCCGGCTGGAGGCCCAGTTCGCCCTGTCGGAACTGGCCCGGAGGCTGGAGAACCCACGTCTGCTGGAGGACCCGCCGCCCTACCGGCAGAACGCCGTGCTGCGCGGGCCGCGGCATCTGTCCATCGCGTGCGACGGGATCCGCCCTTAGGGCCTGGCCCTAGGGGTGCGCCATGCCGAGTCGGCGCAGCAGCTCCGGCAGCGCCGTGCCGATGGGTTCGCGGATGACTTCGTCGGCCAATGCGTCGTACGGCGTCGCCTCGGCGTTGACGATGACGAGCCGCGCCCCGTGCTCCGCGGCAACACCGGCGAGCCCGGCGGCGGGCTGCACCTGAAGACTGCTCCCCACGGCGACGAACACCTGACACGCCTTGGTGATCGCGACGGCCTCACCCAGCACCACCGGATCGAGCCGCTCCCCGAACATCACGGTCGCCGACTTGAGGATCCCCCCGCACTTCAGGCACGGCGGATCGTCCTCCCCGGCCTCGACCCGGGCGAGGGCGTCCTCCATGGGCCCACGCGCATGACAGCCGGTACACACGAAACTCCGTACGGAGCCGTGCAGTTCGAGGACCTTGCGGGCGGGCATCCCCGCGAGCTGGTGCAGCCCGTCCACGTTCTGCGTGATCACCCGCACGGGCACACCGGCCCGCTCCAGATCGGCGACGGCCCGGTGCGCGCCGTTCGGCTCGGCGGCAAGGGTCCGGTTCTTCCGCCGCATCTGCCACGACCGGCGCCGGATCTCCGGATCCCCCATGTAGTACTCGTACGTGACGAGCTTCTCCGCCTCCGGGTCGCGCCGCCACAGACCGTTCGGCCCGCGGTAGTCCGGGATCCCGGAGTCCGTGGAGATGCCTGCACCACTGAGAATCGCGACGAGAGGCTGCGTGCTCATGCCGCCGAGGGTAGGCGCCCCTCCGGGCGAACCGCGAGGCGATATCGGTGCGCACCGCACCAGGCCGGGTCAGCTCACGCGGTTGCCGTCCTCCAGCTCGGCCGCTCCCTCGCCCCGCGTGAGGACGTCGAGCGCCGCCAGGACGCGGCGGCCGAGCGAGCCCGGCAGGTACTCCGGCAGGTCGGGCCGGTCCACGAGGCGCCAGGAGAGCAGTTCCTCCTCCTGGAGCGTGATCGCCTTGAAGCGGTCCTCGTCCAGGACCCCGCCGTCGTACAGATAGGCCACGAGCGGCGGCCGCGCCGGCGTGCCCGGCACCCAGTCGACCGCGAGCAGCCGGCCGAGCTCCACGTCTAGTCCGATCTCCTCGGCGGTCTCGCGCCGGGCGCCCTGGCGCGGGGTCTCCCCGGTGTCGGACTCGACGGTGCCGCCCGGCAGCGCCCACCCGTCACGGTAGTTCGGCTCGACGAGCAGCACCCGCCCCTCGGAGTCACGGAAGAGTGCGGCGGCGCCGCACAGGACGCGGGGGAGGCCCGCGATGTACGCGGCGAACTCGGCGGAGGCAGTCATGAGGGAAGCCTAGGGGGTGTCCGGCGGATCACGGCCGCGGTCGCGGCGCCTGGCACGACCGTGTGCCGGGGCCCGGGTCCGCCGGACTACGCGTCGGCCAACTCGACCGTACGCGCCGCGAGTTCGCTGATCCGCGCGCCGTCGAACCCGAACACCGCGCTGCGCACCCGGTCCTCCAGCGGGCCCTTCCACTGCGCCGGGATCGCCGCGGCGCCGCACAGCACACCGGCCACGGACCCGGCGGTCGCACCGTTCGAGTCGGTGTCCAGGCCGCCGCGCACCGTGAGCGCGAGGGTGCGGGTGAAGTCCCCGTCGCCGTACAGGAGCCCGGCTGTGATGACGGCCGCGTTCGGGACCGTGTGGATCCAGCCGAGCCCGGCCGTCTCCTCCTCCAGCGTCGCGAGCGTCTCCTCCCAGCTCAGCCGCGACTCGTGGAGCGTCGCCGTGCGGCGCACCGTACGGGCCAGCCGGCTGCTCGTCGGGATCACGGTGAGTGCGGTGTCGAGCGCGGCGCGCGGGCCCGGCGCCGTGAAGGCCGCCGCGACGAGCGCCGCCGCCCACATCGCGCCGTACACGCCGTTGCCCGTATGGGACAAGGCCGCGTCGCGGCGGGCGAGGGAGGCCGCGCGGCGCGGGTCGCCCGGACATGTCCAGCCGAAGATGTCGGCACGGATCAGCGCGCCGATCCATTCCTGGTACGGATTGTCGAACGTCGCCGTGAGCGGCGGCTTCAGCCCGTTCGCGAGATTGCGGTACGCCGCCCGCTCCGCGGTGAACGTCTGCAGATACGGCAGCCTCATCAGCCACAGATCACCCACCTGTTCCGTGGAGAAGGCGAAGCCGTGCGTCTCCAGGAGGTGCAGGCCGAGGATCGCGTAGTCCACGTCGTCGTCCCGGCAGCTGCCGTGGATCCGCCCGCGCACGCACCGCCGCCACTCGGGGCGCAGCGCGAGGCCGTCGGACTCGGCGGCGGGTTCCGGCAGATAGTCGGTGAGCGGCAGGGCGGCGGCCCGCCGCAGATAGCCGTCGATGCGCGCCCGGGTCCAGTGCTCGCCCTGTTCCACCGGTTTGCCGAGCATGTTGCCCGCGATCCGGCCGAGCCAGCCGCCGAGCACCCGGTCCTGGAGGTCGCTGCCCACTGGGGTCATGTCTTTGGTGTACCCGATCAGGGGCCGCGGTGGGGCGAGGCGTTCCGCGCCGTGTGCCGGACCGGCCGCACCGCGCCCGGCTGATCGATCATTTCCCCGCTCATGACGCCCGGGTTTGAGCGGGTATAGCGGGGCATATCGTCCGGGTGCGCCGTTTCGCGGACCGGACAGCCATGGGCAGCGGCCCCCACCTCCGGTTAAGGTCTCAGCGGCGCGACTGCCTTGCGCGAGCAAGGCGCGAAAGCAAGGGGAATGCAAGGTGGCGGACGCTGGAGTGACGGCGGAGCACGTGCTCATCGCCGCGGACAAGTTCAAGGGCTCACTCACGGCCGTGCAGGTCGCGGAGCGGGTCACGGCCGGCCTGCGGCGGATCGCGCCCGGGGTGACGGTCGAGTCCGTGCCCGTCGCGGACGGCGGGGACGGCACGGTGGCCGCGGCCGTCGCGGCCGGTTTCGAGCGCCGCGAGGTACGGGTCACGGGGCCGCTCGGTGACGAGGTCACGGCGGCGTATGCCCTGCGGGACGGCACGGCCGTCGTCGAGATGGCCGAGGCGTCCGGGCTCCAGCTGCTGCCCGAAGGCGTCTTCGCGCCGCTGACCTCGACCACGTACGGGTCCGGCGAACTGCTCGCCGCGGCGCTCGACGCGGGCGCCCGCTCCATCGTCTTCGGCGTGGGCGGCAGCGCCACGACCGACGGCGGCGCCGGAATGCTGGCCGCGCTCGGCGCGCGCTTCCTGGACGCGGACGGCAAGCCCGTCGGCCCGGGCGGCGGGCCCCTCGCCGACCTGGCCACGGCCGACCTCTCGGGGCTCGACCCGCGCCTGGCCGACGTGGAGATCGTCCTCGCCAGCGACGTGGACAACCCGCTGACCGGCCCGAAGGGCGCGCCCGCGGTGTACGGCCCGCAGAAGGGCGCGACGCCGGACGACGTCGCCGCCCTGGACGCGGCGCTGGCCCACTTCGCGCGGGTCCTGGCCGAGTCCATCGGCCCCAAGGCACTCGAATACGCCGAGTCGCCCGGCGCCGGAGCCGCCGGCGGCATCGGCTACGGCGCCCTCGTCGGCCTCGGAGCGGGCTTCCGGGCCGGGATCGAGGTCATGCTCGACGTCCTCGGCTTCGCGCCCGCGCTCGCCCGCGCCACCCTCGTCATCACGGGCGAGGGTTCCCTCGACGAGCAGACGCTCCACGGCAAGGCCCCGGCGGGCGTCGCCGCGGCGGCCCGCGCGGCGGGCGTCGAGGTCGTGGCGGTCTGCGGCCGCCTCGCCCTTCCTCCGGAGGCACTGGGCCGCGCGGGCATCCGCCGCGCCTACGCCCTCACGGACGTGGAGCCGGACGTGGCCCGCGCCATCGCCGAGGCGGGCCCGATCCTGGAGACCGTCGCGGAGCGGGTCGCCCGCGACTTCCTGGTGTGACCTGACGCGCGCCGGGGTGAGGGGTGATCCTCACCCCGGCGAGAGACGGTAGGCGTCGAGGGCCACGGTCATCTCCATCAGGTCGCGGGGGCGCGACAGTGACCTGGACGTCAGCTGTTCGAGGCGGCGCAGGCGGTTGAAGACCGTGGTGCGGTGACAGTAGAGGCGGCCCGCCGAGCCCTCGCAGGACAGCCACGCGTCGAGCGTCTCCAGCAGGACGGCCCGGTCGCCCGGCTCCAGCGCGAGAACCTCGCCGAACACGTCCGTGACCAGGCGGCCGGCGAGCTCGGGCTGGCTGACGACCAGGGCCGTCGGCATGCGCCGGTCGAGCCGGACGATCCCGGTCGCGTCCGGCGGGCAGGTGCGCAGGGCGAGTTCGGCCCCGGGGATCATCGGAAGGCTCACCGCCGTCAGCGCCAAGGCGACGCCGCCGACGCCCAGCAGCTCGATGGCGCCTGCGGCGACCCTCAACCCCCAGCGATAGAGGGCTCTGCCCGCCAGCAGCATGGCGTGCAGAGCGCCGGCTCCCACAAACAGCAGGGCGAAGCCGAGCTGGCCGTCACTGATCTGAGCTTGGTCCTGCACCAGGGGGACGGAAGCGCTCCACACTCCCCAGAACGAGCCGAAGGCCGCGAAGGCGACGAACGCTGAGACCGACAGGCCACGGTGCGAGGTGATGGGGGGCACTCTTCAGCTGGCCTCGACTCGATCAACTTGCGCCTTGGTGGGGGCGAGGCGGTAGGAGTCAGTGCCGGTCCCAGCATGCGCTCGGCTGCACCCCCTCATGCGTCTGCGCTACGGCGGCTCCGCCGGCACCCGGAGCTTCGCCCTCTACCTCACCGCTCCCGGCATCTGAGCCCGGATCTACCATCGTTGATTTCGACTACGACGACAGGAGCACACCCGTGACAGACGCGATGTCCTTCCTGCTCGAACGACTGCATGCGGCCGGCCTGACCGACGTCGTCGCGGCCGAGCCAGCCACTGGAGGCCTCGCCGCGACCGCGGGGCTCGCGCGCCGGGGTGATGGCACGTCGGTGTTCGTCAAGGCGTTCGGCGAGCCGCCGTCGGACGACGCCTTCGCCGCGGAAGCCGAAGGGCTCACCGTGCTGCGTGAGGCGGGCGGCGTCGCCACGCCCGAGATCATCCTCACGGACCGCGACTTGCTCGTGTTGTCCGTGCTGCAGCCCCGGCCGGGCACCGAGGCCTTCTGGGAGCAGCTCGCGCATGCGCTCGCTGACCTGCACACGACCACGCGGTACCCCCGATTCGGATGGCACCGGGACAACTGGCTGGGGCGTCGTCGGCAGGTCAACACCTGGGATGATGACGGGTTCGAGTTCTTCGCCCAGCACCGTCTGCTGCGCTGGCTCGGCGAGCGTCGCGTCCAGGAGGCGCTCGGCGCCGCGGACCGGGCGGCGCTGGAGCGACTGTGCGACCGGCTGCCCGAGCTGCTGCCAGTCAGGCCCGCGTGCCTGACGCACGGCGACCTGTGGACGCAGAACGTCATGGCCACCCCCGACGGGCGGCCCGCGCTGATCGACCCGGCCGTGTCGTACACGTGGGCCGAGGTCGATCTGGCCCACCTGTGGACGACGGCGCCGCCGCCCGAGGCGCACATGTTCTTCAAGCTGTACGCCGAGCTGACAGGGCTCGACCGCGACTGGCGCGAACGCATGCCGATCCTCCAGCTACGCCAGCACCTGGCCGTGATCGCCCAGTTCGACCCCGACTGGGGTGCCGCCGATCTCGTGCGCGCCACGCTCGCTCCGTTCCGGCGGCGGCCCTGAGCTCAGCTGAGTAGCCGCCGGACACGACACCGGCTCCGGAGCCAACCCCCGAAGGACTTCCAGAGCCGACCACTTGGCGCCAACCGCTGTTCCGTTGTTCCCCGGGGCCGGAGTTCGGCCAGGCGCCGCGCGTGCCCCAGCTCCGCGAGCCCGGCCACCACGGGGCTGACCCCGCCGGGCCCCGGGCATCGCATGTCCAGGAGCGCCGTCAGCTCGTCCAGCCCCTCGCCGCTGCCGAGCCCGACCACACCGACCTCGCAGTCCGTCCGCATCCGCCAGATGAACCGGAAGCCCGGGTTCTGGATCTATCAGCGCCCGGTAGCCCGCGGATCCCGCTCGAACGTCCTGCGAGCGGAGGTCACCGAAGCGCGCCACGAACCGCTCGTGGCTCTCCCGGACCGGGGCCAGGTCACAGGCCCGCTCGACGAGCCCCGTGCCCGACCACGTGGTACCGCGGGTCGCCGCGCTCACCGAGCCACTCGCCCTGGGCTTCGGGAACGTCGCGCGGGCCGCGCCCGAGCCCGGCTCCGGGCCGTCGTCATCGGGGCGGGGGCCTCCCCGGCACCGGCCTGCCCCCCGCTCCGGGAGACAAGACGAAGGGCCCCGAACCAAGCGGTTCGGGGCCCTTCGGACGTACGGGTACGGGTTACGGCAGCTGCGCGGCGCGTGCCTCGCGGCGGTTGTCCCGGAAGTTGTTCACCCTCCGGGCCGTCGCGAACAGCGGGATCACGGCGCCGAGGACCAGCTGGAGCGCGCAGCCGGTCTGGAGCAGCAGCTGGCCGCCGGGGGCGTCGAACGCCCAGGCCGCCAGGAGCCCCATCGCCGCCACGATCCACGACAGCATCGCGACCGCCAGCGGACCGCGCGGCTTCGGGTACTCGACCCGGCTCACCATCAGCCAGGCCGTACCGATGATCGCGAGGACCGTCGCCACGAACGGCAGCTCGAGGAGCACGATCGACACGACCGTGAGCGCCCCGAAGGGGCTCGGCATGCCCTGGAAGGTGCCGTCCTTCACCGTCACGCACGAGAATCTCGCGAGTCTGAGCACGACGGCCAGGAGCACCACGATGGCGCCCACCGCCGCCACCCGCTGATGCGCGTCGTCCGCGACCATGCCGTACACGAGGACGAAGTACGCGGGCGCGAGGCCGAAGCTGATGAGGTCCGAGAGGTTGTCCAGCTCGGCGCCCATCGGCGAGGAGCGGAGCTTGCGCGCCACCAGGCCGTCGAACAGGTCGAAGATGGCCGCGGCCAGCATCAGGATCACGGCCGTGGCCGCGCTGTGCCGGGCCATGCCCGACTCCTGGCTGCCCTGGAGGTGCGGGATCAGGATGCCGGTGGTGGTGAAGTACACCGCCATGAAGCCGCACGTGGCGTTACCGAGCGTGAGGGTGTCCGCTATCGACAGGCGCAGTGAAAGCGGCATTTCCTCCGCTTCGTCCGCCTCCTCGGCCTCGGGCACCCACCCGGCCTGCGTCTCTGGATCAGTCACGGTCAACGCGAGTCACCCCAGCCACGGTCTTCTGGCCGACCTCGAGCGCGACCTCGACACCCTCGGGGAGGTAGATGTCGACGCGCGACCCGAAGCGGATCAGACCGATGCGCTCGCCCTGCTCGAGCTTGGTGCCCTGCGGGACGTACGGGACGATCCGGCGGGCGACCGCACCGGCGATCTGCACCATCTCGATGTCGCCGAGCTCGGTGTCGAAGTGCCAGACAACGCGCTCGTTGTTCTCGCTCTCCTTGTTGAACGCCGGGACGAACCCGCCGGGGATGTGCTCCACGGACGTCACCGTGCCGGCCAGGGGCGCGCGGTTGACGTGGACGTTCAGCGGGCTCATGAAGATCGCGACCCGGGTCCGCCCGTCCTTCCACGGCATGATGCTCTGCACCACGCCGTCGGCCGGGGAGATGACCCGGCCGGGGGCGATCTCACGCTCGGGGTCGCGGAAGAACCACAGCATGCCGGCCGCCAGAGCGGTGGCGGGTACGGCTACTGCGGCGGCCTTCTTGGAGCGACGGGAACGGGCCAGGCTCAGGGCGGCTGTGGCGACGGTCGGCAGGAGCCACGGCGATGCTCCGCGCGCAATGCGTCCAGCCAGGACGCCGTCGCGTGGTGCAGAGGTTTGGCTGTGGGGCATGGATGACCTTCGTAGCGGATGATGCCGCGCTCTGTACGGGGGGACGGCGGCTTTTCCGGGATGCTATCGGTTGCGGGCCGCAACTGGGCAAGCCAGGAAGCTGAGTCGGCGGCTGAAGAGTGCTGACAGGGTGTGATCTTCTTCTCGAACAAAACACCCTGTAGCGGACATTCAGCCCTGGAATCGATACTCCTCGAGCAGGCGGCGGCCAATGATCATTTTCTGGATCTCGGCGGTACCTTCACCGATCAGGAGCATCGGCGCCTCGCGGTAGAGGCGCTCGATCTCGTACTCCTTGGAGAAGCCGTAGCCGCCGTGGATCCGGAAGGCGTCCTCGACCACTTCCTTGCAGTATTCGGAGGCGAGGTACTTCGCCATCCCTGCTTCGAGGTCGTTTCGTTCCCCGGAATCCTTTTTGCGTGCTGCATTGACCATCATCGCATGGGCGGCCTCGACCTTGGTAGCCATCTCCGCGAGCTTGAACTGGATGGCCTGGTGCTGGGCGATGGGCTTGCCGAACGTGTGGCGTTGCTGGGCGTAGGAAACCCCCAGTTCAAACGCACGCTGCGCGACGCCGCAGCCACGTGCCGCGACATTCACGCGGCCGACTTCCACTCCGTCCATCATTTGGTAAAACCCTCGGCCGGTCTCGCCGCCGAGTACCCGATTGGCCGGAATGCGCAGTCCGTCCATGATGAGTTCGGTCGTGTCGACGCCCTTGTAACCCATCTTGTCGATCTTCCCCGGAATGGTGAGGCCGGGGCGGACCTCTCCGAAGCCGGACTCCTTCTCGACGAGGAAGGTCGTCATCGACTTGTGGGGCTTCGCGGCTGCCTCTTCAGGCGAGTGTCCTTCGTCACTCTTGACCAGAACGGCCACCAGAGTCGACGAGCCGCCGTTCGTCAGCCACATCTTCTGGCCGTTCAGGACGTACTCGTCCCCGTCCTTCACCGCCTTCGACGAGATCGCCGACACGTCCGAGCCGAGCGCCGGCTCCGACATCGAGAACGCGCCGCGCGTCTCGCCCAGCGCCATGCGGGGCAGGAAGTAGTCCTTCTGCTCCTGCGTGCCGTGCTGCTTGAGCATGTACGCCACGATGAAGTGGGTGTTGATGATGCCGGAGACCGACATCCAGCCGCGGGCGATCTCCTCGACGCACAGCGCGTACGTGAGAAGGGACTCGCCCAGACCCCCGTACTCCTCGGGGATCATCAGGCCGAACAGACCCAATTCCTTGAGACCGTCGACGATCTGCTGCGGGTACTCGTCGCGGTGCTCCAGCTCGGTGGCGACCGGGATGATCTCCTTGTCCACGAAGTCGCGGACGGTGGAGAGGATCTCCTGCTGGACGTCGGTGAGACCGGCGGTCTGGGCGAGTCGCGCCATGGCTACTTCTCCGTATTCTTTTCCGCAGGTGCGGTCAGTTCGGGACGGCCGGGCTGCTCGCCGCCGCGCTCCTTGATGTACGTCTCGGTGGGAACCATCACCTTGCGGCGGAACAAGCAGACCAGCGTGCCGTCCTGCTTGTAGCCCTTGGTCTCCACGTAGACGATCCCGCGGTCGTTCTTCGACTTGGAGGGCGTCTTGTCGAGGACCGTCGTCTCGCCGTAGATCGTGTCGCCGTGGAAGGTCGGCGCGACATGGCGCAGCGACTCGATCTCGAGGTTCGCGATCGCCTTGCCCGACACGTCCGGGACGGACATGCCGAGCAGCAGCGAGTAGATGTAGTTCCCGACGACGACGTTCCTGCCGAAGTCCGTCGTGTTCTCCGCATAGTTCGTGTCCATGTGGAGCGGGTGGTGGTTCATCGTCAGGAGACAGAAGAGGTGGTCGTCGTACTCGGTGACGGTCTTCCCGGGCCAGTGCTTGTAGACCGCGCCGACCTCGAACTCTTCGTAGGTGCGTCCGAACTGCATGGTGCTCAGGCCTCCGGGGCTTCGAACTTGGAGGTGCGCTGCATGCCCGCGGCGCGTCCCTTGCCGGAGATGACCAGGGCCATCTTGCGGCTGGCCTCGTCGATCATCTCGTCGCCCAGCATCGCCGAGCCCTTCTTGCCGCCGGCCTCGGACGTGTAGAAGTCGTACGCGTCCAGGATCAGCTCGGCGTGGTCGTAGTCCTCCTGCGAGGGCGAGAAGATCTCGTTCGCCGCGGCGACCTGGTCCGGGTGCAGCACCCACTTGCCGTCGAAACCGAGGGCCGCGGCGCGCTTCGCGACCGCCTTGTAGCCCTCCTGGTTGCGGATCTGCAGGTAGGGGCCGTCGATCGCCTGGAGGTTGTTGGCGCGGGCGGCCATCAGGATCTTCATCAGGATGTAGTGGTAGGCGTCGGCGTCGTAGCCGGGCGGCTGCTCGCCGACGACCAGGGACTTCATGTTGATGGAGGCCATGAAGTCGGCCGGGCCGAAGATGATCGTCTCGACGCGCTGGGAGGCCGTCGCGATCGCGTTGACGTTGTTGAGGCCCTGCGCGTTCTCGATCTGCGCCTCGATGCCGATCTTGCCGGTCTCGAAGCCCATCGTCTTCTCGATCTGCGTGAGCAGCAGGTCGAGCGCGACGATCTGCTGGGCGTCCTGGACCTTCGGCAGCATGATGCAGTCGAGGTTCTGGCCCGCGCCCTCGACGACCGTGACGACGTCGCGGTACGTCCATTCGGTCGTCCAGTCGTTCACGCGCACCACACGCGTCTTGCCCGTCCAGTCGCCCTCGTTGAGGAACTTGACGATGGTGTGCCGCGCCTCCGGCTTGGCGAGCGGCGCGCAGGCGTCCTCCAGGTCCAGGAACACCTGGTCCGCGGGCAGCCCCTGGGCCTTCTCCAGGAAGCGGGGGTTCGAGCCCGGCACCGCGAGACACGAGCGGCGGGGACGCAGACGGTTGATGGGCGCGGTCATGCGGGGACCTCCAGAGGGTCGAGCTGGTTCGCTTGCCGGATCTCGTCGACGATACGTCCGATGATCTCCGTGATACCGAAGTCCTTGGGGGTGAAGACGGCGGCCACGCCCGCGCGCTTCAGGTCCTCGGCGTCGCCGTTGGGAATGATGCCGCCGACGATCACGGGGATCTCGGGGGCGCCCGCCTCGCGCAGCCGGTCGAGGACGTCGGGCACCAGCGCGGCGTGCGACCCGGAGAGGATCGACAGGCCGACACAGTGCACGTCCTCGGCGAGCGCGGCGGACACGATCTGTTCGGGCGTGAGCCTGATGCCCTGGTAGACCACCTCGAAGCCCGCGTCACGGGCGCGTACGGCGATCTGCTCGGCGCCGTTCGAGTGCCCGTCGAGGCCCGGCTTGCCGACCAGGAGGCGCAGCTTGCCGCCGAGCTCGTCGCCGGTGCGGCGGACCTTCTCGCGGACGAGGGCGAGCGGCGTGCCCTCCTCGGCGGTGACGGCGACCGGCGCGGACGAGACGCCGGTGGGCGCCCGGAACTCGCCGAACACCTCGCGCAGCGCCTCGGACCACTCGCCGGTCGTGACCCCGGCGCGGGCGCATTCGAGGGTGGCCTCCATGAGATTCTCCGTGCCGGCCGCGGCCTCCTTCAGGCGCTCCACGGCCTGCTGGGTGGTCGGGTAGTGGAACGGGTCGCCCATGCCCTGCCGGTCGCTCGACTCCTGGCGCGTGGTGCGCCACTCGTCGATGGCCCGCGCGACCCGCGACTCGACCTGGTGATCCACCGTCATGATCGCGGCGTCCAGGTCGGCGGTGAGCGGGTTCGGCTCGGTCGACTCGTGGATGTTCACACCGACGATCTTCTCCTCGCCGCCCTCGATCCGCGCCCGTCGCTCGGCGTGCGAGGAGACGAGCTGCGACTTGAGGTAGCCGGACTCGACGGCGGCCATCGCGCCGCCCATCTCCTGGATCCGCTCGATCTCGGCGAACGAGTCGGCGACGAGCTCGTCGACCTTCTTCTCGATGACGTGCGATCCCGCGAAGATGTCCTCGTACTCCAGCAGGTCGCTCTCGTGCGCGAGGACCTGCTGGATACGCAGGGACCACTGCTGGTCCCAGGGGCGGGGCAGGCCGAGCGCCTCGTTCCAGGCAGGGAGCTGGACGGCGCGGGCACGGGCGTCCTTGGACAGCGTCACGGCCAGCATCTCCAGGACGATGCGCTGGACGTTGTTCTCCGGCTGTGCCTCGGTCAGGCCCAGGGAGTTGACCTGGACGCCGTAGCGGAAGCGGCGCTGCTTCGCGTCCTCGATGCCGTATCGCTCGCGCGTGATCTGGTCCCAGATCCGCCCGAACGCCCGCATCTTGCACATCTCCTCGATGAAGCGGACACCCGCGTTCACGAAGAAGGAGATGCGGGCCACGACGTCCCCGAACTTCTCGGCGGGGACCTGCCCTGAGTCGCGTACGGCATCGAGGACGGCGATGGCGGTGGACATCGCGTACGCGATCTCCTGGACCGGTGTGGCCCCCGCCTCCTGGAGGTGGTAGCTGCAGATGTTGATCGGGTTCCACTTCGGCATGTGCCGGACCGTGTACGCGATCATGTCCGTCGTCAGCCGCAGGGAGGGACCCGGCGGGAACACATGTGTGCCCCGCGACAGGTACTCCTTGACGATGTCGTTCTGCGTCGTGCCCTGGAGCCGGGTGATGTCCGCGCCCTGCTCCTCGGCGACGACCTGGTAGAGCGCCAGGAGCCACATGGCGGTGGCGTTGATAGTCATCGAGGTGTTCATCTGCTCCAGGGGGATGTCCTGGAACAGCCGGCGCATGTCACCGAGGTGCGAGACCGGCACCCCGACCCGGCCGACCTCGCCGCGGGCGAGGATGTGGTCCGGGTCGTAGCCGGTCTGCGTCGGCAGGTCGAACGCGACCGACAGACCGGTCTGGCCCTTGGCGAGATTGCGCCGGTACAGCTCGTTGGACGCCTCGGCCGTGGAGTGGCCGGCGTACGTGCGCATCAGCCACGGCCGGTCCTTCTGGCGCTCAGTCATGTTCCGCTACTCCTTGGGGGTTCAGATGTTGCGGAAGCGGTTGATGGCGTCGATGTGCTGGGCGCGCAGCTCCTGGTCGCGGACGCCCAGGCCCTCCTTCGGGGCCAGCGCGAGGACGCCGACCTTGCCCTGGTGGAGGTTGCGGTGCACGTCGTAGGCGGCCTGGCCGGTGTCCTCGAGGGAGTACACCTTCGAGAGCGTCGGGTGGATCTTGCCCTTGGCGACCAGGCGGTTGGCCTCCCACGCCTCGCGGTAGTTGGCGAAGTGCGAGCCCACGATCTTCTTGAGGGACATCCACAGGTAGCGGTTGTCGTACTCGTGGTTGTAGCCGGACGTCGAGGCGCAGGTGACGATCGTGCCGCCCTTGCGGGTCACGTAGACCGAGGCGCCGAAGGTCTCGCGGCCCGGGTGCTCGAAGACGATGTCGACGTCCTCGCCGCCGGTGAGCTCACGGATGCGCTTGCCGAAGCGCTTCCACTCCTTGGGGTCCTGGGTGTGCTCGTCCTTCCAGAACTTGTAGCCCTCGGCGTTGCGGTCGATGACCGCTTCGGCGCCCATGGCCTCGCAGATGGCGGCCTTCTCCGGGCTGGAGACGACACAGATCGGGTTGGCGCCGCCGGCCAGCGCGAACTGCGTGGCGTACGAGCCGAGTCCGCCGCTGGCACCCCAGATCAGGACGTTGTCGCCCTGCTTCATGCCGGCGCCGTTGCGCGAGACGAGCTGGCGGTACGCGGTGGAGTTCACCAGGCCGGGGGCCGCGGCCTCTTCCCAGCTCAGGTGGTCCGGCTTCGGCATCAGCTGGTTGGACTTGACGAGCGCGATCTCGGCGAGGCCGCCGAAGTTCGTCTCGAAGCCCCAGATGCGCTGCTCGGGGTCGAGCATCGTGTCGTTGTGGCCGTCCGAGGACTCCAGCTCGACGGAGAGGCAGTGCGCGACGACCTCGTCGCCGGGGTTCCAGGCGTTGACGCCGGGACCGGTGCGCAGCACGACGCCCGCGAGGTCGGAACCGATGATGTGGTACGGCAGGTCGTGGCGCTTGGTGAGCTCCGACAGGCGTCCGTAGCGCTCCAGGAAGCTGAAGGTGGACACCGGCTCGAAGATCGAGGTCCAGACCGAGTTGTAGTTCACGGAGCTGGCCATGACGGCCACGAGCGCCTCGCCCGGGCCGAGTTCGGGGACCGGCACGTCGTCCAGGTGGATCGACTTGCGGGGGTCCTTGTCCCGGGTGTCGAGGCCGGCGAACATCTCCGTCTCGTCCTTGTGCACGGTGATGGCGCGGTACGACTCGGGGAGCGGCAGAGCGGCGAAGTCGGCGGAGGTCGACTCCGGCGACTGAATCGCGTCCAGGATTTCCTTCACGATGTTGCCTCCGGCGATGCGTCCCAGGGGGACGTTGAGGGTTACGTCGGGGTGGAGTGCTGCTGTGTGGGTGGAGAGGTGCCGTCGGTTCGGCGGGGGTGTTGCTACGGCAGCGCTTGGTCGGCGCGAGAAGTTTGCCTGTGACGCAGGCGTCCGGGCGCGCTCGCCACGGTTTGGGGTGACTTGCGGGGACAGCCGGCGTACGGAAGTTCTCTGCACGCCGGCCGCCCGGACATCTTCAACGTATGGCACCGCGTGCCAGTCGGCAAGACACTGGGTGCCACAAGTTTTTGAGCGATGATCGATCAGTGCAGGTCAGGGGTGGTGCGGCTCGATGGCGCCGGAGGTCAACGGCGGCTCTGGCCTGCATCTCAGAGGCCCCGGAAGGGGTCCGCGGGTGCCTCCAGAGGGCCCGCGAGGCGGGCGAGGCGGAGCGGGCGAGGGCGGCGTGCGGATCGCGCACGTGCGGCCGGCCGGGGGCCTCGGCCCTGCTCGGTGGGGGAGGGTGCCGCCGTCTGCCGGAAGCCGGGCGCACAGATCGCGCCGGACGGCCATCCGGGGGCGGCGGCGCTCTCCGGGCGGGAGGCCGCGCCGGAGAGCGCCGTGCGCGCCGGTCTTCTTGATGAGGCGTCAACAGCCCCTGGGGTCGGCACCGTTCATGCAGTGCCGGCGGAGCTGCCGGCCGCTAGCCGCGCTCGCGCAGCGCCTTCTCGATCGTTCCCATGATCTCGTCCAGCGGCGCGTCCGTACGCGCCACGGTGACCAGCACGTCGCCACCCGTGGACACGGAGGCCGCCGGAGCCGTGGCGGTGTCCCGGCCCGCCCCGATGCCCGTACCGAACGTCTTGCGGACGATCGCGAAGGCGTGGTCGAGCTGGTTCTCCACGTCGCCCTGGCCGCCGGCCCGCAGCCAGCGCCGCAGCACGTGGTTGTGGGCGGTGACGACGGCGGACGCGGCGACCTCGGCCAGCAGCGGGTCGTCATTGCCGTGCTGGTGGGCCGTCTCGTCGAAGTGGCCCAGGAGATAGCGGGTGAAAAGCCGCTCGTAGCGGGCCACCGAGGCGATCTCGCGCTCGCGCAGGGTGGGTACCTCGCGCGTGAGGCGGTAGCGCTCCACGGACACGGCGGGCGACGCCGCGTACATCTTCATGACTTCCTTGATGCCGCGGCACACCGTGTCGAGCGGATGCTCGTGCGCGGGCGCCGCGTTGAGGACCGCCTCCGCCCGGATCAGGGTGTCGTCGTGATCCGGGAAGATCGCCTCTTCCTTGGAGCGGAAGTGGCGGAAGAAGGTCCGCCGTGCCACACCCGCCGCGGCCGCGATCTCGTCGACCGTCGTGGCCTCGTAGCCCTTGGTCGCGAAGAGTTCCATCGCCGCGGCCGCCAGCTCCCGGCGCATTTTGAGCCGCTGGGCCGCGGCACGGGAGCCCGCGGCGCTCTCGGGAGCGTCGGGCGTGGGCGTCGTTCGGGAGGACTTGGCGGCCTTGGACATGCCATGAACGTACTGCATACGCGCGGTGGCGTGCGCCCGAGCGGGGTTCCCCCCGCCCGGGGCACGGGCGGGGGGAGTCGGACCGGGCGGCCGGAGCAGGCCGCCCCAGTCGGTGGGCCGTCCGGTGCCGCTGCCCGTGGGCCGGTCAGCGCCGGGCATATTCGCGGAAGCCGCGGCCGGTCTTGCGGCCGAGGCAGCCCGCGGCCACCAGGTGCTCGAGCAGCGGCGCGGGCGCCAGGCCCGGGTCGCGGAACTCGCGGTGCAGGACCTTCTCGATGGCCAGCGAGACATCGAGGCCGACCACGTCCAGGAGCTCGAAGGGCCCCATCGGGTAGCCGCCGCCGAGCCTCATCGCGGCGTCGATGTCGTCGAGCGTCGCGTAGTGCTCCTGCACCATCTTGATCGCGTTGTTCAGGTACGGGAACAGCAGCGCGTTCACGATGAAGCCCGCGCGGTCACCGCAGTCCACCGGGTGCTTGCGGATCTTCGTGCACACCTCACGGACGGTGGCGTGCACGTCGTCACGGGTCAGCACGGTCCGCACGACCTCGACGAGCTTCATCGCGGGCGCCGGGTTGAAGAAGTGCATGCCGATGACGTCCTGCGGGCGAGAGGTCGCGCGGGCGCAGGCCACGACGGGCAGCGACGAGGTCGTCGTGGCGAGGACCGCCCCCGGCTTGCACACCTTGTCGAGGGTCCCGAACAGCTCCTGCTTGATCTCCAGGTCCTCGGCGACGGCTTCGAGCGCCAGGTCGACGTCCGAGAAGGCGTCGTACGAACCCGCCGGAGTGATCCGGTCCAGGGTCTGCGCCGCCGCCTCCGCGGTCATGCGGCCCTTGTCGACAGAGCGCGAAAGAGACTTGCCGATACGGGACTTGGCCTTCTCGGCCTTCTCCTCGCTGCGGGCGGCGAGCACCACGTCGTAGCCCGCCTTCGCGAAGACCTCCGCGATACCGGACGCCATGGTCCCGGAGCCCGCGACGCCGACCGAGCGGATGGTGCGCGCGCCGTCCATGACCTCGCCCGCGAGCGGGGTGAGCGCGTCCCGCACGACCTCGGAGCTGCCCGGCTCCGCGTACGTGTAGAAGCCGCGCCCCGACTTGCGGCCGGTCAGACCCGCCTCGCTGAGCTGCTTGAGGACCGGCGCCGGCGCGTGCAGGCGGTCGTGGGACTCGGCGTACATGGCGTCGAGGACCCTGCGCGCGGTGTCGATGCCGATGAGGTCGAGCAGCGCGAGGGGGCCCATGGGCAGGCCGCAGCCCAGCTTCATCGCGGCGTCGATGTCCTCGCGCGAGGCGTACTTCGCCTCGTACATGGCGGCGGCCTGGTTGAGGTAGCCGAACAGCAGGCCGTCGGCGACGAAGCCGGGCCGGTCGCCCACCGCGACGGGCTCCTTGCCGAGTTCGACGGCGAGATCCGTGACCGCCGCGACGGCCGTGGGCGCGGTGAGCACCGACGAGACCACCTCGACGAGCTTCATCGCGGGCGCCGGGTTGAAGAAGTGCAGCCCGAGGACCCGCTCCGGGCGGGCCGAGTCGGCGGCGAGCCGCGTCACGGACAGGGCGTTCGTGCCGGTCGCGAGGATCGTCTCCGGCCCCACGACGGCGTCGAGGTCCCGGAAGATCTGCTGCTTGATCTCGTACGACTCGGGGGCCACCTCGATGACGAGGTCGGCGTCGGCCGCGGCCTGGAGGTCCGTGAAGGTGCGGAAGCGGGCGAGGACGTCGCGCCGCTCGTCCTCGGTGAGGCGCTCGCGGCGCACCGCACGCGCCGTCGAGGCCTCGAGCGCGGCGACGGCCTGCGCGGCCGCGGCCTCGCTGACGTCGATGCCGATGACCTCACGGCCTGCGCGGGCGAGCACCTCGGCGATGCCGGTGCCCATCGTGCCGAGACCGACGACCGCGACGGTCGGGAGGGTGGCCGGGGAAGCGGGGGACAGAGGAGCGTCCATTGAGGACTCCAGGAGGGAGGAGTGACGACTGAGGGGCACAAGCGGATACGCCTACGGGCGTACGGAGTGCGGGGATTCGAGCCCGGACGCGACGCACGCAGGCGTCCGGTGAATCGGCGAGATGGAGATCCGGCGGGGCTCTGTCCCGGAGCCGCGCCGTACTGCGGTACCTGAGGCACCGAACCGACTGACACTCTCGGCGGCTGCGTCACCAGGCCGCCAGGAGTGGGGTGCGGGGAGTGTGTCCCGCTCAATTGAGATTAACCGGCGAGTAACGAGCGCGCCAGCCCTCGGCGTTCTTCAGTCTCTGTGATCTACGTCGCCGGGGCGCGAGGCCGCTCTACGCTGGACCGCATGGACGAAGAGTTGCGATCGGTGACGGAGCGCTTACGGGCCGAGTCGGGCGCCTCCCCCCTTCTCGACCGCCTCGCGGCGACCGGCGACGTCGACGAGCTCGCGGCCGCGCTGACCGAGCCCGGGCAGCCGCTGTGGGCGCGGGAGCTGGCCGCCTACCGCCTCGGAGTGGCCGGGGACCGCCGCGCCTTCGAGGCGCTCGTCCTGCTCCTCAACCACCGCGACCCGGCACGCTGCGCCACCGCCGCGCACGCCCTCGCCGCCCTCGGCGACCCGCGCACCGCGCGCGCGGCCGCGGCGCTCGCCACGAACGAACTGCGGGTCGCGTACGCGCTGCACCCGGTGCGGCTCCTGGCCGTGCTGCGCGCGCCCGAGTCCGCGCCCGCGCTGATCACCACCCTGGAGCGGCGCCTCGGCCCCCGCGATCCGTACCGCGCGGTCGCGCTCGCGTGCGTGGAGGGGCTCGGCGGCCTCGGGGACGCCCGCGCCCGACCGGCCCTGACCGCGGCCCTCGCCCATCCGGCGCTCGCGGAGGCCGCGGTGCGCGCGCTCGCGCGACTGCCCGCGCAGCGTGAGAGCTGAAGCCCGAGCATCAGCCGCGGACGGCGCGCACATAGCGCACTTCCGGTACGGGTTCCCCGTCCACCTCGAACGGCTCCTCGGCGCCGTCCGGGGTGAACCCGGCGCGCTCGTAGAACCTGCGGGCGCGGGCGTTGCCCTTGAGCACCCACAGTCGTATCCGCTCGTAACCGGCGTCGGCGCAGCGGTCCAGGCAGGTGTCCAGGAGGGTGCGGCCCACCCCGGTGGACAGCTGCCCGTCGTGCACGTAGATCGCGTACAACTCGGCCTCCCCGGGCGGGAGATCGTCGTCGCGGGACGGGCCGTGGCAGGCCCAGCCGACGATGTCGCCGGCGCGCTCCGCGACCACGTTCACCACCGACGAACCGGCCTGCGCGAGACGCTCGCGGCGCCGCGCCGCGTCGTCCTCGATGCTCAGCGCGGCCAGATAGGACGCCGGCATCAGGCCCGCGTACGCCGTCCGCCAGCCGCGGATCCGGATCCCCGCCACCGCCTCGCAGTCGGCGTCGGCCATGTCCCGGACGCGGATGTCCGCCGCCGGGACCGCGGCGGGGGCGGTGTCATGGGTTCGAGGGGTGCTCATGCGCCCATCGTGACCGGCGGACACCGCCCCGGCCAGGGTGTTTCCCCCAGAGGGGACTGCTCAGCCGCGGAAACCCATCAGCCCGTGCAGACGAAGGCCGCGTGACGGGGGCGGACCGGTGACGCTCTTCTTCGCGAGCGGTTTCGGCTCCGGCAGCTTCTTGCACGTCGCGTCGGCCTCGCCGCTGCCGCGCGGCACCTTTCCGGTCCGCAGATAGTCGGCCAGGTACCGGTCCAGGCAGGCGTTCCCGCTCAGGCTGACGCCGTGGTTCTCACCGCCCTTCTCGACCACCAGGCTGGAGCCGCGCAGCTCGCGGTGGACGGCGACCCCGCCCTCGTAGGGCGTGGCGCCGTCCTCGGTGGCCTGGAAGAGCAGCGCCGGCGGCAGCGCGTCGTTGGACACGTCCGTCGGGGCCAGCGGACTCGTCGGCCAGAACGCGCACGGCGCGTTGTACCAGGCGTTGTTCCAGGTCGAGAAGCGCGCCTTCTCGTACGCCTGCCAGTTGTCGTCACGCCACTGGTTCCAGTCGCGGGGCCACCTGGCGTCGCGGCACTGCACGGCCGTGTAGACGCTGTAGCCGTTGTCGCCCGAGGCGTCGACCGCGCCGAGCTCCTTGTACATCTTGACGAGCGGCGCCGGGTCCTTGTCCTTCACGTACGCCGCGAACGCCTGGGCCAGATAAGGCCAGTAGCCGTTGTAGTAGCCGCCCGGCAGGAAGGTGTCCTCCAGTTCGGCGGCCCCGACCTTCTTGCCCGCCGGCTTCTTCTGCACGGCTTCGCGCATGGCGTACCACTCGGCCTCGACCTTCGCCGGGTCCTTGCCGAGCCTGTACGTCGCGTCGTGCCGCGCGACCCAGGCGAGGAACGCCTGGTGGCGGGCGTTGAACGCGTGGTCCTGCCCGATGTTGTCGTCGTACCAGACACCGCCCGGGTCGACGATCGAGTCGAGCACCAGGCGGCGCACGCGCTGCGGGTAGAGCTTGGCGTAGACGGCGCCCAGGTAGGTGCCGTACGAGTAGGCGAAGTAGTTGAGCTTCTGCGCGCCGAGCGCCGCGCGGATCGCGTCCATGTCCCTGGCGGCGCTCACCGTGTCCAAGTACGGGAGCACGTCCGCGTACTTGGTGGTGCACGCCTTCGCGAACGCCTGCGCGCGGTCGAGGTTGGCGCGCTCGATCGCCGGAGTGGACGGCACGCTGGACGGGCGCACGGTGGCGAAGTGCTTGGGCCGGCAGTTCAGGGCCGGTTTGCTCTTGCCGACGCCGCGCGGGTCGAAGCCCACGACGTCGTACTGGGCGGCGACGCTCTTCGGCAGCTCGTGTGCCACGAAGCCCGCCAGTGTCAGGCCGCTGCCGCCGGGGCCACCGGGGTTCACCAGGAGCGGGCCCTGCGACGTCTTCGCGGTGTGCCGGACCCGGGACAGGGCGAGCGTGATCTGCTCGCCGCCGGGGCGGTCGTGATCGAGCGGCACCCGCACCGAGGAGCACTGGAGCGTCGGGTATTTCTTGGTGCCGCAGTCCTTCCAGGTGAGGGCTGCGCGCTGGACGGACAGGGTCGGGGCGGCGGCGGCCGGAGCCGCGGCGAGCATGCCGGCCACCAGGGTGGCGGCGCCGCACACAGCGGCTACGCGTTTCTTCATCGGGCCTCCCAGGACGGAGGGTTCGGGGCCGCGAGCGCGCGGCCCCCGCGGCATGGTCCCCGAATCCATGCCGGGAACCTCCTGTTCTGCGCCGAGTTGACCCGATTGGCGTGTACGTGACCGGGAGGAGCGCGGTCAGAGAAGCGTGAGCTGGGTGGCCGCGGGGGCGGGCTCCGGCTCCTGGCGTGCGCGCAGCCGTCGCGGGGCCTCCGCGCGCGAGGGGCCGATGCCGAACTCCTCGGCCAGTTCGTGCACCTGACGGGTGATCCGGCGCTGGTACCACTTCGGCGCGTAGGCACCCTCCGCGTACAGCCGCTCGTAGCGCCGCACCAGGTGTGGGTGGTGCTGCCCGAGCCAGGACATGAACCATTCGCGTGCCCCGGGCCGCAGATGCAGCACGAGCGGTGTCACGGAGGTCGCCCCGGCCGCCGCGACGGCCCGTACGGTCTCCCGCAGCTGCCCGGGGTGGTCGCCCAGGAACGGGATCACGGGGGCCATCAGGACGCCGCAGCCGATGCCGGCCTCGCCGAGGGCGCGGACGACGTCGAGGCGGCGCTCCGGCGCGGGCGTGCCCGGCTCGACGGTGCGCCACAGCTCGCGGTCGACGAATCCGACGGACACCGAGACGCCGACGTCGGTGACCTCGGCGGCCTGCCGCAGCAGGTCGAGGTCGCGCAGGATCAGCGTGCCCTTCGTGAGGATCGAGAACGGGTTCGCGTAGTCCCTGAGCGCCTCGATGATTCCCGGCATCAGCCGGTAGCGCCCCTCCGCGCGCTGGTAGCAGTCCACGTTCGTGCCCATCGCGATGTGCTCGCCGCGCCAGCGGCGCGAGGCCAGATGGCGGCGCAGCAGATCCGGCGCGTTCACCTTCACGACGATCTGGCTGTCGAAGCCGAGGCCCGTGTCGAGGTCCAGATAGCTGTGCGTCTTGCGGGCGAAGCAGTAGACACACGCGTGTGTGCAGCCCCGGTACGGGTTGACCGTCCACTCGAACGGCATGCGGGAGGCGCCGGGCACGCGGTTCACGATCGACCTGGCCCGGATCTCGTGGAAGGTGACGCCCGCGAATTCAGGCGTGTTGAACGTGCGGGTGGTCACGCTGTCCGCGCCGAAGAGCGCGGCGTCCGTGACCCTCCCTGTCGGGATTTCGGCCGGATTCTCCGTGAGGTTCTCCCAGCGCATGACGCCTCCTAGCTAGCACTGGGCACAGAATAGAACACATGTTCCCTTGATCGTGCGACCCCGATTTTGGTGGCCACCCAGGAGGGTGGTTGGCTTGGGCTCTCTCTCGAACACCGAGAACACCGACTGCTGGAGGAAGTGCCATGGCGCAGGTCGAGGCCATCACGGAGCGGGTCATCGCCGCCAAGCCGGACGACGTATTCGACGCGCTCGCCGACTACAGCGGCACGCGCGCGAAGCTGCTGCCCGAGCACTTCAGCGAGTACGAGGTCCGCGAGGGCGGTGACGGCGAGGGCACGCTCGTCCACTGGAAGCTCCAGGCCACCAGCAAGCGGGTTCGCGACTGCCTCCTCGAGGTCAGCGAGCCCACCGACGGCGAGCTCGTCGAGAAGGACCGCAACTCCTCGATGGTCACCACCTGGCGCGTGACCCCCTCCGGCGAGGGCGCCTCGCGCGTCGTCGTCAGCACCGTCTGGAACGGTGCGGGCGGCATCGGCGGCTTCTTCGAGAAGACCTTCGCCCCCAAGGGCCTCGGCCGCATCTACGACGCCGTCCTCGCGAAGCTCGCCGCCGAGGTGGAGAAGTGACACCGAGGTAGTGCCCCGATGCAGTACCCCGATGTAGTGCTCACCGTTTCGAGTGGTTTTCCGTTCGCGCGCGGTTGTACGCCGTAGGGCTCCCACCGGCGCATTCGCGCCCGGAACCCGCCGGAGCCGCCCCTCGTCGCGCTTGCCCGCAGTTGTCGCGTAATGCGAGAAATATGCGGCGCAGGCGCGACGAGGGGAGCGACAGGTGGGCACGACGACGCTGGTGACGAGTGAGCCGGGGCCGGTGCCGGCGACGGAACCGACCCCGCACACCGAGCCCCAACCGGCCGTGGAGCAGCCGCAGTTCCCCGACCACGGCCTCAGCCCGAGCCGGGTCCGGATGGTCTTCTTCGGACTCATGCTGGCGCTGCTGCTCGCCGCGCTCGACCAGATGATCGTCGCCACCGCGCTGCCGAAGGTCGTCGGCGAGCTGCACGGCCTCGACAAGATGTCCTGGGCGATCACCGCCTATCTCCTGACCGCCACCATCGGCCTGCCGATCTACGGCAAGCTCGGCGACCTCTTCGGCCGCAAGGGCGTCTTCCAGTTCGCCATCGCCGTCTTCGTCGTCGGCTCCGCGCTGGCCGGCTGGTCGCGCAACATGGACGAACTCATCGCGTTCCGCGCCGTCCAGGGCATCGGCGCCGGCGGACTCATGATCGGCGTGCAGGCGATCATCGCGGACATCGTGCCGCCCCGCGAACGCGGCCGCTACATGGGCCTCATCGGCGCCGCGTTCGGCCTCGCGTCCGTCGCGGGCCCGCTGCTCGGCGGCTACTTCACCGACCACCTCACCTGGCGCTGGTGCTTCTACATCAACGTGCCCTTCGGCCTGGTCACGCTCGCCGTCGTCACCGTCGTACTCAAACTGCCCCGGCCCAAGGTCAGGGCCAGGCTCGACGTCCTCGGGGCCCTGCTCCTCGCGGCGGCCTCGACCTGCCTCGTCCTGCTGACCAGTTGGGGCGGCACCGAGTACGCCTGGGGTTCGCGGGTCATCCTGGGGCTCGCCGCCGGAGCGGCCGTGACGGCCGTGCTCTTCGTCGTCGCCGAGCACTTCGCCGCCGAACCCGTCATCCCGCTGCGGCTGTTCCGCGACCCCGTCTTCAACATCACCAGCCTGGTCGGCATGGTCATCGGCATCGCCCTCTTCGGAGCGGCCAGTTACCTGCCGACCTTCCTCCAGATGGTCGACGGCGCGAGCGCCACCGAGTCGGGGCTGCTGATGCTGCCGATGATGGGCGGCATCGTCATCGCCTCGATCGCCTCCGGCCAGCTCATCAGCCGCACCGGGCACTACAAGATCTACCCGATCCTCGGCGGGGCCCTGTCGACGGCGGGCATGTGGCTCCTGTCCCGCCTCGAAGTCGACACCCCGCGACTGCACTACAGCCTCTACATGGCCGTACTCGGCGCGGGCATCGGCCTGATCATGCCGGTCCTGATCCTCGCCGTGCAGAACGCCGTACGCCCCGCCGACATCGGCACCGCGACCAGCGCCAACAACTACTTCCGGCAGATCGGCGGAAGCGTCGGCGCCGCGATCTTCGGCACGCTCTTCGCCGACCGGCTCTCCGACGCCCTCGCGCACCGGCTGCCCAAGGGGGCGGGCCTGCCCGACCCGGAGTCCATCACCCCTCAGCTCGTCCACGCCCTGCCGCGCGCGCTGCGCGACGGCTACATCCAGGCGTACGCCGACGCGATGCCCCGGATCTTCCTCTACCTCGTCCCGGTGCTCGTCCTCGGCCTCGTGATCGCCTTCTTCCTCAAGGAGACACCCCTGTTGTCCAGTGCCGCCCCCCACAGCGCCCCGAGCGGCGAGAACGCCTCAGTCCCGACCCAGGCCCGGACCCCGTACGGCGCCGGCGTGCCGGTCTGTGGCATCGTCCAGCACCCCGACGGGACCGCGGTGCCACGCGCCGCGCTCACCCTCATCGACGTCGGCGGCCAGCAGATCGGACGCGGCGCGAGCGGCGACGACGGCCGGTACGCCCTGTCGACGCCCGGCGCCGGAAGTTACGTCCTGATCGCGGCGGCGGGCGGACACCAGCCCCAGGCCGTGACCGTCACCGTGGGGGAGCGGCCCGTCGACCTCGACGTCGTCCTCGGCGGCGCCGGGCGCCTCGCCGGGAGCGTGCTGACCGCAGACGGCGCGCCCGTGCGCGACGCCACCGTGACCCTGACCAACGTCCACGGAGAGGTCGTCTCCACGACCCGCAGCGGGCGCGAGGGCGGCTACGTCATCACGGAGCTGGTGGCCGGCGAGTACACGCTCGCCGGGAGCGCGCCCGCGTTCCGCCCCGCCGCGCTCCCCGTCACCGTGATGGCCGCGCGCGAGACCCGCCAGGACGTCGAACTCGCGGGCGGCGCCGTGCTGCGCGGCACGGTCAGGGCCGGCGGCGGACGCCCCGTCGAGGACGCGCGGGTGACCCTCCTCGACGCGGCGGGCAACGTCGTCGACACCCTCACGACGGGCGCCGACGGCACGTTCCGCTTCGTCGACCTGTCGTCGGGCGAGTACACCGTGATCGCCGCCGGTTACCCGCCGGTCGCCACGGTGCTGCACATGGCGGGCGGCGGCCGCACGGAACGAGACCTGCAACTGGGCCACGAGGACTGAGCGTTGGGGCCGGGCGCCGCGCCCGGCCCCGGCACTCCGTGCCCGTTCAATTCGGCCGATGCAGCCCCCTGCACCCCCGTACCGCGTACCGTGGAACGGGAAAGGGCCGAACCAATGACGCTCGGTCGCCGCGCGGGGAAGGGAGCGCAGGCCATGCACAGTGGCACCGGGACGGCCCCGCAGAGCCCCGTGCCGGGCCGCGTACCGCTGGCGGTCGTCGTGGTCGACGGCGACGGACTCGTCTCGCACTGGAGCACCGGCGCGCGCCGCCTCTTCGGCTCCGCGCGCGAGGACGCCGTCGGCCGCCCCGCCACCGACCTGCTGCCCGTCTCCGGCGCGCTGCCCGACGGCCCCGACTCCGAGGCGTACGGGGAAGAGGGCGCGTACGACGAGCTCGGCCCGGGCCTGGAGTCCTCGATCGAGGGGCGGGCCGCGTACCCCGCCGCGGGCCGCGCCCGCCTCGAAGCTCCGAGCCGGGAGCGCATCGACGTCCTGTGGTGGGCCTACCCGCTCGTCGGCCCGGGTCCCGAGAAGCTGCTCGTGCTCGCCGCCGACGCCGGCCGGCTGCACGCCGACGACGTGCCCGACGGGCAACCCCTGGAGCGCATCGCGCCCGGCTTCGCCCTGCACACCGACTTTCCGGGAGCCGACGAGCTGGCCCGCGGACTCCCCGCCATCCTGCCCAGCATGAGCGTCGGCGAGAGCGCCCGCATCGTTTCCCAGGTGCTCGAACTGGGCTATCCCGTACTGGAGTTCAGCCTCCACGACCGCGTACCCGTCACCGCCGACTGGGGCGTGCCCCGGCGCGCCGAGCGCAAGGCCCGCAGGGAGGAGGCCGCCCGCGCGGCCGCCGCCGGACTGCCCGCGCCGCGCCACGCACCCGACGACGACCCGGACGACCTCGAGTACGCCGCCGTCCGCGAACACCTGGAGTTCCTCAACGAGGTGAGCGGGCGCATCGGTTCGTCCCTCGACCTGTCCCGCACGATCATCGAGGTCAGCCGGGCCGTCGTCCCGCGCTTCACGGACGTCGCGGGCACCTATCTGCGCGAACAGGTCGTCGCGGGCGAGGGGTTCCCCGAAGGCCCGCCCGACGCGACCACCCTGTGGCACCGCGTCGCCCTGGAGCACACCGACGAGCCGGGCCGCTGGGACGACGTCGTGCCCGTCGGCGAGTCGATGCCGTTCCCCGCGCACACGCCGTTCTTCCAGTGCATGACCTCGGGTCAGCCCGTCCTCGTCCCGCGCATCAGCGAGGAGATGGGCAACGCGATCGCGTCGCAGTTCGAGAAGCGCGACATCAGGCCTCTCATCACCGACCGCTCGATGCTGGTGGTGCCCCTGAAGGCGCGCAACGTCGTCCTCGGATTCATGATCCTGCTGCGCCACCGGGAACGCCCGGTCTTCAACGACATGGACCGCGTCACCGGCGCCGAACTCGCCGCCCGCGCGGGCCTCGTCCTCGACAACGCCCGCATGTACACGTACCAGGAGAGCGTCGCCGAGACCCTCCAGGACAGCATGCTGCCGCACATCGAGCCGCACATGCCGGGCTGTGACATCGCCACCCGTTATCTGCCCGGCACCCTGCTCGGCCGCGTCGGCGGTGACTGGTTCGACTCGATCAAGCTGCCGGGATCGCGCACCGCGCTCGTCGTCGGCGATGTCATGGGTCACGGGCTCAACTCGGCGGCGATGATGGGCCAGTTGCGCACCGCCGTGCAGACCATGGCCGCCCTCGACCTGCCGCCGGCCCAGCTCCTGCGCAACCTCGACGACCTCGCCCAGCGCCTCGGCGAGCACTACCTCGCGACCTGCCTGTACGCGGTCTACGACCCCATCGCGAACGAGCTGGAGCTCGCCAACGCCGGGCACATCCCGCCGGTCCTCGTCCGCGCCGAGGACGGCCGCAGCGAGCTGCTCGAACTGCCCACCGGCGCGCCCATCGGCGTCGGCGGCGTCCCCTTCGAATCGGTCCGCGTCCCGATGGCGCCCGGCGACCGGCTCGTCATGTGCACCGACGGCCTCGTAGAGGTGCGCGGCGAGGACATCGGCGTCGGCCTCGCCACGCTCTGCGAGTCCGCCGCCCATCCCGCGGCCTCCATGGACGCCGCCTGCGACACCATCATCAGATCCCTGAACACTCGCGGCGGCCGCAAGGACGACGTCGCCCTCCTGATGGCCCGGCTCAACGGCATCGCGCCCGAGGACGTCGCCCACTGGAGCGTCACCCCCGACCCCGCCGAAGTGCCCCGCACACGCGCCCTCGTCCGCGCCCGGCTCACGGCCTGGGGACTCGGCGCGCTCACCGCCCCCGCGGAAATGATGGCCGGGGAGCTCGTCACCAACGCCGTACGGCACGCCCGCACCCGCAGCGTCGAGGTACGCCTGGTGCGCTCGGGGACTCTCGTGTGCGAGGTCGAGGACGACGACCAGAGGCTGCCGACGCTGCTCAACGCGGGCCCGGGCGACGAGTTCGGGCGCGGTCTGCGTGTCGTGAGCGCCCTGGCCAGGGAGTGGGGCACGAGTCGTACGGGCTCCGGCAAGACCGTGTGGTTCGAACTGGCGTTGCCACGCGCGTAGTTGGCGAGGGGGCGCCGGGCGTACACGTATCGAATGCGGCGTGAAGGTGTGCGCCGGGTGCTTGTGGGCGGGCCCGGGGCGCGGTAGACCGATCGTGCCGTGCCACCGCACCCCGGGAGTTGCAGATGAGCGTGACGAGTCGGTACAAGGACGCCTGGGAGAGCTTCTGGCGCGATGCTCCCGGCGAACCCGGCGGAGTCTTCTGGGACGCCGAGCCCGCCCTCACCGCGAAGGTTCATCTCGCCCTGTTCGAGCCGCACGCGACCCAGGGTCTTCCCGTCGTGGACCTCGGCTGCGGGAACGGCACCCAGACGCGCTTCCTCGCCGACCGCTACCCGCGCGTCATCGGCGCCGACCTCTCCGACGCCGCCCTCGGCCACGCCCGGCTCGCCGACCCCGCGGGCCGGGCCGACTTCCGGCAGCTCGACGCCACGGAGCAGACCGAGGCCCACCAGCTGCACTCCGAGCTCGGCGACGCGAACGTGTACATGCGGGGCGTGCTCCACCAGTGCGAGACCGACGACCGCCAGGCCCTGGTCGACGGGATCGCGGCGCTCGTCGGCGAGCGCGGCCGGGCCTTCCTCGTGGAGCTCGCCGAGGCCGCCCGGCCCGTCCTGATGTCTCTCGCGCAGAGCCCCACGGGCCCGCCCGCGAAGCTGGCACCGGTCTTCGCGCACGGCATCGCACCCGGCGAGGTGTCCGACGCGGCGGTCCCCGACTACGTACGCACCGCGGGCCTCGACGTACTCGCGAGCGGCGAACTCCCGCTCACCACCACGGAGTACACACCGGACGGCAACCGCATCGAACTCCCGTCACGCTGGCTCGTCGTGGGGCGGGCACACTAGCCGCCGCAGGCCCAGGCGCCCGAGGGCGTGGCCGAAGGGGCCGAGGAGATGCGGGCAGAGCGGCCGGCCGCGCCGGAGCGGGACGCCTTCGTGGGCGGTCACAGCGAGGAAGAAGCCGCGCCCGGGGCGGGTCTGGAGGGTGGTGTTCCAGCGGTAGCCGTGGCCCTGGGCCAGCATGACCCGCACCGCCCGCCGGCCGAGCCCCTCCTGTCGGCGTGACTCCAGGATCCAGATGCCGAGGAGCCGGCCCGTGCGGCACGGCGCGCACAGCCGGAAGCGGACCTGGCCGACGAGCGCGCCGCCCTCGTCGTGGAGCAGCACCTCACCGACGCCGTGCGCCGAACGGGGAGGGACGCTCGTGAGGCGCACCGGTCCGGACGGTGACGCCGGCCGGCCGGGGCCCATGGGGGATCGACCGGCCTGTCAGTCGCGTGAGTTGCCGAAGAGCAGGCGATAGCCGATGAGCAGCACGAGCGAGCCGCCGATGGCCGCGATCCAGGTGGTCCCGTCGAAGAACTGGTTCTCGATCGGGCGGTCCAGGAACCGCGACGAGATCCAGCCGCCGACGAACGCGCCCGCGACGCCGATGAGGGTGGTGCCTATGAGGCCGCCCGGGTCGCGGCCGGGGAGCAGGACCTTGGCGATGACTCCGGCGACGAGGCCGAGGATGATCCAGCTGATGATGCCCACGTGTGCGTCGTTCCCCTCGGTGATGTGTGGTGCCTTGTGCTTGTGCTTGTGCTTGTGGCTGTGCTTCGGCTGTGCGTTGCGAATTTGCGCAACTGTACAGACAGAGGTGAAGACGCTGAACGGTCCCGGTCGGTTGCACTGGTTCAGCCGTAGTGCTCAGCCGTGGCGCGTCATCCGTAGGACAGGTTCGAGCACAGGCTGTCGTCGGCGGAGCGGGCGTCGTCGGAGACGTCGGACGGTATGCCGGTGGGTTCCGGCGACGCCGTCGCGGCGGTCGACGGATGGTCCGCGTAGTCCTGCCCGAGAATCGCCTTGATGCCCGCGGTCGAGGTCTCTTCGAGGCGCGAGCCCGGGAACCGCTGGGCGAGCGTGCCCGCTCGCGCCTTCTCGCCGGGGCCGTACTGGATGAGCGTGGTCGCCTGGCTTTGAGTGTTCGCGGTCGCCGTGCCCGTGACGGTGAACCCGTCGCCCTCAAGGGCGCGCGCGGCTTGGGCGGCCAGTCCCATGACGGTCGTTCCGTTGTAGACCGTGACGCGGATGCCGTCCCCCGGATTCGGCGCGGCGGAGGGCACGGAGGAGGCGCTCGACCGGGCGCCCTTCTTGCCGCTGGCGTCCTTCCCGTCGAGTGTCCGGTCCTCCCTGAGCGACGCCCACAGCGCGTCGGCGTCCGGCTCGACGACCGCGACGCGGCTTCCCTCGTAGCGCCAGGGGATCGTGACGAACTTGGTGTTGTGCAGGTCGACGTTCTTGAGGGACATCGCGAAGGAGAGGAGCTTGTCGGCGGAGCCGAGGCCGGGGTCGACGGTCATCGACCGCGTGGCCGCGTTCGCGAGCGGCAGGAGCTTCGTGGGCGTCAGGCCGTTGCTCTTGATCTCCTTGATCAGGCTCCCGACGAAGGCCTGCTGCCGCTTGATGCGGCCGATGTCGGAGCCGTCACCGATGCCGTGCCGCAGGCGGACGTAGTCGAGGGCCTTCTGCCCGGAGACGCTCTGCTCGCCGCGCGGGAACACGAGCTTGCCGGGGGTGGTGCGATGGGGGTTCAGGTCACGCTGGTAGATGGGCTGCGGTAGGCACACCTTCACGCCGCCGACGACGTCGGTCAGGGCGGCGAAGCCCTTGAAGTCCACGACGACGGTGTGGTCGACGCGGAGGCCCGTCAGCTTCTCCACCGTGTTCTGCGTGCAGGCGGGGTTCCCGCCGGCGGTCTCGCCGGTCGAGTACGCGGCGTTGAACATCGTGTCGGGCCGCGTGCCGGTCCAGCTGCCGTCGGGCAGTTTGCAGGGCGGGATCGTGACGAGGGTGTCGCGGGGGACGGACACCGCCACGGCGTTGCGATGGTCGGCGTAGACATGCAGCAGGAACGCCGTGTCCGAGCGGCCGATGTCGCCCTTGTCGCCCCCGCCGAGCGCCTCGTTGCCTCCGGTGCGCGCGTCGGAGCCGATGACGAGGACGTTCTCCCCCTTCGACGCGTCGGCGTCGGGGCGGTCGCCGGAGATGCCGTCCGAGCTGAACGTGTTGATGTCGCCGCCGAGTTTCAGATACACCCAGCCCACGCCGCCCGTCAGGAGGACGAGCAGGGACAGGGCTATCGCGAGCGTGAAGCGCACGCGGCTGCGCCTCGATCGCGCCGCACGCGCGGGGGACTTGGCACCGCCGCCTCGGCGCGCGGGTGCCAACTGCTCACGGGTGCCTGCCATGGGGTGCGCCCTCACTCGGATCCGGGGTTGTACAGTTGCGCAATGTAGCAAGCTTCTTGGTGGGTGCCGTCCGTGGTGCCCACCTCATCCGAAGAGACGAAGGGTGGGGCGAAAATGTTCCGCAACGGTCTTGAGCCCTGGCACCTGCTCATTGTGGCGATCGTGGTCATCGTTCTGTTCGGTTCGAAGAAACTGCCCGACACGGCGCGTGCGCTCGGCAAGTCTCTCCGGATCCTCAAGAGCGAGACGCGGGCGATGAAGACGGACGAGGTCGAGGAGCGCCGGGACCCGGCCGCTTCCTGACGCCGGCGCATCCGCCGACCGACGGGGTGCCCGCCGCCTTTCGGTGGACTGGACCTCTGGCTCTCCGGGTGGCTCTGGCCTGCGCGTTCCCCGGCGCGTACCGTGATGCGCCATGAAGATCCTCATCAGCGCCGACATGGAGGGCGCCACCGGCGTGACCTGGCCGGGCGACGTGCTGCCCGGCACCCCGCAGTGGGAACGCTGCCGGCCCATGTTCACCTCGGACGTCAACGCCGCCGTGCTCGGCTTCTTCGACGGCGGCGCCGACGAGGTGCTCATCAACGAGGCTCACTGGTCGATGCGCAATCTGCTCCTGGAGCAGCTCGACGAGCGCGCGGAGATGATCACGGGCCGCCACAAGACGCTCTCCATGGTCGAGGGCGTCCAGCACGGCGACGTCGACGGCATCGCGTTCATCGGCTACCACACGGGCGCCGGCACGGAGGGTGTGCTCGCCCACACGTACCTCGCCAACTCCATCACCGGCGTCTGGATCAACGGCGCACGGGCGAGCGAGGGCCTGCTGAACGCGCACGTCGTCGCCGAGTACGGCGTACCCGTCGTCCTCGTCACCGGCGACGACCTCGCCTGCGACGACGCGCTCGGTTACGCGCCCGAGGCCCGCAAGGTCGCGGTCAAGGACTATGTGTCCCGGTATGCGGCCGTCTGTCGTACGCCGAAGCGGACCGCCGCCGACATCAGGGCCGCGGCGAAGGAGGCGGCGGCGCTCGCCGTGCGCCACGAGCCCGTCGAGGCAGGCCCGTTCACCATCGAGCTCGAATTCGACGCCGAGCATCTGTCGATGGCCGCGACGGTGGTGCCCGGAGTCCGGCGCACCGGCGAGCGCAGGATCTCCTACACGCACGACACCATGTACGACGGCATCCGCACCTTCAAGGCGGTCACCACGATCGTCTCGGCCGCGGTGGAGGAACAGTATGGCTGACCAGGCATTTCAGGTGGACGAGCAGACGCTCGACGAGGTCGTGACCTTCACGTCCGAGCTGATCCGCATCGACACCACCAACCGCGGCGGCGGCGACTGCCAGGAGCGCCCGGCCGCCGAGTACGCGGCCGCGAAGCTCGCCGAAGCCGGCCTTGAGCCCACCCTCCTCGAACGCACGAAGGGGCGCACGAACGTCGTCGCGCGCATCGCCGGCACGGACCCGTCCGCCGACGCGATGCTCGTCCACGGCCACCTCGACGTCGTCCCCGCGGAGGCCGCCGACTGGAGCGTGCACCCGTTCTCCGGAGAGATCCGCGACGGGGTCGTGTGGGGCCGGGGCGCGGTCGACATGAAGAACATGGACGCGATGATCCTCGCGGTCGTCCGGCAGTGGGCCCGTGCCGGGCTGCGCCCGCGCCGGGACATCGTCGTCGCCTTCACCGCCGACGAGGAGGCGAGCGCCGAGGACGGCTCCGGCTTCCTCGCGGACCGGCACGCAGGCCTCTTCGAGGGCTGCACCGAGGGCATCAGCGAATCGGGCGCCTTCACCTTCCACGACGGCTCCGGCAAGCAGATCTACCCGATCGCGGCGGGCGAGCGCGGCACCGGCTGGCTCCGGCTCACCGCGCACGGCAAGGCGGGCCACGGCTCGAAGGTGAACCACGCCAACGCCGTCACCAGGCTCGCCGCCGCCGTCGCGCGGATCGGCGCGCACGAGTGGCCGGTGCGGCTCACCCCGACCGTGGCCGCCGCGCTCACCGAACTCGCCGCCCTGTACGGCATCGACGCCGGCGTGGACTCCCCGCACTTCTCGGCCGACGAACTTCTCGCCAAGCTCGGCCCGGCCGCGGCGCTCGTCGCGCCGACCGTCCGCAACAGCGCCAACCCGACGATGCTGTCCGCCGGATACAAGATCAACGTGATCCCCGGTGAGGCGAGCGCGCACATCGACGGCCGGTATCTGCCGGGCGGCGAGGACGAGTTCCGCGAGACCCTCGACCGGCTCACCGGACCCGATGTGGACTGGGAGTTCGAGCACCGCGAGGTCGCGCTCCAGGCGCCGGTCGACTCGCCGGCGTTCGCGGGGATGCGCGCGGCCGTCGAGGAGTTCGCGCCCGAGGGGCACGTCGTGCCGTACTGCATGTCGGGCGGCACCGACGCCAAGCAGTTCTCGCGGCTCGGCATCACGGGCTATGGCTTCGCGCCGCTGAAGCTCCCCGAGGGCTTCGACTACCAGGCGCTCTTCCACGGCGTGGACGAGCGGGTCCCGGTAGAGGCGCTGCACTTCGGCGTCCGCGTGCTCGACCGCTTCCTGCGGTCCGCGTAGGCGCCGTCGGGCGGGTTTCGGCATCGGTTGGGGAGACGGTCTAGGAAATGGCGTCGCAGGTGGAGAACATAGGGGCCTCTGAAGTCATGGGGGGCGTGGACAAGTTGGTGCTGATCCAGAATTACGGATCGTGGCCGTCGCCGATCACGGCCGCGCTCGCCGCCGCGCACGACGGGAAGCCGGAGTACGTCGGCTTCGTCGGCGACGAGGCGTGGTGGACCGAGCCCCGCCCCGGCGAGGGCGGCCGGCGGGCCCTGGTCAGGCGGCGCGCCGACGGCTCGGAGCGCACCGTGCTGCCCGCGCCGTGGAACGTGCGCAGCCGCGTCATCGAGTACGGCGGCCAGCCGTGGGCCGGCGCCGGGCGCCCCGAGGGGCCGAACGGGCCGCTTGTCGTGTTTGTCGACTTCGCCGACCAGCGGCTCTACGCCTACGAGCCCGACGCCCCCGGTGCCGTACCCCGCCCGCTCACCCCCGTCTCCGCGGTGGGGGACGGGCTGCGCTGGGCCGATCCGCAGATCCACCTCGACCGGGGCGAAGTGTGGTGCGTCCTGGAGGAGTTCACCGGGGACGGCCCGACCGACGTGCGCCGCGTCGCCGCCGCGGTGCCGCTCGACGGGAGCGCGGCCGGGGACCGCACCGCCGTGCGCGAACTGTCCGACGCCCGCCACCGGTTCGTCACCGGACCCCGCCTCTCGCCCGACGGCCGCCGCGCCGCCTGGCTCGCCTGGGATCATCCGCGCATGCCGTGGGACGGCACGGAGCTGGTCGTCGCGGACGTGGCCGAGGACGGCACGTTCAGCGGGGCGAGGACGGCGTTCGGCGGGCCCGAGGAGTCCGTCGCACAGGTGGAGTGGGCTCCGGACGGCGCCCTCGTCTACTCCAGCGACCGCAGCGGCTGGTGGAACCTCTACCGCGTCGGCCCGGACGGCGAACCGCGGGCCCTGTGCCCGCGCGAGGAGGAGTTCGGCGGGCCGCTCTGGAAGATCGGCCACCGCTGGTTCGCCCCGCTGGAGAGCGGCCTGATCGCCGTCGTCCACGGCGTCGGCGCCACCGCGCTCGGCGTGCTCGACCCGGCGACCGGCGAGGTCGTGGACACGGCCGGACCCTGGACCGAGTGGAGCCCCGCCCTCGCCGTGCACGGCACCCGCGTCGTCGGCATCGCCGCCAGCCCCCGCACCGGCCACGAGGTCGTGGAGCTCGACACGTGTACGGGCCGGGCGCGCGTCGTCGGCGCCGCGCACACCGACGCCGTCGACCCCGCGTACTGCCCGGAGCCGCAGATCCGCACCTTCGCGGGACCCGAGGGCAGGGACATCCACGCCCACATCTATCCGCCGCACAGCCCCACCCACGCCGCGCCCGACGACGAACTCCCGCCCTATGTCGTGTGGGCCCACGGCGGCCCCACCGGGCACTCGCCCCTCGTGCTCGACCTGGAGATCGCCTACTTCACCTCGCGCGGCATCGGCGTCGCCGAGGTCAACTACGGCGGCTCCACCGGCTACGGCCGTGAGTACCGCAACCGCCTGCGCGAACAGTGGGGCGTCGTCGACGTCGAGGACTGCGCCGCCGTGGCGCTCGCGCTCGCCGCCGAGGGCACCGCCGACCGCGACCGGCTCGCGATCCGCGGCGGCAGCGCCGGAGGCTGGACCACGGCCGCGTCCCTGACCGGCACCGACGTCTACGCCTGCGGCACGATCCTCTACCCCATCCTCGACCTCACGGCCTGGGGCTCCGGCGAGACCCACGACTTCGAGTCCCAGTACCTGGAGTCGCTCGTCGGACCGCTCGCCGAAGTGCCCGCGCGCTACGTGGAGCGCTCGCCGGCCGAGCACGCTGAGCGGCTCACCGTGCCGTTCCTGCTGCTCCAGGGCCTCGACGACGTGATCTGCCCGCCCGCGCAGTGCGAGCGCTTCCTCGCCCGCCTGGAGGGGCGCCGCGTCCCGCACGCGTACATCGCCTTCGAGGGCGAGAGCCACGGGTTCCGGCGCGCGGACACCATGATCCGCGTACTCGAGTCCGAACTCTCCCTGTACGCCCAGGTGTTCGGCCTCCATCCGACCGGGATCCCCACGCTGGAGCTGTCCAAGTGACGTCACCGACACCGCTGACCCGACCCGCACGCCTCGCCCCCGGAGCGCGCGTCGCCGTCGTCGCGCCCAGCGGACCCGTGCCCGAGGACCGGCTGGCGGCAGGCCTCGACATCCTGCGCGGCTGGGACCTCGAGCCCGTCGTCGAACCCCAAGTCCGCTCCGTCCATGGGCAGTTCGACTATCTCGCGGGCAGTGACGCCGAGCGTGCCGCCGGCCTCCAGCGGGCCTGGTGCGACCCGTCCGTCGACGCCGTCCTGTGCGCGCGGGGCGGATACGGCGCGCAGCGCATGGCCGACCTGCTCGACTGGGACGCGATGCGGGCGGCCGGGCCCAAGGTGTTCGTCGGGTACAGCGACATCACGGCTTTGCACGAGGCGTTCGCCGCCCGGCTCGGTCTCGCGACCCTGCACGGACCGATGGCCGCGGCGGCCGACTTCCTCAAGAGTGCCCGCGCGCAGGACCACTTGAAGGACACGCTCTTCGCGCCGGAGACCGTACAGACCATCACGTCGGTCGACGGCGGACGGCCGCTCGTGGGCGGTACCGCGCGCGGCGTCACGCTCGGCGGCTGCCTCTGTCTGCTCGCCGCCGACCTGGGCAACCCGCACGCCCGGCCGTCGGCCGCGGGCGGGCTGCTGTGCCTGGAGGACACCGGCGAGGAGACGTACCGCATCGACCGCTACCTCACCCAGCTCCTGCGCGCCGGCTGGCTGGACGGGGTCTCGGGGATCCTGCTCGGGTCCTGGGCGGAGTGCGAGGCGTACGAGGGGTTGCGCGCGCTGCTCGCCGACCGGCTCGGCGGTCTCGGCGTACCGGTCGTCGAGGAGTTCGGCTTCGGGCACTGCGAGGGGGCGCTGACGATCCCCTTCGGCATTGCGGGTGAACTCGACGCGGACGCCGGGACGTTGAGCCTGGATGTGCCCGCGCTGGCCTGAATCGTTCGGTTACTGAATCTCCGTCAAGAAACACGCGTCCCGGTGATTGACCCGCGTATGACACGTGTCACAACATGACCACGCTCAGACTTACCGGTCGGTAGCCGGTGGGTCTTCCTCAGCGTGGAGGTAGCCGTGTCCCGTGCCGTGCCCCGATCCCGACCGCGATCACCACTGGCGCCGGCTCTCGCCCTCGGCGCCATGGTCGCCGCGCCCCTCGCCCTTGCAGCGCCCGCGAACGCGACGCCACAGACGCAGCAGACGGGCGAATACACCGTCACCGCACTGAAGTTCACCGTCCAGGCCGGCGGCCGCAGCTGCGTCGTCGATGCCGACCTCTACCGGCCCGCCGGCGTCGACGCCACCCACACCGCACCCGCCGTCCTCGCCACCAACGGCTTCGGAGGCAGCAAGTCCGACGGCTCGACCGACGCCATCGGCAAGGCCTTCGCCGCGCGCGGCTACGTCGGACTCGTCTACTCCGGACTCGGCTTCGGCAAGTCGGGGTGCCTCGTCTCGCTCGACGACCCCCGCATCGACGGCGCCGCGGCCTCCGGGCTGGTCGACTTCCTCGCCGGGACCCACGCGGCCGAGGACGGCACGAAGGCCGACTACGTCACCAAGGACGGCAAGGGCGACCCCCGCGTCGGCATGATCGGCGGCTCGTACGGCGGCGCGATCCAGCTGGCCACCGCGGCGGTCGACCACCGCGTGGACGCGCTCGTCCCGATGATCACCTGGAACGACCTGGCGTACTCCCTCGACCCGAACAACGCCGCCGACCGCTCCGTCCCCGGCTCCTTCAAGTGGCAGTGGACCAACGGCTTCTACCTGATCGGCGAGGGCCAGCCCCTCCTCGAACCGTCCCTCGACCCCTCCCGTATCAACAAGCTGACCTGCCTGCACTTCGTCACCGACGCCTGCGAGACGATCAGCACCCTGAACTCCGGCCGCTACCCGTCCGACAAGGCGGGACCGATGCTCGACTACGCGCGCAGCGTCTCCCCGGTCTCGTACCTGAAGCAGGTCAAGGCGCCGACGCTGCTCGTGCAGGGCCAGTCCGACAGCCTCTTCAACCTGAACGAGGCGCAGGCCACGTACGGGACCCTCAAGGCACAGGGCACGACCACCAAGATGATCTGGCAGTCCTGGGGCCACAGCGGCGGCCTCACGGATCCGGCGAGCGGCGAACTCAACCTCGCGCAGGGCAACCTGGAGACCTCGTACGTCGGCAAGCGGATCCTCGCCTGGTTCGACCGCTACCTCCAGCACAAGAAGGACGTCGACACCGGCCCCGCGTTCGCCTACTACCGCGACTGGATCACGGACCCGGACCACACCTACGCCACCGCCCGGAGCGTCCCGGCGCTCAGCCGGAAGATGTACCTCTCCGGTGACGGCAAGCTCGTCGACAACCGGTCGAAGGTCGCGCGCGGCAGCCGCGCGTACGCGAACTGGCTGATCCCCACCAGCCACTCCGAGTCCTCCCTCGCCGGCCTGATCGGCCTGCCCGACCCCGCCCCGCGCGACACCGCGGGCACCTACCTCGGCTGGACCAGCGAGCCGCTGACCAGCACGACCGACGTCGTGGGCGCCCCGAAGGCCACCCTCAAGGTCGTCTCACCGAAGACCGAGCGCGTCCAGAACTCGGACGACGCCGCCGACAAACTCGTCCTCTTCGCGAAGCTGTACGACATCGCGCCGGACGGCGGCAAGACACTCGTCCACCGACTGGTCGCACCGGTCCGTGTGCCGGACGTGACCCGCTCCTTCACGGTGTCGCTGCCCGGCATCGTCCACCGCTACGAGACGGGGCACCGCCTTCAGTTCGTCATCGCGGCGAGCGACGACGCGTACGGCGGCAACAAGGGCATCAAGCCCGTCACCGTCACCAGCGCGCCCGAGGACACCGGCGTCCTGGAGCTGCCGGTCGTCGGGCAGTAGGGCGACCCGGGGCCGGGGCCGTCACCCGTACGGCCGCGCGCCCCGCCCCGGAGGGACACCCCGCCGTGCGCGAACCCCGCCCGGCTGCCCATGCTGGGCGGGGAAGGCACGCGTCGCTCCGACGGAAGGGTCCACGGATGAGTCCCAAGGACACGGCGAGCTCCGACAGGAGCGGCGTCACCGGCACCTTCACACCGGGCCGGATCGCCGTCATCGGGGCGATCTGCGGCGGCTGCGTCATCAGCAGGCGCAAGTGACACGGACCCGCCGGCGCCTCTCGGCCGCGGCGTAGGCTGGCCGGATGTCTGCCACCAGCCGCCGCTACCTCGACGAAGGCCCCCACGTGGGCATACGCCCCTTCACGCTCGCGGACGGAGAAGAGTTCACCGCGCGGGCGCGCGAGAGCGCGGACCTGCACCACCCCTGGCTCTTCCCGCCCACCGCCGCCGACACCTACGCCGCCTACGCGGGCGCACTCATCGACGATCCGGCCCGCTGCGGATTCCTGGTGTGCGAGCGGACGGACGACGAGGGCGGTGGCGGCATCGCCGGCTTCATCAACATCAACAACATCGTCCGCGGCGGCTTCCGCAGCGGTGCCCTCGGCTACGGCGTGTTCGCGCACGCGGCGGGCCGCGGCATCATGAGCGAGGGCCTCGGTCTTGTCGTCCGGTACGCCTTCGGTCCCCTCGGACTGCACCGCTTGGAGATCAACATGCAGCCGGGCAACAAGGCGTCCATCGCGCTCGCCCGCCGCGCCGGGTTCCGCCGGGAGGGCTACTCGCCCGACTTCATCTTCGTGGACGGCGCCTGGCGCGACCACGAGCGCTGGGCGCTCACGGCCGAGATGCCCGGTGCTCGCGGCTGACCTTCTTCCGTAAATGCGTCTTTGCTGAATTCTGACCCGGGGAACCCCTGGTCAGCTCGGGGACGAGCCTGTTCCATGGTCGTCGGGGCACTCCGCGTGCGGACGGCGGGCCCCGTGAACCGGGAGGCGGACTTGACGGACTCGCAGGCCGAGCGGACGACCCTTCGACGCGACGTACTGACCCTGCCCGGCGTGGCGGTGGGCGCCCCCGACCCGCTGCCGCCGCTGCGGCCCCTCGACGAACTCCACGAACTCGACGAGCGCTCCAAGCAGGGCATGCCGCGCGACATGGCCCGCCAGATCGGCTACGAGAAGCTGCGCAGCGTCCTGCCGGAGCGGCTCAAGAACGGCTACGGGCGCGAGCGCGCCCCCCTCACCCTCGACACGCTCGTGATCGAGAACGACCGGCTGCGCGTCACGGTCCTGCCGGGCCTCGGCGGCCGTATCCACTCGATGTTCCACAAGCCCACCGGGCGCGAACTCCTGTACCGCAACCCGGTGTTCCAGCCCGCCGACTTCGCGCTCAACGGCGCCTGGTTCTCCGGCGGCATCGAGTGGAACATCGGCGCGACCGGGCACACCACCCTGTCCTGCGCACCCCTGCACGCCGCCCGCGTCACCGCGCCCGACGGCGGCGACATGCTGCGCCTGTGGGAGTGGGAGCGCCTGCGCGACCTGCCGTTCCAGGTGGACCTGTGGCTGCCCGCCGGATCCGACTTCCTCCACGTGGGGGTGCGGATACGTAATCCCCACGAGAGGCCCGCGCCCGTCTACTGGTGGTCGAACATCGCCGTCCCCGAGGAACACCGCGTCCTCGCCCCCGCCGACGAGGCCTGGCACTTCGGCTACGAGCGCAGCCTGCGCCGCGTCTCCGTCCCGGAGTCCGACGGCGTGGACCGCAGCTACCCCCTCAGCGGCGAATTCCCGGCCGACTACTTCTACGAGGTCCCCGACGGGCAGCGCCGCTGGATCGCCGCGCTCGACGACGACGGGCACGGGCTCGTACAGACCTCGACGGACCTGCTGCGCGGCCGCAAGCTGTTCCTGTGGGGCCACGGCGCGGGCGGGCGGCGCTGGCAGGAGTGGCTGACCGAGCCGGGCACGGGCGGCTACGCCGAGATACAGGCGGGCCTCGCCCGCACCCAGCTGGAGCACGTACGCCTGGACGCCGAGGGCGAGTTCGCGTGGCTGGAGTCGTACGGACCGCTGTCCGCGGCGCCCGACGCCGTGCACTCCGCCGAGGACTGGGCGGCCGCGCGCGGCGAGGTCGAGGAGCGCCTCGAAGCCGTGCTGTCGAGGGCCGACGTCGACGCCGCCTACGCGGCCTGGCGACCGCACGCCGACACCGAACCGGGGGAGTCGCTCGCGGAGGGCTCCGGGTGGGGCGCCCTCGAAGTGCTGCGCGGCGACTTCAAGCTGCCGGGCACCCCCTTCGCCGAGTCGGCACTCGGCCCGGAGCAGGCACCCTGGCTCGACCTCCTGCGCACCGGCTCCATCCCCGAGCCGCGCCGCGTCGGACCGCCCGGGCCCACCCTCGTCGCGCCGCACTGGCGGGACATGCTGGAGACGGCGCCCGCGCAGCCGCTCACCGAGTACCACCTAGGGGTCGCCCAATGGCACGCGGGCGACCTGGCCCAGGCCGTACGCAGCTGGGAGCGCGGCCTCGAACTCGCCCCGTCCCTCTGGCCGTTGCTGCGCTGCCTGGCCGTCGCCGACCAGGAGGCCGGCCATCACGAACGCGCCGCCGACCGCTACGCCGAAGCCTTCGACGACCTGTGCCAGGAGCGGCGCGACGACGGCGAGGCCTGGACAGCGGCCACCGCGGCGCTCGGCCGCGAGGCCATCGACGCGCTGCTCGCGGCCCGTCGCCCCGGAGCGGCCCGCACCGTCTGGGACCGGCTGCACGCCACGATCCGCGCCCGCGGCCGCTTCCGGCTCGTCGAGGCCCGGCTCCTGATCGCCGAGGGGGACAAGGAGGCGGCACGGGCCGTGTTCGACGAGGGCTTCGAGGTCGCCGACCTGCGTGAGGGCTCGGAGGTCATCGCCGAACTGTGGGCACGCCTCGCCGCACCGGGCGAACGGCTGCCCGCCCAGTACGACTTCAGCATGCGGCCCAGGGAGTCCTGACCCGGCGCGCGGTCAGGGGAGCAGCAGCTCGCCGTCCCTGGCCACGACCCGGCCCGCCCTGACCACCAGGTCACGCGCGGGCAGGTCCACCACGACCTGGGGCAGGCACTCGCCGCGCACCAGGAAGAAGTCGGCCGGTGAGCCGGGAGACAGATCCAGGTGGGGGAGGCCGACGACACGGGCGCCGTCATCGGCGGCGACACGGAAGGCGTCGGCCAACTCCTCGTCCAGACGCGCCCCTTGGGCCCGCGCGAGCAGGTGCGCCCGGTGCAGCATGTCGGCGTTGCCGAACGGACTCCACGAGTCGCGCACCCCGTCCGAACCGAGCCCGACCCGCACCCCGAGCTCGCGCAGCCGGCGCGTGGGCAGGACCAGCGGCCGCGACGGCGCCACGGTCGTCAGGGAGATCCCCGCGTCCGCCAACTCGGCGCCCATGCGGTCGAGTTCGATGCCTTCGAGGCCGGGCACGCAGAACGCGTGACTGATGCTGACCTTGCCCTGGAGGGACAGCGCCCTGGTCCGGTCGATGATCGCGTGCACCGCGGTCACGCCGGGGACGGACCGGTCGTGGAGGTGGATGTCGACGCCCACCCCGTGCCGGTCGGCGATCCCGAAGACCAGGTCGAGCTGGGCGTCGAGCGCCTCGTCGAAGCCGATCGGGTCGATGCCGCCCACGATGTCGATGCCACCGGTGCAGGCCGCCTCCTCCAGGAGCTGCGCGGTGCCGGGCGCCCGCAGGACGCCGTGCTGCGGGAACGCGACGATCTGCACGTCGACCGCGTCCCGCAGCGCCTCACGCGCGGCGCCGACACCCTCGACACCGGCGAGGCCGAAAGCGGGCGCGACATCGACATGGGCCCGCATCGCCCGGGTGCCCCGGGTGACCGCGTGCGCCATCAGGCGCTGGGCGCGGTCCTTGAGGGGCGTGGTCTGCGAGCGGTACAACTCGGCGTCCGCAGCGGCGAATTCGGCGATCCCCGACGCGGGCTTGCGCGAGACCCAGGGCTCGCCCCACGCGGTCTTGTCCGGGTGGATGTGCGCGTCCACCAGGGTCGGCAGCGCGATCCGGCCGCCGCAGTCGACGGCCTCGGCACCCTCGGGCGCGGGAGCGTCGACGATCACCCCGTCGACGACGGTGAGGTCCACGGCCTCCGCCGCACCGAGCGGGCGTACGTTCCGGAAGACGGTGGCCGTCATACGGCGACTCCCGTACGCACGACGCGCACCGGCTTCTTCAGCACCGACAGGTCGGCGAGCGGGTTGCCGGACAGCAGGATCGCGTCGCCCGCGTAACCGCGCGCGAGGCGGCCCACCCTGCCCTCGAAGCCGAGAAGACGGGCCGCGTTGGTGGTGGCGGTGCGGATCGCGTCGAGCGCGGACAGACCGGCCGAGTGCATCATCTCGATCTCGGCGCCGATCGGCTCGACCGAGCCGCCCGACGAGTCCGTGCCGGACACCAGGCCCACGCCCAGCTCGTGGGCGAGCTTCGCGGCGGCCTTGAGCTTCGGCAGGTAGGTGCGGCCGCGCTCGTCGAGAACCGGGTCGGGGTCGCCGATCATGCCGCCGATCGCGACCATCGTGGGCGTGAAGTACGTACCACGGCGGCGCATCTCGTGCAGGGTCCGCTCACTGATGAACGCGCCGTGCTCGACGGACCTGACGCCGGCCATGACGGCGTCGTGGCAGCCCTTCTCGCTGTAGCTGTGGCACAGCACGTCCTTGCCGGCGCGGCGGGCGGTGGCCACGATCGTGGAGAGCTGCTCGCGGCTGTAGACCTGCTCCAGAGGGTCCTGCTCGGCCAGGCCGGCACGCGGGTTCACGCGCGTCTTGATGGTGTCGGCACCACGAGCCAGGTTGACCTCGACGACGCGGCGCAGCGCCTCGGTCGAGGTGACGCCGCCCTTGAGGCGGGCGAGCGGGGTGAGGTCGGGGTCCGCGAGGATCGTGTCACCGAGGTCGGGCGTGACGAAGACGCCGGACGCGCGCAGCCTGGGGGCCAGGCCGGGGGCCTGCCGGGAGAGCTCGCGGACGGCGATGTCCTGGTAGAAGTTCGTCGAACCGCTGCGCGCGGTGGTGGCGCCGAGCGCGAGGGTCCTGGCGGCCTCGGCGGCGGTGTTCAGGTGGATGTGCGAGTCGACGAGACCCGGCAGGACCCACCGGCCCTGCGCGTCGAGGACGGTGACGCCGGCGGGCACGTCTACGTTCTTGCGCTTGCCGGCCGCGCGGACGACGCCGTCCCGGATGACGACCACCGCGTCCTCGGTGACCTCGCCCGTCGCGGGGTCGAGGAGCGTGCCGCCGTCGATGACGAGGTCACCGCCGCGGGGGGCGCTCCCGGAGCGGGCGGCGGACGTGCGGGTCATCGGGGCGGCAGCGGACGCGCCGGGCGCGGCGGCGAGGGCGGCCGTCGTGCCCGCCAGTGCGGCGGCACCCGCGAGTACGCCTCGGCGGGTCAGCCGGTTCGACGGCGGGGGGCAGTTCTCGACGCACATGCGGGGCTCCTCGGCGGATGGCGGGAGGGATCGGGTGGCCCGACATTTTGTATACCAAGATGGGGGAGCGGGCAAGGAGGGGCCCATTCCGCTCGGGACTGGACCTGCACGTTCTTCCCGGATTCTGGTCAACCGGAGCAGGAACTAGTAGAGGCTGGTATACAAAGTGGCGTCGTCTCCATGGCTGTCACCGCGGCCGTCACCCCGGCCGTCATCGCCCTCGTCGCCGAAGAGCGAGCGCAACGCCACCGACCGGCTGTCGCGCACGTGCAGCAGCGTGCTCGCCGCGGCGGTCTCCTCGTCGCCCGCGACGATGTGCCGGAAGATCACCGCATGCTGCGCCCGCATGTGGGCGGGTTCCTCGCGCAGGCCGAACAGCAGCTGGAGCTGCCAGCCGAGCTGCTCCATGGTGCGCGCCAGCAGCGGATTCCCGGACAGGGTCACGATGCCCTCGTGGAAAGCGGTGTGCGCGGCCACCTCACGCGCCCCCTCGTCCGCCGCGGCCGCGCGCTCCGCCGCGTCCAGCGTCCCGCGCAGCGCGTCCAGCCCCTCCGGCTCCTGCGGCGCGGCCCGTGCGACGCGCCGGGCCGCGAGCCGGGAGGCCTGTACGGCCAGCGGCTCCCACACCTCGTAGAGATGCTCCACGTCGGCCCGCGCCAACCGCCGTACGCGTACCCCGCTGTGCGGCAGAAGTTCGAGCAGGCCCTCGGTGACGAGCGAGCGCAGCGCCTCCCGTACGGGGACGCGCGACATCTGCAGCTCTTCGGCGATCTCGCGCTCGACGAGCCGGGAGCCCTGCGGGTAGCGCCGGTCGACGACGCGCTGCCGGATCGCGTCCCGTGCGCGCGAGCCGAGCGGCGGGCGGGCGCCGCCGCTCTTCACGGATTCCCCGGCCTCCCGGGTCTCGCCGTGGTCGTCGCTGCCCGCCATGTCCACCGTCCTCGCTCCCACCTGCCCGGGCGAGGATACGGGGACGGGCCCGCGACCGCGCGTCAGGCCTGGCCCTGCCGGTCGGCATACTCGAAGACCGAGCCGTCCGGGTGCATCGCGATGAGGTTGCGGCCCGCGGGCGTCGGGACCGGCCCCGCGAGGACGTGCGCTCCGGACGCGCTGAGGACGGCGTGGGCCTCGTCGACGTCCGGGACGGCGATCGTCGCCGAGACCTTGCGCAGGACGTCGATCTCCTCCTTCGGCCCGCTCATCAGGAGGAAGCAGCCGACCGCCGCGACGGAGACCCCGCCGCGCTCGAAGCGCAGGGCCCGGCTGCCCGCGAGCCGTTCGTAGAACGCGACCGAGGACTCCAGGTCCTCGACGCAGATACGCAGCGTGGTTCCCAGGATCTCCATAGCGGTGAGCGTAGTTGGCCACGCGCGGACGCGTGATCACTTCCGGGGAACGGCGGGGGTCGGTCATGAGGCGGCGCGCCCGCGTCACCGGGAGGACGGTGACGCGGGCGCCCCGCTCAGCTCTGCTGGCCCCCGTGATCCGTCTTGCGGCACAGGAGCTCGCCGTGCAGCACCGAGAACCAGGCGTCAGGCTGCTTCCCCCATGTCCGCCAGGCCTCGGAGATCTCCTCCAGCCGGGCGGCTGTCGCGTGGCCGCTCTCCGTGGCGCGGTCGGCGTACCCGGAGGCCACGGTGCGGTCCGCCCACAGGCCGCTCCACCACTCGACCTCGTCGGGCGCGGAGTAACACCAGGTGGAGGAGGACGCGTTGATGTCGGCCGGGGCGAAACCGGCCTCCAGCGCCCAGGACTTGAGACGCCGGCCCGCGTCCGGTTCGCCGCCGTTGGCGCGGGCGACCCGCCGGTACAGGTCCAGCCAGTCGTCCATGGCGGGCGCGTTCGGATACCAGGTCATGGCCGCGTAGTCCGAATCGCGGACGGCGATGAAACCGGTGGGCTTGGTGACGCGGCGCATCTCGCGCAGCGCCTGCACCGGGTCGCCGACGTGCTGGAGCACCTGGTGGGCGTGCACGACGTTGAACGTGTCGTCCGGGTAGTCCAGCGCGTGGACGTCCGCCGTCGCGAAGTCGACGTTGGTCAGGCCGCGTTCGGCCGCCGTCGCCCTGGCCTGGTCGAGGATCCCCGCGGCCTGGTCCACGCCGGTGACGTGCCCCTCGGGGACCAGCGCCGCCAGGTCGGCGGTGATGGTCCCCGGGCCGCACCCGATGTCCAGGATCTTCATGTGCGGCTTCAGCGAACCGAGCAGATACGCCGCCGAGTTGGCGGCGGTGCGCCAGGTGTGGGAGCGCAGTACGGACTCGTGGTGGCCGTGCGTGTAGACGGCGGTCTCCTTCGCCATGCCGGACCCCTTCGCAAGATCGGTGAGCGGTGAACCCAGTGAGATCACCGTACGCCGCCATGCCGAATATTGAGATGTCCATCTCATGATATGGACGCGACTCGTGCTGTCACAGTATGGTCAGCGGCCGGTAGACCCGCAGTGCCTCGTGCTGCTTGTCGATGGTCAACTCCCGTCCGCACGACCCGACTTCACCGTCGAAGGCCAGCGGTGTGCCGGGGTGGATGCGGTCCATGCGCAGCTGCGTGCGCCGGACCGCGGCGTGGAACGGGGAGCGGGACAGCGGCCCCGCCAACGCCGCAGCCAGGAGACGTACGCCCGGCAGCCGGCCGCCGTGCACCACGCGCACGTCGAGCAGGCCGTCCGCGAGATCCGCGCGCCGGCCCGCCGTGAGCCCCATCCGGCGGTACGTGCAGTTCCCGGCGAACACCATCCACAACGGCCGCCGCGTACCGTCCAGTTCGGCCTGCAGCGGGTGGTCGCGGCGCAGCACGTGCGTGGCGGCCACCACGTCGGCGAGCCGTCCGCCGATCCGCCGCGACCAGCGCTCGCGCTCCTTCACCAGCTCCGGGTACACGCCCAGGCTGAAGGTGTTGAGGAAGATCCCGGAGGTGGCCGACGACCGGAAGCGGCCGACGTCGACCGCCACGGCGTCGCCCGCCTCGACGGCCCGCGACAGATCGCCCGGGTCCTCGATCCCCAGGTCGTACGCGAAGTGGTTGAGCGTGCCGCCGGGAAGGACGGCGAGCGGCAGACCGTGGCGCAGGGCGACGCCCGCCGCGGTGTTCACCGTGCCGTCCCCGCCGCACACCCCGAGCGCCCGTGCCCGGGCCGCCGCCTTCTCCAGCGCGGCGGGCAGATCGGACCCCCCGGCCTCGACGATCTCGGCGCGCGGCAGCAGGCCGCGCAGCGTCCGCGCCTGGTCCGGACTGCCCGCACCGGTGTTGACCACCATCACCAGGCCCTCACCGCCGGGCAGCTTCGGCACGTCGTCCACCAGCGGCCGGCCCGGCGACGGCATCTGGTCGCGGGTCGGCACGAGGCCCCGTACCGCGTAGGCCGCGCCCGCCCCGAGCGCGGCGCCCGCGAGGACATCGCCCGGGAAGTGCGCGCCCGTATAGACACGGGACGCGGCGACGGAGAGCGCGAGGGGCGCCACCAGCGCGCCCAGCGGGCGGGACTCCAGCGCGACGCCCGCGGCGAAGGCGGCCGCCGACGCCGCGTGCCCGGACGGGAACGACGTCGTGACGGGCTGCCGCTTCAGGCGCCGCACCAGCGGCACCGGGTCGAGCACGGGCCGCGGCCTGCGCACGGAACGCTTCCCGAGCGTGTTGATCGTCACGGAGGCCACGGCGAGCGAGGCGACCCCGCGCACGGCGGCGCGGCGGGCCTTCGGCGAACCGCCCGCCGCCAGTGCCCCCGCCACCGCGAACCACAGCACCCCATGGTTCGCGCTGCGGCTCAGCCGGGGCAGGACACGGTCGCCGCCGGGCCAGTGCCGGCGCGCCGCATACTCGAAAACGCGCAGGTCAAGGGCGGCGAGCCGGCCACGCAGGCCGGGGCCCGGAGGGGGCGCGGTCCACCAGGTCGTCAGATGGTCGAGATCAGCGCACATTGCGCACGTGTACCCGCCGCGGGCCCCCGCACCCCGGGGGCGTGCCGAAATCGTTTTGCTCCTCACCCGGCCGGGCGCCCACAATGCGGACCATGGGACATCTGGAAGCCGCGCACCTCGAGTACTACTTGCCGGACGGGCGGGCGCTGCTCGGTGATGTCTCCTTCCGGGTCGGGGAGGGGTCCGTGGTCGCCCTCGTCGGGCCGAACGGCGCGGGAAAGACGACGCTCCTCAAGCTGATCTCCGGCGAGCTGAAGCCGCACGGCGGCACCGTCACCGTCGGCGGCGGGCTCGGCGTCATGTCGCAGTTCGTCGGCTCGGTGCGCGACGAGACGACCGTGCGTGACCTGCTCGTATCGGTGGCGACCCCGCGGATCAGGGAGGCGGCGAAGGCCGTCGACAAGGCCGAGCACCTGATCATGACCGTCGACGACGAAGCCGCGCAGCTCGAGTACGCGCAGGCCCTGTCCGACTGGGCCGAGGCCCGCGGCTACGAAGCGGAGACGGTCTGGGACATGTGCACCACGGCCGCCCTCGGCATCCCGTACGACTCGGCCCAGTTCCGCGAGGTCCGCACCCTGTCCGGCGGCGAGCAGAAACGACTCGTCCTCGAAGCGCTCCTGCGCGGCACCGACGAGGTCCTCCTCCTCGACGAGCCGGACAACTATCTCGACGTACCCGGCAAGCGCTGGCTGGAGGAGAAGCTGCGCGAGACCCGTAAGACGGTCCTGTTCGTCTCCCACGACCGGGAGCTGCTCGCCCGCTCCGCCGAGAAGATCGTCAGCGTCGAGCCGGGCCCCGCCGGCGCCGACGCCTGGGTGCACGGCGCCGGCTTCGCGACGTACCACGAGGCGCGGCGCGAGCGGTTCGCGCGCTTCGAGGAGCTGCGCAGGCGCTGGGACGAGAAGCACGCCCAGCTGAAGAAGCTCGTCCTCAACCTGCGGCAGGCGGCCGCGGTCAGCCACGAGATGGCGTCCCGCTACGCGGCGGCGCAGACCCGCCTGCGCAAGTTCGAGGAGGCGGGTCCCCCGCCCGAGCCGCCGCGCGAGCAGGACATCACCATGCGCCTGCACGGCGGCCGGACCGGGGTGCGGGCCATCACCTGCAAGGGCCTCGAGCTGACCGGTCTCATGCAGCCGTTCGACCTGGAGGTCTTCTACGGCGAGCGGGTCGCGGTCCTCGGCTCGAACGGCTCGGGCAAGTCGCACTTCCTGCGCCTGCTCGCCGGGAACCCCGACGACACGGTCGCGCACACGGGGGAGTGGAAGCTCGGCGCGCGCGTCGTGCCCGGCCACTTCGCCCAGACCCACGCCCACCCCGAGCTCCAGGGCCGCACCCTGCTCGACATCCTCTGGCTCGACCACGCCAAGGACCGCGGCGCGGCGATGGGACGGCTGCGGCGCTACGAGCTGACGGCCCAGGCCGAGCAGAAGTTCGAGCGGCTCTCGGGCGGCCAGCAGGCCCGCTTCCAGATCCTGCTGCTCGAACTGGCCGGAGTGACGGCGCTCCTGCTCGACGAGCCGACGGACAACCTCGACCTGGAGTCCGCCGAGGCGCTCCAGGAGGGCCTTGAGGCGTTCGACGGCACGGTCCTCGCCGTCACGCACGACCGCTGGTTCGCGCGCTCCTTCGACCGCTACCTCGTCTTCGGCAGCGACGGCCGGCTGCGCGAGTCCGACGAACCCGTCTGGGACGAGCGCAGGGTGGAGCGGGCGCGGGGGTGACGGACGCGCGCGGGTGACCGTCGCCGCCCCCGCCGGCGCCCCGTCACCCGCTCGGCCCAGCTCCGCGCGACCCGCCCCTCGCGGCATTCCCACGTGCTCACGCTCCCGGGACGCGGCCACCGTCCCTCCCGTGCAGGCCGCGCGCGAGTGTGCGGCTCGGGAGAGGCTGGGGAGGGTAGGAGGTGCCCATGAGGTCCCGGCAGTGCGGACTGGCAGCGCGTGGAGGTGGCACATGCGGGGGAACGACCACGGGATCCTGGAGGGGCGCGGGCCCGTCCGGTACGGGCCGCCGCTGCCGGACGACGGCCTTCCCGTCCTGCCCGAGCTGGCCGCCGCGGCCGCCGCCGCGGACCCGGCGGCCCCGGAACCGCCCGGCGGCTCCCCCGCCCTCCTCGACGCCGCCTGTGGCTACTGGCAGCGCCGCGGACTGCCCACCGAACCGGGCGGCACCGCGGCCGCGCCCGGCGGCGTACCCCTGCTCCTCGCGCTGACCGCCGCGATCGGCGGCGACGTGCTGCTGACCCGGCCCTGCCCGGCCTGGTGGGAGCCCCAGGCACGGCTCCAGGGCCGGTCCGTCTTCCACGTGGCGACGCCCGCCGAGTGCGGCGGCGTCCCCGATCCGTACGCCCTCCTCGAAACCGCGCGCCGCGTCCGCGCCGAGGGCGGCGACCCGCGGCTCCTCGTCCTGTCCGTCGCCGACGACCCGACCGGGACCGTGCCGCCGCCCGAGATCCTGCACGAGGCGGTCGAGGCCGCCGCGGAGGAGGGCCTGCACATCGTCAGCGACGAGACCTGGCGCGACACCCTGCACCACGACCCGGCCCGGGCCACCGTCATGATCGGCCCCGCCGAGATGCTGCCCGACCACGTCACCGTCGTCACCGACCTCACCGGCGCCTACCTGCCGCCCGGCCTGCCCGCGGCCGTCGCCCGCCTCCCCGCCACCGCGCGCGGAGCCGCGCTGCGCGCCCGCGTCCTGGACATCCTCACCGCGCTCGGCGCGGTCCTCTCGGCCCCCGCCGCGGCGGGGGCGACGTACGCGCTCGGCGAGCCCGCCGGGATCACCGCGCGCCTGCGCGCCACGACCGCGCTCCACGCGCGCGTGGCCGCCGCCGTGCACCGCGCGGTGCTCCTCTCCGGCGGACTCGCCCGGCCGCCCGAAGCCGGCCGCCAGCTGTACGCGGACCTGGACCGGCTGCGCCCCGCGCTCGCCGCCCGCGGCGTCGGCGACGCCCAGGATCTGGAGGACCGGCTCTCCGAGCGGCTCGGCATGCCCACCCCCGGCGGCCACCGCTTCGGCGACGACCTCGCCGCGCTGCGGGTACGCCTGTCCACCGGCCCCTTCCTCGGCTCAACCCCCAAGGAGCGCATGACGTCTCTCACCACGCCGGAACCTCTGGAATTGCCGCACGTACAGCGCGCGTTGAGCATGTTGGAGTCGGCTCTCGACGATCTCAGGGCCGACGTCAAGGGATGGGAGAGTCCTCGATGACGCAGCAGTCCGAGTCGACGGCACAGCGAGCTGATGCCCCCGCGTCCTTCGTACCCCTCGCCGAGCCGAAGCCGCTCGGCGGGGGACGTATGTGGCCCAAGTCGTTCGCCGACCGCCTGACGGCGCCGCTGCCCGGACTGCGCGCCTTCGCCCGGTTCGCCAGGGAGGGCGCGCTGCGTCCGCCGCCCGACGCGCTGAAGGAAATCGCGGCCCTGCCGTTCGAGCCCGGACCGCTGCCGGCCGTGGACGCCCGTACCGTCGCCGTCAGCTGGGCGGGGCACGCCAGTTGGGTGCTGCGCATAGGCGGCCTCACCGTGCTCACCGACCCGGTCTGGTCCCGCAAGATCCTCGGCACCCCGGCCCGCGTCACCCCGGCCGGCGTCGCCTGGAGCGCCCTGCCGCCCGTCGATGCCGTCGTCATCAGCCACAACCACTACGACCACCTGGACGCCCCCACCCTCAAAAGGCTCCCGAGGGACACACCCGTGTTCGTCCCCGCCGGACTCGGCCGCTGGTTCACCCGCCGCCGCTTCACCCGCGTCACGGAGCTCGACTGGTGGGAGGCGGCGGAACTGGACGGCGTGCGCTTCGACTTCGTCCCGGCGCACCACTGGTCCAAGCGCAGCCTCGTCGACACCTGCCGCACCCTGTGGGGCGGCTGGGTCCTCACCGACCTGGAGGGACAGCGGGTCTACTTCGCGGGGGACACCGGATACGGCCACTGGTTCTCGGAGATCGGCAGCCGCTACCCCGGCATCGACCTGGCGCTCCTGCCCATCGGCGCCTACGAGCCGCGCTGGTGGCTGAAGGACGTCCACTGCGACCCGGAGGATGCGGTGCAGGCCGCGCAGGACGTGGGCGCGCGCCGTATGGCGCCCATGCACTGGGCCACGTTCCTGCTCTCGGCCGAGCCGGTCCTCGAACCCCTCACGCGCGTACGGGCCGCCTGGCAGAAAGCGGGACTCGCGCGCAAGGACCTGTGGGACCTGCCGGTCGGCGCCTCACGCGTGCTGACCGTCTGAGCGGCCCCCGCGCGCCCGCCGCCACACGGCGGGCGCCGCGCTGATCACCAGCGTCAGGGCGACCGCCGCCACGACGCCCTCCCACGGCTCACCGAACAGGGAGCCGCCGAGGATGCCGATGAGCTGATACGTCACGGCCCAGGCCAGGCACGCCGGGACGTCCCCGCGGGCGAACTGCCGCAGCGGCATCCTCGCCATCAGGCACGCCAGCATCACGGGGATGCGCCCGGCGGGCACGAGCCGGGACAGGACGAGCACCATCACCCCGTGGTCGGCGAGTTTGTCCTGCGCCTGCGCGAGCCGTTCCTCGGGCGCCCGTTCGCGAATGGCGGCCAGCCACTTGGAGCCTTCCCCAAGCTCTCGACTGCGCTCGAGCAGGGGAGACCCCAATTTGGAACCCATCCCGCGCTGCCCCAGCCAGTACAGCGCCACATCGCCGAGGAACGCCGCGAACGCGGAGACAGCGAACACCAGGAGCAGTGAGAACGGCGCCGTCTGATGAAAGGCGACCACGGCCGCCGAGCTGACGAGCGCCCCCGTGGGGATGACCGGCACCAGCGCCCCGATCACGATCAGCAGGAACAACGACGGGTATCCGACGGCCTGTTGGGTGGACTCCGGCGGCGCGTGCGTCACCGCGGCGGCGAGCAGCTCGTGGCCGGCGCCACTGACCGGACTCACCTGGCGACCTCCGGCCGCACACTCTCACCGTGACCGAGCAGATGCACCGTCACCTCGGGCGCCAGCTGGGCGGAGCGCCGCACGAACTCCTCGCCCGGCGTGTGGAATTCATGCGGCCGCACCGCGTCCATGCCGATCGGCCAGTACGTCCCGTAGTGCACCGGCACGGCGCTGCGCGGCGCGATCCGGGCGAGCGCCTCGGCGGCGCGGCCCGCGTCCAGGTGGTGCGGCCCGAGCCAGGGCCCCCACCCCCCGACCGGCAGGAGCGCCACATCCACCTCGCCCACCGCGTCCGCCATGGAGTCGAAGAGCCCGGTGTCGCCCGCGAAGTAGGTACGGGCCTCGCCGCTCACCACGAACCCGAGCGCGGGGGAGCGGTGCGGTCCCACCGGGATGCGCCGCCCGTCGTGCGAGGCGGGCACGGCGCGTATGACGAGGGCGCCCACCTCCACGCGGGTGCCCGGCTCGACCTCCGTGAGCCGCAGATGCGTGAGCCTGCGCAGGCCGGGCACCGCGCGCCGGGCCCCTCGCGGGAGCAGGACCCGGGTGCCGGGCGCGAGCCGGGCCAGGGACGGGACGTGCAGATGGTCGGCGTGCAGATGGGAGACGAGGACGACGTCGGCGACGGCGGCCTCGGGCGGCGGGGGCGCCCCGCGGCGCCGGCGCAGATGGGCGAGGCGGCGCGTGAAGAGCGGGTCGGTCAGCACACGGAGTCCCGAGTCCTCGACCGTGCAGGTGGCGTGGCCCCACCAGGTGATCTCCACCGGCACCTCCAGGACCTCCTCCGTGCGACTCCCCCGAGCCTACGGGCAGGAGTAGGGTCGTCGGGAAATCCGGAGGTGAGGGGGACACCATGGGTGAAACGGCGGGAGAGACCGCGGCCGGCGCGGTCCGCGTCACGGCGATCGCCAGCCTGACGCCGCTGGAGGAGCTGGACGCCGACCCCTTCCTCGTGGATTCACGCAGCCAGCACGCCATGTGCGCCCGCTGGGCCGCCGACCGGGGCTACGTCGTGACCAGAGAACTCCTCGTCCACTCACTGCGCTCCGACCACGGCGTGCTGTGGGCGGACGTCGACGCGGGCCTCGTCGACCTGTTCGTCGCCCCGAGCGAGCGGGTCCTGCGGGCCGCGCTGCGCTCGGTCGACGAGTTCACGGCCGAGTGCGAGCGCCGCGGCGTCCGCCTGGAGACCGCGGGCCTCGCCGAGCCGTCGTACGACGCGGAGATGAAGAAGCGCGTCCACCGCCGGATGTCGATGCCGACGGCCGGATACGACGGCTGCTGAGCCGGCACCACGGGCGTCCCGCGCCGCCCCGCGCCGGGCACCTGTGTTCGCAGTCAGGGGAGAACCCGGACGTATCGCGCTCATATGACACGCTTGGCGCGGGGTCGACGACGTGACGGCGAGAGGGTGAGCGAGGCGTGGGCGAGGGGCGTTGGCGGCGGTTCGTCAGCATGTGCTGGCGGTCGATCGCGGTGTGGGCGGTCAGCACCGTCACGATGCTCGTGCTCGCCGGGATCCTGCCGGACTTCAAGCTCCAGTCGGACAACGGCGACAGCGCCACCCGGATCGGCGTCACCGCCGCGCTCGGCGCGGGGGCCTTCGCCGTCCTGTCCGTGCTGGTGTGGCCGCTCCTCGTGCGCGCCCTGCTCCTGGTGCCCGCGCTGGTCCTCGGCCTCGTCGTCTTCTTCCTCAACGGCGGACTGCTGCTCTTCGCCCTGGCCATCGTCCCCGACGGCCGGGGCGAGGCGAACCCCGAGACCGCCGTCGTGGTCGCCGCCGTGATGTCCGCGGTGGCGTCCGCCACCGGGGGAGCCCTCGCCGTACGCGACGACGACGCCTACCGCCGCCGCCTGTACCGCCTCGCCGACCGGCGTCGCCGCAGAGGGAGCGCCGGAGCGGGACCGTCCACCCCCGGCACCGTCTTCCTCCAGCTCGACGGCGTCGGCCACGACGTCCTGCGCGACGCCGTGGACCGGGACGTGATGCCGACCGTCGGCGCCTGGCTCGGCGCCGGCACCCACCGCCTCACACCCTGGCGCACCGACTGGTCCAGCCAGACGGGCGCCAGCCAGCTCGGCATCCTGCACGGCAGCAACTACGACGTGCCCGCGTTCCGCTGGTACGAGAAGGACACCCGCGAGGTTCAGGTCTCCAACCGGCCCACCAGCGCCGCCGAACTCCAGCGCCGCGCCATCGAGCACACCGGCGACGGCGGCCTGCTCACCCTGGACGGCGCCAGCCGCGGCAACCTCTTCAGCGGAGGCGCCGAACAGGTCGCCCTCGTGCTGTCCGTCGCGGCCCGCCGCGGCAAGGAGAACCGCTCGCGCTCCGGGTACTTCGCGTACTTCAGCGACCCGGCGAACGCCGTGCGCACCGCCCTGTCCTTCGTCGCCGAGGCCGGCCGCGAGATCGGCCAGTCCACCCGGGCCCGCCTGACCCGGCAGCGCCCCCGCGTCGGCCGCGGCGGGCTCTACCCGTTCATCCGCGCCTTCGCGACCGTCGTGGAGCGGGACGTCGTCGTCGCCGCGGTCATCGGCGACATGCTCGCGGGCCGCAGCGCGGTCTACGCGGACCTCGTCGCGTACGACGAGGTCGCCCACCACTCCGGGCCCGCCAGCCGCGACGCCGAAAAGGTCCTCGCACGCCTCGACCGCTCCCTCGCGCTGATCGCGAAGGTCGCCGAGCACGCCCCGCGCCGCTACCGGATCGTCGTCCTGTCCGACCACGGGCAGAGCCCCGGTGAGACGTTCCGCGCCCGCTACGGGCTCGGCCTCCAGGACCTCGTCCGGGCGGGCTGCGGCCTGCCCGTGCCGCGCCGGGCCCGGCGCACCCTTCCCCAAGCTCTCGGCTTCGCTCGTCCAGGGGAGACCCCAACCGGCGCCGAGGCCCGCTCCGCCGTCAGGGCCGCGCTGCGCCGGCCCGTCGAGGAGGGCGGCGAGGAGGACCGCCCCGCGTCGCGCCGCTCCGAGCCGATCGTCCTCGCCTCCGGCAACCTCGGCCTGGTCTCCTTCCCCGACGTGCCGCACCGCATGAGCAAGGAGGAGATCGACGCCCGCCACCCGGCGCTCCTGACGACCCTCGCCAACCACCCCGGCATCGGCTTCCTGCTGGTACGCAGCGAGGAGCACGGCGCCGTCGTCCTCGGCGCGCGCGGCGCCGAGATCCCTCTGGCCGACCTCGACGACCGCCCCGGGCCCCTGGCCGACTTCGGCGCGCACGCCGCCGACGCCGTCCGCCGCACCGACTCCTTCCCGCACACCGCCGACATCATGGTGAACTCCTGGTACGACCCGGCCGAGGGCGAAGTGCTCGCCTTCGAGGAGCAGATCGGCTCCCACGGAGGCCTCGGCGGCGCCCAGGGACACGCGTTCCTGCTCGCTCCGAAGGTCTTCTCGCCGCCGGTCGCCGAGGGCGTCGAACTGGTGGGCGCCCAGCAGGTCCATCACGTGCTCCGCCGCTGGCTGCGCGAGGGCTGCGGCCCTCAGGTCCCGCTGGACAAATCCCGGCACGAGCCCGCCTCCGACGCATCATTTACGGTCGCAACGGTCACTCCGCAGGACAAATCAGCCTGATTTTGACCGATGTGTGCCGGGGGTCGACCATGGGACGTCGCCCGGCGATCCCGGTCGGCGCCCGCACGAGAGAGGCGCACCACCCCATGCCCCACACCGGAACCGTGACGAAGCCGGCTCCGGCCCCGCAGCACGAAGAGCTCCCCAGCAAGCACGCCCGCCGCTTCGGGCTCCCCATCGCCACCGCCCTCGTGATGGGCAACATCATCGGCGGCGGCATCTTCCTGCTCCCGGCCTCCGTCGCCCCCTTCGGCACCATCAGCCTCGTCGCGTTCGGCGTCCTGACCGTCGGAGCCATCGCGCTCGCGCTCGTCTTCGGCCGCCTCGCCCGCCGCCATCCGCAGACCGGCGGACCCTACGTCTACGCGCGCGAAGCGTTCGGCGACTTCGCCGGGTTCCTGGCCTCCTGGTCGTACTGGATCACCACCTGGGTGTCGAACGCGGCGCTCGCCGTGGCCGCCGTCGGCTACCTCGACGTGCTCCTGCCCATCCACGGCTCCACGTTCTGGACCATCGTCGCCGCGCTCACCGTCCAGTGGCTGCCCGCCCTCGCCAACCTCGCGGGCACCCGCTACGTCGGCGCGGTGCAGCTCGTGTCGACCGTCCTGAAGTTCGCGCCGCTGCTCCTCGTCGCCGTCGGCGGCCTGTTCTTCTTCCACGCCGACAACCTCGGGCCGTTCCGGGCGAGCGGCGACTCCTCGCTCGGCGCCGTCTCCGCGTCCGCCGCGATCCTGCTCTTCAGCTACCTCGGCGTCGAGTCCGCCTCGGTCAGCGCCGGCGAGGTCCGCGACCCCGAGCGCAACGTGGGCCGCGCCACCGTCCTCGGCACCGGCCTCGCCGCCCTCCTCTACCTGCTGTGCACCCTCGCCGTCTTCGGGACCGTCGCCCACGACCGGCTCGTCGACTCCAGCGCGCCCTTCTCCGACGCCGTCAACGCCATGTTCGGCGGCACCTGGGGCGGCACCGCCGTAGCGATCGCCGCGCTCGTCTCCATGCTCGGCGCCCTGAACGGCTGGACGCTCCTGAGCGCCCAGACCCCGTACGCCGCCGCCAAGGACGGCCTGTTCCCCGCCGTGTTCACCAAGAAGAAGCGCGGCACCCCGACCGCCGGCGTCCTCGTCGCCGTCACCCTCGCCTCGCTCCTGACCGTCTACAACTACACGGCGGGCTCGGCCGGGGTCTTCGAGACGCTCGTCCTCGTCACCACGTTCACCGCGACCGTCCCCTACCTCCTCGCCACCGCCGCCCAGATCTACTTCCTGCTGTCCGGACAGGGCCACCGCGTCAGCGGCCCGCGCCTGGCCCGCGACCTCGTGCTCGCCCTCGCCGCGTTCGGCTTCTCGCTGTGGCTGGTCGGCGGCGCCGGATACGCGGCCGTCTACCAGGGCGTCCTGTTCCTCTTCGCCGGAGTCCTCGTCTACGCGTGGATGGCGGCCCGCAAGAAGCGCACCGCCGGGGACACCACCGACTGATTCCGTGCCCTGTGCGCATTCCCGCCATAAGCGGTCCGGGTATGGTCGGATGGTGCCCAACGCCCCAACCGGCACCCGACTGAAGGGAATCACCGTGGCTACCACGCGCTCCGCGCACACCGTGTGGGAAGGCGATCTGCTCAAGGGGAGCGGCGTCGTCACCTTCGACTCGTCCGGCATCGGCGAGCAGGCCGTGTCCTGGCCCTCCCGCGCCGAGCAGGCCAACGGCAAGACCAGCCCGGAGGAGCTGATCGCCGCCGCGCACTCCAGCTGCTTCTCGATGGCCCTGTCCAACGGCCTGACGACCGGCGGCAACCCGCCCGCCAAGCTCGTCACCTCCGCGGACGTCACGTTCCAGCCGGGCGAGGGCATCACCGGCATTCACCTCACGGTCGAGGGCACGGTGCCAGGGCTCGACGAGGCCGGATTCGCCGCGGCCGCAGAGGACGCCAAGAAGAACTGCCCGGTGAGCCAGGCACTCACCGGCACCACGATCACCCTCACGGCGAAGCTCGCCTGACGGCGCACGCCCAGCCTCCACGTGCCGCGGTCCCGCAGCGACGGGCCCGCGGCACTGCTGTCACCTCGCGTCGTATGTCACAGCGCCTCGTATGTCAGAGCGCGTCGCGCTTCTTCCGCAGCAGCTCCACCGTGTGCTCCGCGGACGCCGCCTGCGCCGCGATGTGGTCGAGCACCTCCAGATGAGTGCCCACCTCTTCCCGGCCGTCCAGATAGAGCGCACCCGTGACGTACTCGCTGAAGACCATGTCCGGCAGCTCACGCACCGGGAACCGGAACAGCGTGAACGGGCCGAACGTCCCCGGGTGCGGGCCCGCCGCGAACTCGGCTATCTGGAGCGTCACTTGAGGCAGCTCGGCCGCCTCTATGAGCCGGTCGAGCTGGTTGCGCAGCACCTTCGGACCGCCCGGCGGCCGGCGCAGCACCGTCTCGTCCATCACGACCCACAGATGCGGCGCGTCCTCACGGGTCAGCAGCGCCTGGCGGGCCATCCGGAGCGTCACATGGCGTTCCAGGTCACCGGGCTGCGTGCGGCCGACGGTGCCCGCGTCCAGGACTGCCCGCGCGTACTCCTCCGTCTGCAGCAGCCCCGGCACGAAGTGCGGCTCGTACGACCTGATGAGTTCGGCCGCGCTCTCCAGGCTCACGTACAGGCTGAACCAGTCGGGCAGGATGTCGTGGAACCGCTGCCACCAGCCCGGCAGATTCGCCTCCTCGGCGAGCCCGACGAACGCCTCGGCCTCCGGCTCCGGCACCCCGTACAGCTCCAGGAGCATCTGTACGTAAGGGATCTTGAGGGCGACCTCCGCGGTCTCCATGCGGCGGATCGTCGCGCCGGTGACGCGCAGCGCGCGGGCGGCCTCGTCGCGGTTGAGCCCGGCCGACTCCCGCAGTTCCCGCAGGCGTCTGCCCAGGACCACCTGGCCCACGGTAGGCGCGGGCCGCCGTTCACTCACGTCACGTCTCCCCACGTGCCGGGCGGCGAGCGGATTCGGGAGCCGGTGCGCTCCCAGCCGCGGCACTGCGCGCACTGAACATGTGCGCGAGCCGCGTGAACGGTACCAGTGCGATGAGTAGCCTGCCCACTACCGCGTTGAGGCCGCCACGAGGTCCCCGACTACGGCGCGAGCGACCGCAGATACTTCGCCGTCGCCGGGTCGGCGGGCAGGAACGTCTCGATCGCCAGCTCGGCCACCGTCACGTCCATCGGGGTGTTGAACGTCGAGATCGACGACACGAACGACAGGACCTGCCCGTCGTGCTCGATCACCATCGGCAGCGCGAAGTACGGCACCGCCTCGCCGCCCTCCCCGTCGTCGGCAACGGCGTCCCTGTCAGCCACCGGGTACGCCTTGACCTCGTCGTACACCGCGCGCAGCGCCTCCGAGCGGTCCAGCGCGATCTGCCGCTCCATCTGCGCCAGGAGATGCCCCCGCCACTCGCGCAGGTTCCGGATCCGCGGCGCGAGGCCCTCCGGGTGCAGGGTGAGCCGCATCGCGTTGAGCGGCGGGGCCAGCAGCGACTCGGGAATCCCCTCCATCAGCATCGCGATGCCCCGATTGGCGGCGACCACCGTGTACGTCGCGTCGACGACCAGCGCCGGATAAGGCTCGTAGCCGTGCAGGAGCCGGTCCAGGCCCTCCCGCAGCGCCCCCATCGACGGGTCGTCGAGCGGGGTCTCCGCGAATCGTGGCGCGTAACCCGCAGCGAGCAGCAGTGCGTTGCGCTCCCGCACCGGCACGTCCAGATGCTCCGCGAGCCGCAGGACCAGCTCCTCGCTCGGCCGCGACCTGCCCGTCTCCACGAAGCTGAGATGCCGGGCGGACGAATCGGCGCGCAGGGCGAGCTCCAGCTGGCTCACCCGCCGCCGTTCCCGCCACTCGCGCAGCAGAGGACCGATTCCGGACTGGCGAGCACGCGTGGCAGTCGACATGCCACGACCGTAGCCGAGGGGCGCGCGGCACCACCCCTGTGGGACGCTGGAACTCCTCGCACATCACAGGGAAAGGACCTGGTCATGCCCTTGGAGCCGCTGTCCCAGAAGGAGATCGAGGACCGTCTCGCCGAGCTGCCCGGATGGAGCGTCGCCGACGACAAACTCACCCGCAGCTACCGCCTGCGCAACCATTTCGCGGCCACGGCCCTCGTCGTGCACATCGCGGGGATCCAGGACGAGCTCGACCACCACGCCGACCTGACCCTCGGCTACAACTCGGTCGACCTGTCCGTGAACACCCACAGCGTGGGCGGAGCCATCACCGACCGGGACTTCGTCCTCGCCCAGCGCGTCCAGGAGATCGCCCCCACCCACGGCGCGAGCTGACCGCCGGTGCTGGACTACGACAAGGAAGCCGCGGTCTACGACGAGACCCGCGGCGGCATACCCCGTGCCCGGTCCGCCGCCGAGGCCGTGCTCCGCCTCGTGCCGCCCACCGCCCGCACCCTCCTCGACCTGGCCTGCGGCACCGGGCTCGTCACCATGCGGCTCACCCGGCCGGGCCTGCGCGCCGTCGGCATCGACCTCGCCCCGGGCATGCTGCGCGCCGCGGCGCCCCGCCTCGACGGCGCCGTCGTCCGCGGCGACAGCCGCCGACTCCCGTTCCGCAGCGCCTCCGTGGACGTCGTGACCGCGATCTGGCTGCTGCACCTGCTGCCCGACGCGCGCCCCGTCATAGCCGAGGCCGCCCGCGTCCTGCGGCCCGGCGGCGTCCTGGTGACCACCGTCGACAAGGCCGCCGCCCACGACGTCGGCAGCGACATCGACACCCTCGTCGCCCCCTACCGCGGCCGCCTCGCCTCCGACGCGGCCGCACGCGTCGCCGTCCACGCCGCCGGCCACGGACTGCGGCCTAGCGGCGAGGCCCGCTTCCCCGGACACGGCCAGGGCCGCACCCCGAGCCGCCTCGCCGACGACGTGCGGCGCGGCCGGGTCTACGCGGCCGGGGGCACCGCGCTCGCCGACCGTCTCGCCGCGCTCCCCGACCCCGAACTACCCCGCCCGGACCCGGAGTTCACCGTGCACGCCTTCACACGGCACGCCTGACGCGAGATCAGTGCGCCGCGTCCGCCGATGACGGATCAGGCGCGACGGGTGAACGCCATCGTCCAGTTCGACAGCCAAGTGTCCCCGCCGTCCACCGAGAAGAACTGCTCCCAGTGCGCCGTCGTCGCCGAGATCTCCGACCAGACGAACCGCACGCGGACGTCCTTGCCGTCATGCGTGTCATCCCCCTCGAACACGCCCCGCCCGGCACCGTCGAAACGGCCGATCACCGGCGGGAACAGGACGCCCGTACGACTGGACGACCAGTTCAGCGACCACGTACCGGCCGCGCGGTCGAAGAGCCGCAGCGTGAGCCCCTTGAAGCCTTCCGTGGGGCAGTCCATCTCGTCGATGTTCGCCGCCCCGTCGAACAGGCTCCAGCAGCGGTTCGTCGCCGCGAACTCCTCCCAGCCGCTGTCCGCGTCGAGGAAGTCCGAGCGCCTGCGGTGCGCGACGTCCCAGTCACCGAAGAAGAAGTCGAAATCGTGCGCCGTGCTCATCAGCGGTCTCCCGTGGTGCCATCGGTGAGTGAATCGGCCAGGTATCCGTCGAGGTCCGGGGCGTCAGGGACCAGCATGTGCCGCACCCACGCGTCGCGTTCGTGCAGCACCGGCGGCAGCTCCCACACACAGCCGATCCACGGCAGATCGAGGGGCACGAACCGCGTCGGATCCCTGTCAGGACAGCCGATCACCGGCTGCCCCGCCGCCGCACCCCGGAAGTGCAGGACGTTGTCCCACACCCAGCTGTACGCGTTGATGTACGCCCCGTCGTCACCGCCGCGGTGCACGACGACGAACGTCGCCGAAGGCGTCCCGTCCGGCTCCGGAAGCAGCTCCGGCAGCATCGCGTACGCCGCCTTCTCCACCTCCGGCGCGATCCCCGCCGGATCCGCGCTCACGTGATAGCGCTTCACGCGCCGGCCCGCCACCTCGACGGGCGGCAGCGCCCACAACAGTTTCTCCTCGAAAGCCATGGCTGGAAGCTACGGCCACTTCACTGACATCCTGTGTCAGTGAAGTCCAGCCGACTGGTGTCCATCCTGCTGCTGCTCCAGACCCGCGGCCGGATGACCGCCGCCCAGCTCGCCGCCGCCCTCGAAGTCTCCGTACGCACGGTGTACCGGGACATCGACTCCCTGCACGCAGCCGGTGTACCGCTCTACGGCGACGCCGGACACGCCGGCGGATACCGGCTCATCGACGGCTACCGCACCCGCCTCACCGGCCTCACCACCGACGAGGCCGAAGCCCTCTTCCTCGCCGGAGCACCCGGACCCGCCGCCGAACTGGGCCTCGGCCCCGTACTCGCCGCCGCCCAGCTCAAGGTCCGCGCCGCGCTCCCCGCCGAACTGCGCGCCCACTCCGAACGCATCAGCGCCCGCTTCCACCTCGACGCCCCCGGCTGGTACGCCGACGAGGACGACGTCCCCCACCTCCCGGCCGTCGCCACCGCCGTCTGGAACAGCCGCGTCCTGCACGTCCGTTACCGGCGCTGGCGCGCACCCACCGACGTCGAACGCCGCCTCGAACCGTACGGACTCGTCCTCAAGGCGGGCCGCTGGTACGTGATCGCCGCCGCCGGAACGGGAGCCCCCCGCACCTACCGCGTCGACCAGATCCTCCAACTACACGTAGACGACGAGCAGTTCGAGCCGCCGGCGGACTTCGACCTGGCCGCGTACTGGCGCGCCTACCAGGACGACTTCCACGGCCGCCTCCACAGCGGCGACGCCGTCGTACGCCTGGCCCCGGGCGCCGCCGACCGCCTGCCGGGCCCCGCCCTGCGCGAAGCGGCGCACGCCACCGCCCGCCCGGAACCCGACGGCTGGACCAGGGCGGTCGTCCCCATCGAGTCCGTCGACCACGCCCACGACGAGTTCCTGCGCCTCGGCTCCGGCATCGAGGTCCTGGAGCCGGCCGAGCTGCGCCACCGCATCCGGGCCACGGTCGAGGCGCTGGCCGTCCTCTACGCCTGAACCACGGCCTCACACACGTGTGCCCCGCCTCCGGACGGAGACGGGGCACAGGAAGCCGTACGCGTGAAGCGATCAGGCCATGTCGAACGTCGCCGGGTCGGGACCCAGACGGCGGTCCTCGTTCAGCGCGCTGATCGCGGCGATGTCCTCGATGTCCAGCTCGAAGTCGAACACGTCGATGTTCTCCACGATCCGCGACGGCGTCACGGACTTGGGGATCACGACATTGCCGAGCTGGACGTGCCAGCGCAGCACGATCTGAGCCGGCGTGCGCCCGTGCTTCTGGGCGATCGCGACGATCGCGGGGACCTCCAGCAGGCCCTTGCCCTGACCCAGCGGCGACCAGGCCTCGGTGGTGATGCCCTGCTCCGCGTGGAACTCACGCGCGGCGCGCTGCTGGAGGTGCGGGTGCAGCTCGATCTGGTTGACCGCCGGGATGATCGACGTCTCGCCGAGGAGGCGCTCCAGGTGCTCCGGAAGGAAGTTGGAGACACCGATGGCCTTGGCGCGGCCGTCCGCGTAGATCTTCTCGAAGGCCTTGTACGTGTCGACGTAGCTGTCCTTCGAGGGCAGCGGCCAGTGGATCAGATACAGATCGAGGTAGTCGAGGCCCAGCTTGTCGAGGGAGGCGTCGTAGGCGCGCAGCGTCGCGTCGTAACCCTGGTCGGCGTTCCACAGCTTCGTGGTGACGAAGAGCTTCTCGCGGGCGATGCCGGAGGCGGCGATGGCCTTGCCGGTGCCCTCCTCGTTGCCGTAGATCGCGGCGGTGTCGATGCTGCGGTACCCGGCCTCCAGGGCCGTCGCGACGGCCTTCTCGGCCTCGGCGTCCGGCACCTGCCACACGCCGAAACCGAGCTGCGGCATCTCGATGCCGTTGTTGAGGATGATCGGGGGGACCTTGCTCACGAGCTCTCGATCCTTCGCGTTGTCGGTTGGTACTCCCATCGTCAACGATCACGGCCCGGGGCGCATTCCCGTGCACGGTGTGTTCACAGGGCCGCCCCGGACCCCGCTCACCCGGCCGGACCCAGATAGGCGTCCCGCACGGCCGGGTCGGCGCGAACCGCCGCCGGGGTGCCCTCGGCCAGCACGGTTCCGAGGTCGAGGACGACCATGCGGGAGCAGAGGTCCATGACGAAGGCGACGTTGTGCTCGACGAGGAGCACGGCGCAGCCCTGTTGGTCTGACAGATGACGGATGACAGATTTCAGCTGACAGATTTCATCATCTGTCATTCCGGAGGCGGGCTCGTCGAGCAGCACCACCCGCGCCCCCTCCACCCCCGCCCTGGCCAGTTCCACCATGCGTGCCTGGCCCACGGGGAGCGTCCCCGCGTACTCCCCGGCCAGTGCGTCGAGGCCGCATGCGCGCAGCATCGACGCCGCCTGCTCGCGGCGCCGGCGCTCGTACGGCCGTCTGGTCGGCGCCGCCAGCAGGTCGGCGGCGAGCCCGCCCCCGCCGCCCCGCCACTCCTGCGCCACCAGCAGGTTGTCCGCGACCGTGAGCTGGCCGAAGAGCTGCTGGCGCTGGAACGTGCGGCGTATCCCGTGGCGGGCCCGCCACACGGGTGAGCGGCGCGTGATGTCCTCGCCGTCCAGCAGGACGCGGCCCTCGTCGGGGCGCCGGATCCCGGAGACGACGTCGAAGAACGTGGTCTTGCCGGCGCCGTTCGGGCCGATGAGCCCGCACACCTCGCCGGGGCGCAGCGTCAGGCCGACCCCGTCGAGCGCGCGGATCCCGCCGAACCGGACGCCGACCCCGGCCGCTTCGAGTACGGGGTTCCCTGTGGTCCCGCTCATGGCCGTGCCGCCCCTTCCCCTTCGGTGGTCCGGGACGTGCCCGGTCCGCTCGCGGCGAGACCCAGGTAGGCCTCGGTGAGCCGGTCGGCCCGCACCTCGGAGCGCGGGCCGCACCACGAGACGCGGCCCCGGTCGAGATACGCGACGGTGTCCGCGACACCGAGGATCTCGGTGGCCTTCTCCTCGACGAGGAGCAACCCCGTTCCCGCGTCGCGGAGTTCGGTGAGCAGCCGGAACACGTCCTCGACGATGCGCGGCGCGAGTCCGAGGGACGGTTCGTCGGCGATGAGGACGCGGGGCGGTTCCTGGAGGAGCGGGGCGAGGGCGAGCAGTTGCTGTTCGCCGCCGGAGAGCGCGCCCGCGGTGACGTTGCGGCGGGCGGCGAGTCCGGAGAAGCGCTCGTACACGGCCTCGCGCGCGTGCTTGCCGGGGAGGCGCAGGGTGAGGTTCTCCTCGATGGTGAGGGCGGGGAAGATGCCGCGCCCTTCGGGGGCGAGGAGTACGCCGGCCCGCGCCCGGCGGACCGGGCCCTCGCGCGTGACGTCCCGCCCGGCGACGTACACCTGTCCCCGCAGGGGTGTGAGAAGCCCGGCCGCCGTACGGCAGGTCGTGGATTTCCCGGCGCCGTTGGGCCCGAGGAGGGCCACGATCTCGCCGGGGTGGACGGCGATGCCGACGCCGCGCAGGACGGGCGCGCCGTCGTATCCGGCGTGCAGGCCGCGCAGTTCGAGGACCGGCGGGGCGCCGCCGCCTCGAGGGGGAGCGGGCGCCTGTGCCGTCGCTTCGGACGGTTCGGTGTCCGCCGTCCCCGGCTTCGTACTCCGGCGCCTGTGGCGTCGTACGGAGATCGCCGCGCAGTACCCGTCCGGGTCGTTGGCGAGTGCGAGGCCCGCCAGGCCGAACAGGACGACCGGCAGATGGACGGAGTCCGTGACGTGGTCGGCGACGAGGTGCGGCACGATCGCGTAGACGAGGCCCGCGACGACCGCGAACTGCGGGCGTCGTACCCCGGCCGCGACGACGACCGCGAGCCAGATCAGGCCTGTCATCGCGGTGAAGTCGGTAGCGGTGATACGGGTGTTGTACGACGCGTACATCACGCCCCCGAAGCCCGCGAGGCCGGCCGAGAGGGTGAAGAGGAGGAGTTTGGTGCGGATGACGGAGACGCCGGAGGCCATCGCGGCGGCGGGCGCCGAGCGCACGGCGAGCATGGCGCGGCCCGAGGGGGAGTTGCGCAGTGCGCCGAGGGCGGCCACGGCGGCCGCGCACAGGACGACCATCGCGACGCCCATGGCCCGGTCGTCGCTCAGGTCGACGGGTCCGAAGACGGGGCGCGGGATCTCCCAGCCGGTGTCGCCGTTCCTCAACCAGCCCATCTGGAAGAGGACTTGGTCGGCGAGGAAGGCGAGGGCGAGCGTGGCGAGGGCGAGGGTGCGGCCGCCGAGGCGCAGTGCGGGCAGCGCCACGAGCGCCCCGAGGAGGGCCGCGACGCAGGTGCCGACCAGCGCCGCCGCGATGAACGGCCAGCCGTGGCTCATCAGGAGTCCCGCCACGAGCGCCGCGCCGGTGACGAACGTGGCCTGCGCGAGGGACACCATCGCGCCGAGCCCGGTCACGACGGTGAAGGAGACGAAGACCAGGGAGAGGGCCAGGCCCTGGGCGAGGATGCCGCTCCAGAACGGGGTTGTCACCGTGTAGAAGGAGGCCGCGAGCAGCACGGCGGCGACCGCCCACGGCCCCCACTTCCGTGTCCAGGCGCGGCCCGCGAGGTAGTCGACGGGCGGCGCGTCGGCGGCGGCCGTCCCCGCCGTGCGCTGTCGCCGGGTGAGCAGCAGCAGTCCGGCGAAGAGGATGAGGAACGGGACCGCGGTACGGAACCCCGTGATGCGTTCGGCGAAGGACGAGTAGCCGGCGACGAGGTTCTGCAGGACGCCGAGGCCGAGTCCGCCCGCGAACGCGAGGGGCACGGACGCGAAGCGCCCGAGGACCGCCGCGGTCGCCGACACGAACAGGAACAGCGTGAAGTCGTGGGCGGACAGGCCGAGCAGTGGTGTGGCGAGGACGCCGGCGAGGCCCGCGAGGCCGGACGACAGCATCCACGCCACGGTGGAGAGCCGGTCGGCGCTCATGCCGCGCAGTTCGACGAGCGAGCGGTTGTCGACGGCGGCCCGCAGGCGCAGGCCGAGGGTGGTGTGGCGCATCAGGATCCACAGGCCGAGCGCGACGGCGGCGGTCGCCACCCACGTGATCAGCTGGTCGGAGTCGATGCCGACGCCGTCCATCAGCTGCCAGTTCTTCGCGGGGCTGGGGCCGACGCCCGGCAGCCCGAACTGGTTCTCGGCGGGCTTCACGGACACCCCGGCGTCGTCGAGCAGTTCCACCACCCACAGGCCGAGCGCGGGCAGCGCCACGAGCAGGCCGATGGTCGCCACGATCTGCGCGGTCTCGCCGACGCGCGCCAGCTTGCGGAACATCAGTCGGTCAAGTCCCCAGCCCAGCAGGGGAGATGCGACGCAGACGAGGAGGATCGCGGTCGGCACGGCGGGCCAGCCGAGGCCGGAGTGGAGCTCGTAGAAGGTGAGCGCGCACAGGTAGGCGGTGGCGCCGTGGGCGAAGTTGAAGAGGCCGGAGGCCGAGTAGGACAGGACGAGGCCGGTGGCGAGGAGCGCGTACAGCGCACCCGACACGAGCCCGCTCAGCACGAAGGCCAGCAGGTCGGACATGCGGGGTGCCCCCTACTTGAACGGGATGGGCTCGTAGCACTTGAAGGGGGACGAGACGCGGTACGCCCCGTTCTTGAGCTGGACGAGGGCGCCGCAGCCGAACGACTCCTTCTGCCCCTTGGGCAGGGCGCGGTCGCCGACCATGGTGCCGGTGTCGGAGAACCCGTCCGCGGCCTTCTGGAAGGAGGCGACGGTGAGGTCCCGGCCGGCCTTCTGCGCGATGGAGAGGAAGAGGTCGGCGGACATGTAGCCGGTCATCATGTGCATGTTGAGCGGCACGTCCTTTCCGCCCGACGCCTTCTTGATGTCGGCCTTGAACTGCTTCATCGCCGCCGTCCGCGTCTCGAACGGCTCGAAGGTCAGCAGGATGTGCACCCCGTCGAGCGCCTCCTTCGTCGCGCTCTTGGCGAGCAGCCCCGGGTCGTAGTCGGTCGGGTCGGTGAGGACGCCGCGGTACCCGGAGCGCTTGACGGCGGTGAACAGGCCGATGTTGTACGGGGTCTGCATGACGGAGACGACGATGTCGGGCGCCTTGCCGCCGTCGCTGCGCAGGATCTCCTTGGTGTACGCCGACCAGTCGCTCGGGACCGAGGTCGCGGGCACGGACGACTTGGCGTAGGTGACCTTGTATCCGGCGGACGCGAAGCTCTGCCGGTAGGTGCGGATGGCGAAGGTGCCCGCGTCGTTGTCGTTGGCGAGGATGGCGACGGTCTTGCCCTTGGCGCCGTGCGTGACCTGCTTGAGGCCCTCGGGCCAGGTCTGCGAGATGGTGCCGCCGGGCATGGGGACCATGCAGCCGCCGAAGCCGTAGATGTAGGTGGGTCCGCAGAAGGACGGGATCGTGCCCCAGCCGAAGGTGGGGACCTTCTGCTTCTGGAGGAAGTCGGCGCCGGAGAAGGTGACCGAGCTCATCGGGGAGATCGCGAACACCTTGTCCTGCTGGACGAGTTTGCGGGCCGCGGCGAGGTTCTTGGCCGGGTCCTGGCCGTCGTCCTCCGCGCCGAGGTAGTCGATCTTCCTGCCGTTGATCCCGCCCTGAGCGTTGGCGCGGGCGAAGCGGGCCCTCGCGCCGAGGTCGGTGTCCTTCTTGCTGTAGCCGCTGGCGGTCGTCATGGAGACGATGCCGCCGACCTTGATGGCGTCATCCGTCACTCCGCGCGCCGAACTCCCCTTGCTGTCGGGGGAGTTGCCGGTTGCTGCGGAGTTGCAGGCGGTGGTGAGCAGCAGTGCCGCCACAGTGGCGGTGATGGCGCGGACAGTTCGCGACACGATGGGCCCCCTCCGTCGGGTGAGGGTGATTCTGTGTGCGACCTGATGAACCGTCAATAACTGACGCGTCGGTAATTGATGAACCGTCAGAAACGCTTCGCGGCCGGGTCAGGGCCTTGCGGCGGGGTTACCGTCGGGAACGTACCGGCGCGCGATCAGCCCCGGTACAGCGCCTCGACCTCCTCCGCGTACGCCGTCTCGATCGCCTTCCGCTTGAGCTTCAGGGACGGCGTGAGCAGCCCGTGCTCCTCGGTGAACTGGTAGGCCAGTATCCGGAACGTACGGATCGACTCGGCCTGCGAGACCAGGGTGTTGGCCGCCACGACGGCCCTGCGCACCTCGGTCTCCAGATCCGGGTCGTGGACCAGCTGGGCGGGCTTCAGCGGGGGCTTGCCCCGCATGTTGAGCCAGTGCTCGACGGCCTCGGCCTCCAGGGTGACGAGGGCGGCGATGTACGGCCGGTCGTTGCCGACGACGATGCACTGGGCGACCAGCGGATGGTCACGTACCCGCTCCTCCAGCTGCTGCGGCGAGACGCTCTTGCCGCCGGAGGTCACGAGGATCTCCTTCTTGCGGCCGGTGATCGTCAGGTAGCCGTCCTCGTCGAGCGCGCCGAGGTCGCCGGTGGCCAGCCAGCCGTCGTGCAGGGTGGCGTCGGTGGCCTTCGGGTCGTTGAGGTAGCCCTGGAACACATTTCCGCCGTACAGCCAGACCTCGCCGTCGTCGGCGATGTGGACCGTCGTGCCGGGGATGGCCTGGCCGACCGTGCCGTAGCGCGTCTGCTCCGGCGGGTTCGCGGTCGCCGCGGCCGTGGACTCGGTGAGCCCGTACCCCTCGTAGATCGTGACGCCGGCGCCCGCGAAGAACAGGCCCAGGCGGCGGTCCATCCCCGAGCCGCCCGACATCGCGTGCCGCACCCGGCCGCCCATCGCCTCGCGGACCTTGGAGTAGACGAGCTTGTCGAAGATCGAGTGCTGCATGCGCAGCGACGCGGAAGGTCCGGGACCGGTGCCGAACGCCTTGGCCTCCTGTGCGTCCGCGTACTTGACGGCGCACTCGACGGCCTTGTCGAACGGACCCGACTTGCCGTCCTTCTCGGCCTTGCGGCGGGCCGCGTTGAAGACCTTCTCGAAGATGTACGGCACGGCGAGGATGAACGTCGGGCGGAACGACTGCAGGTCGGGCAGCAGCGCTGCCGCGTTGAGCTGCGGCTGGTGGGCGAGCTTCACGCCGCCGCGGATCGCGGCGATCTGCACCATGCGCCCGAAGACGTGCGCGAGCGGCAGGAACAGCAGGGTCGCGGCCTCGTCGCCGCGCTTGGAGTGGAACACCGGCTCCCAGCGGGTGATCATCGTGTCTCCTTCGAACATGAAGTTCGCGTGACTGATGACGCAGCCCTTGGGGCGTCCCGTGGTGCCCGAGGTGTAGATGATGGTGGCGACGGAGTCGGGGGTGACGGCGCGCCGGTGACGGTGCACCACCTCGTCGTCGATGTGGGCGCCGGACTCGATGAGCCGGGGCACGGGATCGGAGTCCAGCTGCCACATCCGGCTGAGCGTGGGCAGACGGTCGATGACGGTGGCGATCGTCATCGCGTGGTCCTCGTGCTCCACCATCGCGGCCGACACCTGCGCGTCGTGCAGGGTCCAGAAGACCTGCTCGGCGGAGGCCGTCGGATAGATGGGCACGACCTGGGCGCCGATCGTCCACAGCGCGAAGTCGAAGAGGGTCCACTCGTAGCGGGTCCTCGACATGATCGCGACGCGGTCGCCGAAGCGGACGCCCTGCGCGAGCAGCCCCTTGGCCAGCCCGAGCACTTCGTCACGGAATTCGGCGGCGGTCACGTCGCACCAGCGGCCCGCGTCGTCCTTGCGGCCGAGCGCGACGTGCAGCGGATCCTCGAGGGCATGGTCGAACACAGCGTCGGCCAGACCGCCCACCGGCGGCGCCGACGCCAGAGGAGGATTGGTGAACTCGCGCAATGTTGCTCCTTGTGGCGCTCCGCACAGCGCCGGTGACGGTACCCCACCGCGCGCCCCGGCGGGAGGGGTCCAAATGAACCGGAGCGCGCGGAATATGCACTGGTCAGCCGGTGAAATACGGCCACAAGGGGAAGCGCGGGACAGAATTCTTACGGTTCAGTAAGTTTCGGTGGCGTAATCTCCACGGAATCTGTACGGGGTGGTTACCGGGGGTCCGCTGCGGGGTTTTTGGGCGGACTGGTCGCTTCCGATTTCTCCACGGACGGTCCACGAACGTCCCCGGCGGCCACGGCGGCGGTCGCCCCCGGCGGCCGGTGGGACGCCCGCGGCGCCCTCACCAGCGCAAGGACCAGCACCCCCGCGACGAGCGCCGCACAGCCCGCGACCAGCGACGCCGAGTTCAGCCCCGACGCGAAGGCCACCCGCAGCGCGTGCTCCGGGACCACCCCGTCCAGGGCCCGCGCCCCGCCGCCCGCGAGCGTGTGCGCGGCGCCGTGCGACAGGGAGTGCTGCATCGTCGACGTCAGTACGGTGCCGAGGACGGCCACCGCGAGCGCGTAGCCGAGCTGCCGGAACGTGTTCACCGCGCCGCCCGCCATGCCCGCGCGCTCCGGCTCCACCGCGGCGAGCGCGGCGCCCGCGATCCCCGGCGAGACGAACCCGGTCCCGACGCCGACCAGGACGAGGCCGGGCACGAGCGCCGTCCACGTCGAGTCCGGGCCGAGGACGGCCTGGCAGAACAGCCCGGCCGCGATCAGGACGAGGCCGCCGCCGATGGTGAACCGGGCCGGCACCCCGTGGAGCAGCCGCCCGCCGACGACCGCCACCACGACCGAGGCTCCCGACATCGTCAGGAAGACCAGGCCGCCGTGGACGGGGCTCATGCCGAGCAGGGTCTGCAGCCAGATCGAGGTGTAGGGGACGACGCCGAACGCGGCGCCGTTGAACGCGAGCGCCCCCGCCATCACCCCGACGAACGCCGGCTTGCGCAGCAGGGCCAGGTCCAGCAGCGGATGCGCGCTGCGCCGCTCGACCACGACGAACGCGACCAGCGCGAGCGCCGCCACCACGAACGCCGCGGTGGTCCCGGCCGCCGCCCAGCCCTGCGATCCGGCCCGCACGACCCCGTACGTCGCCGCCCCCGCGAAGCACGCGAACGCCGCCGTGCCCGCCCAGTCGACCCGCCGCCCGCGCGGCCCCCGCGACTCGGGCACCACCCGCAGCGTCAGCCACACCGACACCACGCTCACCGGCAGATTGATCCAGAAGATCCACCGCCAGCCGGGACCCTCCGTCATCACGCCGCCGAGCACGGGACCGATCGCGGCCGCGCCGCCGCTCACCGCGCCCCACACCCCGAGCGCCGCCGAGCGCCGCTTGCCCTGGTAGACGGAGCCGAGCAGCGGAAGCGTCGTCGCGAACATCGCGGCGGCGCCCACCCCCTGCACCATCCGCGCCGCCACGAGCATCCCCGGCCCGCTCGCGAGACCGCAGCCCAGTGACGCCACCGCGAACAGCGCCACGCCCGCCACATGCACCCGGCGCCGCCCGAGTATGTCGGCAGCCGCCCCCATGCCCAGCAGCAGCGCGGCGAGCGCCAGCGCGTAGCCGTCCATCACCCACTGCAGATCGCTCAGCGACGCGCGCAGGCTGCGCGCCATGTCGGGCAGCGCCACGACGACGATCGTCACGTCCAGCAGCAGCATGAACGTTCCCAGACAGACCGCGGTCAGCGGTCCCCATGTACGCATCCTCAACAGCTCCTCGCCCGATGCCTTACCGATGTCAGGCTCGTACGATGGGCCGCGCACGGCGGATCCCGGTGATCAGCGGCCAGGGATCGAAGGAATCCGACATCAGGAGCGAGCAGGCCGATGGAATCCCCTCCCTTCGACGAGCTGGACCTGAAACTGCTCCAGGCCCTCGAGGTCGACGGCCGCGCCCCCTTCAGCCGGATCGCGGCCGTCCTCGGTGTCTCCGACCAGACCGTCGCCCGCCGCTACCGCAAGCTCGTCGCCGAGGGCGGGCTGCGGGTCGTCGGACTCCAGGACAGCCTGCGGCTCGGCCACGACTACTGGATGCTGCGCCTGCGCTGCGCCCCCGAAGGAGCCGAGGCCATCGCGACCGCGCTGGCCCGCCGGCCCGACACCGCGTGGATCGGCCTCACCTCGGGCGGCACGGAAGTCGTCTGCATGACCGTCCTGCGCACCCAGGGCGACCACGACGACCTGCTGCTCGGCAAGCTGCCGCGCACCCCGCACATCGTCGAGATCCGCGCCCTGCAGGTGCTGCACCGCTTCTTCGGCGGCCCGACCGGCTGGCTCGTCAAGAACGGACCGCTCACCGGGGACCAGGTCGCGGCGCTCGGCCCGCTGCCGCAGCCGACCGGGGACCCGGTCCGCGTCACCCCCGACGACGTGCCCCTGACCGCCGTGCTCAAACGCGACGGCCGCGCCGGATACCCCGAACTCCAGCGCGCCACGGGCCGTTCGGAGTCGGCCGTGAAGCGGCGCCTCGACCAGCTCATCGCCTCGGGGTCCCTCTACATCGACATCGAGTACGACACCACGCGCCTCGGCTTCACCGACGGCGCCGTCCTGTGGATCACGGCGGCCCCCGCCTCCCTCGAAACCGTCGGCCGCGCACTCGCCGAGCACGAGGAGATCGCCTTCGCCGCCGCGACCGCGGGCCCCTCGAACCTGGTCGTCACCGTCGTGACCCGGGACACCGCCGGCCTGTACTCCTACATCAGCGGCAAGCTCGGCCGGCTCGAAGGCGTCCAGCACGTGGAGACGTCGCCGTTCATGCGGAAGGTCAAGCAGCTCACGTACCAGCCGCCCATCAGGTAAGGCCCCTGCTACCGGCTGCGGTGCAGGCGGTCGCCCCCGTCGAGGATCGCCTGGGCCAGCGCCTGTGCCGCGTCTCCCTGCGACGCGCTGCCGTGCCGCGGGCCGTGCAGCAGCACGAAGTCCACCTCGCCCAGCTCCGGCAGCCCCGCCCGCTCCGGTACGCGGACCAGGCCGGGCGGGATCAGGCCGCGCGAGTGCGCCATCACGCCGAGGCCCGCCCTGGCCGCCGCGATCAGGCCGTTGAGGCTGCCGCTGGTGCAGGCCACGCGCCAGGCGCGCCCGTGCCGCTCCAGGGCTTCGAGGGCCAGGGCGCGCGAGATGCCGGGCGGCGGGTACACGATGAGCGGCACCGGACGCTCCGGGTCCAGGCGCAGCCGCTCCGCGCCGATCCACACCAGCCGGTCGTGCCACACGGACTCGCCGCGCGGGTCCTGTGGCCGCCGCTTGGCGAGGACCAGGTCGAGCTTGCCCGCGTCGAGCTGCTCGTGCAGCGTCCCGGACAGCTCGACCGTCAGCTCCAGGTCCACCTCGGGGTGGTCGTGCCGGAACGCCTCCAGGATCTCGGTGAGCCGGGTCAGGACGAAGTCCTCCGACGCCCCGAAGCGCAGCCGCCCGCGCAGCCGCGTGCCCGTGAAGAACGCCGACGCCTGCTCGTGCACCTCCAGGATCCGGCGCGCGAAGCCGAGCATCGCCTCGCCGTCCTCCGTGAGCTCCACCGTGTGCGTGTCCCGCGTGAACAGGGTCCGCCCGGTCGCGTCCTCCAGGCGCCGCACATGCTGGCTGACCGTGGACTGGCGCAGGCCGAGGCGGCGTGCGGCCTGCGTGAAGCTCAGCGTCTGGGCCACCGCGAGGAACGTACGCAGCTGCGAGGGGTCGTACATGTCCCCGACCCTACCCGTGCTCATCGTGGAACGTGATGACAGTCAGTGCGGTATGCAGGATTCCCGATCGCGGTGATCGGGAGGACGATGGAGAGGGCACGACCTGAACCGACAGCAAGGAACATGGAACCCGTGAAACGCCTGACTTGGCCGTCCTGGATGCCGGTCGACCCCTACATCCTGGCGCTCATAGGGACGGTGGGCCTCGCGGCGCTCCTGCCCGCGCGCGGCGGCGCGGCCGATGTCGCGTCCGGCGCCTCGACCACCGCCGTCGCGTTCCTCTTCTTCCTCTACGGGGCGCGCCTGTCGACCCGCGAGGCGCTCGACGGGCTGAGGCACTGGCGGCTCCATGTGACCGTCCTCGCGGCCACGTTCGTCGTCTTCCCGCTCCTCGGCATCGCGGCCCGCGGCCTCGTCCCCGTGATCCTCACGCCGTCCCTCTACGGCGGACTGCTCTTCCTCACCCTCGTCCCCTCGACGATCCAGTCGTCGATCGCCTTCACCTCCATGGCGCGCGGCAACGTGCCCGCGGCGATCTGCGCGGGCTCCTTCTCCTCGCTCGCCGGCATCGTCGTCACGCCGCTGCTCGCGGCGGGGCTGCTCGGCAACAGCGGCGGCGGGTTCTCCGCGGACTCCCTCGTCAAGATCGTGCTCCAGCTGCTCGTGCCGTTCCTCGCCGGGCAGTTCCTGCGCCGCTGGGTCGGCTCGTTCATCGCCCGGCACAAGCAGGTCCTGGGCTACGTCGACCGCGGCTCGATCCTCCTCGTCGTCTACACGGCGTTCAGCGAGGGCATGGTGCAGGGCATCTGGCACCAGGTCAGCGCCGTGCGCCTGGGCGGGCTCCTCGCCGTCGAGGCGGTGCTGCTCGCCGTGATGCTGGCGGTCACCTGGTACGGCGGCAAGGCGCTCGGCTTCGGGCGCGCGGACAGCATCGCGATCCAGTTCGCCGGGTCGAAGAAGTCCCTGGCGGCCGGACTGCCCATGGCGAGCGTCCTGTTCGGGGCGCACGCGTCCCTCGCCGTGCTGCCGCTGATGCTGTTCCACCAGATGCAGCTCATGGTGTGCGCGGTGATCGCCAAGCGCCGGGCGCGCGACCCCCTGGAGCAGGTCAGCGCGGGCGAGCGAGCCGCAGCGCCACGAACCGAGGCCGGTACAGCGACACGTTCCGGCTGACCTGTGCCTGCGCGGTGGCGGGCGCCGCGTCCAGCCAGTTGACGTCGTAGCTGAGCAGCAGGCGCCCGTCACCGCCGCCGAGCGCGGGGTGCGCCTGCGGGTTGTACGCGGCCGTGTCCTGCCGGAACGCCCCGTCCGGCGGCAGCGGCGCCTCGAAGCCCTTCGCGGGACCGTGCCAGGGCCCGGTCGGCGCGCACGCCCAGTAAGAGGTGACGCGGGTCAGGCCCGCGGTCCCGGCGGCCATCGTGAACAGGACGTACGTACCGCCGTCGCGCACGACGGTGAACGCGCTGCCGACCCCGCGGCGTGCACCGTCGCCGAGGACCGCCCGCGGCCGGGCAGCGCGCGTCCAGCGCGAGCCGTCCCAGTAGCGCCACGCCCCCGGCTCGGCGAGCCGGCCGCGCGGCACGCGCGCGACATACGCGCGGCGCGTGGCCCCCTGCCCGTCGTCACCGCCGAACACGTACGTCCATGCGCCCCGGTCGACGGCCGTCGTGCCGAACAGGACGCGCCGCGCCGGGTCCGGCACGCCCCGCTGGTCGAGGACCGTCGCGACGCTCTCCACGCGCAGGCCGGGCAGGGTCAGCGTGGCGACCTCGGTGGCGGCGGGCACGCCGTAGATCCAGGGGCCCGTCCCCGTCGTACGGGTCCACAGCAGGACGCGGACGACCCGCTCGGCGGAGCCGGGGGAGCGGGGCTCGACGCGGGCCGCGACCGGCCAGCGCCACTGCTGCGGCGCCGGGTCGGGGAACAGGGGCGCGGGGAGCGTGCGCTCCAGGCTGCCCGAACGGCCCATCACCACGGCCGAGTTGCGCACGAACGGCGCCGACATGTCGCGCCAGGCATGGGGCTGGCCCGCCGGGTTGGGCGGCGCGTGCACCTGCCCGAGATAGGTGTCGGAGAACAGCCACAGGACCCGCCCGTCCGGCAGCCTCACCGAGTGTGTGCCGTCGCCGCCCGTCCAGTCGTCGCCCCGCGACCCGTCGTCGCCGTAGCGGGCGAACGCGCCCGTGAGGCCGGTGTCGGCGGACCACGAGGCGACGCCGCGCGCCGCGCACGGGCGACCGCCCTCCCGGTCGTCGTCCGGGAGGGCGGTCAGCAGGGCGGCGGCGCACACCAGGGCGAGCAGCAGGCCGAGACCCGCTCCCAGGCTTCTGCGGCGCACCGCCTCCGTGTCCGCGGGCACGCTGGGACGTTAGTGGCCCCCGCGCACCCGGTCCATGGGCAGCCACAGGACGGTGTCCGGGGTCACAGCGGTGACCGGAGTGTTGAGCTCGTCGTCGCTCAACGCCCGGTCCTGGACCCGGACTTCGTCGATCGTGCCGGTGAAGTGCGCCCGGCTGTCCATCCGTTCACCCACGTGCACGCCGAACGGCGAGTTACGGCTGACGGAGCCCGGCACGTCGGGCGTGCTGACCGACGTCCCGTCGACGGTGAGCGTCAGCTGTCCTCCGCCGCGCCGCAGTACGGCGCGGTGCCACTGGCCGTCGTTGTAGGCGCCCGTGGTGCGCACCGACGCGGACCGCGGGGCCGCGGCGCCGTCCCGCGTGGTGATCAGGCCAGTGATGCGGTTGCTCGCCGGCTCGGCGCGCAGCCACACCTGCGGCTGCGTGGTGCCGATGCCGCCCATCCACAGCAGCGGCTGCTCACCGGTCGCGGCGGAGTAGCGGAACCACAGCGACGCGGTGAAGTCCTTGGTACCGAGCGGCAGCCGGTCGCTGTACGGGAGCCGTACGGCGTCGTCCGTCCCGTCGAAGGAGAGCGCCCCGCCGAAGCGGCCTGCCGTCGCGGAGGCGCCGCCGAGCACGGCCGCGTCCCGCGCGTTGGCGGCCCGGTCCTCCGTCGTCGGGTCGGCGCCGCGGCGCGGCGTCAGCCACTCCTCCGTGAAGCGCGCGAAACGGATCTCGTCGCGCGCGTCGACCGCGCCGCCCTCATACATGAGGCCCACATGGTCGCCGGTCGCCTGCACGAGGTCCGAGTAGCCGGACCAGTCGGTCGTCACCACGGTCGAGCGGTCGAAGCTGTCCCAGGTGCGCCCGCCGTCGTACGAGGAACGGACGGTCATGGTCCGGCGCCGGTCGGGGTCGCCGGGGCAGGCAAGGAGCAGCCGGTTGCCGGTGCGCAGGACCGAACCCTGCACCTGGGGGGTGTAGAGGTCGGGGAGCGTCGTGAAGCGCCGCGTGAACGAGTCGCCGCCGTCCCGGCTCCATGTGTGCGTGCGGTGACCGAGGTCGGTGCCGTCCTGCTCGCGCCCCGACACGTACAGGGTGCCGCCGGGCAGTTCGGCGAGGGTCATCTCGGACGGCTTCTGCCGGAAGGTGCCGTCGTCCGCGATCGGCCACGAGTCCTTCGCGCCGACCCGCCAGTGCCTGCCGCCGTCGTCGCTGACCATGAGCGCGGCGTGGTTCGCGGTGACGCTCCCCCAGCCTCCGGCCGGGGGGACCCCCATCTCGCTTCGCTCGCCGTTCCAGGTCTCGGCGTTGACGGTGAAGACGAGCCGGCCGCGGTGGCGCCCCTGGGTGAGCTGGATGCCGTGCACGGGTCCGGTCGCGTACCAGGAGTTCCAGTCCTTCGGCAGGATCTCGTCGCTCAGGTCGCGCGGCGCCGACCAGGTGCGGCCGTCGTCGTCGCTGTACTGGAGGTGCGGGGTGCGGTCGCACGGGACAGCGCAGTTCTTCCCGTCCGTGCGGCCGGTGTTGTACGTCTCCGCGAGCACGATGCGGCCCGTCCTGAGGTCGACCACCGGGGCGGGGTTGCCGTGTGTGTCACCGGCGCCCTCGTTGACGACCTGGAGCGGGCTCCAGGTGCGGCCGCCGTCCTCGGACCGCTTGACGACGATGTCTATGTCGCCCGCGTCGGAACAGTCGTTCGTACGCCCCTCGGCGAAGGCGAGCAGCGTCCCCTGCTTCGTCTTCACCACGGCCGGAATGCGGTAGCAGGCATACCCGGGATCCTGGGAAGCCTTGAAGAGGACCTGCTGCTCGAACGGCGGTTGCGTCGAGGCCGCTCGGGCAGCGGTGGCCTGTGCCGCGTCAGCCGGTTCGGCGGCCTGCGCGGGCAGTGCGGCTCCGGCGGCGACTGCGAGCAGCGCGACGACGGATGTGCCCAGGGATCTCAGACGTACACGGAGACTTGACGGCATGGTGCTGCCACCCTTCAACGGCTCGTGTCAAGGCTGATGTCACGGCTCATGCGTCTGGACATCCAGACATCCCACGTCCAATGTCCTGGCCACAGACGCTACTTGGGACGCTCGGCACGCCACAAGCACCGTGCATCAGGGGATCAGGACGACCTTGCCCAGATCGGCGCGCGCCTCGACCGCCTCGTGGGCCCGCGCCGCGTCCTCCAGGGCGAACTCCGCGTGCCCGAAGACGAGGCCCGTGACGCGGTCGCCAGGGGCGTACGCCGTCACGCCGGGGCCCACGGCCGCCACCTCGCCGGCGATCTCGCCGCCGAGCGCGATGGCTTCGCGCTGCTCACGGACCTGCGGACGACGGGCAGCGTGAGCCGATCGCCTCGGTGCGGACGAGGAGTTCACCGGGTCCCGGCTCGGGGACGGGCGCGTCTTCCAGGACGATACCCAGATTCATTGGGAAGTCCAACGGTTATTGGCTAAACTGCCCGCATGTCCGAGAACCAGCCCGCCCTGGGCGCCATCCGCACCCTCCCCAGCTGGCGCCTCGGCCGCGCCGCGGAGCGCGGGCGGGGCCTCGTCGCCGACGCGCTCGCCCGCGAGGGCCTGAAGATGTGGCACCACGTGGTGCTGTGCGCGGTGACGGACCTGCAGCCCGTGGCCCAGGCCGACCTGGTGCGCAGCGTCTCGCTCGACCCCAAGGACATGGTCGGTGTCCTGAACGACCTCCAGGACGCGGGCCTCGTCGTCCGTACCCCCGACCCGAAGGACCGCCGCAAGAACGCGGTCACGGCCACCGACAAAGGCAGTGCGACGCTACGGCGGTGCGCCGCGGCCGCCCAGGACGCCAACGACGCGCTCCTGGCGCCGCTTTCGGCCAAGGAGCGCGTCGCGTTCATGGACATGCTGGAGCGGATATCCGGCGAGCACGGCTCATAAGGCGAGCACGGCTCATAAGAAGGAGAGGGAACGGGGCATCGGGAAGAAGGACCGGGGCGTCGGCGCGTGGGGCCCGGCCGGCGCAGGGGGCGCTCCCCGCCGGATCCGGGCCCCGTCGCCGTGACGCGGGGAAAACCGGTCAGCCCTGGGCGGCCGCGGCCCGCAGGGCGATGCGGTGTTCTCCCGCGTACACGTTCATGTTGGGCCCGCGCAGGAAGCCGACCAGGGTGAGGCCGCTCTCGGCGGCCAGGTCGACCGCGAGCGACGACGGCGCGGACACGGCCGCGAGGACCGGGATGCCCGCCATCACCGCCTTCTGCGCGAGCTCGAAGGAGGCGCGGCCCGAGACGAGCAGGATCGCGCGGGACAGCGGGAGCGTGCCGTTCTGGAGGGCGCGGCCGACGAGCTTGTCCACCGCGTTGTGCCGGCCCACGTCCTCGCGGATGTCGAGCAGTTCCCCGGCCTCCGAGAACAGCGCGGCGGCGTGCAGACCCCCGGTCCGGTCGAAGACCCGCTGGGCCTCGCGCAGCCGGTCGGGGAGGCTCGCCAGGAGCGAGGGCTCGATCCGGACCGGGGGAGTGTCGTCGATGGCGAACCGGGTCGTCGTACGGACCGCGTCCAGGCTCGCCTTACCGCACAGGCCGCACGACGACGTCGTGTACACATTGCGTTCGAGCGTGATGTCGGGCAGCACCACACCGGGAGCGGTGCGCACGTCCACGACGTTGTAGGTGTTGGTCCCGTCCTGGGTGGCCCCCGCGCAGTACACGATGCTCTGGAGTTCTTCCGTCGCGCCGAGGACGCCCTCGCTGACCAGGAATCCCGCCGCGAGCGCGAAGTCGTCGCCCGGGGTACGCATCGTGATGGCGAGGGGCTTGCCGCCCAGCCGGATCTCGAGCGGCTCCTCGGCGACGAGGGTGTCCGGCCTGCTGGAGACCTGCTCGTCCCGGATGCGGAGCACCTTGCGTCGTTCCGTGACTCGTCCCATGTGTCGATCAGTCCCGGTTCTGTACGTGCTGATAGCCGAAGCGGCCCTTGATGCAGAGGTTGCCGTGGGTCACCGGGTTGTCGTGCGGCGAGGTGACCTTGACGATCTCATTGTCCTGCACATGGAGAGTGAGGTTGCAGCCCACTCCGCAGTACGCGCACACGGTCGTCGTCTCCGTCTGCTCCGCCTCGTTCCAGGTGCCCGCCGCCCGCATGTCGAACTCCGACTTGAAGGACAGCGCGCCCGTCGGGCACACCTCGATGCAGTTGCCGCAGTACACGCACGCCGAGTCCGTCAGCGGCGCGTCGTGCTCCACGGCGATCCTGGCGTCGAAGCCGCGCCCGACGACCGAGATGGCGAACGTGTTCTGCCACTGGTCACCGCACGCGTCGACGCACTTGTAGCAGAGGATGCACTTGTCGTAGTCCCGGACGTACAGGTCGTTGTCGACGCGCGGCTCCTCGTCCACGCGTGCCGCGTCCGGGCCGAACCGGTCGGGCTTCGCCTCGTACTCCTTGATCCACTCGGCGGCGCGCGGTGTCGTCGACAGGTTCACGGACGAGGCGAGCAGTTCGAGGACGACCTTGCGGCTGTGCCGGGCCCGCTCCGTCTCGGTGCGGACCTCCATCCCCGCCTCGGCCTTGCGCGAGCACGCCGGGGCGAGGGTGCGGGCGCCCTCCACCTCGACGACGCACACCCGGCACGCGTTCTTCGGGGTGAGGGTGTCGCCCTCGCACAGCGTCGGGATGTCCTTGCCCGCGGCCCGGCAGGCGTCCAGGATCGTCGACCCCTCCGGCACCCGCGCCTCCTGCCCGTCCAGCGTGAACTCGACGAGGCGGCGCGGCACTCCCAGCGGTATGGCGGTCATTCGTACGCCCCCAGGCGGTCGATGGCGGATTCCACGGCGTTCCACGCGGTCTGCCCCAGACCGCAGATCGAGGCGTCCCGCATGGCCCGCCCCACCTCCCTGAGCAGCGCGATGTCACCCGCTGCCGCCGCACCCGTCCGCTCGGCGATCCGGTGCAGCGCCTCCTCCTGCCGCACCGTGCCCACCCGGCACGGCACGCACTGTCCGCACGACTCGTCGCGGAAGAACTCGGCGATCCGCAGCAGGATGCGCGGTAGCGGAACGGTGTCGTCGATGGCGAGCACGACGCCCGAGCCGAGCGTCGTACCGGCCGCGCGCGTCCCCTCGAAGGTGAGCGGGATGTCCATCTCGTCGGCGCGCACGAAGCCGCCCGCGGCGCCGCCGAGCAGCACGGCCCGCAGGTTGTCCGGCTTCCCCGCGAGGCCGAGCAGTTCGCCGAGCGTCGCGCCGAACGGCAGCTCGTAGATCCCCGGCCGCTCGACGCTCCCCGACACGCAGAACAGCTTCGGCCCGGTCGACTTCTCCGTGCCGATCGCCGCGTACGCCTCGGCGCCCATCGTCAGGACCGGCAGCACGTTCACGAGCGTCTCGACGTTGTTCTCGGCCGTCGGCTTCCCGAACAGACCCTTCTCCACGGGGAAGGGCGGCTTGGAGCGCGGCTCGCCGCGGTAGCCCTCGATGGAGTTGAAGAGCGCGGTCTCCTCGCCGCAGATGTACGCGCCCGCGCCCCGCCGGATCTCGATGTCGAAGGCGTAGCCCTGACCGAGCACGTCGTCCCCGAGGAGCCCGCGGGCGCGCGCCTGCTCGATCGCGTTGGTCAACAGCCCCAGCGCGCGCGGGTATTCACCGCGCAGATACAGGTGTCCCTTGTGGGCGCCGACCGCGTATCCGGCGATCGTCATGGCCTCGATGAGGGAGTACGGGTCCCCTTCCATCAGGACCCGGTCCTTGAAGGTGCCGGGCTCGGATTCGTCGGCGTTGCACACCAGGTAGTGCGGATGGTCGGGCTGTGAGGCGGTGGCCTTCCACTTCACGCCGGTGGGGAAGGCCGCCCCGCCGCGCCCGACGAGCCCCGCGTCGGTCACCTCACGGATCACCCCCGCGGGCCCGAGCGTGAACGCCCGGCGCAGGGCGGTGTATCCGCCGTGGGACCGGTAGTCGTCGAGCGAGGCGGGGTCCACGACACCGATGCGGCGCAGCAGGGTGAGCCCGGGCTGCCCGGCCTGCGGGACTGCGAGCGAGGCGGGCGGTTCGGGCTCGGCGGCCTCGGGGGCGGAGGCGGCGAGGACGGCGGCCTCGGGGGTGGCCGGGGCCACGACAGCGGTCGCGTGCGGCTTCCCGGCATCCGGTGCGCCGCCCTCGGCCGACGGCGAACCCGCCCGCACCACCAGCGCCGCCGGCGCCCGCTCGCACAACCCCAGACAAGGACTCCGTTCGACCGAGACCCCGCTCCCCAGCCCCAGCCGACCCTCCACCCCCGCGCAGAGCTCGGCGGAGCCGGCCGCCGCGCACGCCACGTCCGTGCACACGTGCAGTACGGTCGCCGGGCGCGGCTTCACGGAGAACATCGAGTAGAACGTCGCCACCCCGTACGCCTCCGCAGGCGGCACCGTCAGGCGCCGGCACAGATAGTCGAGGGCGCCGTCGCTGATCCAGCCGACCCGGTCGTTGACCGCGTGCAGCCCCGGCAACAGCAGGTCCCGCCGCTCCCGCGCCGCACGGCCCCCGCGCGCCCAGCGCAGATCCGTGTCCGAACGGACCGTCGAGTCACCGAGAGGGGCTTCCCACGCGGAGCCGGGCGGCCCGAGCAGCGCGTCGACCGCCTCGCGTTCCTCGCCGGTGGGCTTGCTGTCACCGAAGTGCAGATCCATGTCCTGCCTCAGCTCCTCACGGCCGCGACGGGCAGTTTCTCGATACGGATCGCCGACGCCTTGAACTCCGCCGTCCCCGCGATCGGGCAGTTCGCCTCGATCGTCAGCTGGTTGGTGTCCACCTCGTCGGGAAAGTGCATGGTCATGAACGCGAGCCCGGGCCGCAGCGCCGGGTCGACCCACACGGGCGCCACCACCACGCCGCGCCGCGACGACACCCGCACCTCCTCGCCCACCACGACGCCGTACCGCTCCGCGTCCTCCGGGCACAGCTCGACGTACTCGCCGCGCCGCAGCGGAGAGGCGAAACTCCCGCTCTGCACACCGGTGTTGTACGAGTCGAGACGCCGGCCCGTCGTCAGGCGGATCGGGAACGACTCGTCCGTCAGGTCCACCGGCGGGTCGTGCGCGACGAGCCCGAAGGGCGCCGCACGGCCGCGCAGCGCCGGATCCTGCTCCCACAGCCTCCCGTGCAGGAAGCTCGACGGCAGGACCTCCAGGTCCGGGCACGGCCACTGGAGGCCCTGGTGCTCCTCCAGGCGGTCGTACGTCATGCCGAAGTGGTCCGGCGACAGGTCGCGCAGCTCGTTCCAGACGGCTTCGGAGTCGGCGAACTTCCAGTCGTGGCCCAGGCGCGCGGCGACCTCGCAGATGATGTCGATGTCCTCGCGGGCCTCGCCGGGCGGGGTGAGCGCGGCGCGTACGCGCTGAACTCGCCTCTCGCTGTTGGTCGTTGTGCCCTCGGTCTCCGCCCAGGCGGCGGTCGCCGGCAGGATCACGTCGGCCATCTCCGCCGTCTTCGTCAGGAAGATGTCCTGGACCACCAGGTGGTCGAGGGCCGCGAGACGGCGTATCGCCTGCTCGCTGTCGGCCTCGGACTGGGCGGGGTTCTCGCCGATGCAGTACACGGCGTGCAGTTCGCCGTGCTCCATCGCCTCGAACATGTCGGTGAGCGTCATCCCGTACCGCGGCTGGATGGCCGCGCCCCACGCGCGCTCGAACTTGACGCGGTGCGCGCTGTCGAGGATGTCCTGGAAGCCGGGCAGGCGGTTGGGGATGGCGCCCATGTCGCCGCCGCCCTGGACGTTGTTCTGCCCGCGCAGGGGCTGGACGCCGGAGCCGTAGCGGCCGACGTGCCCGGTGAGCAGCGACAGATTGATCAACGCCCGTACGTTGTCCGTGCCGTTGTGGTGCTCCGTGATGCCGAGGGTCCAGCACAGCTGGGCGCGCTCGGCGGTGGCGTAGGCGTGCGCGAGGTCGCGGACGGCGTCGGCGGGGACGCCCGTGACCTTCTCGGCGAGAGAGAGGGTCCACGGCTCGATCAGCTCTGCGTACTCGTCGAAGCCGGTCGTGGCCCGCTCGATGAACGCCTTGTTGTGCAGGCCCGCGTGGATGATCTCGCGGCCCACGGCGTGTGCGAGCGGGATGTCCGTGCCGACGTTCAGACCGAGCCAGCTCTCCGCCCACTCGGCGGTCGAGGTGCGGCGCGGATCGACCGCGTACATCCGTGCCCCGTTCCTGATCCCCTTCAGGACGTGCTGGAAGAAGATCGGGTGCGCGAAGCGGGCGTTGGAGCCCCACATCACGATGAGGTCGGTGTGCTCGACCTCCTCGTACGAGGAGGTGCCGCCGCCCGAGCCGAACGCCGCGGACAGGCCCGCGACGCTCGGGGCGTGGCACGTGCGGTTGCACGAGTCGACATTGTTGGTGCCCATCACGACGCGCGTGAACTTCTGCGCCACGTAGTTCATCTCGTTCGTGGCGCGGGCGCAGGACAGCATCGCGAACGCGTCCGGGCCGTGCGCTTCCCTGGTGCGCCGGAACCCTTCCGCGGCCCTGGTGAGCGCCTCGTCCCAGGTGGCGCGGCGGAACGGCTCGTCCCGGGAGTCCCGGACGAGGGGGTGGGTGAGGCGGGTGTACGTCTTCGGGGTGCGGTCCCGCTTCTTCATGCCGCGCTCCTCATGCGGTCGGCGAGCAGATCCGAGATGGCGTGGACGGTGCGGAGTGTCGGGACCGGGACGCCGGTGATCTCCGCCAGTTCCACGACGGCCGCGAGCAGCACGTCGAGTTCGAGCGGTTTGCCGCGCTCCAGGTCCTGGAGTGTCGAGGTGCGGTGGTCGCCGACGCGCTCGGCTCCGGCAAGGCGCCGCTCGACGGAGATGTCCGGACGGCAGCCCAGCGCCCCGGCGACGGCGAGCGTCTCGGTCATCATGATCTCGATGACCCGGCGTGTGCCGCCGTGCAGGCACATCTGCCGCATGGTCGCGCGGGACAGCGCGCTGATCGGGTTGAACGAGATGTTGCCGAGCAGCTTGATCCAGATGTCGCCGCGCAGCTCGGGCTCGACCGGGCACTTGAGGCCGCCGGCCTGCATCGCCTGACTGAACGCGAGGCAGCGGTCCGACACCGAGCGGTCGGGCTCCCCGATGGAGAACCTGGTCCCTTCGAGGTGGCGTACGACGCCGGGGCCTTCGAGCTCCGTCGCCGCGTAGACGACACAGCCGATGGCCCGCTCGGGCGCGAGCACCGCACTGACCGCGCCGCCGGGGTCCACACTTTCGATGCGCTGCCCGTCGTGCGGGCCGCCGTGCCGGTGGAAGTACCACCAGGGGATGCCGTTCTGGGCCGCGATCACGGCCGTCGAGCTGTGCAGCAGCGGCTCGATGAGCGGCCCGCACGCCGCGTACGAGTTCGCCTTGAGGCCGAGGAAGACATAGTCGACCGGGCCGATCCCCGAGGGGTCGTCGGTCGCGTGGGCCCGGGCGGTGAAGTCACCGCGGGGGCTGAGCACTTGGACGCCGTGCTGCCTCATGGCCGCGAGGTGCGGTCCACGGGCGACGAGATGCACGTCGGCGCCGGCGCGATGCAGCGCGGCTCCGACGTAGGCGCCGATCGCACCGGCGCCGAGGACTGCGACTTTCACGATGGCGAGCTCCGTTCGGTCGAGGGCTCCTGCTCTCACGGGAGGAGAGTGCGGAGGACCGTCGGACTGTCGATGGATATTGTCTACAGTATGGAAGATGGGCCGACAAGGGGTGGCGCATCGCATACCGTGTACGGATTCCGGTGTGCGCTCTTCCCAACTCCCGTACGGCTCCCTAACGTTCGGGATCATGAGGCCCCCCGTCGCGCCAACCGGCTGGAGCCGCTGGCTCGTTCCGCCCGCCGCTCTGTCCGTCCATCTCTCCATCGGCCAGGCCTACGCCTGGAGCGTCTTCAAGCCCCCGCTCGAGTCCGCCATGCACCTCAGCGGCACCGAGAGCGCCCTCCCCTTCCAGCTCGGCATCGTGATGCTCGGCCTCTCCGCGGCCTTCGGCGGCACGCTCGTCGAGCGCAACGGCCCGCGCTGGGCGATGACCGTAGCCCTCGTCTGCTTCTCCTCCGGCTTCCTGCTCTCCGCCCTCGGCGCCGCCACAGGACAGTTCTGGCTGATCGTCTTCGGCTACGGCTTCGTCGGCGGTATCGGCCTCGGCATCGGCTACATCTCGCCCGTGTCGACCCTGATCAAGTGGTTCCCCGACCGGCCCGGCATGGCCACCGGCATCGCGATCATGGGCTTCGGCGGCGGCGCGCTGATCGCCTCCCCGTGGTCCGCGCAGATGCTGGAGTCCTTCGGCGCCGACTCCCAGGGCATCGCCCTCGCCTTCCTCGTGCACGGACTCGCGTACGCCGTGTTCATGTCGCTCGGGGTGCTGCTCGTGCGGGTGCCCCGTACCGAGGCGGCGCCCAGGCCAGGGGTGCCCGCACCGCTCGAAGGGGCGCAGGTCTCGGCCCGCAGCGCCGTGCGCACCCCCCAGTTCTGGTGCCTGTGGCTCGTGCTCTGCATGAACGTGACGGCGGGCATCGGCATCCTGGAGAAGGCCGCCCCGATGATCACGGACTTCTTCAAGGACAGCGGCACCCCCGTCAGCGTCTCCGCCGCGGCCGGTTTCGTCGCACTCCTGTCGGCGGCGAACATGGCGGGCCGCATCGGCTGGTCCTCCGCCTCCGACCTGGTCGGCCGCAAGAACGTCTACCGCCTCTACCTGGGCGTGGGCGCCGTCATGTACCTGCTGATCGCCCGCTTCGGCGACTCCTCCAAGCCCCTGTTCATCGGCTGCGCGCTGGTGATCCTCTCCTTCTACGGCGGCGGCTTCGCCACCGTCCCCGCGTACCTCAAGGACCTCTTCGGCACCTACCAGGTCGGCGCGATCCACGGCCGGCTGCTCACGGCCTGGTCCACCGCCGGAGTGCTCGGCCCGCTGATCGTCAACTGGGTCGCCGACAGCCAGGAAGAGGCCGGAAAGCACGGCCAGGACCTCTACGGCCTGTCTTTCACGATCATGATCGGCCTGCTCGTCGTGGGCTTCGTCGCGAACGAGCTGATCCGCCCCGTCCACGCCCGCCACCACATCCCCGCCCCGAGGGAGGCCACCGATGACGCAGCCGCAGAGCGCCGGCAGTCCGCCTAGCCGTCGCGCGCTCACCCTGTTCGCCTGGCTGTGGGTCGGGGTGCCGCTCGCGTACGGCCTGTACGAACTCGTACAGAAGGCGAGGCAGCTCTTCACGGGGTAGAACGGGCCGGACCCCGGGCGCCGCAGGGTGATGTGGGGCACCCTCCAACCAGGGCGCCCCAATCCTGTCGCTTTACGTGCCCTCGTACCGGTGAGTCGCTCACCAGACTGGTGGATCCGCATCCCGCACACCGAGGGGCCCACCCATGACCGGTTCGCGCATCGCCGCCATTGGCCACTACCAGCCCGCCAGGGTCCTCGCCAACGACGACCTGGCGGCCATGGTGGACACCGACGACGCGTGGATCCGCAGCCGCGTGGGCATCCGCACCCGTCACATCGCGGGCCCCGACGAGCCGGTCGACGACCTGGCCGCGCACGCCGCGGCGAAGGCGCTCGCGTCGGCGGGGCTGACGGCGGCCGACATCGACCTCGTCGTCGTCGCCACGTCCACCGCCGTCGACCGCTCGCCGAACATGGCCGCGCGCGTCGCCCACCGCCTCGGAGTGCCCTCGCCCGCCGCGCTCGACGTCAACGTGGTGTGCGCGGGCTTCACGCACGCGCTCGCCACCGCCGACCACGCCGTGCGGGCGGGCGCCGCGACGCGCGCCCTGGTGATCGGTGCCGACAAGATGTCCGCCGTCACCGACTGGACGGACCGCACGACCTGCGTCCTCGTCGGCGACGGCGCGGGCGCCGTCGTGGTCGAGGCCTGCCCGCCCGGCGACGAGCCGGGCATCGGGCCCGTCCTGTGGGGTTCCGTGCCCGAGATGGGCAACGCCGTGCGCATCGAGGGCGAGCCGGCGCGCTTCGCGCAGGAGGGCCAGAGCGTCTACCGCTGGGCGACGCAGCAGCTGCCGCCGCTGGCCCGCGCGGCGTGCGAGCGCGCCGGGTACACGCCGGCGGATCTGGCCGCCGTGGTCCTGCACCAGGCGAACCTGAGGATCATCGAGCCGCTCGCCGAGAAGATCGGCGCGGTGAACGCCGTCGTCGCGCGCGATGTCGTCGACTCGGGCAACACGTCCGCCGCGAGCGTCCCGCTCGCCTTCTCCAAGCTCGTCGAGCGCGGTGAGATCCGCAGCGGCCAGCCGGTGCTGCTCTTCGGATTCGGCGGGAACCTGTCCTACGCGGGCCAGGTCGTCCGCTGCCCCTGAGCAGGCGTGATTTCGCGGCGTTCACGGGTGTGACGAGACCGACTCCCGCCCCTACTGGCCATTGTGCTCGGTAGACTGTAGACGAAAGCCAATTCATACTGGCTTTTCCGTTGCCCAGGAGGGGGACCGCGATGTTGTCCACAGGACTGCCGCAGGGGGCGGTGCCCAAGCTCGAGCGCCCCGGACCGCTGCGCGAGCGGGTCTACGAGGCGCTGCTCGAACTGATCACGACGCGTGCACTTCAGCCGGGCCAGCATCTGGTCGAGAGCGAACTCGCCGGGCACCTCGGGGTGTCGAGGCAGCCCGTGCGCGAGGCGCTCCAGCGGCTGAACACGGAGGGCTGGGTCGATCTCCGTCCGGCGCAGGGCGCCTTCGTGCACGAACCGACCGAGGACGAGGCGGACCAGCTCCTCACGGTCCGTACGCTCCTGGAGGCCGAGGCGGCCCGCCTTGCCGCAGCGAACGCCGGCAAGGCCGGGATCACCGCACTCGAAGAGCTCTGCGCCAGAGGCGAGCAGGCCGTCGCCGACGGGGACGTCGAACTCGTCGTGGCGACGAACGCGGCCTTCCACGCCAAGGTCATGGAACTCGCCGGGAACGTCGTGCTCGGCGAGCTCGCCGGACAGGTGGACCGCCGCGTGCGCTGGTACTACCAGCCGGTCGCCCGCCAGCGCGGCAAGCAGTCCTGGATCGAGCACCGCGAGCTGATCGCGGCGATCGCGCGGCGGGACGAGGCGCGGGCGACGGCGGTCATGCGGGCCCACACCGAGCACACCCGCGAGACGTACCACCGGCGCGACCAGTCGTAGGGGCCGCGTCCCGTCCCTGAAGGGGGCGCGGGCTTTGCGCGGCCGGCCACAGCCGGACGTCAGCCGGCAGAACTCCCTGACAGGCCCCGCGCCTCCGCGGCCAGCATCGCCACCAGGATCACGACCAGCGCGATGAGTTCCGCCACGGCGGCCACCCGTATCCCGAGCAGCGCCGAGCCGAGCACCACCGGCACGGCCGCTGCCCGGAAGGCGAGCGGGGAGAGCCGCATGGCGGTCCGGAACACGACATCGCCGGCCAGGAACAGCGCGACACCTCCCGCGAGCGCGAGCGCGGGCCCGGTGTGCAGATGTTCACCGAGATGCCCCAGCGACTTCTTCACGCCCGCCGCGAGGAACGCGACCCCGAGCAGCATCGGCAGGAAGGCGTAGTAGTACGCGTTCATCGCGAGGCGGAAGCGGCGCGCGGGTTCCGTGGCCCGGAACGTCTCCTCGGCCGCCCCCTCGTCCCGTACGAAGTACGTCCACCACAGCGCGACCGCGACCGCCAGCGCCAGGAACGCGCCTCCGAACAGGCCAACCGTCAGCGGCTGGTCTCCTATGCCGATGCCGATCGCGATGACGGACTCGCCGAACGCGATGATCAGGAGCAGGCCGTGGCGCTCCACGAAGTGCCCCGGCTCCAGGCCGCCGAGCTGACCCCTGAGGTCGTCCGTGGTGCGCCCGCCGTGGCTGCGGGGACCGGCCTGCGCCAGGAACGGCGTCACGATCTGCAGGAGGATCGCGAGCACCCACCACGCGTCGGCGGCGAGCCCGTGGAAGAAGCCGGCCGTCGTCACGGCGAGCGCGGCCAGCGCGTTCGGCACCGCGTACCAGATCACGTCACGGCCGTGGCTGCGCGTGTACAGCGCGCTGTGCACCACGACGACGAGCAGGAACCCGAGGCCGAAGACCACGCCGCCGTCGGTGAAGGCGCGCGGGATGGCGAGCGCGCACACCAGGAACGCGCCCATCCCGACGATGAGCAGCAGCCGGCGTGAGGGACGGTCGGGCGGTACCTGGTTGGTGAGGTAGGCGTAGGCGCCGTACATCCAGAACAGCACGACGAAGACGAGGGCGACCCGGCCCGCCGTGGCGAACGACAGGTCGCGCGCGAGCAGCACGGTGATCTGCGTCAGGGTGAAGACGAAGACCAGGTCGAAGAAGAGCTCCAGCGTGCTGACCCGCAGTTCGGGGGCGGGTCGTCGCTCCTGCGTCCTCTCCTGCCGGCCGCGCGTGCTCTCCGTCATTCCAACCCCCTTGTGACGTCCATCAGTTGTGCGAGCGACAGGGTACGCGGACTGCCCTCCCGCCTCTTTGTCCTGTCACTGGAGAAAGTCATGGGTAATTGCTGCGCAACTTCTTCCCACTCCCGGCAAGCACTGCTACGTTCCCCTCGAAAGCCCGAAGACGGGACGACAGGCGGCCCGGTGAGGCGGGGAGGGACACGTGAGACGCATGACGGCTCGGCCCGCGAACGCGCACCAGGCGCGCCTGCTGCGTCTGCTGCGCGACGACGGACCCAACTCCCGGGCCCAGCTGGTCGATCAGATCGACCTCTCGCGGTCGAAGCTGGCCGTCGAGGTGGACCGGCTCCTGGAGACGGGCCTCGTCGTGGCCGACGGACTCGCCGCCTCGCGCGGCGGGCGCCGCTCCCACAACATCCGGCTCGCCCCCGAACTGCGTTTCCTCGGCGTCGACATCGGCGCGACCTCGGTCGACGTCGCCGTCACCAACGCCGAACTGGAAGTCCTCGGGCACATCAACCAGCCCCTGGACGTCCGCGAGGGTCCGGTCGCCGTCTTCGAGCACGTGCTCGCGATGGCGGCCAAGTTGAGGGCCTCCGGGCTGGCCGAGGGGTTCGACGGAGCCGGGATCGGCGTCCCCGGACCCGTCCGGTTCCCCGAGGGCGTGCCGGTCGCGCCGCCGATCATGCCGGGCTGGGACGGCTTCCCCGTCCGCGAGGCCCTCAGCCAGGAACTCGGCTGCCCGGTCATGGTCGACAACGACGTGAACCTGATGGCGATGGGGGAGCAGCACGCGGGCGTCGCCCGCTCCGCGCGCGACTTCCTCTGCGTCAAGATCGGCACGGGCATCGGCTGCGGCATCGTCGTCGGCGGAGAGGTCTACCGCGGTACGACGGGCAGCGCCGGCGACATCGGCCACATCCAGGTCGAGCCCGACGGACGCCAGTGCGCCTGCGGCAACAAGGGCTGCCTGGAGGCCTACTTCAGCGGCGCGGCACTCGCCCGCGACGCCGAGGAGGCCGCCCGCGAGGGCCGTTCCGACGAACTCGCCGCCCTACTGGAGGCGGCCGGGAAGCTCAGCGCCGCCGACGTGGCCGTCGCGGCCGCCGCCGGTGACGCCACCTCGCTCGATCTCATCCGCGAGGGCGGCAACCGCACCGGGCAGGTCATCGCCTCACTCGTCAGCTTCTTCAATCCGGGCCTCGTGGTGATCGGGGGTGGCGTGACCGGCCTCGGCCACACGCTTCTCGCAGCCCTGCGCACCCAGGTCTACCGCCAGTCCCTGCCCCTGGCGACCGGCAACCTCCCCATCGTCCTGGGCGAGCTCGGCCCCACCGCCGGAGTCATCGGCGCGGCCCGCCTGATCAGCGACCACCTGTTCTCACCGGCGTAACACCGCCCGGCGCAACACCGCACACGATCACCACACCAGTACGGCGCTCAGCTCCGCCCTGCCCTGGCACCGGCCCGCATCCGCCGAGGGGATCACTCATGGCACCGGAACCACCCCTGCTCACCATGTCCGGCATCACCAAGTCGTTCCCCGGCGTCCGCGCCCTCGACGGCGTGGACCTGGAGGTCCTGGCCGGTGAGGTGCACTGCCTCCTCGGCCAGAACGGCGCGGGGAAGTCCACCCTCATCAAGGTCCTCGCCGGCGCCCACCAGCCCGACGACGGCACCATCACCTGGCGCGGCGAGCGCACGGTGCTCAAGTCGCCCGTCGCCGCGATGCGCCTCGGCATCGCCACCATCTACCAGGAACTCGACCTGGTGGAGGGGCTGTCCGTCGCCGAGAACGTCTACCTCGGACACGAGCCGACCGCCGCCGGATTCGTGGTCCGCGGACGCGACGCCCGCACCACGACTGCCGCACTGCTCAAGCGACTCGGGCACGACGAGATCGGCCCCGGCACGCTCGTCGGCGACCTCTCGGCGGCCCAGCAGCAGATCGTCTCCATGGCCCGTGCGCTCTCCCACGACGTCCGCCTCATCGTCATGGACGAACCCTCGGCGGCCCTCGACCCGGACGAGGTCGACAACCTCTTCCGCATCGTCGACTCCCTCACCGCGGACGGCGTCGCCGTCGTCTACATCTCGCACCGCCTGGAGGAGATCCGCCGGATCGGCGACCGCGTCACCGTCCTCAAGGACGGCCGGGCGGTCGCGGGCGGACTCCCCGCCAAGGAGACGCCGACCCGCGACGTGGTGGCCCTCATGACGGGCCGGAACGTCGAGTACGTCTTCCCCGAGCGCCCCTCGGGACCGCCTCGCGCCGAACCCGTCCTGACCGTCAGGGGTCTTTCCCGGCAAGGGGAGTTCGCGCCACTCGACCTCGAGCTGCGGCCCGGCGAGATCGTCGGCCTCGCGGGCCTCGTCGGCTCGGGACGCTCCGAGATCCTGGAGACGATCTACGGCGCACGCAAGGCCAGTACCGGACAAGTCACCGTCGACGGACGGGTGTTGCGGCCCGGCAGCGTCCGCGCCGCCGTCCGCGCCGGTCTCGGCCTCGCCCCCGAGGAGCGCAAGGCACAGGCACTTCTCATGCTGGAGTCCGTCACCAACAACGTCTCCGTCTCCTCCATGTCCCGCTTCTCGTACGGGGGCTGGCTGGACAGGGGCAAGGAAGTCGACGCCGCGCGGGCCGCGACCCGCGAGCTGTCCCTGCGCCCCGACAACCCGTCCGCGCCGGTGCGCACCCTCTCCGGGGGCAACCAGCAGAAGGCCGTCCTGGCCCGCTGGCTCCTGCGCGGCTGCCGCGTCCTCCTCCTCGACGAGCCGACCCGCGGCGTGGACGTCGGCGCCCGCGCCGAGCTCTACGCCGTCATCCGCCGCCTCGCCGACGACGGCCTCGCCGTCCTCATGGTCTCCAGCGAGGTCCCCGAGGTCCTCGGCCTCGCGGACCGGGTCCTGGTGCTGCGAGAGGGAGCCGTGGTCCATGAGTCGCCGGCGGCGGACCTGGACGAACACAGGGTCCTGGACCTGGTCCTCGCCGGAGCACAGGAGCGCCCCTGAAAGGGGCGCGGGGAACTGCGGGACAAGCCCCCACCGGCCTGCACCCGGAAAGCCGCCGCACGCACCAGCCACCCGCCCGATCAGGGGGCGCGGGGAACTGCGCGCTCAGCCACAAACAATCCGCACCCGAAGGGAGCCCGGCACCATGACCCAGCCCGCATCACCCGCCCGGCCCGCCACCCCGAAGACCGCGCCCGCCGGCCCCCGCCCGAGAGGGTTCCGCCCGGACGTGCGGACCCTGTCCCTGGTGGGGGTGCTCGCGGTCCTCGTCCTGATCGGCGGCATCACCCAGCCCGACTCGTTCCTCGACACGAACAACGTGCAGCTGATCCTCACGCAGGCGTCCGTCATCGGTGTCGTCACCGTCGGCATGACCTTCGTGATCATCTCCGGCGGCATCGACCTGTCGGTCGGCGCGATCGTCGCCCTCGCGAGCGTGTGGGCCACCACCGTCGCCACCCAGGACTACGGCTTCGCCGGAATCCTGTTCACCGCCGTCGTCGTGGGCGTGGGCTGCGGCCTGGTCAACGGGCTGCTCATCGCGTACGGCGGCATGGTCCCCTTCATCGCCACCCTCGCGATGCTCGCCTCGGGCCGGGGCCTCGCCCTCCAGATCACCGACGGCAAGACCCAGACCGTGTCCGTGGACAGCGTCCTCAAGCTCGGTGAGCGCGACGCCTACATCCTCGGCATCCCGCCGCTCGTCCTCGTCTTCGCGGCCGTCACGGTCGTCGGCTGGCTGGTCCTGAACCGCACGACGTTCGGGCGCCGCTCCGTAGCCGTCGGCGGCAACGCCGAGGCCGCGCGGCTCGCCGGCATCGACGTACGCCGCCAGCGCCTCTACCTCTACCTCCTGTCGGGCCTGTGCTGCGGCATCGCGGCCTTCCTCCTGATCGTCCTGGCCGGTTCGGGACAGAACACGAACGGCAACCTCTACGAACTCGACGCCATCGCCGCCGCGATCATCGGCGGCACCCTCCTGACCGGCGGCCGGGGCACCATCACCGGCTCCGTGCTCGGCGTACTGATCTTCACCACGATCACCAACATCTTCGCGCTCAACAATCTGCAGACCGACGTCCAGCAGATCGCCAAGGGGGCGATCATCGTCGCCGCGGTCCTGGTCCAGCGACGCACCTCCACCACCACTTCTTGACTCGGGAAGGGCCCACCGACATGCCAGAGACCACGAGCCGCAGAGGACTGCTCTTCGGGGCGGCAGCCGCCGTCACCACGGGCGGACTGCTCACCGCCTGCACGAGCAACGAGCCCAAGGACGCGAAGCCCGCGGCCAACGACAAGCCCGCCGCGGACGACAAGCCGGGCAAGCACGTCACCATCGGGTTCGCGGGACCGCAGGCCGACCACGGCTGGCTGAACGCGATCAACGACAACGCCACGGAGCGCGCCAAGAAGTACTCCGACGTCACCCTGGAGGCGACCGAGGGCTCGAACGACACCGCCGCGCAGATCGGGCAGGTCGAGACGCTCATCAACAAGAAGGTCGACGTCCTGGTGATCCTGCCGGCCGACGGCAAGGCCCTCACCCAGGTCGGCCTGAAGGCGATGCGCGCCGGGATCCCCGTCGTCAACCTCGACCGGATCTTCAACACCCCGCAGGCCTACCGCTGCTGGATCGGCGGCGACAACTACGGCATGGGCCTGAGCGCCGGCAACTACATCGGCGAGCAGCTCAAGGACAAGAAGAACGCCAAGGTCGTCGAGCTCGCCGGCCTCGACAACCTGGAACTCACCAAGCAGCGCAGCCAGGGCTTCGACGACGCCCTCAAGAACTACCCGAACATCAAGAAGGTCGCCCGCCAGGCCGCCGAGTTCACCGTCGAGTCGGGCCAGTCGAAGATGTCGCAGCTCCTCCAGGCGCAGAAGAACTTCGACGCCCTGTGGAACCACGACGACGACCAGGGTGTCGGCGCCCTGCGCGCGATCAAGCAGGCCGGACGCGACGACTTCCTCATGGTCGGCGGCGCCGGAGCGCTCTCCGCCATGCAGGCCATCGAGGCAGGCAACAGCGTCCTCAAGGCGACCGTCCTCTACCCGCCGACCATGGCCGCCTCCGCGATCGACCTCGCGCGCGCCCTCGGCCAGGGCAAGGGCATCAGCGGCATGGCCGAGTTCGAGGTCCCGGCCCACGTCACGCTCTTCTCGGCGGTCGTCGACAAGGACAACGTCGCCCAGTACATGCCGACCGGCTTCAAGTGATGGACGCCCCCACAGCGCAACTCGCGGGACCGGCGTCGACGAGGAGGACTACTGCATGGGCACGACTCAGGAGCCCGGGGCAAGGCCGCGCCCCCTGGGTGTCGGCATGGTCGGCTACGCCTTCATGGGCGCCGCCCACTCCCAGGGCTGGCGCACCGTGGGCCGGGTCTTCGACCTGCCGCTGCGGCCGGTCCTCGCGGCCGTCTGCGGCCGGGACGGACAGGCCGTCCGCGCCGCGGCCGACCGGCTCGGCTGGGCCGCGGCCGAGACGGACTGGCGGGCGCTGATCGCCCGCGAGGACGTCGACGTCGTCGACATCTGCACCCCGGGCGACAGCCATGCGGAGATCGCCGTCGCCGCCCTGGAGGCGGGCAAGCACGTCCTGTGCGAGAAGCCGCTCGCCAACACGGTCGACGAGGCCGAGGCGATGGTCGAGGCGGCCGAACGGGCCCGTGCGCGCGGCCAGTTGGCGATGGCCGGATTCAACTACCGGCGCGTCCCCGCCACCGCGCTCGCCCGTCGCATGGTCGAGGAGGGCCGCATCGGCGCCCTGCGCCACGTCCGCGTCTCCTACCTCCAGGACTGGCTCGTCGACCCCGACTTCCCGCTCACGTGGCGGCTGAAGAAGGAGTACGCGGGCTCGGGCGCCCTGGGCGACCTGGGCGCGCACGCCGTCGACCTCGCGCAGTACCTGGCGGGGGAGCCCCTCGTCGGCGTCTCCGCGCTCACCGAGACGTTCGTACGGGAACGGCCGGTCCTCAAGGACACCGTAGGGGCGTCGGCCGGGCTCGCGGCGGGCGACGCCGGGACCGGGCGCGGCCCGGTGACGGTCGACGACGCGGCGCTCTTCACGGCCCGCTTCGCCTCCGGGGCGCTCGGCTCCTTCGAGGCGACCCGGTTCGCCACCGGCCGCAAGAACGCCCTGCGCATCGAACTCAACGGCGAGAAGGGCTCGTTGGCCTTCGACCTGGAGCGCCTCAACGAGCTCTCGTTCCACGACCACACCGAACCCGGGGACAGCGCGGGCTTCCGCCGCATCCTCGTCACCGAGCCCGGCCACCCCTACCTGGAGGCCTGGTGGCCGCCGGGCCACGGCCTCGGCTACGAGCACACCTTCGTGCACCAGGCCCGCGATCTGGTCCACGCCGTCGCGTCCGGCCGACAGCCCGAACCGTCCTTCGCCGAGGGCCTGCGCGTGCAGCGCGTGCTCGCCGCCGTGGAGGAGAGCGCGCTCAAGAACTCCGTCTACACCCCCATCCCGGTCTGAGGAGGCACGGCTCATGCCACGCCAGTTCACCCTGTTCACCGGACAGTGGGCCGACCTGCCGCTCGAAGAGGTGTGCAGGCTGGCCCGCGACTTCGGCTACGACGGCCTCGAACTCGCCTGTTGGGGCGATCACTTCGAGGTCGACAAGGCCCTCGCGGACCCCGGCTACCTCGACTCGCGCCGCGCCCTGCTCGACAAGTACGGCCTCAAATGCTGGGCGATCTCCAACCACCTGGTGGGGCAGGCGGTGTGCGACGCGATCATCGACGAGCGCCACCGGGCGATCCTGCCGGCCCGCATCTGGGGCGACGGCGAGGCCGAGGGCGTGCGGCGGCGGGCCGCGGCCGAGATGGAGGACACCGCGCGGGCCGCGGCGGCCTTCGGCGTCGACACCGTCATCGGCTTCACCGGCTCGTCCATCTGGCACCTGGTCGCCATGTTCCCGCCCGCGCCCGAGTCGATGATCGAGCGCGGCTACCAGGACTTCGCCGACCGCTGGAACCCCATTCTCGACGTCTTCGACGAGAACGGCGTCCTGTTCGCGCACGAGGTCCACCCGTCGGAGATCGCGTACGACTACTGGACCACACAGCGCGCCCTCGACGCGGTCGACCACCGGGCCGCCTTCGGCCTGAACTTCGACCCCAGCCATTTCGTGTGGCAGGACCTCGACCCGGTCGGCTTCCTGTGGGACTTCCGTGACCGGATCTACCACGTCGACTGCAAGGAGGCCAGGCGCCGCCTGGACGGCCGCAACGGCCGCCTCGGCTCGCACCTGCCCTGGGGCGACCCGCGCCGCGGCTGGGACTTCGTGTCCGCGGGCCACGGCGACGTGCCCTGGGAGGACGTCTTCCGGATGCTGCGTTCCATCGACTACGAGGGGCCCGTCTCGGTCGAGTGGGAGGACGCCGGCATGGACCGGCTCCAGGGCGCCCCGGAGGCGCTGAGGCACCTCAAGTCATTCGACTTCGAACCGCCGTCGGCGTCCTTCGACGCGGCGTTCAGTAACTAGCGTCCCCCGAAGGGGCGCGGGTGACTGCGCGACCAGCTCCCACGGTCGCGCAGTTACCGAACCCTGCCCAGACACCCCTTTGTCCCGGTGCAGGAGAAAGTCCCAACAACCTTACGCACAAGGGCTATCCGAGCCTGACAAACGCGGCTAGCTTCGTTGCCGCATACACATGGCAACCGCTTTCCCGGGGTGACGGCGCACCCCATCCACCGCACGACCCACCCCCTTCCCGGAGGAACCCGTGCACAGAAAACGCCCGAGAATCCACAAGGCGCTCGCCCTCCTCACCGGCACGCTTCTGGCCGGCGCATCACTTACCCTCACCGCCCGTGCCGCTGAACCGGCGGAGGCGCAGGCGGAGGACTTCCAGCAGGTCACCCTCGCCAAGGGCGCCGAAGAGGTCGGCGAGCCCATGTCGCTCGCCGTCCTGCCGGACCGCAAGGTCCTGCACACCTCGCGCGACGGTGTCCTGCGCCTGACCGACGAGAACGGCACCACCAAGGTCGCCGGCAAGCTCGACGTCTACTCCCACGACGAAGAGGGCCTACAAGGCGTCGGCGTGGACCCGAAGTTCAGCGACAACCACTTCATCTACCTCTACTACGCCCCGCCGCTCGACACCCCCGCGGGCGACGCCCCGAACGACGGCACGGCCGCGGACTTCAAGCCCTTCGACGGCCACAACCAGCTCTCGCGCTTCGTGCTCAACGCCGACGGCACGCTCGACAACGCCAGCGAGAAGAAGATCCTGGAGATCCCCACCTCGCGCGGCATCTGCTGCCACGTGGGCGGCGACATCGACTTCGACAAGGAGGGCAACCTCTACCTGTCGACGGGCGACGACTCCAACCCGTTCTCCTCCGACGGCTACACGCCGATCGACGAGCAGCCCACCCGCAACCCGGCCTACGACGCCCGGCGATCGGCCGGTAACAGCAACGACCTGCGCGGCAAGATACTGCGCATCAAGGTCAACGACGACGCCACGTACTCCATACCCGACGGCAACCTCTTCGCCCCGGGCACGGACAAGACCCGCCCCGAGATCTACGCGATGGGCTTCCGCAACCCGTTCCGGATCAGCGTCGACAAGCCGACCGGCATCGTCTACGTCGGTGACTACGGACCCGACGCCGGCGCCGCCGACCCGAAGCGCGGCCCCGCAGGCCAGGTCGAGTTCGACCGCGTGACGAAAGCCGGCAACTTCGGCTGGCCCTACTGCACCGGCAACAACGACGCGTACATCGACTACGACTTCGCCACCAAGACGTCCGGCGCCGCCTTCGACTGCGCCGCGCCGAAGAACACCTCGCCCCACAACACGGGCCTCGTCGACCTGCCGCCCGCCCAGCCGGCCTGGATCCCCTACGACGGCGGCTCCGTCCCCGAGTTCGGCACCGGCTCCGAGTCCCCGATGGGCGGCCCGGTCTACCGCTACGACGCGGCGAACACCTCGCCCGTGAAGTTCCCCGAGGCCTACGACGGCAACTTCTTCGCCGGTGAGTTCGGCCGCCGCTGGATCAAGCGCATCGAGCTGGACGCGGACGGCAACAACACCAAGATCAATCCGTTCCCGTGGACCGGCACCCAGGTGATGGACATGGCGTTCGGCCCCGACGGAGCCCTGTACGTCCTCGACTACGGCCTGTCCTGGTTCGGCGGCGACGAGAACTCCGGCCTCTACCGCATCGAGAACGCGACCGACGGCCACTCGCCCGTCGTCGACGCCAAGGTCGACAAGACCTCGGGCCAGGCCCCGCTCAAGGCCCGCTTCACCTCGACCGCGACCGACGCCGACAGCGACGCGCTGACGTACTCCTGGAACTTCGGCGACGGCACCACCGGCACGGGCGCCGCCCCCAGCCACACGTACAAGAAGAACGGCACCTACACCGCGACCGTCACCGCCAAGGACGCGACGGGCCGCACCGGCAGCGCCGACGTCCACCTCGTCGTCGGCAACACCGCGCCCAAGGTGACCCTCGAACTCCCCGCGGACGGCCAGCTGTTCACCTTCGGCGACAAGGTGCCCTTCAAGGTGAAGGTCACCGACCCCGAGGACGGGACGATCGACTGCTCCAAGGTCAAGGTCACGCACATCCTCGGTCACGACAGCCACGGCCACCCGGTCACGTCGGCCAACGGCTGCGAGGGGACCATACAGACGTCCGCGGACAATGAGCACGACGCGGATGCCAACGTCTTCGGGGTCTTCGATGCCGAGTACACCGACCAGGGTGCCAACGGCCAGCCCGCGCTGACCACGCACGACCAGAACGTCACCCAGCCCAAGCACCGCCAGGCCGAGCACTACGGCGACTCCAAGGGCGTCAGCATCACCGCCCACACCCCGGCGCACGGCGGCAAGACGGTCGGCGACATCAACAACGGCGACTGGATCTCCTTCAAGCCGTACGTCCTGAACAACGCCACGTCGTTCACCGCCCGCGTCGCGTCCGCCGGCACCGGCGGCACCCTGGAGATCCGCAGCGGCTCCGCCACCGGGAAGCTCCTGGGCAGCGCCAAGGTCGAACCCACCGGGTCCTGGGAGACGTACAAGGACGTCACCGGCACCCTCAGCGGGGCGTCCGAGAAGACCACGACCCTGTTCCTGGTCTTCAAGGGCGCGGGCACCGACGCCCTGTTCGACGTCGACGACTTCACCTTCACCACCAGCTGAGGAAGGAGCAGGACTGTGCGCACCTCCACCCGTATCGCCCTCGCGGCCTCCGCTGCCGCCCTGCTCATCGGCTGTGTCTCCGCTCCCGCGTCCTCCTCACCGGGGGACGCGGGGGCGGGGGGCCGGGTCCTGGTCTTCTCCAAGACCGCGGGCTTCCGCCACGACTCGATCCCGGACGGGATCGCCGCCGTGCGGGACCTGGGCGCCGCGAACGGCTTCGCCGTCGACGCCACCGAGGACGGCGGCGCCTTCACGGCCGCCAACCTGAGCCGCTACGACGCCGTCGTCTTCCTCTCCACCACCGGTGACGTGCTCGACGACGGCCAGCAGAGCGCCTTCGAGAGCTACATCAAGAAGGGCGGCGGCTACGTCGGCGTCCACGCGGCCGCCGACACCGAGTACGACTGGCCGTTCTACGGCGGTCTCGCCGGCGCCTACTTCCAGAACCACCCGGCGATCCAGCCCGCCACCGTCAAGGTCGAGGACCGGGGCAACCCTGCCACCGCCCACCTCGACCGGACCTGGAACCGCACCGACGAGTGGTACAACTACCGCACCAACCCGCGCGAGCACGCCCATGTGCTCGCCTCGCTCGACGAGTCGTCGTACACCGGCGGCACCATGGCGGGCGACCACCCCATCTCCTGGTGCCAGAACTACCAGGGCGGGCGCTCCTTCTACACGGGCGCCGGGCACACCAAGGAGTCGTACGCCGACCCGGCCTTCCGGCAGCACCTGCTCGGCGGGATCCGCTGGGCGAGTGGCGCCGCGCAGGCCGACTGCCGGCCCGAGAGCGGCTACACGTCCCTGTTCGACGGGACCGCCGGGTCGCTCAAGGACTGGAAGCAGGCCGGACCCGGCTCCTTCGAGCTCTCGGACGACGGCACGCTCACCTCGTCCGGCGGCATGGGAATGCTCTGGTACGCGGGCCACCCGCTCGGCTCGTACTCCCTGAAGCTCGACTGGAAGATGGCCGGGGACGACAACTCCGGTGTCTTCGTGGGCTTCCCGGAGTCCGACGACCCCTGGTCGGCCGTGAACAACGGCTACGAGGTCCAGATCGACGCGACCGACGCACCCGACCGCACCACCGGGTCCGTCTACAGCTTCCAGTCCGCCGACGTGAAGAAGCGCGACCGTGCGCTGAACCCGCCGGGGGAGTGGAACACGTACGAGATCCGGGTCGAGGGCGAGCGCCTGCGGATCTGGCTCAACGGCGTGAAGGTCAACGACTTCACCAACACCGACCCCGCCCGGAGCCTGCGCGACGGGTACGTCGGGATCCAGAACCACGGCAACGACGACCAGGTGTCCTTCCGTGACATCCGGGTCAAGGACCTGCCCGCGAAGCCGGGCGCCGGGTCCGGCCACTAGACGGCGGCGGGCGGGGGACGCCGGACCCCCGCCCGCCGTCCCGCACCACCACCGCAACTCCGGCTCCAGGTTCGCGTACGACAAGGAGGCTGCCCATGTCCGCCGAACCCACTTCCCCCACCGCCCGCTCTCCTCGTTACGGTGTATGGCTCATCGGGGCCCGTGGCTCCGTCGCCACCACCGCGGTCGCGGGCTGCGCCGCCGTCGGCGCGGGCCTGCACCCCCCGACCGGCATGGTCACCGAGACCGAACCCTTCGCCGGCGCCGGGCTCCCCGCGCTGTCCTCCCTCGTCTTCGGCGGACACGACACCGTCGACTGTCCGCTGCCCAAACGCGCCGAACACCTCGCCGCCGGAGGCGTCCTGCCGCACGGCCTGCCGGCCGCGGTCGGCGCCGAACTGGCCGCCGCCGACCGGGAGATACGCCCGGGAGGCCCCCAGCCCGGGGACTCCCGCTCCGACGACGAGCTCATCGCCTCCTTCGCCGCCGACATCAGGGACTTCGCCGACCGCGGCGGACTCGCCGGCGCCGTCGTCGTGAACGTGGCGTCCACGGAAGCCGCCCCCGACAGCAGCCGGCTGCCCGCCAGCTCCCTCTACGCGGCGGCCGCCCTGCGCGCGGGCTGCCCGTACGTCAACTTCACCCCCTCCACCGGCCTGCACCACCCCGCGCTCTCCGAACTCGCCGCCACCAGCGGCCTGCCTCACGCGGGCCGTGACGGCAAGACCGGCCAGACCCTCCTGCGGTCCGTGCTCGCGCCGATGTTCCTCCAGCGCTCCCTGTCCGTGCGGGCCTGGTCCGGCACCAACCTCCTCGGCGGCGGCGACGGTGCCGCGCTCGCCGACCCCGGCGCCGCGGCGGCGAAGAACGCGGGCAAGGAACGCGTCCTCGCCGACGCGCTCGGGGCCGCGCCCGAGGGCGAGGTCCACATCGACGACGTGCCCGCGCTCGGCGACTGGAAGACCGCCTGGGACCACATCGCCTTCGACGGGTTCCTCGGCTCCCGCATGATCCTCCAGACGATCTGGCAGGGCTGCGACTCCGCGCTCGCCGCCCCCCTCGTCCTCGACCTGGCCCGCCTCCTCCTGCGCGCCCACGAGAAGGGCGTCGAGGGGGCCCTGCCGGAGCTCGGCTTCTACTTCAAGGACCCCGACGGCGACGCGTCCCCGGCGCTCGCCGAGCAGTACGCGACACTGGTCGGCTTCGCCGGGCGCCTGCGGTGACCGGCCGCGCACGGCACCTGCGGGCCTGGGCCGAACTCCTGCGCCTGCCCGCCCTGTTCACCGTCCCCGGCGACGCGCTCGCGGGCGCGTCCGCGGTGGGCCTGCGCCCCGGCCGGGGCACCTTCCTCGCCATCGGGTCGTCCCTGTGCCTCTACGAGGCCGGCATGGCCCTCAACGACTGGGCGGACCGCGCCGAGGACGCCGTGGACCGCCCGCACCGCCCGCTGCCGTCAGGGCGAATCCGCCCCGCAGCGGCCCTCGCGGCAGCGGGCGGCCTCACCGCCGCGGGCCTGGCCCTCGCGGCCCGGGCGGGCCGTCCCGCCGCCCTGGCCGCGGGCACGCTCGCGGCGACGGTGTGGGCGTACGACCTGGGCCTGAAGAAGACACCGGCGGGACCGGTGGCGATGGCGGCGGCGAGAGGGCTCGACGTGCTGCTGGGAGCGGCGGCGACCTCGGGCGGCCTGCGTCGCGCGGCCCTGCCCGCGGCCACGACGCTGGCCGCCCACACGCTCGCCGTCACCGCGGTGTCCCGCAACGAAACCCGGGGCGGCGACGTCAAAGCCCCCCTGGGCGCGCTCGCCGCGACCCTCGCGCTGACCCGGATCACCGGGCGCGCCCCACGACTCCCGGCAGGCCGGCGGGTAGCAGCCGCCCCCGGCCTGTCGGGGACCACCACCGCCGCGCTGGCCGCCGCCTACGCGGCCACCGCGGCCCGCCCCTACTTCCACGCCGTCCTCAACCCCTCGCCGCCCCTGACCCAGCGGGCGGTGGGCGGCGGCATCCGCGCCATGATCCCCCTCCAGGCCGCCCTCACGGCCAGGGCCGGCGCCCCCAGGACCGCCCTGATCACCGCCGCCCTCGCGCCGCTCGCGCGGCGCATCGCACCGAAGGTGAGCGTCACATGACCCTCCGCTGGGGATACGGCACGAACGGCCTCACCGACCTGCGCCTGGAGGACGCCCTCGCCGTCCTCGCCGACCTGGGATACGACGGCGTCGGCCTCACCCTCGACCACATGCACCTGGACCCCCTGGTCCCGGACCTCCCCACCCGCACCCGGCAGGTGGCCCGCGCCCTCGACCGGCACGGCCTGACCGTCACCGTCGAGACCGGCGCCCGCTACGTCCTCGACCCGCGCCGCAAGCACGGCCCCTCGCTCCTCGACCCCGACCCGGACGCCAGGGCCGCCCGCACCCGGCTCCTCATCAGGGCCGTGCAGGTGGCCGCCGACCTCGACGCCCACGCCGTGCACTGCTTCAGCGGCATCACCCCGGACGGCACGGACGACGGCACCGCCTGGAAGCGGTTCGCCGACGCGCTCGCCCCCGTCCTCGACGCGGCCGACGACGCCGGCGTCCCGCTCGCCATCGAGCCCGAGCCCGGCCACCTCCTGGGCTCACTCGCCGACTTCCACTACCTCCGCGAGGAGTTCGGCGGCCCGCAAGCGCTCGGCCTGACCCTGGACATCGGCCACTGCCAGTGCCTGGAGCCGCTGCCGCCCGCCGACTGCGTGCGTGAGGCCGCCCCCTGGCTGAAGCACGTACAGATCGAGGACATGCGGCGCGGTGTCCACGAACACCTTCCGTTCGGCGAAGGCGAGATCGACTTCCCGCCGGTGCTCGAAGCCCTCGAAGCCACCGGCTACCAGGGACTGACGGTCGTGGAACTGCCCCGCCACTCCCACGCGGGGCCCCGACTCGCCGAGGAATCCCTGCGGTTCCTGCGATCCGCCACCGAAGGAGGCACCCCATGACCGGCACACCTCCCGGCATCGCGGCCCTCCGCGCCCGCATCGACGCCTCCCTCGGCGAAGCCGCCCGCACCTGGCTCGACCAGGCCACGGCGGTGGCTGCCGCCGAAGACCCGGGTAACCAACAGACGCCAGCCGCTTGGGAGTTGAGGTTCGCCGAAGCGGGACGCCGCTGTGGCGCCGAGCACGCCGACAACGCCCGCATCGTCCTCCTGCACGCGGCCCGCGCCGACACCGCCACCCTCACCCGCCTCTACGAACAGGGCGCCGCCGCCGAACGCCGCGCCGTCCTCGCGGCCCTGCCCCACCTCGTACCAGGGCCCGAAGCGCTGTCCCTCGTCGAGGACGCGCTGCGCACGAACGACACCCGGCTCGTCGCCGCCGCCGTCGGCCCCTACGCCGCCGAGCACCTCACCGCGCACCACTGGCGGCACGCCGTCCTGAAGTGCCTCTTCACCGGCGTGCCGGTGTCCGCCGTCGCCGGGCTCGCCGAACGGGCGCGCGGAGACGCCGAACTCGCCCGCATGCTCGGCGACTACGCGCGCGAACGCACCGCCGCGGGCCGCCCCGTCCCCGACGACCTGCACCGCGTACTGGCCCTGACCCCCCTGGTCGTGCCCCCTCCCCCCAAGGCCGAGGAGTCCTGATGCGCATCTTCGACCCCCACATCCACATGACGTCGCGCACCACCGACGACTACGAGGCCATGTACGCCGCGGGCGTACGGGCGATCGTCGAGCCGTCCTTCTGGCTCGGCCAGCCCCGCACCTCGCCCGCCTCGTTCTTCGACTACTTCGACGCGCTCCTCGGCTGGGAGCCGTTCCGTGCCGCGCAGTACGGGATCGCCCACCACTGCACGCTCGCCCTCAACCCCAAGGAGGCGAACGACCCGCGCTGCACGCCCGTCCTCGACGCGCTGCCCCGCTACCTCGTCAAGGACAACGTCGTCGCCGTGGGCGAGATCGGCTACGACTCCATGACCCCCGCCGAGGACACCGCGCTCGCCGCGCAGCTCCAGCTCGCCGCGGACCACGAACTCCCCGCGCTCGTGCACACCCCGCACCGCGACAAGCTCGCCGGACTGCGCCGCACCCTGGACGTCGTACGCGAGTCGGACCTGCCGCTCGACCGGGTCCTGATCGACCACCTGAACGAGACCACGGTGAAGGAGGCCAAGGACGCGGGCTGCTGGCTCGGGTTCTCCGTCTATCCCGACACCAAGATGGACGAGGAGCGGATGGTCGCGATCCTCACCGAGTACGGACCCGAGCAGGTTCTCGTCAACTCGGCCGCGGACTGGGGCAAGAGCGACCCCCTCAAGACCCGCAAGGTCGCCGACGCGATGCTGAAGGCCGGCTTCACCGAGGACGACGCCGACCGCGTCCTGTGGCGCAACCCCGTCGCGTTCTACGGCCTCAGCGGCCGGCTCGACCTCGACGTCGCCGGGACCGGCGCCACCCACGAGGGCAACTCCATCCTGCGCGGCGGGGCGTGAGCGATGCGCTTCCGCCACCCCGACGGGTCCACCGTCCACCTCGCGTACTGCACCAATGTCCACCCCGCCGAGACCCTGGACGGCGTGCTGGCCCAGCTGCGCGACCACTGCGAACCCGTCCGCAAGCGCCTCGGCCGCGACCGGCTCGGCATCGGCCTGTGGCTCGCCAAGGACGCCGCGCGCGCCCTCACCACCGACCCCGTCGCCCTGCGCGGCCTGCGCACCGAACTCGACCGCCGCGGCCTCGAGGTCGTCACCCTCAACGGCTTCCCGTACGAAGGGTTCGGCGCAGAAGAGGTCAAGTACCGCGTGTACAAGCCCGACTGGGCCGACCCGGAGCGCCTCGCGCACACCGCCGACCTGGCCCGTCTCCTCGCCGCGCTGCTTCCCTCCGACATCACCGAGGGCACCGTCTCCACGCTGCCCCTCGCCTGGCGCACCGGCTACGACCCGGCGCGCAGGGACATCGCGTACGCATCGCTCACCACGCTCGCCGAGCGGCTCGACGCCCTGGAGGAGCTGACCGGCCGTTCCATCCGCGTCGGCCTCGAACCCGAGCCGGGCTGCACCGTCGAGACGACCGGCGACGCCATCGCCCCGCTCACCGCCGTGGCCCGCGACCGCATCGGCGTCTGCGTCGACACCTGCCATCTCGCCACCTCCTTCGAGGACCCGGCCACGGCACTCGACGCCCTCGCCGCCGCCGGCATCCCCGTCGTCAAGTCCCAGCTCTCCGCGGCCCTGCACGCCGAGCACCCCGAACGGGCCGAGGTCCGCGAGGCGCTCGCCGCGTTCGACGAACCCCGCTTCCTGCACCAGACCCGCACCCTCACCCCCGAAGGGCTGCGCGGCACAGACGACCTGGGCGAGGCACTCGCCGGCGGCGCGCTCCCCGACACCGCGCCCTGGCGCGCCCACTTCCACGTACCGCTGCACGCGGCGCCCGCGGCCCCCCTCACCTCCACCCTCCCGGTGCTCAAGGAGACGCTCACCCGCCTGGTCGGCGGCGCGCATCCGCTCACCCGTCACCTGGAGGTCGAGACGTACACCTGGCAGGCCCTCCCGCCCGAGCTGCGCCCCCGCGCCCGCACCCAGCTCGCCGACGGCATCGCCGCCGAGCTCACCCTGGCCCGCGACCTGCTGACGGACCTCGGCCTGAAGGAACTCCCATGACAACTGCCCCTGCCGACACCACAGTCGAGCGACCGGACGCGAGCCCGAACCCGCTGCTCGTCCTGGACGTCGTGGGTCTCACCCCGCGCCTCCTCGACCACATGCCCCACCTCAAGGCCCTCGGCCGGACGGGGTCGCAGGCCCACCTCGGCACGGTCCTGCCCGCCGTCACCTGCGCCGCCCAGTCGACGTTCCTCACCGGCACCATGCCGTCCGAGCACGGCATCGTCGCCAACGGCTGGTACTTCCGCGAGCTGGGCGACGTGCTCCTGTGGCGCCAGCACAACGGACTCGTGGCCGGCGACAAGCTCTGGGACGCGGCCCGCCGCAGCCACCCCGGGTACACGGTCGCCAACATCTGCTGGTGGTACGCCATGGGCGCCGACACCGACATCACCGTCACGCCCCGGCCCGTGTACTACGCCGACGGCCGCAAGGAACCCGACTGCTACACCAGGCCGCCGGCCCTGCACGACGAACTCACCGAGAAACTCGGCACGTTCCCCCTCTTCCACTTCTGGGGCCCGGGCGCCGACCTCGTCTCCAGCCGGTGGATCGTCGACGCGACCCGTCACATCATGGCCACCCGCCATCCCGACCTGGCACTGGCCTACGTCCCCCACCTCGACTACGACCTCCAGCGCTTCGGCCCCGACGACCCGCGCTCGCACCGGGCCGCCGCCGAACTCGACGCCACCCTCGCGCCGCTGCTCGACGACGCGAAGGCCGAGGGCCGCACGGTCGTCGCCCTGTCCGAGTACGGCATCACCCGCGTCGAGCGGCCCGTCGACATCAACCGCGCCCTGCGCCGCGCCGGACTCCTCGAAGTGCACACGCAGGACGGCATGGAGTACCTCGACCCGATGACGTCCCGGGCGTTCGCGGTCGCCGACCACCAGATCGCCCACATCTACGTGCGCCGCCCCGAGGACCTCGACATGGTCCGCGAGGCGCTGAAGGACGTGCCCGGCATCGAGCAGCTCCTCGACGACGAGGGGAAGAAGGCCCACCACCTCGACCACCCCCGCTCCGGCGAACTCGTCGCCGTCGCCGAACCCGACGCCTGGTTCACGTACTACTACTGGCTCGACGACGACCGCGCGCCCGACTTCGCGCAGCTCGTCGAGATCCACCGCAAGCCCGGCTACGACCCCGTCGAGCTGTTCATGGACCCCCAGGACCCCTACGTCAAGGTGAAGGCCGCCGGCGCCCTGGCCCGCAAGAAGCTCGGCATGCGCTACCGCATGGCGGTCGTGCCCCTCGATCCCTCACCCATCCGCGGCAGCCACGGCCGCCTCCCCTTGAGCGACGACAGTCCCGACGGTCCGCTCATCCTCTGTTCCACCCCCCGCGCCGTCACCGGCCGTGTCGCGGCCACCGACGTGAAATCGCTGTTGCTCGACCTGGCCGGTCTCGCATGAGGCCACCTCTGAGAAAGAGAGACACCGTGACCGCGTTCAACGATGAATCCGGAACCGGCGACGCCCTGCGCCGCACCCTCGGCGTCAGCCGCCGCCGTTTTCTGAGCACCTGCACTGCCGCGGGGGCCGCCGCCGTCGCGGCACCCGTCTTCGGAGCGTCGCCCGCCCTCGCCCAGACCGCGCCCGCGGCCGCCACGGGCGCCGGCCAGGCGCTCGTCCCGGCGGACAGGCGCGGCATCATTCTCTACACGGTGCGCGACGCCACCGGCAGAGACCCGCTCGCCACCGACCTGCCCTCCGGCTTCCGCGAGGTGTTCAAGGAGCTGGCCCGCTACGGCTACAAGCAGGTCGAGTTCGCCGGTTACGGCCAGCACGCCAACGCGCCCGGCGGCGCCAGCCTCGAATCCGTCGAGGGCGCCAAACTGCTGCGCTCCTGGCTCGACGAGTACGGCCTGCGCGCCCAGGGCAACCACGGCTTCATCCCGGGTTCGTGGCCGCTCAGCCAGCCCGACCTCGACACGTTCAAGAAGCACCTGGAGATAGCCAACATCCTCGGCATGGACCACATGGGCACCGGCGGCGACCCCACCGGCAGCGCCTACCGGGCCGACTGGGACACCGCCGCCGACAAGTGGAACGCCCTCGGCGGCATCGCCCACAGCGCGGGCCTCAAGCTGTACACGCACAACCACGACGCGGCGTACGGCTTCCTGCTCGACGGCGGTCCCCTCGACGCGCAGGGCCGGCCGACCCGCAGCTCCGGCATCCGCAAGCTGGAGTACTTCCTCGAGGTGACCGACCCGAAGACGGTCTGGCTGGAGATGGACATCTTCTGGGCACACGTGGCCCAGTACAAGTTCCACACCTACACCGCCCACGACGGCTCCCAGCGGGAGAACGTCTTCGACCCGGCGGCGCTCGTGAGCCGCAACAACAAGCGCTACCCGCTGTTCCACGCCAAGGACGGCACGGTCAACACGACCAACGGCATGGGCTACGACATGGTGCCGTTCGGCGAGGGAGTCATCGACTACCGCACCTTCTTCTCCCGCGTCGGCGCGAAGAACTACCACAACCCGATGGTCGAGCAGGACAACGCGCCCAGCTCCACCGACCTCGGCCAGTCCCTGAAGTACGCGAGGGTCGGCTACGACAACCTGGCGGCGCTGCGCAAGTAGCACCACTGACGCCGACGCGGCAGAACTGAGTGGGGCCCGGCCTTCTGGCCGGGCCCCACTCAGCAGGTGAACTTCCTTTATGCGCCGATGGCTTGCTTCGGGGTAGTGGCCGCCTTCTCCCGGCCCGGCTGCCGCAGCAGCAGCGCGAAGGCCGCCGCCACCATCGATATCCCGCCGGCCAGCGCGTACGCACCGTTGTAGCCCCACGCGGCGACCACCATCGAGCCGAGGCCGCCGCCGAACAGGCCACTGATGAGCTTGCCGCTGTAGACGAGCCCGTAGTTGGTGGCGTTGTAGTTCTCCCCGAAGTAGTCCGGGGTCAGCGCCGCGAACATCGGGTAGAACGCGCCGCCGCCGAAGCCCGACAGGAAGGCGAACACCAGGAACAGCCACTCACTCTTGATGTCGCCCGCCCAGATCACGCCGAACTGGGCGAGCCCGAGCACGACGATCACGAGCACGAGGCTGAGCTTTCGGCCCCAGACGTCGGACATCCAGCCCACGACGGCACGGCCGACTCCGTTGATGACGGCCATGACGCCCATCGACGACGCCGCGACCAGCGGCCCGAAGCCGACCTCCTTGGCGAAGTCCACCTGGAACGAGATGCCGAAGATCGACACACCGGCCGTCAGCACGAGGCTGAACCACATGATCGGCAGCATGCCGGTCCTGATGGCCTCCTTGGGCGTGTACTGGCGCACCGCGGGCGGGTTCTTGGCAAGGGACCTCGCGCCCTTGCCCGTGCCGGAGGTGGCGAGAGGGTCGATGTCGTGCGGCCACCAGTTCTTCGGCGGGTCCCTGAAGTAGAACGCGCAGACCAGCACCACGACCAGGACGTAGGCGCCGATCATGTCGAGCACCCGGTGGTAGTTGGACGTGTCGAAGGCGTAGTTGAAGATGAAGATGAACGGCAGGGACCCGTAGGCGAATCCGCCGTTGACGAAGCCGGTCCTGCCGCCTTTTCGCTCCGGGAACCATTTGCCGACCATGTTGATGCAGGTCGAGTAGACGAGGCCGGAGCCCAGGCCGCCGATGACGCCGAAGCCGAGGATCGCCAGCCACACATTGCTCAGATGGGACAGTGCGAGAAAGCCGAGCATGCACAGGAACGAGCCGGTCATCATGGCCCGCTTCGCGGACAGGATGCCCTTCTCCCGCATCCATCCCGCAGGGAAGGCGATGCCCGCCTGGAAGAACACCCAGACGCTCAGGATCCAGAAGGTGTTCGACTGCGTCCAGCCATGTGCGCTGGACAGGGTGTCCTCCGCCGAACCGTACGCGTACTCGGAAACGCTGATGGCCATCATCGCGACCCATGGCAGATACACCATGAACTTACGGGAATGGCCGAGGATGTCGCGGTCCGTCTCGCCCAGGCGATAGACGCGGCCGTTCTCGTCGGTGATCTCTCGGTACGTGCTGCCAGTGGTCGTCGCTGAGTTGCCTGCGGCGATGGGCTCCGCCGTCATATCAAGCCATCTCCTCACCGAGCGGTTGCGGGTTGGGAACGATGCGGCGCTGGGGTTTCGGCCTGCCCGGCGCCTTGAGGAACAGTGCGAGGACCGCGGAGGCGAGCCCGATGGAGCCCGCGATGACGAAGGCGCCTTCGTAGTCCCACGCCCCGACCACGACGGCGCCCATTCCGGAGCCCACGAGGCCCGAGATCAGCTTCGAGCTGTAGACCATTCCGTAGTTGGAGGCGTTGTTGTTCTCACCGAAGTAGTCCGCCGTCATGGCCGCGAACAGCGGGAAGATCGCGCCGCCGCCGAACCCGGAGACCATCGAGCAGAACAGGAAGAACGGCATGCTGCCCATCGACCCGGAGACGAGAACGCCGAACTGGGCGGACCCGAGGACGAGGCAGACGATGATGAGTGTGTTGCGGCGGCCGAAGCGGTCGGAGATCCAGCCGATCACGCCGCGGCCGGTTCCGTTGACGATCGCCTTGAGTGACATCGCCGTGGCCACGATGCCGCCGGCGAATCCCATGTCCTTGCCGAACGGCACCTGGAAGGCGATGCCGAAGATGTTGATCCCCGCGGTGCAGAGCAGACAGAACCACATCATCCACAGGACGGGTGTACGGGCGGCCTCCTTGGGGGTGTACTGCTTGACGGCCGGCGGGTTCTTCGCGAGCGCCCGGCGGATCTTCGGGTCGTCCGACACCTTCAGCGGGTCCACGTGCGGGGGCCACCAGCCCTTCGGCGGATCCTTGAAGAACCAGCCCGCGAACGCGACGACGGCGCAGCAGATGAGGCCGACCATCACCAGGACGCCCTCGTAGTTGCCGAGGTTCATGTACGAGGTGAACAGGAACACGAAGGGCACCGAGCCATAGGCGAAGCCGCCGTTGACCATGCCGGTCTTGCCGCCCTTGCGCTCCGGATACCACTTGCCGACCATGTTCACGCAGGTCGCGTAGACGAGGCCGGCGCCGATGCCGCTGAACATGCCGAACCCGATGTACGCGACGATCACGTGCGGCGCGTACGCGAGCGAGAGATAGCCGAGGATCGTGCCGAGGGCGCCGAGGAACATCGCGTAACGCGCGGGCAGCCTGCCGCTCTCGCGCAGCTGCCCAGCGGGGAAGGCGACCGCGGCCTGGAAGAACACCCAGACGCCCATCAGCCAGAAGATGTGCCCGCTGTTCCACAGATGGGCCTCGTGCAGAGTGTCCTCGGCGGACGTGAAGGCGTACTCGGACGAGCTGATGCCGAGCATGCCCATCCATGGGAAGAGCACCATGGTCCAGCGTGGTCGCCCCATGATGTCCCGATCGGTCTCACCGATGCGGTACAGGCGGCCGTTGTGGTCCGTCACCTCCCTGTAGGGGACGGGACTCGATAGATCGTCGGTGGTTTTCATGACGGTCGCACCCCTTGCGTCGAAAGATCTGGCCAGCGCCCCCTGTCCAAATTCCTTCTCGTGCGCATGGGTCCCGGGGCCGGCCCGCGCGCACCGCCGGCCGGCCCCCAGTCCGGTCACCTCATGAACCGCCCCCCAACAGCCCCGCCGCACGAGCCCACCGGTACTTCGCACCGAGTGCGGCCACCGGCTTCTCGGTCGTGTACGGGTACGCCACGACCCCGCGCTCGTAGAGGTACTGGCAGGCCTCCTCGACCTCGACGTCGCCCGCGAGCGACGCCACCACGGGCTTCTCGATGCCCCGGGCGCGGAACTCCTCGACCACCCGTGCCGTCAGCTCCGCGAAGACCATCGGCGGGGTGACGATCGTGTGCCAGTAGCCGAGGACGAGCGAGTGGATCCGCGGGTCCTCCAGGCCGAGCCTGATGGTCGCCTCGTACGTCGACGGCGGCTCACCGCCCGTGATGTCGATCGGGTTGCCCGCGGCGCCGAAGGGCGGGATGAAGGCCTTGAACGCGGCGTCCAGATCCTCCGGGATCTCCATCAGGGACAGGCCGTTGTCGACGATGGCGTCCGAGAGCAGCACACCCGAGCCGCCCGCGCCGGTGATGATGACGACGTTGTCGCCCTTCGGCGTCGGAAGCACGGGCAGCGCCCGCGCGTACTCGAGCATCTCGTTCAGCCCCGGCGCCCTGATGACGCCCGCCTGCCGGAGGATGTCGTCGTACACCGCGTCGTCGCCCGCGAGGGCTCCCGTGTGCGAACCGGCCGCCTTCGCGCCCGCGCTGGTGCGCCCCGCCTTGAGGACGACGACGGGCTTCTTCGGCACCGTCGCCCGCGCGGCCTCCACGAAGGCCCGGCCGTCTTTCAGGTCCTCCAAGTGCATGGCGATGCACTGGGTGTTGGGGTCCTCGCCGAACCAGGTGAGCAGGTCGTCCTCGTCCAGGTCCGACTTGTTGCCGAGCCCGACGATCGCGGAGACACCCGTCTTCGTCGTGCGCGCGAAGCCGAGGATCGCCATGCCGATGCCCCCGGACTGAGAGGTCAGCGCCACGCCGCCCTTCACGTCGTACGGGGTGCAGAACGTGGCGCACAGGTCCTGCCACGTCGAGTAGTAGCCGTAGATGTTCGGCCCGAGCAGCCGTACCCCGTACCGCTCGCCGATCGCCACGATCTCGTCCTGGAGGGCCTGTTCACCGGTCTCGGCGAACCCGGAGGGGATCAGCACCGCGTTCGGGATCCCCTTGCGTCCCACCTCTTCGAGGGCCGAGGCCACGAACTTGGCGGGGATCGCGAAGACCGCCACATCCACCTCACCCGGGACGTCCGTGACACTCTTGTACGCCTTGCGGCCCAGGATGTCATCGGCCTTGGGGTTCACCGGATGGATCTCCCCGGAGAAACCCCCGTCGATCAGGTTGCGCATGACCGAATTTCCGATCTTGCCCTGCTCGTTGGACGCGCCGATCACCGCGACCGAGCGCGGCTGCATCAGCCGGCGCATCGACCGGAGGATCTCCTCGCGCGCGTACGTGCGCCGCTGCTTCGGCGCCCCGTCGGCGAGGATCACCCGGATGTCGGCGGCGACCGCGCCTTCCGGCGTCGCGATCACCGGGTTGAGGTCGACCTCGGCGATCTCCGGGAAGTCGGTGACCAGTTGGGACACCCGCCGGATCTGCTCGGCGAGCGCCCACCGGTCCACCGGCTGCGCGCCGCGCACCCCGCGCAGCACCTCGGCCGCCCGGATCGAGTCCAGCATGGACACGGCCTCGTCCGCGCCGACCGGCGCGAGCCGGAACGTCACGTCCTTGAGCACCTCGACCAGCACACCGCCGAGCCCGAACGCGACGACCTTCCCGAACGTCGGATCGGTGACGGCCCCGACGATGACCTCCTGCGAGGAGGGCCCGGTCGGCAGCAGCTCCTGCACCTGCACGCCCTCGATCCGGGCGTCCGGCGCGTAGGCCCGCGCGTTCTCCACGATCTTGCAGAAGGCGGCCCGCACGTCGGCCGCGCCCTCCACTCCCACGATCACGCCGCCCGCGTCCGTCTTGTGCAGGATGTCGGGGGAGACGATCTTCATCACGACGGGTCCGCCGAAGCGTGCCGCGTACGCGACCGCCTCGTCCACGTCCGTCGCCAGCTCCTCGCCGGGCACGGAGATCCCGTACGCGTCGGCGATCACCTTGCCCTCGGGGGCGGTGAGAGCGCTGCGGCCCTCCGCGCGCACGGATGCGAGCAGCGCCCGTACCGTGAGCTCACGGTCCTCGGCCATCAATCAGATCACTCCGTTCGACTTGAGCAGGCGCAGTTCCTCGTCCCCGAGCCCCAGTTCCCCGACGAACACCTCGGCGTTGTGCTCGCCGAGCAGGGGTGAACTGACCACTTCCACAGGGGAGTCGGAGAGCTTGAGGGGGGAGCCGACCGTGGTGAACGTGCCGCGCTCCGGGTGGGCCACCTCGACGACCATCTCGTTCGCGACGAGCGAGGCGTCCTCGATGATCTCCTTGGTGGAGAGGATCGGCCCGCACGGGATGTTGTGCGCGTTGAGCCGCTCGAGCACCTCCCACTTGGGCAGGGTCGAGGACCACTCCTCGATGAGCTGGAACATCTTGTTGAGCTTGGGCAGGCGCGCCTCGGGCGTCGCCCACTCGGGGTCGCCGGCCAGCTCGGGCCGCCCGATCAGCTCGCTGAGCGGCTGCCAGCCGACGGGCTGCACGATGACGTACACGTAGTCGTTCGGGCCGCCCGGCGCGCACTTGACCGCCCAGCCGGGCTGCCCGCCGCCGGACGCGTTGCCCGAGCGCGGCACCTCGTCCCCGAAGTCCTCGTTCGGATACTCGGCCAACGGGCCGTGTGTGAGGCGCTGTTGGTCGCGCAGCTTCACCCGGCACAGATTGAGCACCGCGTGCTGCATGGCGACGTTCACGCGCTGGCCGCGCCCGGTGTTCTCGCGCTGGAACAGCGCCGCGAGGATGCCGGCGACGGCGTGGATGCCGGTGCCGGAGTCGCCGATCTGCGCGCCGGTGGCCAGCGGCGGACCGTCCTCGAACCCGGTCGTCGCCATCGAGCCGCCCATGGCCTGCGCCACGACCTCGTACGCCTTGAAGTTGGTGTACGGGCCGTCGCCGAAGCCCTTGATGGAGGCGTAGACGATGCGGGGGTTGATCTCCTGGATGCGCTCCCAGGTGAAGCCCATCCGGTCGACGGCGCCCGGGCCGAAGTTCTCGACCATGACGTCGGAGCGCCGGATCAGCTCGGTGAGGAGCTCCTTGCCGCGTTCGGTCTTCGTGTTGAGGGTGATGCTCCGCTTGTTGCAGTTGAGCATCGTGAAGTAGAGCGAGTCGACGTCCGGCAGGTCACGCAGCTGCTTGCGCGTGATGTCCCCGGTCGGCGCCTCCAGCTTCACCACGTCCGCGCCGAGCCAGGCGAGGAGCTGGGTCGCGGAGGGCCCGGACTGCACATGGGTCATGTCGAGGACACGGACGCCCTCAAGAGCCTTGGTGGTCATGGCAGGGCTCCTCACTTGTACATGGTCTGGTTCATGGTTCCGGGGGCGTACGCGTCCGGGTCGACCCACACGTTGATCAGCGAGGGCTTGCCGGACTCGCGGGCCCTTCGGAGCGCGGGCGCGATGTCGGCGGGGTCGCGGACCTCTTCGCCGTAACCCCCCAGCATCTGGGCGAACTTGTCGTAGTGGACGTCGCCGAGGGTGTTGCCGACGCGTTCGCGCTCGTCGCCGTACTTGGCCTTCTGGCCGTAACGGATCTGGTTCATCGACGAGTTGTTGCCGACGATCCCGACGAAGGGCAGGTTGTAGCGGACGAGGGTCTCGAAGTCCCAGCCCGTCAGCGAGAACGCGCCGTCGCCGAAGAGTGCGACGACCTCCTTGTCGGGGCGCGCCTGCTTGGCGGCGAGGACGAAGGGGATGCCGACGCCGAGGGTGCCCAGCGGCCCCGGGTCCATCCAGTGGCCGGGCGACTTGGGCTGCACGACCTGCCCGGAGAAGGTGACGATGTCGCCGCCGTCCCCGATGTAGATCGAGTCCTCGGTGAGGAAGTCGTTGATCTCGCTGACCAGGCGGTACGGGTGGATGGGAGAGGCGTCGGAGCGAAGGCTCGGCAGGCGCTTGTCGATGGCGGTCTGCTCGGCGGCCCGCAGCTCGTCGAGCCACTCCTTGCGCTTGGCGCCCCCGCCGTTCAGCCGGCCGGAGGCGGCCTCGGTGACCGACTTCAGGACGAGGCCCGCGTCGCCGACGATGCCGAGGTCGATGTCGCGGTTCTTGCCGACCGTGCGGTAGTCGAGGTCGATCTGCACGACCGTCGCGTCGGGGGAGAGGCGCTTGCCGTAGCCCATGCGGAAGTCGAAGGGCGTGCCGACGATGATGATGAGGTCGGCGTTCGAGAAGGCGTAGCGGCGCGAGAGCTGGAAGTGGTGCGGGTCGCCGGGCGGCAGGGTGCCGCGGCCCGCGCCGTTCATGTACGCGGGCACATTGAGGGCGCGGACGAGCTCGATGGCGTCCTCGGTCGCGCGGGTCGTCCACACCTGGCTGCCGAGCAGGATCGCCGGCTTCTCGGCGTGCACGAGGAGGTCGGCGAGCTTCTCGATCGCCTCGGGGTCACCGGCCGAGCGGGTCGAGGCCCGGTACTGGCCGGCCTGGGGCACGCGGGCCTTGTCCACCGGCACCTTGGCGTCGAGGACATCGCGCGGGATCTCCAGGAACGAGGGGCCGGGGGCGCCGTGGTAGCACTCGCGGAACGCCATCGACACCATGTCGGCGGCGCGCGCGGTGTCCGGCACCGTCGCGGCGAACTTGGTGATGGGCGTCATCATGTCGACGTGCGGCAGGTCCTGGAGCGAGCCCATCTTGTGCTGGGTGTGCGCGCCCTGGCCGCCGATGAGGAGCATGGGTGACTCCGCGCGGAACGCGTTCGCGACGCCGGTGACGGCGTCGGTGGTGCCCGGGCCCGCGGTGACGACGGCGCAGCCGGGCTTGCCGGTGATGCGCGCGTACCCGTCCGCCGCGTGGGCGGCGACCTGCTCGTGACGGACGTCGACGACTTCAATGCCTTCGTCGACGCAGCCGTCGTAGATGTCGATGATGTGGCCGCCGCACAGGGTGTAGATGACCTCCACACCTTCTGCCTTGAGCGCCTTGGCGACCAGATGACCACCGGAGATGAGTTCCTGGCTGTCGTCGGGCATGAGGAAGTCCTGTCCCTTCGTAGGGGAGTCGTGCGCTGTCTCGGTACATTGCATACAGTCGACGAATACTGTATGAAGCTTGTTATCCCGCATCCGGTGGGTGGTGTCCAGGGGGCGTGCGGCACTTTTACGGCAGGAGCCGAGATGGACCTGTACGAGCACCAGGCAAGGGAACTCTTCGAAGAACACGGCATCTTGGTGCCGAAGGCCGAGGTCACGGACTCTCCCAAGGAGGCCCGCGAGATCGCGCGCAGGCTGGGCGGCCGCGTCGTCGTCAAGGCACAGGTGAAGACCGGGGGCCGCGGCAAGGCGGGCGGCGTCAAACTCGCCGCCGATCCGCCCGCCGCCGAACTGACGGCACGCCAGATCCTCGGCATGGACATCAAGGGCCACACCGTCAGCAAGGTGATGCTGGCCCAACCCGTCGACATAGAGAGCGAGTTCTACGTCTCCTACGTCCTCGACCGGGCCGCCGGGCGCTTCCTCGCCATCGCCTCCGCCGAGGGCGGCATGGACATCGAGGAGGTCGCGGCGACCAGGCCCGAGGCCGTCGCCCGCATCCAGGTCGACCCGGCGGAGGGCGTCACCACGGCGAAGGCCGCCGAGATCGCCCAGGCCGCCGGGCTCCCCGACCGGACCGTCGACGTACTGGTCCGCCTCTGGGACGTCCTCACCCGCGAGGACGCCGTACTCGTCGAGGTGAACCCCCTCGTGCGTACCAGCGGCGGCCAGATCCTCGCCCTCGACGGGAAGGTCACGCTCGACGACAACGCCCGTTTCCGCCAGGAACGTTGGGGCACCCAGGAGTCCGCGCACGACGACGCCCTCGAAGCTGCCGCCGCGGCCAAGGGCCTCAACTACGTGAGGCTGGACGGCGAGGTCGGCATCATCGGCAACGGCGCCGGGCTCGTCATGTCGACGCTCGACGTGGTCGCGGGCTGCGGCGCCCGCCCCGCCAACTTCCTCGACATCGGCGGCGGCGCCTCCGCGCAGATCATGGCCGACGGCCTCTCCGTCATCCTGTCCGACCCGGCAGTGAAGTCCGTCTTCGTGAACGTCTTCGGCGGCATCACCGCCTGCGACGCCGTCGCCGACGGCATCGTCCAGGCGCTCGAGTCCGTACGGCTGACCAAACCGCTCGTCGTCCGACTCGACGGGAACAGCGCCGCAGCGGGCCGCGCCATCCTCGACGGCCGCGCCCACCCCCTCGTCGAACAGGCCACCACCATGGACGGCGCCGCGCGCCGGGCCGCCGAACTCGCCAACGCGGGCTAAGGAGCCGGGACATGGCGATCCATCTCACCAAGGAGAGCGGGACATGGCGATCTACCTGACCAAGGAGAGCAAGGTCCTCGTCCAGGGCATGACCGGCGCCGAGGGCATGAAGCACACCCGGCGCATGCTCGCCGCCGGCACGAACGTCGTGGGCGGCGTCAATCCGCGCAAGGCGGGCCGCAGCGTCGACTTCGACGTCCCCCAGAGTCTCAAGGACCTGGGAGGTGCCCCCAGCGTCCCCGTGTTCGGCTCGGTCGCCGAGGGCATCGCGGCCACCGGCGCCGACGTCACCGTCGTCTTCGTGCCGCCCGTCTTCGCCAAGGCGGCCGTCACGGAGGCCGCCGACGCGGGCATCCCCCTCGCCGTCGTCATCACGGAGGGCATCCCCGTCCACGACGCCGTGACCTTCCACGCGTACGCCGCCGCGAAGGGCACCCGCATCATCGGCCCCAACTGCCCCGGCCTGATCACCCCCGGCCAGTCCAACGCCGGCATCATCCCCGCCGACATCACCAAGGCGGGCCGCGTCGGCCTCGTCTCCAAGTCCGGCACCCTCACCTACCAGCTCATGTACGAACTGCGCGACATCGGCTTCTCCACCTGCGTCGGCATCGGCGGCGACCCCGTCATCGGCACGACACACATCGACTGTCTCGCCGCGTTCCAGGACGACCCGGACACCGACCTGATCGTCCTCATCGGGGAGATCGGCGGCGACGCGGAGGAGCGCGCCGCGGCCTACGTACGCGACCACGTCACCAAGCCCGTCGTCGCCTACATCGCCGGGTTCACCGCCCCCGAGGGCAAGACCATGGGGCACGCCGGCGCGATCGTCTCCGGCTCCTCCGGAACGGCGCAGGCCAAGAAGGAGGCCCTGGAGGCGGCCGGGGTCCGTGTCGGCTCCACCCCGACGGAGACGGCCCGCCTGGTACTCGACCGCTTGGCGGACTGACGCGTACAGCGGAGAGTGGGGAGCGAGCCCACCGGGCAACCTCCCCACTCCTCCCGCACCAGCCATGCACCCCCCGCCCCGACTGTGCACCGTGAGCGGAGAACCCGAAATGGCAAGCAACCCCAGCAACCCCGCGCCCCACACCCCCGCCGCCCCCGTGGCGACCACCCTCAAGGCCGGCACCTCCTGGAACGACGCCTGGCAGCGCTGCCTCGCCGTCGCCCCCGAGGCGTTCCGCGACGACCGCGTACTCAATCTGTGGAACGGCACCTGGCAGGCCGACGGCCGCGCGCTGCCCGCCAGTACGCCCGTCGACGGCAGTCCCATCGCCGGGCCGCCCCGCCTCGACGCCGCCACCGCCCACCAGGCGGTGCGCGCCTCCCTCGACCAGCACCGCGCCTGGCGGCACATCCCGCTCGACGAGCGCCGCGCCCGTGTCGGCGCCACCCTCGACGCCCTCACCCAGCACCGCGAACTTCTCGCACTCCTGCTCGTCTGGGAGATCGGCAAGCCCTGGCGCCTCGCCCAGGCCGACGTCGACCGCGCCATCGACGGGGTGCGCTGGTACGTCGACGGCATCGAGCCCATGGTCGAGGGCCGCGCCCCGCTCGACGGCCCCGTCTCGAACATCGCCAGCTGGAACTACCCGATGAGCGTCCTCGTGCACGCCGTCCTGATCCAGGCACTCGCCGGCAACGCGGTCATCGCCAAGGCCCCCACCGACGGCGGCGTCGCCTGCCTCACCCTGGCCTGCGCGCTCGCCGCACGCGAGGGCATCCCCGTCACCCTCGTCAGCGGCAGCGGAGGCGAACTCTCCGAAGCGCTGGTGCGCGCACCGGAGATCGGCTGCGTCTCGTTCGTCGGAGGCCGCGACACCGGCGCGGCCGTCGCCACGGCCGTCGCCGACCTCGGCAAGCGCCACATCCTCGAACAGGAGGGCCTCAACACCTGGGGCATCTGGAACTACTCCGACTGGGACAAGCTCTCCGCGGTGATCCCCAAACTCTTCGACTACGGCAAACAGCGCTGCACCGCATACCCGCGCTTCGTCGTCCAGCGCAGCCTCTTCGACGACTTCCTCGCCGCGTACCTCCCGGCCGTGCGCACCCTGCGCATCGGCCACCCCCTGGCAGTGGCGAACCCTCAAGACCCCTACCCCCAGCTCGACTTCGGCCCGCTGGTCAACGCGGCGAAGGCGAAGGAGCTCACCGACCAGGTCGCCGAGGCCATCGACCGAGGCGCCGTGCCCCTGCACCGCGGCGCCCCGGACCCCGCCCGCTTCCTCCCCGGCCAGGACACGAGCGCGTACGTCCACCCGGTCACGCTCCTGAGCCCACCCCCCTCCTCCCCTCTCCACCACGCCGAACCGTTCGGCCCCGTCGACACGATCGTCCTGGTCGACACCGAGGCGGAACTGCTCGCCGCGATGAACGCCTCCAACGGCGCGCTGGTCGCCACCCTCTCCACGGACGACGACGCGACGTACGACCGCCTCGCCCCACAGATCCGCGCCTTCAAAACAGGCCGCGGCAAGCCGCGCTCGCGCGGCGACAGGGACGAACTGTTCGGCGGCTTCGGAGCATCGTGGCGCGGAGCGTTCGTGGGCGGCGAACTGCTGGTGCGAGCGGTGACGAGGGGCCCGGAGGGGGAACGACTGCCGGGCAACTTCCCGGACTACCACTTGATGCCGTAGCCCTTCGGGGGCCGGGGCCGGGGCCGGGGCCGGGGCCGGGGTGAGTGGCATCGGGTGGGGCCGGGCGACGGGGGTGGGCTGCGCTGCCGGCGCGGTGCCATTGCCCCGGTCCCTGCCCGATGCCTATCCGATTCCCGCCCGGTCGGGCCGGAGCGCGAAAGCGCGGTCGGCGGACTCGGGCACGGCCCGCTCCACGGCCGCGGTCAGCAGCTCCCGGTGCCGCAGCAGAGGCTCGCGTCGCTCCTCGGGCGCGAGCAGCAGCAGATCGTCGAGCCCGGCCAGCATGCGCCGCGACACCTGAGGACTGCCGGCCGCACACCCCCGGATCTCCGAGAACCCGAGATCGACAAGCTCCTGCCACCCGGGAAGCGGCTGCACCAGCCGCACCGTGCCGCGCCGGTCCGGGTACCGCAACGAGTCGAGCGGCCGGTTCGCCACGGCGGCGAGGAACTGAACGATCCGGTCGAGGGCCTGCACGGCGGTCGTCGGATCGTTCACGGCGGGGGAGAGAGCGCGCAGCGCGATGTCGGCGAGCTGCCGCAGCCCGAACCCGAGATCCTGGTGGAAGGCGCGCTCGACGCCGACGTGGACGGTGTAACGCAGCGCCCGCAGGGCCGGCGGGGGCCCGCCGTGCACGGCCAGGACGGGCGTGCCGGGCACCACGAAGTCGCCGGTGCGGGAGAGGAGCCGCAGGGTGACGCCGGGCCGGTGCCGGGCGGCGCGGACGAGCCGGGCGATATTGACGTCACGCAGCACACCGGCCCGCCCCTGGTGAACGACGCGCCCGGTCTCGGGCCCCAGCTCGTCCACAGCGCCGGCACCCCTGACGTCCACCGGCATCCGGGCCACGACCTTGAATGCCTCCGCCGTCACCCGGTCGATCACGTAGCCCACGCGCATCATCCGCAGCGTCGTGTTCACGTACATCACGAATAGCAGCAGGCTGAGCCCGACCATGAAGAGGGTGAGCACGGACTGCACGACGGGCACGGACGTGACGAGCTTCGGGTCCGGCTCGCTCTCGTACGAGGTCAGCACCAGCAGCGACAGCAGGAACGTCGCGAGGAAGACGGCGAACGTGACCTTCGTGATCCGGCTCCGGATGAAGATCCGCACCACGCGGGGGCTGAGCTGCCCGCTCGCCATCTGGAGCGCCACGAGCGAGATGCTGAAGACGACACCGATGAAGGTCATCATCGCGGCGCTGATGGTGCTCACGACGGTCTGGGCGTCGTCGGCGATGCTCTGGAGCTGGGAGATGCCGTCGTACTCGCCGGCCTTGCGGAGGGCGTCGACGATGGCGGTGTCCAGCTCACTGGCCAGGAACCACACGACGACGATCCCGACCATGGCCCCGGTCGGCGCGAACCAGAAGGTGTCCCGAAGATGCTCCCGCAGCGGCGACAAGGCCCGCGGCCGTCGCACCCGTCGATAGGTCGTCCCGGTGACGGACTGACTACTCATGGTGAGACTGTAGGCGGCCCCGCTCCCGACCTCCCGCAGGTGCCGCCGAAGGGACGGAAACGCAGGTGAAAGGCGCTCCGAGGCTTTGGTATTGTTATCCATGTCGCCGCGGGGGAACACCCCGGCCGGGCGGCAAACACCTAGTCCGGGTGGCGGAATGGCAGACGCGCTAGCTTGAGGTGCTAGTGCCCTTTATCGGGCGTGGGGGTTCAAGTCCCCCCTCGGACACCAGCTGAGACCCCTGATCATCAGGGGTTTTTTGCTTTCCAGGACTGTGGTGCTGCGGGAGGCAGCTCGGGCTCGGGTGTGGCTGGCCGTCCTGCCGGAAGGGTGGGAACCACAGCCGCTCGCGCCGAGCTCGTCAAGGAGCGAGACCCATGCGCGGACCGCCTGTGACTCGTCGAGCGCTCCATCGACTGGATGCTGGTCGACGCCGTGCTAGGGAACTCGGCGAGGTCATGAGGCCGGCGTCCCCCCGCTCGATGATGAACGCGTCCGGCAGCGGGGCCAGATTCTCGCTCTCCCGCACTGTGCTGAGTGTGTCGGCCCAGTGCGGGTTGGGTGACTTCGCTCCGGTGGCGTTCAAGGGATCGGCGTGGGTGCGGCGGCCTGGGCTGCCGCCATTGCTGGAGACCTACGGACCCCCCCGTGAGACGGCAGGCGGGCAAGCGGAGCATTGACGATGTGCAAGGACTCCCTGGGGCGAGGGCTGTTCGAGAGCCCTGACGCCGCAGGCGGCGGCCGACGTGGTGTCGGCCGCCGCCCGGCGGGAGGGATTCAGGTTCAGATGCGTGCAGAGTGACGTGGTGTCAGCTGGTCGCGCTCCCCGCGACCCACTCGCTCCACGACATGTTCCAGTCGCTGAGGCCGTTGTCCGGTGCCAGCTTGGTCTTGTCCGCCGAGTTCTTGATGATCACGACGTCACCGGTCATCGAGTGGTCGAAGAACCACGCGGCGGGCTGCGTACCGTCACCGCCGTCCCTGGAGTCCTTCAGGCCCACACAGCCGTGGCTGGTGTTGACCTTGCCGAAGACCGAGTCGGCACCCCAGTAGTTGCCGTGGATGAACGTGCCCGAGTCGGTCAGGCGCATGGCGTGCGGGACGGCCTTGATGTCGTACGAGGGCTTGCCGTCCTTCTCCGTGAAGCCGACGCTCGTACCGTTCATGTGGATCTTCCGGTACTTCTCGGAGATGACCATCTGGCCGTTGTACGTCGGGTGCTCGGCGCTGCCGGACGAGATCGGGATGGTCCTGATCGTCTTGCCGTCCCGTACGACGGTCATCTGCTTCGTCTTGGCGTCGACCGTGCTGATCTGGCTCCGGCCGACCTTGAACGTGACCGTCTCCTGGACGCCGTGGGAGGTGAGCTTGACGGTGACGGTGGAGCCGGCCTGCCAGTAGTTCTGTGGGCGGAAGTCGAGGCGGCTGTTGTTGAGCCAGTGGCCGACGACGTGCTGGCCGCTGCTTGAGCTCACCTGGATCTTCGACGCCATGGCGGCCTTGTCGCTGATCGCCTTGTCGAAGCTGACCGTCACCGGCATGCCCACGCCGACGGTCGAGCCGCTCTCGGGGGAGAGGTGCCCGATGAAGTCGTTGGCAGGGGAGGCCGTGGTGATCGTGGCGTTCTCGGTGGCGGAGCGCCCCTTGGCGTCGTCGGCCTCCGCGGCGACCTGATACTTGGTGGCCCGCACCAGAGGTGCGTCCGGTTGCCAGGACGTGCCGTCCGGGGACAGGGTGCCCTGAACCTCGGTACCGCTCGCGACGGCGGTCATCACCACCTTGGTGAGCTTGCCGTGACTGACGGTGACCTTGACGGGGTCGTTGATCCCGACGTTGTGGACACCTTGCCCAGGGGTGATCTTTATTCGGGCGTCGGAAGCGTCCTGGGCGCCGGTGTGATCTCCCCCCGCCCGCGCTTGCGAGTGGTTCCCATGGTCGTTTCCGCTGGTGGCAGCGTTGCTGGTGCCGCCGAGGGCCGTGAGTGCGAGTACGCCGCCGAGTACGCCGGCCGGAGCCACCAGAGCGGTGCGTCGCTTACGTGCCGTGATCAAACGCTTCTCCCTTGCCACTGGTCGTTGAATCCCTGGAGCTGGTTACCGGAGAGGTGTAACGAGCCCTGAAGGACCATTTATGCAGCTATTCGCTCTGAAGTGGGCAAATTGTGGCGAATTCAACGCGTCGCGAGAGTGCTGTCGAGGCTCTGTCGGACGGCCGGACAGCCCGCATGGCTGAAGGTTCGAGTCCTGCCGGCTACTGGCGGCTTACCATGCGGGTGATGCCCGCGGCGACCGTCGTGGCGAGGATCCGGCCGGTGGTGATCAAGATGGAGGAAAGGGCCTGGTGCCAGCCCGTGGGGGAGAAGGCGCTTTTCGTGCGGGGTGAGGGTGCCGTAGGTCAAGCATCGAGTCGGGCGCCGCGGAGGTTGACCGCTCCCCGGACGGGGTGGGCGCTGCGCAACCACAGCTCGCCGATCGTCGCGTTGCTGGCTCGCAGAGCCATCCCCTCGGGGTGGGCCGGATCCGCATACGCGAGGTTGAGCTGGCCGGGTATGCGGGCGCCGCGCAGGTTCAGACGGCCACGTGTCTGAAGTCGCATGGCGCGCAGGTCCGTCGGCTTGTGGGTAGCGCTCGTGTCGCGGCCTCTTCCCCTATGTTCTGCCTGCTGACTCGGCAGCGCATGCGGGCCGCACCAGCTCCGCCCACACCGTCTTGCCTGCCTGTACGCGAGGTGCCGTGCCCCAGCGTGTGGCCAGCGCCTCGACCAGGCGCAGGCCACGTCCCGTGATCGCCTCGTCGTGTGGCGTCTCTGCGGGGCGCGGTAGTCGCTCGCCTCGGGCGTCCGAGATCGCGACCGTCAGTACGTCACCTTCCAGCGTCAGCCGCAGCTCGAAGTCCCGGCCCGGAACGCGTCCATGGGTGATGGCGTTCGTGGCGAGTTCCGCGACGACCAGCGCGGCGGACGCCGACAGCTCGCTGTCGTAGGCGATGCCCCACGTGCAGAGCTGCTCGACCGAGAGCAGCCGAGCCAGGCGGGCGCCGCGTCTGGTGGAGCTGAGGCGCTGCGAGAACACACGTACGGTAGTCGGTGCCGGGGGCGCCGGGGGAGTTGTCATGCGTCCACGGTGGCGAGTTCGCGCAGGTCACGCTACATAAGCAGCTCGTACGGAGCGCAGCGTACGAGCTCACGCTCTGGACAGTACGCGTAACCGACCGTGAGCATGGTCGCGTTGCGTGCCCGAGTCGGGTGCGGCAGGCGTGAGACGCGCGACAAGGGGGTCGCCCATGGCGAACAACAGCACCGAACCCGAACCGTCCGACAGTCTGAAGGCCTTCGGCGCGATCCTGAAGGTCTTCCGTGAGCGTGCCGCGCTCACCCAGGAGCAACTGGCCCCGATGGTCAGATACTCGCCCCACTTCGTGGGCTCGATCGAGCAGGGGCGCCGCCTGCCGCCGACCGACTTCGTGGAACGCGCCGAGGAGGCGCTCGACGCGTTCGGCGTGCTGAAGGCGGCGGCACGGCATGTCGCGCGGCAGCCCGGCCTGGCAGCCTGGTTCCGGCTGTGGGCGCAGTTGGAGGCGACATCCGTCGGGCTGTGCACGTACGAGTGCCGCGTGGTGCCGGGGCTGTTACAGACCGAGGCCTACGCCCGATCGGTCATGCTGAGCGTTCCGCCGCCGCCCACGCCCGAGCAGGTCGGCGAGCGGATCGCCGCCCGCCTGGAGCGGCAGAAGCTGCTCACCCGCACACCGCCCGTCGCGTTCAGTTTCATCGTCGAGGAGGCGGTGCTGCTCCGGGACACGGGCGGGGAGGACGTCACACGTGAACTACTTGAACACCTCATCGCCTGTGGGGAGTTGTGGAACGTCGAGGTGCAGATCATGCCTTTGCGGCAGCCACACCACGCGGGAGCTGATGGACCGATGCAGCTGCTGGAGACGCCGGACAATCGGTGGTTGGGGTACGCGGAAGGGCAGCAGACGGGGCAGCTGATCTCTGGCCCGAAAGACGTCAGCTTGATGCAGATGCGCTATGCCAAGATGCGCTCACAGGCCCTGTCCCCCGCGGACTCGGCGGACCTGTTGACGCGGATGCGAGGAGCGCTATGAGTGGCGACAGCGGCAGGCTGAACTGGTTCAAGAGCAGCTACAGCGGTTCTCAGGGCGACAGCTGCGTGGAGGTCGCGTATGGGCGTGGGGCGAGCGACGGTGCCGACGTCCATGTGCGGGACTCCAAGGACAACGAGGGGCCGCGAGTCGCTGTCTCCCCGGCGGCCTGGGCGGTGTTCGTCGCCCGCCTGCCGGTCCCGGACGCCTGATCGGATACGCTGCGGCGCGATGTATGACGTGTACACCTCTGGTGTGCCGGCCCGTGAAGAGGAGACATGTCCGTGAAGCAGCGCCCGGTACTCTCCGGCCTGACATTGGTGCTCGTGGCCGTTCTGAGCGCGTGTGGGGGCGGTGCGGGCAAGGGGGACGGGCACGCCGGGGGGAAGGGGCAGGGCGGTGAGTACTCGCGGCAGCACTCCGATCAGGTGCGCGGTCTCTACGACGCCGTCCGGCATCTCCCGCGCAAGACCGTCAAGGGCACCCGCGCGCACATGGTCAAGGAGTGCGACCCGGCGACACGGAAGGTCAAGCACACCTCGCGCAGCGGCAGTGGCAAGCGCAAGAGGACCCGCACCTGGTACACCACCGAGCGCTACAACCAGTGCCACAAGGTCCGCAAGGGCAGTGAGAGGTACACCCGCGTCGTGCGGCCCGAGCGGTGGTGCGTACGGCTCGACGACGTGAACGGGAAGCCCCGGAAGGACGACCGCTGGTTCCGCGTCAGCCCCGCGACGTACAGCGAGGTGCACGGCAAGGCCGAGCACGCGCGCGTGAAGTTCGAGCCGCGGGGGCGTGGCTGCTGACACGGCCCCAGTCGTCCTCCGCTCACCCGAAAACCTCAGCTCCCCGCCCCCGCCCGCATGGCATCCTGGCCCGATGAACGGACCGGAGATCTTCGTCGTTGTTGCGGATGAGCTGGGGCTTTTCGTTCCTCATGCGCGGCGCGGGGGCGCGGCCGTCCCGCTCGTCACCGACGGTGTGTCCACGCTGGGGCACGTGATCGAGTCGCTCGGCGTGCCGCTCACCGAGGTCGGGGCGCTGGTCGTGGACGGGCGCGAGGTGGCCGTCGGGCACATTCCGGTGGCGGGGGAGCGGGTCGACGTGCGGGCCGTGGTCCGGCCGCAGCGCGTCGAGGGCGCGCCGCTGCGGTTCCTGCTGGACGTCCATCTCGGCACGCTGGCACGGCGGTTGAGGCTGCTCGGGGTCGACTCCGCTTACGAGTCCACGGACATCGGCGACGCCGCGCTCGCGGCCCGCTCCGCCGCCGAGCGGCGCGTCATGCTCAGCCGGGACCGGGGACTGCTGCGGCGGCGTGAGCTGTGGGCCGGCGCGTACGTCTACAGCGACCGGCCCGACGAGCAACTACGCGACGTGCTCGGCCGGTTCACGCCCGAGCTGCGCCCCTGGACGCGGTGCACCGCCTGCAACGGCCTGCTGAAGGAAGCCCGTAAGGAAGACGTCGCCGACCTCCTTGAGGGCGGGACGCGCGGGACGTACGACGTGTTCGCCCAGTGCGGCGCGTGTGAGCGCGTGTACTGGCGGGGTGCCCATCACGACCGGTTGGAGCGGATCGTGGGGCGGGCGGTCGCCGAGTTCGGGGGCTGAGGGGCCGCTTCGTCCTGCGGCATCAGGGGCGGTTCGATGCGCCAGGCGATGCGCTGCCCGTCCTGGACCACCCTTCGGTACGCGTACAGCACCACCGAGATCAGCAGGATGCCGACCGCGAGGAAGGACTCCGTGGCGCCGCCGTAGCCCGCGAGGGACGGGTGGGTGACACCCACCGAGACGATCACGACGTTGAACACCACGAGGACACAGGCCATCGGGATCCAGGCGCGGGCGCGGCGGATCGGGCGGGGCCAGTCGGGGCGGTCCTTGCGCAGGAGCAGGAAGCCGGCGACGGCGAGCGTCATGGCCACCAGATAGCCGAAGTTGCTGGCGATGAGGATGCTCAGCGGCTCGCCGAGCAGGACCACGATCGCCGCGTTGACGAGCGCGTCCAGGGTGAGGGCGCGGCCCGGCACACCCCAGCGGTTCACCTTGTCGAGCTGCCGTACGGTCATGCCCTCGCGCGCCAGGCCGTACAGCGCCCGGCCCCCGTCGGCCGTGCACGACACCATGCCGAAGAACATCGAGATGATCAGGATGAGGACGCCGACGTCGGAGAAGCCGCCGAGCGCCTGGGTGAACGCGGTGGCGAACGCGCCGACCGGGTCCGAGCGCAGCGTCTCCTCGCCGACACTGCCGACCGTGGCGAGCGGGACGACGAAGAAGACGCCGAGCGAGATGAGGGACGTCAGCCGCAGCGCCTTCGCCGTGTCGCGCGCCGTGTCGCGGTACTCGGGGGCGAACGACGCGCAGATCTCCGTGCCGTACGTCGTCCAGGCCGTGACGTAGAACCACACGATCAGCGTCATCCAACTGCCGCCGTGGTACCAGGTCAGACGTGACGCGTCCCAGCTGCCCGGGCGCAGGAACGGGGCTATGACGATCACCGCGAGGCCGCACATCACCAGGGCCGCGACGGCCTTGGAGACGCTCGCCGCCAGCCGCGCGCCGAAGTAGTTGCAGGCCCAGCCGCCGGCGATCGCAAGGACCGCGAGCGCTTCCGGAAGACCGATGCGGTGGCCGGGGAACGGGAGCGACGGTGCGTGCGGGAACCACTGGGCGGTGATGAGGTGGCCGATCGCCGCGCCGTTGACCGCGATGCTGAACGACCAGCCGATCCAGTAGCCGTACGACGCCACGGCGCCCAGCGGGGCGAAGTAGCGCTTCCAGCCCTCGGTGGCGTACCTGCTGATGCCGCCGGACATGCCGGGGAACATCGCGGCGGTCTCGGCGAACAGCATGTTCTGCGCGAACGCGACGAGCGCCCCGACGCACCAGATGGTGATCGCCGTCCAGCCTCCGATCGCGCCCACGGTGTAACCCACCGTCAGGAGCAGGCCGTTGGGGATCACCATGGCGATGGCGAGGCCGTCGCGCCAGGTCAGGGACTTGCGCAGCTGTTGGCTCAAGGGGGCCACCTGTCTCGGTCGGGGGACTGACGGGAGAAGGTTCCGAGCGGCGAGAAGTGGGTGCCGCCGGGGTGTGTCGGCGGTCACAATAATTCGTTATTGTTGGCCGGGACAGAGGTTCGGCAGTGGCCAATTCCAGGGGGTCGGGGCGACCGGCTCCGGAGTGACCGACACGGAGCGAGGGGCGGGCATGGGGGAGAAGCGGAACGGTGGCGACGCGGGCGAGGCGCAGCGCGAGCGGATCCTGCGATCGGCCGCCCTGGTGATGGCCGAACGCGGCTTCGACGCGGCGCGTATGAGGGACGTGGCGCGCGGCGCCGGCGTGTCCATCGGGCTGCTCCAGCACTACTTCGACACCCGCGACCTGCTGTTCCGCGAGGCCTTCGAGTGGTCGATCGGCGAACTCATCGCCCGCTGGCGCAAGGGCGCGTCCGCCGAGCCCGACCCGTGGCGCCGCTTCGAACTCCTCGTCCGCGAACTGGCCGACGACCCCGACCTCCAGCGCCGGTGCGCGACCTGGACCGAGTTCTGCGCGAGCGCCGCCCGCAGGCCCGAGCTGCGTGACGGGGTGCGCCGCGCCCACGAGGACTGGCGCGAGCTCGTCCTCGGCATCGTCGAATCCGGCGTCGAGGCAGGGAAGTTCGCGCCCCTGGTGCCCACCGACGTCGCCGTGCGGTCCGTGCTGGCCGCCGTCGACGGCTGCGACATGGCCGTGGCGTCGGGCAGCGGCATGGGGGCGGAGGGCTACGCCGCCGTCATCCTCGCCACCGCCGGCTCGGTCCTCGGCGTACGTGACTGAGCTGTTCCTCTTCCTCTCAACTCACCTGATATGAGCCATAGTTCACAGGAGGCACCCGCGCCATGACGTCGACCGCATTCCCGCACCTGTTCAGCCCGCTCGCCATCGGCGGCGTGACCCTGAAGAACCGCGTCCTGTCCTCCGGCCATGACACGGTCCTCGTCGAGGGCGGGCAGGTCACCGACGAACTGGTCGCCTACCACGAGGCGCGGGCAGAGGGCGGCGTCGGGCTCATCGTCGTGCAGGTGGCGGGAGTTCACGAAACGGCGCGGTACACGACGCATGTGCTGATGGCCACGGACGACTCGTGTGTCGAGGGGTACCGGCGGCTCGCCGAGGCCGCGCACCGGCACGGCGCCAAAGTCTTCGGGCAGCTCTTCCACCCCGGGCGCGAGATCCTCGAGTCGCGTGACGGCTCCGCACCGGTCGCCTGGTCGGCGTCGGCGACGCCCAGCGAGCGCTTCCACGTGATGCCGCGCGCCATGACCGAGAGCGAGATACGTGACGTCGTCGACGGGTACGGAGAGGCCGCGCGCCGGCTGCGCGCCGCCGGGCTCGACGGCGTGGAGGTCGTCGCCAGCCACGGCTACCTCCCGGCCCAGTTCCTCAACCCGCAGGTCAACATGCGCACGGACGGGTACGGGGGTGACGCGGACGGCCGGCTGCGGTTCCTGCGCGAGGCCCTCGCGTCGGTACGGGCGCACACCGGGCCCGGGTTCGTGGCCGGACTGCGCATCTCCGGCGACGAGTTGAGCCATGACGGCCTCACCGCCGAGCTCGCCGTCGAGACTGCCGGGCGGCTGGACCGCGAGGGTCTCGTCGACTACGTGAGCGTCTGCGCCGGGTCGTCGGCGACGATCTCCGGCGCCGTGCACATCGCGCCGCCGATGACCCAGCCCGCCGGATACACCGCCCCGCTCGCGGCGCGCGTGCGGGCTGCGGTCGCCGTGCCGGTCATGGTCGCCGGGCGCGTCAACCAGCCCCAGGAGGCCGAGCAGATCATCAAGGAGGGCCAGGCCGACGCCTGCGCCATGACCCGCGCCCTGATCTGCGACCCCGACATGCCGGGCAAGGCGAGCGACGGCCGGACGGAGGAGATCCGGGCCTGCATCGGCTGCAACCAGGCCTGCATCGGCCACTTCCAGCGCGGCTGTCCGATCTCCTGCATCCAGCACCCCGAGACCGGCAGGGAGCGCCGCTTCGCGGGGCTGCCCCTGCCCACCAGGCGCCGGAAGGTCCTCATCGCCGGTGGCGGTCCCGCCGGGCTGAAGGCCGCCGCCGTGGCCGCGTCCCGTGGGCACGACGTCACCCTGCACGAGGCGGGACGGCGCGTCGGCGGACAGGTGCTGCTCGCCCAACTCCTGCCGGGCCGCGCGGAGTTCGGTGGCGCGATCACGAACCTGGAGGGCGAGGCGCGGCGGGCCGGGGCGAGGATCGTCACCGGGTCCCGCGTCGACGCCGAACTCCTCGACCGTGAACAGGCGGACGCGCTCATCGTCGCGACCGGAGCGGTCCCGCGCCGGCCCGCGCTCGAACTCCTCGACGACCCCGTCGTCCTGGACGCCTGGGACGTCGTCCGCGGCACCGCCGACGTACCCAAGGGCCGGATCGTCGTCGCGGACTGGCGCGGCGACTGGATCGGTATCGGCGTGGCCGTCCAACTCGCGGGCCAGGGACGGAAAGTGACGCTGTGTACGACCGGCTTCGGTGCCGGTGAGCATCTTCAGCAGTACGTACGCGCGTCCATGCTCGCGGAGGCCGCGCGGGCCGGGGTCGAGACCGTGCCGACGGTGCGCCCGTACGGCGCCGACGCCGATACGGCGTACTTCCAGCACACCCTCACCGAGGAGCCGGTGATCATCGAAGGGGTCGCGGCCCTCGTCCTCGCCCAGGGGCACGACCCCGTGGGCGAGCTCGCGGGTCTGGCGCGAGGACGGGTGGGCGAGGTCTTGATGGCGGGGGACTGCGTGTCACCGCGGACCGTGGAGGAAGCGGTGCTGGAGGGGCTGACGGTGGCGTCGTCGCTCTGAGAAACGCCTGGACCCCGGCGGGAGCTCAGCGCGGATGGCGGCGCAGCCGCACCCGGTACGAGTAGTGCTCCGGAAGGAAGTGGCTCACGGCCAGCTCGACCGGGCGGCCCGACGCCGACAGGTAGAGGCGGTCGATGCGGAGCAGCGGATGCTGCGGCGGGCAGTCCAGGTGCGCCGCCACCTCGGCCGAGGCGAGGGCGACCGTGACGGACTGCTCCGCCTCCGCGATCGGCTCGGGCAGCCGGCCGTCGAGGAGGCCGATGACGGTGACGCGGCTGTCCGTGCCCGCCTCCGTCAGCTCCGGGCGGTCCGCGACGAGCGCGCCCACGTCCGGCGGCAGATGCACCGTCGTCAGGCAGAACGGGGTGTCCTCGTGCAGCCGCAGGAACGAGAGGTGGTCCACGCGGTCGGAGGCCACGCGCAGCCTGCCCGCCGCGTCGACGTCGACCCGGCGGCGCAGCGGCGACACGAGGCGCATCGTCGTGTCGAGGGACAGCGCCATGAGGTCCTCGACCGAGCCGAACTGCCGCAGATACTGCTCCTCGCGGGGCGCCGCGAACGTGCCGCGCCCCGGGACCCGGTGCACCAGGCCCTCGGTGACCAGGTCCTGGAAGGCGCGCCGCACGGTCTGCCGGCTGATCCCGTGCGAGGCGGCGAGCTCCGCCTCGGTGGGCAGCCGCACCCCCTCGGGGTAGTCGTGCCGCAGGATCGCCTCGCGCAGCTCGCGCGCGAGGCGTACATAGGCGCTGTCACGCCCGGGGGCCGCCATCCGTGTCCCCCTCGTCCGCTCTGTGCGTGTCGTACGCGTCATGTCTGCCGTTCACCGCCCTGCCTGTGCCGTGAGTCTAATGGCCGTACAAGACGGTGCGCAGGTCAGACGTCCAGGCCGCCCCGGGAGACCAGCTGGCGCACGATGACGCCCCGCTGGATCTCGTTGGTGCCCTCGCCGACGATCATCAGGGGCGCGTCGCGGAAGTAGCGCTCGACGTCGAACTCGGTCGAGTAGCCGTAGCCGCCGTGGATGCGGACCGCGTTCAGGGCGATCTCCATGGCCGTCTCCGACGCGAAGAGTTTGGCCATGCCCGCCTCCATGTCGACGCGGCGGCCCGCGTCCGCCTCGCGGGCGGCGTACAGGGTGAGCTGGCGTGCCGCGGTGAGCGAAGTCGCCATGTCGGCAAGGTAGTTGCCGATCGACTGGTGCTTGTAGATGGGCTCGCCGAACGTCTCGCGCTCCTGCGCGTAGCGCAGCGCGTCCTCGAACGCGGCCCTGCCGACCCCGAGCGCGCGCGAGGCGACCTGGAGGCGACCCGTCTCCAGGCCCTTCATCATCTGCCCGAAGCCCTTGCCCTCGACGCCGCCGAGCAGCGCGCCGGCCGGGACGCGGTAGTCCTCGAAGGTCAGCTCGCAGCTCTCGACGCCCTTGTAGCCGAGCTTCGGCAGGTCGCGCGAGACGGTGAGCCCCGGGCCGTGCTCGGCGAGCAGGATGGAGATGCCGCGGTGCTTCGGCTCGGCCGCCGGGTCCGTCTTGCACAGCAGCGCGATCAGCTGCGAGCGGCGGGAGTTGGTGATCCAGGTCTTGCCGCCGTTGACGACGTACGCGTCCCCGTCGCGCCGCGCGACCGTGCGCATCGCCTGGAGGTCGGAGCCGCCGCCCGGCTCGGTGAGGGCCATCGTCGAGCGGATCTCGCCGGTCGCCATCTTCGGCAGGTAGCGGTTCTTCTGCTCGTCGGTGCCGAAGTGCAGCAGCAGCTTGGAGACGACGGTGTGGCCGCCCATGGCGCCCGCGAGGCTCATCCAGCCGCGCGCCAGCTCCTCCGTGATCAGTACGTAGCAGGGCGTGGAGACGGGCGTGCCGCCGTACTCCTCGGGGATCGCGAGGCCGAAGATGCCGAGGTCCTTCATCTGCTCGATGAGCGCCTCAGGGTAGGTGTTGGTGTGCTCCAACTCCCTTACGACCGGCTTGACTTCGCGGTCCACGAAGTTCCGCACGGTCTCGACGATCAGCTGTTCGTCGGAGGAGAGGGTGTCGAGGGTGCTCACTTCGCGGACGCTCCTTGATCGTGGTCGTGCGGGGTGTCGATGACACCCTGCGCGCGCAGCCGCTCGATGTCGGCGGCGCTGCGGCCGAGGCCGCCGAGGATCTGTTCGGTGTGCTCTCCCGCGGCGGGGACGGGGTCCATCCGGGGGGTGACGCCGGAGAGGTCCGCCGGGGGAAGCAGTGCCTGTACGGGTCCCTGCGCGCCCGGCACCGCGATGTCGCGCCACCGGTCTCGCTCGGCGAGGGCCGGGTGGGCGAGGAACTCGGCGATGGAGTTCACACCAGCGTTGGCGATACCGGCCTTGTCGAGGAGCGCCATGGCGTCCTCGCTGCCGAGCTCGGCGAAGCGCGCGGAGACGGCCGCGTTGACCTCGTCGCGGTGGGCGACGCGGTCGGCTCCGGTGGCCATGCGGGGGTCGTCGGTGAGTTCGGGACGGCCGAGGACCGTGGAGCACAGTGCCTGCCACTCGCGCTCGTTCTGGATGGAGAGCAGCACCTCCTTCCCGTCGGAGGCGGTGAACGGGCCGTAGGGCGCGATCGTGGCGTGCTGGGCGCCGATGCGCGGCGGCTGCGTACCGCCGTAGCGCGTGTAGTAGGCGGGCTGGCTCATCCACTCGGCGAGCGCCTCGAAGAGGGAGACCTCGACGGCGGGCGCGCGTCCGGTGGTGGCCCGCGTGTAGAGGGCGGTGAGTACGCCGCTGTACGCGTACATGCCCGCCGAGATGTCGGCGACGGAGATGCCCACGCGGGCGGGCTCGTCGGGCGAGCCCGTGATGGAGAGCAGTCCCGTCTGGCACTGCACGAGCAGGTCGTACGCCTTGCGCTGCGACCAGGATCCGCTGGTGCCGTACCCGCTGATGGTGCAGGGGATCAGGCGGGGGTGTCGGGCCTGGAGCGCGGCGGGGCCGAGGTCCATCCGGTCGGCGGCGCCCGGGGCGAGATTCTGGACGAACACGTCGGCGTCCGCGAGGAGTTCCTCCAGGATGTCCCGGCCCTCCTGCGACTTGAGGTCCAGGGTGAGGGACTCCTTGGAGCGGTTGAGCCACACGAAGTAGCTGGCCTGTCCGTGCACGGTGGTGTCGTAGCGGCGGGCGAAGTCGCCTCCGCCGGGGCGCTCGACCTTGATGACGCGGGCGCCGAGGTCGGCGAGCTGGCGGGTGGCGAAGGGCGCGGCGACGGCCTGTTCCAGGCTGACGACCGTGATGCCTTCGAGGGGGAGCGGATCGGTCATGCGAGGGCCTTCCCGGGAAGTTCGGTCAGGAGCAGGGCGCGGGCCGACTCCCAGGTCGTGTCCTTGAGGAGAGCCGGTACGTCGCTGCCGCACGCGGCGAACTTCTCCGCCAGCTCCCCATCTGTGGGCGGGCGTTGGGGAGAACCCGGGGGATGGGCGAGGGCGGACCGCAGGACCCGGCCGTCGGTGAGCGTCACCGCGAGGTCGACGTCGCCGTCGAGGAGCCCGGCACCGCCCTCCGTACGCTCCGTCCCGACCGTGGCCATCAGGCGCCGGGCCTCGGGCCGGCCCACGGCCTCGTCCGTGAAGGCGCCGAAGCCGGGGAACCCGTCGAGCAGGGCCGTCGCCACCGCGTACGGGAGGCTGAACTTGCCTTCGAGACCTGTCTTCGGACGGTCGTGGATGAGGGGGTGGATCGTGGCACCCGGAGTGGTGACGCGCACGGCCGTGACGTCGTCGGGGCCGCACCCGGCGCGCAGGTCGCGCAGCGCGGCGATCGGGCGCTGCATCGCGTAGCAGCAAGGGAACATCTTGATGGCGAGGCCACCGGGAACGGCGGGGCCGCCGGTCCAGGGCGCCCCTCCCTCGGTGCCGTCCGCCCCCTGAGCGCCCACCAGCTTCAGCCACGCGTCGACCGCCCGCGGGTCGGCCGTGGCGCCTGCCCGGGCGAGGCGCGCCGCCCGCACCCCCGCTTCCGCCGCGAAGCCGACCTGGAGCGACTTGCTGTGCGTGCCGAACGCTGCCTGGACCCCGCTCGCGCCGGGCACCGCGAGCGCCATGGCCGTCGCCAGCCGCTCGGGCCTGAGGCCCCGGGCGACGCCCGCCGCGACGGCGGCCGCGGGGGCGCCCGCCGTACACGTGGCGTGCCAGCCCGCTGCGTAGTGGGACCAGCCGAGCAGCGTGCCGAGCCGGGCCATCACGCCGGCCCCGGCCAGGTAGGCGCGCGCGTCGCCGCCCGCCGCGAGGACCGCGGGGACGATCACCACGCTGATGTGCGTCGTGGACTCGATGTGCAGGTCGTCGAAGTCCAGGACGTGCCCGACCGCGGCCCAGCGCGCCGCGTCCGGCAGCTCGGCGGCCAGGGCGCTCACCGGGTGGTCGCGCGCGGCGAGCGTGACCGCGACCGTGTCCAGGAGGGAGCGGCGGGCGAGCGCCAGGTCCTCGGCGTCGGGTTCGTATCCGTACGCCCACTCGGCGAGCGATTCCGCGATGGCCGGCATGGCTTCCCTTCGTACCTGTCCTGCACTACGTGGTTACTTTGTACGGCCAAATGCTGAGGGCGTCAATGGCACCACGGAAGGGCGATTCAGGGCTTTTGCCTGGGGCTTCTTCCCCAGGGGTTGACTGGGCGCCGTTCGACGCGGACGCTGGGTCGAAGTTTGTACGGCGCAACCTGCCATTGAGGTGGCCGCATCAATGCCATCGATCCCCCGGCCCTGCTGCCGGCTCCCCGGAGGTTCCGCATGGGAGACGCGCATTCCCAGCTCGCCGTGCTGAGCGGCGTCCGGAATGGCGCCCTGCACCGGAGGGTGTCGCTCACCGTCGGTGCCATGTTTCGCGACCTGAACACGCTCGCGTACGACGACGAACGAAACGCAACGCATCGGAGATTGACTTCCTCCCCCTCGTGAACGAGGGGGGTTCCTACGGCTCGCGCCGTGGGGTTTCCTGCTTCTTCGCCGACTGCCCGCTCGGAGTTCTCCGTTGAGGTCTTACACCAGCTCCACAGGCTGTCACCGCCAGTCCGGCGGCCAGCAGGTTGTTCGCTGCGTTCGTGTCCCGGTCGTGGGTCGTTCCGCAGGTGTCACAGGTCCAGGTTCGAACGTGCAGCGGCATCTTCTTTGCGAGGGTGCCGCAGTGGGAGCACAGCTTGGAGGAGGGGAAGAAGCGGTCGACAGCGATCACTTCCCGCCCGTACCAGGCGGCCTTGTACTCCAGCAGGCTCCGGAAGTCCGACCACCCGGCGTCGCTGATGGCGCGGGCAAGGCTCCGGTTCTTGACCATGTTGCGTACGGTCAGGTCCTCGATCACGAGCGTTTGGTTTTCACGCACGAGCCGAGTGGTCAGTTTGTGCAGGTGGTCGCGGCGCCGGTCGGCGATGCGGGCGTGGATCCTGGAGACCTTTCGCCTGGCCTTGACCCGGTTGGCGCCGTCACCCTTGGCCTTTCGGGAAAGGCTTTGCTGGACCTTGGCCAGGCGGGCGCGGTCCTTGCGTTCGTGCCGGGGGTTGGCGATCTTCTCGCCGGTGGACAAGGTCAGGAGATGGTCGAGGCCCACGTCGATGCCGACTGCCTGATCGGATGCCGGCAGCGGCGACACGGAGGGGTCCTCGCACAGCAGGGAGACGAACCAGCGTCCCGCCGCGTCCTGCGAAACGGTCACCGTGGACGGCTTCGCTCCCGGGGGGAGCGGGCGCGACCACACGATGTCGAGCGGTTCACTCATCTTCGCCAGTGTCAGGCGGCCGTCACGGAAGCGGAACCCGCTGGTGGTGTACTCGGCGGACTTGCGGGACTTCTTGCGCGACTTGAAGCGTGGATACTTGGCCCGCTTGGCGAAGAAGTCGGTGAACGCCGTCTGCAAGTGCCGCAACGTCTGCTGCAACGGCACCGACGACACGTCGTTGAGGAACGCCAGTTCCTCGGTCCTCTTCCACGCGGTCAGCATCGCCGAGGTGGCGTTGTAGTTGACCCGCTCCTGCCGCGTCCACGCTTCGGTGCGGGCGACCAGCGCGAGGTTGTAGACCTTGCGCACGCAGCCGAACGTGCGCGACAGCTCGGCCGCCTGCGCATCGGTCGGACAGAAGCGGTACTTGAACGCCCGCTTCACGCACGTCGCGGTCACTCTCAGAAGCTAATGCGGCTGTGGTTTAAAGCCAAATCTGCGGGTCACAGCGCTGCGATCCGCCCCGGCGGCGCATCACAGCCCCCTGCACTGCCCCGAAGGAGTCCGTTTCCTCTCCGCCCTGAAGGGCGGAGCATCCATGGAGGAACCCGATGAGCGCGATGCCCCCATCAGACGCACCCCAGGGCGAGTTCGCGCTCGCGCGTCATCTGGACGCCTGGTCCCCGGCGCCCGTGAGCCTCGACGATCCCGTCGCCGCCGCGCCCGTGGCCGCGCTGAGTCAGGTCCTCGACCAGGAGGCGGCCGTGGCTGGCGAGAGGGAGCCGCTGCCGCCGCTGTGGCACTGGCTGCACTTCCTCGAATGGCCCGCACAGCGGGAGCTGGGGGCCGACGGTCACCCCGCGCACGGCCACTTCCTGCCGCCCCTGCCGGACCGCAGGCGCATGTTCGCCGGCGGCCGCGCCGAGTTCACCGCGCCGCTGCGCGTGGGCGTGCCCGCCCAGCGTACGAGTTCCCTCGCCAAGGTCGAGATCAAGCGTGGCCGCACCGGCGAGATGGCCTTCGTGACGGTCCGTCACGAATTCGTGCAGGAAGGGAAGATCAGGGTCACCGAGGAGCAGGACCTCGTCTACCGCGTCGGAGAGGACGAGCGGCGGAGCGAGGGCTTCGGCCTCGACCTCGGTGAGGCCGGGCCGTCCGACGCCGGCTGGCAGTTGATCCTGCGCCCCTCGCCGACCCTGCTGTTCCGCTACAGCGCGCTGACCGCGAACGCCCACCGGATTCACTACGACGAGCCGTACGTACGCGACGTCGAGGGCTACCCGGGGCTCGTCGTCCACGGGCCGCTCCTCGTCCAGCTGATGCTGGAACTCGCCCGCCGCGAGGCCCCGGAGCGTGAGATCCGTACGCTCTCCTACCGGCTCCGCAAGCCCGTGTTCGCGGGCGAGCAGGTGTGTGCGCTCGGCGACGTGGCGGACGACGGAGGATCGGCCGGGCTGCGGATCGCCACGCGCCGCGACGAGCGGCATGCGACGGCGGAGGTGACTTTCAAGTGAGCGCCGAGCCCTTGAGTGCCGACGCTGCGGGCGCCGAACCTGCGGGCGCCGAACCTGCGCGTCCCGAACTCGCCGGCCGCGCACGCCCCGGCCGGGCCCGCACCCGCCTCGCCGCCGCCCGCACCCTGTTCTTCGTCCCGGGGCACCGTCCGGACCGGTTCGAGAAAGCCGCAGCGGCCGGGGCCGACGCCGTGATCATCGACCTGGAGGACGCCGTCGCGCCCGACGGCAAGGGCGCGGCCCGTCGGCACGCCGCCTACTGGCTCGCACGGGGCGGGGACGCGGTGGTGCGGATCAACGCGCCGGGCACTCCCTGGTGGGACGCCGACCTGGACCTTGTCACCGCGTTCGGCTGTCCGGTGATGCTGCCCAAGGCCGAGGACCCCGACGTGATCGCACGGATCGCGGAGATCTGCGCCGTGATCCCGCTCGTCGAGACGGCGGCCGGAATCGAGCGCGCCCTCGACGTGTGCCGCGCGCCCGGCGTCGTCCGCGCGGCCTTCGGCAGCGTCGACCTCGCCACCGAGCTGGGCGTGCGCCACGACGACACCCTGGCGCTGGCGTACGCGCGGTCCCGGCTGGTCATGGCGAGCGCCGCCGCCGGTGTCGCGCCCCCGTTGGACGGCGTCACCACCGCGCTCGACGACGCCGACGCCCTCGCGCAGGACGTCCACCACGCCCGACGGCTCGGCTTCGGAGGCAAACTGTGCATCCATCCGAGGCAAATCCCGGCGGTGGCCGAGGGGTTCGCGCCCTCGGACGAGGAGCTGGCCTGGGCCAGGAAGGTGCTCGCCGCGGGCGACGCGGTGTCGGCCGTGGACGGCGTGATGGTCGACAGGCCGGTGCGGGAGCGGGCGCGGCGGCTGCTCGGGGCGGAGCTCACCACCGGCCCTGCGGGCGAGACGGTGTAGGGCGGAGGATCAGGGGACGCCCGGCGATGTCACGTCGCCGGCAGTTCCCGGAGCCCGTCGGCGAACCCGTCGACCAGGTCGACGAGCGCCGCCAACGCCGGATCGGTGTCGTCCGCCCGCCAGGCGAGGCCGAGCGGGAGAGCCGGCGCGTCGAGGACCGGGACCAGTGTCACCCCCGGCACCGCCAGATGCCCGGCGGAGTCCGGAGTGAGCCCGATGCCGACGCTCGCCCCCACCAGGGAGAGAAGGGTGTGCGTGTCGGGCGCTTCCTGGACGATGCGCGGGGTCGTGCCCTGCGCCAGGAACGCCGACAGCACCAGGTCCCGCACGATCGAGCCCCGGCCGGCGGGATAGCTGACGAAGGGCATGTCCCGCAGATCGGCGAGGGTCAGCGACTCCCGTGCGGCGAGCGGGTGTTCGGAGGGAACGGCCGCGACCAGCGGGTGCCGCAGCAGCTCCCGCACGCGCAGCCGGGTGTCCGGCAGCGGGAGCCGCACCAGACCCGCGTCCGCCTCCCGCAGGTGCAGGCGCTCGGCCAGCTCGCCACCGTAGTAGGGGCCGACGATGTCGAGCCTGACAGTGGGATGCCGACGCCTGAACTCGCGGGCAATGGCGAGGAGTTCGCGGTACGACGTGGGGCCGCTGAACGCCAGCCGCACCACCCCGGTGACGCCCTCCGCCGCGCGGTGCGCCGCGAGCTTCGCCGCCTCCAGGGAGTCGAGCGCGGACCGTACCCCGGTGAGAAACGCCGCCCCGGCGGCCGTGAGTTCGACGCTGCGGGTGGTGCGGTGCAGCAGCTCGACGCCGACGTCCTGCTCAAGACGCTTGATCTGCTGCGAGAGCGGCGGCTGCGACATGTGCAGCCGGGCCGCGGCCCGGCTGAAGCTGAGCTCCTCGGCGACCGCGACGAAAGCCTGCAGACGGCGCAGTTCCATGCCCTTCCACCCTCCACCTCCGCCGGAAGCCGTTTCGTTCCGGCGTGTCGAGATTATGTCGCCCCGGCGAATAAATCGATGGCCAACAATGTGTTAGTTGCATCACACACCCAGTGGTACGGTAAATGTCACCAGACGCGGGAACGGCCACACTGAGCCGGAATTCAATAAGCGCGTCAGTAGCCCAACTACCCACGTGAGACGGGCTTTCGATGAATCCGAATTGCCTCCCGAAGGAGTGTGGCAAGGGTGATACGCAAACTCGTCGCAGACGAGAAGATGGGGCGGCGAGCGGGAATTGCCGCATTCATCGGAACTACCATCGAGTGGTACGACTTCTACATATTCGGGACCGCTTCGGCGATTGTTCTCGGGAAACTCTTCTTCCCCGAGGCGTCACCCGCCGTCGGCGTCCTCGCTTCCTTCGCGACGTTCTGGATCGGCTTCGTCGCCCGCCCCCTCGGCAGCATTGTCTTCGGGCACCTGGGCGACCGCATCGGCCGTAAGAACACGCTCATCGCGACCCTTCTCCTCATGGGCGTCGCCACCGCGGGCATGGGCCTGCTGCCCACGTACGACACCGTCGGCGTCCTGGCCCCGGTCCTGCTCGTCCTGCTGCGCGTCGTGCAGGGCGTCGCCGTGGGCGGCGAATGGGGCGGAGCCGTCCTCATCGCGACCGAACACACCGAGCGGCGCCGCGGGTTCCTCTTCGGCGCCTTCGCCCAGCAGGGCTCGCCCACCGGCCAGATCCTCGCCGTCCTCGCCTTCACCGCCGTCTCGCAGCTCCCCGACGCCACCTTCGTGACATGGGGCTGGCGCCTGCCCTTCCTCGCCTCCGCGCTGCTCGTGATCGTCGGTCTGATCGTGCGCATGCGCATCCAGGAATCCCCCGAACTGCTGCGGCTCAAGCAGACGGAACAGGTCGCACGGCTGCCCCTCGTCGAGCTCCTGCGCACCCACAAGATGACGGTCGCGCTCGGGCTCGCCGCCTCCGTCATCGCGTACGTCGCCTCGTACCTCAAGAACACCTTCGCCCTGTCCTGGGCCACCAACGACCTCGGCATGTCCCGCGACAGCATGCTCACGATCATCCTGCTTGCCACGGTCGCGCAGTTCGTCGCCCAGCCCTTCGGCGCCGTCCTCGGCAGCCGCTGGAACCCCCGCAAGGTCGTCACCGTCCTGCTGATCCTCGAGATCCCGGCCATGCCCGTGCTGTTCTGGCTGATCTCGACCCGCAGCTTCGGCCTCACCCTGCTCGGCATGGTCATCGCGACGCTGCCGCACGTCATGTTCTACGCCCTCCTCGCCGGCATGCTCGCCCAGGCGTTCCCCGCCCGAGTCCGTTACACCGGCATCTCGGTGTCGTACTCCGCGGCCGGGATGCTCTTCGGCGGCGGCACGCCCCTCATCGGGCAGGCACTGCTCACCGCCACGGGGTCGATCGTCCCCGTCGTGGCCTTCGCCGTCCTGATGGTGCTGCTCTCGCTCTACGGCGCCCGCGCCCTTCTCGCGCGTACCGCGGCCGCCGAGGAGCGGGACACCACGGCGACGGACGCGACGCAACAGCCGGCCGCGCTCTGACGATCAGTCAAGTAGTGAAACGCACACCCCGACACAAGGGAGACAGCATGGACTCCGATGTCTTCGAGGACATCCTGCGCACCGTGAAGGACTTCGTCCGCGGTGAAGTCGTGCCGCTGGAGGAGGAGATCGAGCAGAGCGACGCCATACCCGAGCGGCTGCGGCGCGGCGCCGCCGACATGGGCCTGTTCGGCTGGGCGCTGCCCGAGGAGTACGGCGGGCTCGGTCTCGACATGCGCCAGGACGTGCGCCTGGCCATCGAACTCGGCTGGACCACACCGGCGTTCCGCTCCATGCTCGGCACCAACAACGGCATCGCGGGCAAAGCTCTGGTGAACTTCGGCACGCCCGAGCAGCAGAAGCGCTGGCTGCCCGCGCTCGCTGCCGGTTCCGCCGTCGCCTCGTTCGCCCTCACCGAGGACGGCGCGGGATCGGACCCCAGCGGCGTACGCACCCGGGCCGTCCGCGAGGGCGACAGCTGGGTCCTGTCCGGCGCCAAGCGGTTCATCACCAACGCCGACCACGCCGACCTGTTCGTCGTCTTCGCGCGGACCGACCCCGACGCCGAGGCCCACCGCGGGATCTCCGCCTTCCTCGTGGAGAGCACGGCTCCGGGCGTACGGGTCGGGCCGCCGGACCGCAAGATGGGCCAGCGCGGCGCCCACACCGCACCCGTCTCCTTCGACGACGCGCGGGTCCCCGCCGACGCCGTACTGGGCGGCGAGCCCGGCACCGGATTCCGCGCCGCGATGGCCTCCCTCACGCGCGGCCGCCTGCACATCGCGGCCCTGTGCGTCGGCCTCGCGGCCCGCGCACTCGACGAGGCCGTGCGCTACGCCGCCACCGCCGAGCAGGGCGGCGAGTCCATCGGCCGCTTCCAGCTCGTCCAGGAGCTCCTCGCCGAGTCGCACGCCGAACTCCTCGCGGGCCGCTCCCTGGTGCTTGCCGCCGCCGAGGCGTTCGACGCGGGCACCGACACCCGCATGGGGCCCTCCAGCGCCAAGCTGTTCTGCAGCGAGATGGTGTGCCGGGTCGTCGACCGCGCCGTCCAGGTGCACGGCGGCAGCGGCTACATGAGCGACTCGACCGTCGAGCGCCTCTACCGTGACGCGCGCCTCTTCCGCATCTACGAGGGCACCAGCGAGATCCAGAAACTCATCATCGGCAAGGGGCTGCTGCGGGAGGCCAGGGCATGAGCGCGCGACCGTCCCGCACGGACCTCGTCGACACCCTGCTCCACCCCCGCTCGATCGCCGTACTCGGCGCCTCCGACAACGCACGAAAGCTGTCGGGACGCCCCATCGACTACCTCAAGCGCTTCGGATACGCGGGCCGCATCCTGCCCGTGAACTCCCGCCGCGCCACCGTCCAGGGCCTGCCCGCCCACCCGACCCTCGACGCGATCGACGGCGACATCGACCTCGCGATGGTCATGCTCGACGCCGCCCACGCGGCCGACGGCATCCGGGCGTGCGGCCGGCGCGGCATCAAGGCGGCGATCGTCGCGGCCGCCGGCTACGCCGAGACCGGCGAACAAGGTGCCCTGCTCCAAGGGGAGTTGAAGGCCGCCGCGGAGGAGAGCGGCGTCCGGGTCCTCGGGCCCAACTGCCTCGGCCTCATCAGCGTCCACGACCGGGCGGTGCCCACCTTCACGTCGGCGCTCGACGAGAACATCGAACTGCGCCCCGGCCCCGTTGCGTTCGTCAGCCAGAGCGGCGCCTTCGGCTCGTTCATCTTCAGCGAGGCCCGCCAGTACGGCATCGGCCTCGCCCACTACGTCAACACCGGCAACGAGGTCGACATCTCGGTGTCCGAACTCCTCGGCGCGTTCGCCGCGACCGACGAGTCGAAGGTCCTCCTCGCCTACCTCGAAGGCGTCAGCGACGGCCCCGGGCTCCTCGACGCGGCCCGCGCCGCGCACGCGGCCGACAAGCCCGTCATCGCCGTCAAGGTGGGCCGCTCCGCCGCCGGTGCCCGCGCCGCCCAGTCGCACACTGCGTCACTGGCGGGCGAGGACCGCGTCTTCGACGGCGCGGCACGCCAGTTCGGCCTCACCCGCGTGAGCGGCGTCGAACCCATGCTGGACGCCGCCCAGATCTTCGCCACCGGCCGCCGCACCAGGGGCCGCCGCCTCACCACCCTCTCCCTGTCGGGCGGCGCCGGAGTCCTCATGGCCGACGAGGCCGCCACGCACGGCATCGCCGTCGACACCTGGGACGAACAGTGGCAGCGACGCATGGCAGGCGTCATCCCCCCGTTCGGCTCGCCCCGCAACCCCGTCGACCTGACCGCCGCCCTTGTCAGCGAACCCGACATGCTGCGCCGCGCCCTCGACGTCGCCCTCGAACACCCCGGAACCGACATGATCGGCGTGCTGCTCGGCAACGCCGACGGCGACATCGACGAGCTGACCGACGCCATCGCGAAGGCGCACGGCTCCACCGACCAGCCGCTCGTCGTCGTCTGGACCGGCGGCAACGGCAGGGCGCGGCAGCGGCTCCGCGAGCTGGGCGTGCCCTGCTACAGCGACCCGGGCCGGGCCGCCGCGGCCCTCGGGCACCTCGCCGACTTCAGCCTCCGCCCGCCCCTTCCGACGGGCGCACGCCCCACGGGCACCGACCCGCAGGCCGCCCGCGCGATCGTCGACGAGGCCCGCGCCCAGGGGCGCACCAGGCTCGACGAGTACGAGTCCGCCCGGCTCATCGCCGCCTACGGACTGCGCTGCGCGCAAGCCCGCACCGCGCGCGACCCCGAGGAAGCCGTACGGGCGGCGGCGGACCTCGAAGGGCCCCTGGCCGTCAAGCTGCTGTCGGCCGACGTCTCCCACAAGAGCGACATGGGCGGCGTACGGCTCGGCCTGACCACACCGGACGGCGTGCGTGACGCCGCGCGGGACATCCTCGCCGCTGCGGCCCGCGCGGACGTCGGCGACGCGCGGCTCCTCGTGCAGCGCATGGCGGGCGGCGACCGCACCGAGCTGATCCTCGGCATCCAGCGTGACGCCGCGTTCGGGCCCGTCGTGGTCGCCGGGTTCGGCGGTGTCCTCGTCGACGTACTCGACGACAGCCAGGTCGCCGTGGCCCCCGTCGACCACGCGGGGGCGGTGCGCATGCTGCGCTCGCTGCGCGCGGCGCGGGTCCTCGACGGGGTGCGCGGCGCGCCCGCGCGCGACGTCGACGCCGTGGCGGACGCGCTCGTCCGCCTGTCCTGGCTCGCCACCGACCTCGCCGACGACCTCCTCGAACTCGACGTGAACCCGCTGCTGTGCGGCGCGGCCGGCGACGGCGCCGTCGCCGTGGACTGCCTCGCCCTGCTGAGTACCCCTTCGGAACAGGACGCACGATGAACTCACCGGAACCCCTGGAGTCACCGGAACACCGGTCCCCGGCCCTCGCCCATCGCGCCGGCCTCAGCCGCGGCGAACTGCGCTACCAGCGCTGCGCGCACTGCGCGTCCGCTGTCTTCCCGCCCCGCACCCTCTGCCCCGACTGCGGTACGCAGAAGCTGAGCTGGGAACGCAGCACCGGTGACGGCACCGTGTACGCGACCACCGTGGTGCGCGGCCGCGACGGCGCGCACAACGTCGTGCTCGTCGACCTCGACGACGGCTTCCGCATGATGTCGCGAGTCGAGGGGCCCGCTCCGCAGGACGTCGCGATCGGCGACCGCGTCCGGTTCCGTACGACAGCGGACGGCGACACCGCCGTCTTCGAGCCGAAGGAGGACACTCGATGACACAGTCGCTGCGCGGCAGGGCCGCCGTCGTCGGCGTGGCCGAGTCCGACCTCGGCGAGGTCGCCCCCGGCCTCACCCACCTCGACCTCGTCGGCCAGGCCACCGCCCGCGCTCTCGCCGACGCGGGCATCGCCAAGTCCGAGGTCGACGGACTGTTCACCGCCTCGTCGTACCTGCCGATGGCCGCCATGGACACCGCCGAGTACCTCGGCATCCGCCCCCGCCACCTCGACGGCACCAACATCGGCGGCAGTTCCTTCGTCTCCCACCTCCTGCACGCGGCCGCCGCGATCGAGCAGGGCCTGTGCACCACCGCGCTGATCGTGTACGGCAGCACGCAGCGCTCCGACGGCGGCCGCCTCGTCTCCCCGACCAGGCCGGACCCGTACGAGGAGCCGTACGGCCCCCGCTACCCGCTGAGCATGTACGCGCTCGCGACCTCGCGGCACATGTACGAGTACGGGACGACGCGGGAACAGCTGGCCGATGTGGCGGTCGCGGCGCGGGCGTGGGCGCAGCTCAACCCGGCCGCCTTCGAACGCAAGCCGCTCACCCGCGAGGACGTCCTCGGCTCCCGCATGATCAGCGACCCGCTGACCGTACGCGACTGCTGCCTCGTCACCGACGGCGGCGGCGCCCTCGTCGTCACCTCGGCCGAGCGGGCCTGTGACCTGGCCGCCACGCCCGCCTATCTGCTCGGCGGGGGCGAGGCCACCTGGCACCGCAACATCTCGCGCATGCCGGACCTCACCGTGACGGCGGCGACCGAGTCCGGACGCCGCGCCTTCGACATGGCGGGGCTCACCCCGGGCGACGTCGACGTCGTCGAGCTGTACGACGCGTTCACCATCAACCCCGTCCTGTTCCTGGAGGACCTCGGGTTCTGCACCAAGGGAGAGGGCGGTCCCTTCGTCGCCGACGGCGGCATCGCGCCCGGCGGCCGGCTCCCCGTCAACACCAACGGCGGCGGCCTCTCGTACGGCCACCCGGGCATGTACGGCATCTTCACCGTCATCGAGGCCGTACGCCAACTGCGAGGCGACTGCGACGAACGCCAGGTCGACGGGGCCCGCGTCGCCCTCGCCCACGGCAACGGAGGCGTGCTCTCCAGCCAGGTCACCGCGCTGCTCGGCACCGCCGAAACCCTCGACTGACACGTCCGACAAGGAGATTCGACCCATGCTGCACGGCAGGAGCGCCCTGGTCACCGGGGCGGCCAAGGGGATCGGCCTCGCCGTCGCCACGGCCTTCCACAAGAACGGCGCACGCGTCGTCATCGCCGACATCGACGGCCCCGCGGCCGAGGTGAGCGCCCGCGCCCTCGACTCCACCGGCACCCAGGTGGCCGCCGTTACCTGCGACGTCACCGACGCCGACGCGGTGAAGGCCGCGGTACGCGGCTGTGCCGAGCGGTTCGGTTCCCTCGACGTGATGGTCAACAACGCGGGCATCACACGGGATGCCACCCTGCGCAAGATGTCCGAGGCCGACTTCGACGCGGTCGTCGACGTCCACCTCAAGGGGGCCTGGCTGGGCATCCGAGCGGCCGCCGAGGTCATGAGAGAGCAGGGGAGCGGCTCGATCGTCAACATCTCGTCGATCTCCGGCAAGGTCGGCATGGTCGGACAGACCAACTACAGCGCGGCCAAGGCCGGTCTCGTCGGCCTCACCAAGGCCGCCGCGAAGGAACTCGCCCACCGGGGCGTGCGGGTCAACGCCGTCCAGCCCGGCCTGATCCGCACCGAGATGACGGAGTCCTTGCGCGAGGACATCTGGAACGCCAAGCTCGCCGAAGTACCGATGCGCCGCGCCGGTGAACCCGAGGAGGTCGCCGGCACGGTTGTGTTCCTCGCCTCCGACCTGTCGTCGTACACGACGGGCTGCGTCCTGGAGGTGGCGGGCGGCCGGTTCATCTGACGGGCCGCCCGGCGTGCCGAGCAGCACCGGACGCCCGATCGAAGGGACACATCATGGGCCTTGGCATCATCGTCGTGCCGCTGTTCTTCTATCTCGCCCTGGTGGCACCGCTGTGTATCAAGGTCGGCGAAAAGACGACGGAGAGGACGGGCTGGCTGATGGCCGCAGGCCTCGTCGTCCCTCCGGTCGCCCTGTTCATCGCCCTGATCACCTAGGCCGGCTCGTGTCCCGGGGATGAGCGGGGCCGGGCGGTGCGCTACCGCTACCTCGCCGCCCTCTGTACCGCCTCGGCCGCCAGACCCGTGGCCGCGCGGCGTGTCGCCTCCGACAGGAGCGCCGTGCGGATCGGGCCTCCCGCCGCCAGATGACGGTCGTACGGCAGGTGCACCACCGAGACCCCCGTCTCGCGCAGATGCGCGGTCGCCGCCTTCAGGTCGAGCGTCATGTCGGGCGCGCTCGACGTGAGCGCGACGACGGTGCTGGCCAGGGCCGCCTTCGGGAGCTGCGCCAGCCAGTCGAGCACCACGCGCGTGCCGCCCACACCCTCCACCGTCATCGGGGCGACCACCACGCGCGCGTGCGCCGTGTCCATCGCCGTACGCGCCACCTCGCCCGGCAGCGTCTCGCAGTCCACGACCGTCACCGCGAAGTAGCGCCGCAGCGCGAGCGACACCGTCCGGTACGTACGTATGTCCAGCGGGGCGCCGACGCGGCCCTGGCTCGCCGGCAGCAGCCAGCCGCCGTCGGTGACCGGCACGAGGTAGCCGGTGACGTCGGTGAGCCGCATCGACGGTTTGAGGATCTGCGCCAGGTCGGGGCACGACCAGCGCACCGACTCGGCGCCCAGTCGCACGGGCAGCGTGCCGAGTGCGGCGTCCGCCTCCAGCGCGAGCACCGGGTCGTGCCGGTAGTGGTTGAGGGTGCGGGCGAGGAGGGCGGACACAGTGGTCTTGCCCACGCCGCCGCGGATGGATGTCACGGCGACCACCCGGCCGTTGGCCACCGGCTGCTGCACCTCCCGCGCCAGACGCGTCTCTTCGGACACTCCCGGCGCGGCGGACGAGGCGAGCCTGCGCAGCGAATGCCCCGTGCGCCTGGCCACGGTGTCCCCGTGCTGAGCCCGCCCGAGCGCACCGGCCAGCCGCGGGTCGACGGTGGGGACGGATTCGGGGGTGAAGGCGGGGAGCCGGGGGTTTCGCGATGGGGGGTTGGGGGCGACCGGGGGGTGGGGAGCGGAGGCGTGCGGCTGGAGGGTCGGTGCGGGTGCGGGTGCGGGTGCGGGTGCGGGTGCGGGTGCGGGTGCGGGTGCGGGGGTGTAGGGGGCGGGGAGTCCTGAGGGAGGCGGGGCGGAGGGGAGGTGGGAGGCCGGGGGGTTCGGGGGCGGGGCGGGCGCGTCGGGCGTGGGTGCGGCGTCCCTGATGCCGGCTGGGGGGACGGGGGGCGGGGAGTCCGGGGCCGGGGAGGGGGTGGCTGCCACCAGGACGGGCACGGCGTCCGTGATGTCGGGCGGAGGCGCGGGTGTTGGGGCGGCCTTCTTGTCGATCTCGATGGACACGTTCTGTAGGGGTGACGTGCCTGTGCTGCCGGGTCCGGGCTCTGGCGCCGGGGGCTTGGGGGTCGGCGGTGCGTCGGCGGGGGCGTCGGTCGATGCCGCCGGAACCGGTACCGCGTCCGCGTCGGTCGGCGGAGTCGGCCGGTCCGCTCGGCCCGCGGCGAGGCGTGCCGCCAGCGACGCCGTCCGGCGCGGCGCCGGGGTATCCGTGGGGGAAATCGGCTCACCCGCAGCGTCGTCGTCCGGGTCGAGCGGCGGTGAGGGCGAGGGGCCGGGCCCCGCGTCCGGTGACGGAGACGTATTGGGGCGCCGGCGCGGAAGCGGTGCGCGCCCGGGGGCGGGCGCAGGCGTCACTGAGGGCTCCGCCTCTCCCTCGCCCCCGGCGCCTCGCCCCACTACCTCGGAACTGGACAAATCCGACGTGGTCATCCCGCCGCCCTCCCCGCCCAGTTGTGCCTGGGTCTGCCGGAGCAGGTCCCGCAGTACGTTGTCCTGCCAGTCGCTCTGCGTCATTCCCCGAGCCCCTGCGCGAAGGTGCCGAGCAGACGCCCGTACACACCGAAGACGCCGAGCGGCGCGCGGGACGGCACCACGGGTTCGACGCGTCTGCGCTCACCCGCCGAGGCGACTCCGCTCAGCGCCGTACGGCTCAGTGACCCCGTCGATATCACGCGTTTGAACCTATCATCGGGCCGAAGACGTGCTGGTCGGCGTGGTGTACGGGGTGCCGGCGGAAGGAACTGGGCGGGCGCGACGCGGACACGACCTCGCGAATCGGCTGGAGCCGACACCCTCACCCCTCCTCCGTGCGCTACCCCGAACGTACTCGCGGACATCGTACGAGCAGCCCGCGTCGCACCAGCAAACCGCCTGGTGCGGCGCGGGGTCGGGGCCGCGTCCGGAGGCCTGCGCCCGGGTTACGGCAGTCCGCGGCAACGGAGAGAGGGCGGGCCCGTACCACCGGACCCGCCCCGCCCTGCTCCTGCCTGCGGATCAGCGCCGCAGCGTCACCGTGAAGCCGCGGTCCAGGGACTGGCGCGCGGTCTTCACCGTCGTCACCCCCGTGTCCGCGTCGTAGTACCAGCCCGACCCGGCCGCCGCGAGCGCGTCCGCAGAGCCGACGCGGGGCAGCGTGTGCCCCTGGGCCGACACCTGGCGCGGCGCGCCCTCGCCGTGGACGGTGAACCGGTACGCGCGGGCGTCGGGCTTGTTCTTGTAACTGCCCTTGCTCGCACCGACGTTGACCTCGGTCGCGTGCTCGCCCTGGTCGACCGTGACGCGCTGCGTCGCCGACGCGCCCTCGGCGAAGTCGCGGGTCACCCCGTCGTCCTCGTACAGCGTGTAGGAGGAGCGGCCCTGCGGGTACACGTCCCAGTCCAGCTCGTGGACGTCACGGGACTTGTACGACGTCGTCCCCTTCGGCCACATCGGCACGACCGCACCGGACTTGACGAAGAGGGGGAGCGTGTCGATGGGCGCGTGGTAGCCGTCGACCGTGGTCGGACCCTTGTAGGTCTTGCCCGACCAGTAGTCCGTCCACGTGCCCTTGGGCAGGTAGATGCCGTCGCGGGTGTCCGAGTCCTTGTAGACCGGGGCGACCAGGAAGTCGTCGCCCGCCAGGTACTCGTACTTGGCGTTCGCGCCGAGCGTCGCGGGGTCGTCCGGGTACTCCAGGTAGAGCGGGCGCACCCCGCCGACACCGGTCTTCGCCGCCTCGGCGGACAGCGTGTACAGGTACGGCAGCAGGCGTTCGCGCAGCTGGAGGTACTTGCGGTTGATGGACCTGTAGGGCTCGCCGTCCACCCACGGCTGTTGGTTGATCTTCTCGCCGGTGGTGATGTCCCTGGCCCAGCCGTCCATCGTCATGATGGCGGGCAGGAACGTCTTGGCCTGGAGGTCACGCGCGTACATCTTGGCGTCGTGGCGGTAAATGCTGCCCACGTCACCGGTGTTGTACGCGATCCCCGACATCGTGGCGCCCGCGTACGTCGGGATCTGCCAGCGCACGAAGTCCCACGACAGCTTCTGGTCACCGCTCCACAGCACGCCGCAGCGCTGCGCGCCCGCCCACGAGACGGGCATCCAGACGAATCCGCGCGCGTCGCTGTTGTCCTCGATGCCGGCCTTCGCCTTGTCGCAGGCGTCCAGCGACATGCCGTAGCCGTTGCCGACCCAGGCGACGTCGAGCTTCGCGACGCGCTGCCCGGCCTTCACCTGGTCGGCGAGCTTGTCGATGCCGTCCTGGGTCCACAGCCCCATCTCGGTGCCCCGCTCCTGGAGGCCCTTCGCGGTCTCGGCGAGGTTCTCGTAGCCGCAGCCGTAGCCGTCGTTGACCAGCATCCAGCCGAGCGGCATCTGGTTCTCGACGTACCCGTCGGCGACCTTGAGGGAGTCGAGGGTGTGGCGCTCGCCCTGGTTGGCGTTGTGGAGGTAGCAGTCGGCGTCGCCGGGTTCGAGGCCGTACACCGGCGGCATGAACGGCTTGCCGACCAGCGACGTGTAGCCGCCGATCACCTTCTTCGCGTCACCGAGGAAGTAGTAGGCGTCGAGGCGGCGCTCCTGCTGGCCCGTGTGGACCGAGGGGCCGAAGTCGTAGACGCCGGGGGCGAAGGTGTTGCGGTAGACGCCGTAGCCCGCCGTAGAGAGGTAGAACGGCTGCGAGTTGTTGTAACCGCCCTCGTTCCAGTTGGTGTTGTTCGCGACGTAGACCGTCTTGTCGCGGTGTGAGAACGAGCCGTTCTGTTCGCCGCCACCGAAGAACTGCTCATCCTTGCCGCGCTCCAGGCTCTGCCGCATGCCGCCGGTGGACCAGCGCAGGGGCTTGTCCTCCTGCCAGATCCGCGTCCTGTTGTCGGCCTTGTAGAGGCCGAAGCGCAGGGGCTTCTTGTAGACGCGCAGGACGGCGCCGGCGGAGCGGATGCCGTAGTACGCGCCCGCGTCGAACGACGAAGTGTGCTGGTCGAGCGCGGGCTGCTTGCGCACGATCTGCGATCCCGCCGGGTCGCTGAACGTGCCGGAAGGGTCTGCCTGAAGCCGCAGTTGACCATCTGTCAGGAAGTCTGCCTTCGCCTTAAGGGCGCCGGCTCCGATGGTGTAGCTGCCGTCCTTGCCCGTGAAGGAGGTCAGGTCGCCCGCGTCGGTGGTCTCGGGCAGATACGCCTTGCCGACGAAGGAGTTGTCGTGCACGTCGTAGGGGACGACCACGACGTGGTACGTGCCGTCGGCCTTGGGGATGATCGTGGCCTCGGGGTCGGCCGTGCCCGCGCTGGCGGCCACCTGCTTGCCCGCGTCGTCGAAGACGTACATGTCGAAGTCGTCGGTGGGCTGCTTCGCCCACTCGATCGAGACGGGGACGCCGCCCTCGGGGTTGTCGTCCCAGTAGCCGTCAGGGACCGACACCTTGAGGTCGAAGCGGTCGCACACCTTGTTGTCGGGGTCGTCCGCCGCGGCCGGGCACTTGCCGGGATCGCCCACGGTCCCCGCGGCGTACACCGGGCTCTGCCACGTCACGCTCTTGTGGGCGTCGTCGAGCACCCCGCTGCCCGGAGTCGCCGCCTTGGCCTGCTGGGCGGGGGTCCCGAGGAGGGTCGCGCCGAGGAGCGCCGCGGTGCCGATCACCGCCAACGTGCCCCCGCGAGACGGTCGTTGCCGTCTCGGCCGCCGTTGCCGCAGTCTTCGCAATCCGTGCAAGGTGCATCTCCGCTCAACCCGAGTGACTCATGGAGCCCGGCCGGTCGATGTTTACCAGTGCTTGAACTGTTGTCGTTTCGAGCAACTTCGAGCACGAAGGTTCACAGGGTTGAGGGGTTCTGTCAATGTCCTCGCGCGGGCCGGCTGTGTTCCCTTGCGCGGGCGGCGGCTCGGTTGTGGCCCGGGCTATGCCATCTGACGCCGCACCAGCTCGTGCAGCCGTCCGTTCGTGTCGGCGAGCAGCTGGGCCGGCGGTCCCTGCTGGACGACGCGGCCGTCCGCCATGACGATCACCCGGTCCGCGTCCATCACCGTGGACAGGCGGTGCGCGATGACGACGCGCGTGGCGTTCAGGGCGCGGGTGCTGTCGATGACGGTGCGCTGGGTCTCGTTGTCCAGCGCGCTCGTGGCCTCGTCGAAGAACAGGATGCGCGGCCTGCGGATCAGCGCCTGCGCGATCATCAGGCGCTGGCGCTGGCCGCCCGAGATGGCGCCGCCACCGGCGATCATCGTGTGCAGGCCCATCGGCATCCGCTTGATGTCCTCGGCGAGCCCCGCCATCGCCGCCGCCTCCCACGCCTCCTCCTGCGTGAACACCTCGGCGCCGCAGATGCAGTCCAGGATCGAACCGGTCAGCGGCTGGGCGTTCTGCAGGACGACGCCGCACTGCCGGCGCACAGCGGCCTGGTCGAGCGCGCCGAGGTCCTGGCCGTCGTACAGGACACCGCCCGAGACCGGCTTGTCGAAGCCGATGAGGAGGCGCAGGAGCGTGGACTTGCCGCAGCCGCTCGGACCGACGACCGCGACGAACTCGCCCGGCCTGATGGACAGGTTCACGTCGTCGAGGACGAGCGGCCCGTCGTCCGTGTAGCGGAAGGACACACCGCGCGCCTCGATCTCGCCGGTCAGCTCGCCCGGCTGGGTGCTGGCGACCCGCACCTCGGGTGCCTCGTCGAGGACGGGCTTGATCTGCTCGAACATCGGCAGGACGGCCGCCGCCGAGATCAGGGCGCCCGTGAGCTGCGTGACCGAGGACAGCAGCATCGTCACCGCGGTGCTGAACGTGAGGAAGTCGCCCGCGGAGAGGGTGCCCCGCGCGGGGCCCGCGAGCAGCATGAACATGGCGAGCGAACACAGCGGCAGATAGACCGCGTTGAGGACCGTCGTCAGGTTCTTGATGCGGCCCGCGCGCCGCTGGAGCTCGCGGCTGCGCGCGAACTCCCCGGCCCACGAGGCGTACGCGAAGCTCTCCGCGCCCGCGACCCGCAGCTTCGGAAGGCCGCGCAGCGTCTGGAACGCCTGGTTGTTGAGCTTGTTGCCGAGCACGACGAGGCGGCGCTGCCAGCGCAGTTCCCACAGCCCGAGGGTGAGGAACACGCCCGCGATCACCGCGAGCATGGCGAGCGCGGTCAGCGCCAGGGGCACGCTGTAGAGGAGCAGCAGGACGAGGTTCATCGCGCCGATCGTGCCGGACTGCACCACCACCGGGCCCACGCCGGACATGAGGCGGCGGATCGAGCTGATGCCCATGGCGGCGCTCGCCAGCTCACCCGTGGAACGCGACGCGAAGAACCGCGTCGGGAGCCTCAGCAGGCGGTCCCACACGGCGGGTTGGAGCGCGCTCTCTATCCGGCCCTCCATACGCAGGATCGTCAGATTCTGCAGCAGCATGAACGCGGCCGACACGATGCTCGTCACCATGACCGCGAGGGAGACCTGCACGATGAGGTCCGTCTCGGCGTTCGGCACGTACACGCCGAGCACCCGCCCGGTGGCGACCGGCACCAGGGCCCCGATCGCGACCGTCACGAGCCCGGCGAGCAGCAGGTTGCGCACGTCGGCCCGCGTGCCGCGCGCGCTGAACCGCAGCAGCCGCAGCGGGCTCAGCGCCCGGTCGGGCAGCGGCCGGTACAGCATGACCGCCCGCTGCTCGAACTCCTGCGCGTTGTCCTCGTCGATCCGGGTCCGCCGCCCGCTCGACGGATGCACGGCCTCGTACCCACCGCGCCGCCACAGCAGCGCGACCGGGGTGCCGGACGCCCGGTGCCCCACCAGGGGGCCCGCGTTCTCCCGCCACCAGCGCCCGTCGAGGCGGACCGCGCGGGTGCGGATCCGTGAGGCGACGGCGACCTGCTCGACCGGATCGACACGGTCGCTGACGGCGCCGCTGCGCTCGGGCGCGGTGAGCTTGATCCCGGCCGCGCCCGCGACCAGCTCGCACGCCGCGTACGTCGCGTCGTCGCCGTTCCCGGGGGAGGAACCGCGACGTGAACTGCCCTTGCCCTGGCGGCCGATGGACGCGAGGAGTGTCCGGTCGGCCTCCTCGCGGACGGTCTCGCCCGCCTTGATGCCCGCCGCCGTCCGGGTCTCGTGCGCGCTCTCCAGGCGTTCGATCCACCGGTCGAGCGCGGACAGGAGCCGGAACTGCTGGTTGACCATGCGCTGCCACATCGAGCCGTCGACGAGCAGCTCGCCCACGGTGTCCGCGCTGTACGACGCGCCGTACTGCACGCTGCCCGGCAGGATCGGCAGCCACAGGATGTCGTCGTCGCCCACGGAGTCGTCGCCGGCCGTCCGGCCGTCGAGGGGTGCCTCGAACAGGACGCGCTGGCTGCGGCCCACCCCCAGTGCGAAGGCGTGCTCGAGGAGGCTGAGGGCCGCGTCCTGGGTGTCGTACTGGCTGAGGTACTGCTGGTCGTACGACCACGAGGCGTCGCCGTAGTCCGGGCGCTGGAGTTCGCGCAGGCCGATACGGCGCAGCAGGCAGCCCTGCAACGGGCGGCCCACCAGCGTGTGCTGGGGTCCCTCGACCGGGCCGAGCAGCAGGGTCCCCGCTTCGAGCCGGCCCAGGAAGTGCCAGTGGCCCTGGGCGGCCGCGTCGACCGCGAACAGGTCGAGCGCGCCCTGGACGACCAGCCACAGGACCTGCGGCCCTTCGAGGTTCAGGCTGCGCATGCCGGCGCAGTCCACCGGCATGCCCAGGGAGCCGAACGCGGCGGTCACCTGGTCGCCGGCCGCGTACTCCTGATCTGCGTACGTCACGTCAGTGCTCCTTGACCAGCTCGGCGTACGGCCCGCCGGCGGCGACGAGCGCCTCGTGCCGGCCGCGCTCGACGATCTGGCCGTGGTCGAGGACGACGATCTCGTCGCTGTCGCGCACCGTGCTGAGGCGGTGCGCGATCACCACGCAGGCGCAGCCGCGGCGCCGCAGATTGTCGATGATGAGCTGTTCCGTCTCGGCGTCGAGGGCGCTGGTCACCTCGTCGAGCACGAGGATGCTCGGCCGGCGCACCAGGGCCCGCGCGATCTCCAGGCGCTGGCGCTGACCGCCGGAGAAGTTCCGCCCGTCCTGCTCGACCCGGCCCTGGATGCCGCCGGGCCTGCGTGCGATGACGTCGTAGAGCGCCGCGTCCTTGAGGGCGTCGACGACGGCCTCGTCCGGGATCGACGGGTCCCACAGGGCGACGTTGTCACGGACCGTGCCCTCGAAGAGGAACACGTCCTGGTCGACGAAGGACACCGACGCCGACAGGGCGCCCCGCGGAATGTCCTCCAGACGCTGCCCGTCGATGCGGATCGTGCCCTCCCACGGGCTGTAGAGCCCGGAGATCAGCCGCGACACCGTCGACTTGCCGCTGCCCGAGCCGCCGACGAGCGCCACCTGCTGACCGGGTCCGACCGCCAGCGAGAAGCCCGTCAGGAGCGGCTTGTCCAGCGGGCTGTAGCCGAACGTGATGTCGTCGAGGGTGACGTGTCCCTTGAGGCGGCGCGTGCTCGCCGCCGCGTCGGGCCGCGTGTACAGGGCGTCCGCCGGGAAGCTCTCCACGTCCTTGAGGCGCGCCACGTCGGCGGCGAAGTCCTGGATGCGTCCCGCGACACCGTTGAGGCGGGTGATCGGCGCGGTGAACCGAGTGACGAGCGCCTGGAACGCCACGAGCAGACCCACCGACAGATGCCCCTCGACCGCGCGCAGGCCGCCGATCCACAGGATCAGGGCGCTGTTGAGCGTCGCCAGGGTCGGCGCCACCATGCCGAGCCACGCGCTCGGCACCCCGAGCCGCTGCTGCTCCTCCAGCGTGGTCGCGTGCTGCCCCGCCCAGCGCCGGAAGTACCCGTTCTCGCCGCCCGTCGCCTTCATCGTCTCGATGAGCTGCAGACCGGTGTACGAGGTGTTGGTGAGCCGCGCCGTGTCCGCGCGCAGCTTCTGCGTGCGGGTGGCCCGCAGCCGGATCACGATCCGCATCGCGACGACGTTCCCGAGCGCGATGCCCACCCCGACGAGCGTGAGCTGCGGGTCGTACGTCCACAGCAGCGCCGCGTACAGGAGGACCACGACGCCGTCGACGCCGGCCGCGGTCAGGTCACGCGCGAGCGTTTCGGAGACCGCGTCGTTCGACTGGAGGCGCTGCACCAGATCGGCCGGACTGCGCTGCGCGAAGAACGTCACCGGCAGCCGCAGCAGATGGCCGAAGAACCGGGCGCTGCTCAGCGTCGACGCGATGACGCGCCCGCGCAGCAGGTTGGCCTGCTGGAGCCAGGTGAGCACGGCCGTGAGCGCCACCATCGCGCCCATCGACGTGAACAGCGCGCCGAGGAGCGAGGTCTGCTCACCGATCAGGAACATGTCGATGTACGTGCGGCTCAGCGCGGGCAGCGCCGCGCCGACGGCGACGAGCAGGAGGCTGGCGAGCAGCGCCGCGAGCATCGTGCCCGTCGTACCGCGAAGGCGCGCGGGCAGCGCCCGCAGGACGCCGGGCCTGCGCCCGCCCGGGCGGAAGTCGTCGCCGGGTTCGAGGACGAGGACGACGCCCGTGAAACTGGTGTCGAAGTCCTCGGAGGGCACGAACCTGCGGCCCTTGTCCGGGTCGTTGATGTGCACGCCGCGCCGCCCGAAGCGCCGGCCCATGCCGTCGTAGACGACGTAGTGGTTGAACTCCCAGAACAGGATGGCGGGCGCCTCGACCTCCGCGAGCGCGGCCGGCTCCATCTGCATGCCGCGCGCGGTCATCCCGTAACTGCGGGCCGCCTTCAGGAGGTTGCTGGCCCGCGAGCCGTCGCGCGAGACGCCGCACGCGATGCGCAGTTCCTCCAGCGGGACGTGGCGGCCGTGGTGCGCCAGGACCATCGCGAGGGACGCGGCGCCGCACTCGACGGCCTCCATCTGGAGGACGGTGGGCGTGCGGACGGTGCGGTGGCGGCGCCGCGGCGGCTTCGGCGCGGGGCGCGCGCGGCGGCGGCCGTGTCCGGCCGGGGGCAGCTGCTGCTGGACTGCGGGGGAGGGGCTCACGGGAGCAGCCAATCGATCGGGCGCTGCTCGGCGAGGTGCACGGCGCCGGAGGCGGGGGTCATCGAGTCGAGCGCGTACGGGGGTCCGCCCTTGGACGACCACGCGTAACCCGACTTGGTGGAGGGCGACGCGACGAGCTTCACGAGGACCGCGACCGCAGGGCCGCCCTTCGTGAACTGCGTGGCCAGTTCCTTGTCACCGAGGAACGCCTCGACCCGCTGACTGCTCTGCGCGCCGCGCCCGACCGCCTGCACCCGGCCGCGCAGCATGCCGTACTGCTGGGACGGCGCCGACTGGACGGTGAGGTCGACGTCCGCTCCGACGGGCACGGTGCCCGCGCGGTCCGCGGGGACGTACAGCATCGCGAGGAGGGGGTCCTTGGCGCCGGTCTTCTCGACGGTCGCCACGTCGGAGCCGGTGGTGACGACCGCGCCGATCCGGGCGACGAGCGTGGTGACGCGGCCCGCGTCGACGGTCCGCACATAGCGGTCGCCCTGCGGTGTACTGACCTTGAGGAGCGGGGAGTTCGCGGCGAGGCGCTGCCCCTCCTTGGCGAGCACGCCCGTGACCTGGCCGGTGACGGGGCTCTGGAGGACGTAACTGCCCTGCGCGTGGGTGAGGACGCCGGGGACCCGCAGCGTCGAGGAGAGCGACCCGGTCACCGCCCACACGGACGCGGCCGCCATCACGACGAGGGTCACGGCCAGCGCGAGTACGCCCTGGGGCCTGGCGAGCCGCACGGGAAGGTCGAGTTCCTCGGGCGACTGCAGTTTGGACAGGGCCTGTTGACGGAACTGCACGACGTACTTCCCTTACCTGTCTTCCTGTCCGGCGAGGTGCCGGGAGTGCCCAAGGGCCCCGGAACCGGGGGGAGGTTCCGGGGCCCTGGCAGAGCCGTGGCTCAGAGACCAGCGGTCAGGCCGGAGGCGAGACCGGTGACGGCGGCGGTGTTGACGCCGGTCAGGCCCTCGACGGTGCCCGTCAGGCCGGCGACGGTGCCGGAGACCGGGGCGATCGAGTCGGCCGTGCCGGTCAGGTTGGCGGCGAGGCCGCCCACGAGGCCGCCCGACACGTTGTCGAGGTCGGCGTCGGAGATCTCAAGGGTCTGAACCTGGGGGGTGGAGTTCATGGTGAGCTGCCCTTCTCATTGGTAATTACCAGAATGCGTGAATCACTTGCGTAACTCCCGCAGTGCGGAGGATCAAAGCACGCGGACGCCTCGCACATCCAATCGGAAGGTCCCCGGTCAGAGGCTGTGTGGGCACGTAATTACCGCCGCGTGCAGGAGTGTTCACGTCGTGGGAGCAGACCCTTCACAGGATCCACAGGTCCGAATTTCCGAGCGGGCTCCATGAATTTCTGCAAAATGGACACTCCCGCATTTTTGGCCGGGCCCACATTTGAGGGTTGTGCGCATTCACAGCACACCGTGACCGGACTGCGCATTCGGTGTGCAGGTTTGCTGGAGGGGTGCGCGGGAGTGCAGGGGGGTTGTCTCCCGGGCCTCGGCGTGAACAATGGGGCGATGCTCGAGTTGTCGCAGGACACAGGCGTGACGCTGCCCGGCGGTGCGGGGGCGGTGCGGTTCGGGATGACGCCCGACGAGGTGCTCTCCCGGCTCACCGGGGGCGCGATCACGCGCAGGCGGCAGTGCATGACACTGACGCGCGAGCAGTACCCGGAGCTGCGGCACGCGCACGACGCCTGGCTCAGCGGGCTCCTCCACGAACCGGACTGGGCCTTCGAGGCGGAGTTCGACGGCGTCACGCTCGGCTTCAGGGGCGGCGGCCCCGGCGCTGCGGACCGGCTGTCACGGATCGACGTCACCACCACGGTCCCCGCCCCCGCGACGCCGGTCGCCTGGGAGGACATAGACCTCTTCGGCTACCCGGCGGCCGAGGTCGCCGAGGCCCTGCCCGAGGCCACGCGGCTGCCGGACGGCCCGGCGGCGGGGGCGGGCCGGACCGCCACCGGCCTGGTCGTCGAGACCGCGGGACTGCGCCTGTCGCTGCTGACGCCTCCGTCCGCCGGTCAGCGGGTCGTGCTGCTCGGGCCCGACGCCCGGTCCTGGCAGGCGTGTTGCGACGGCGCGTGGGAGTGCGCGAAGGAAGGGGACGCGCTCACCGGGATCATGCGGTGACCTGACGGCGGCCGGTCCGCGGGCCCCGGAATCCGCCCGCCCCGCGGCTTCGGGACCCCGCGTGCTACAGCGGCAGCGCGCAGACGGCGATCGGTGCGGCGAACGCGGGACCCGCCGCCTGGGTGAGCCCGCCGCCGCAGTGGTCGACGTGGAAGACGGTCACGGATCCCGACTTCTGGTTCGCGGCGAACAGGAGCCGCTCGTCCGGCGAGAAGGCGATCTGGCGCGGGAAGTCGCCGCCGACGGGCACCGTGTCGAGCAGGCGCAGCCGCGCGCCGTCCGCCTCGATCGCGTACCGGGTCAGGCTGTTGTGCCCGCGGTTGGCGAGGTAGGCGAAGCCGCCCTCGGCCGTGACCAGGATCTGCGCCGGGTAGCTGGTGCCTGGACCGGTGCCGGTGGACCGGGGTTCGCCGGGCGTGAGGCGTCCCGTCCCCGGGTCGTACGCGCAGACGACCACGGTGTTGTCCACCTCGTTGGCGAGGTACGCGAAGCGGCCGCCCGGGTGGAACGTGAGGTGGCGGGGGCCCGCGCCCGGGCGCAGGGACGCGTACGACACCTGCGTGAGCGTCCCGGCCGTCGTGTCGAGGCGGTACGTGTAGACGGTGTCGTTGCCCAGGTCGACGGCGAGCACGTGCCGCCCGTCCGGGGACGTGATGATCTGGTGCGCGTGCGGGCCCTCCTGGCCGGGGCCGGGCGCGGGAGTCGAGTGGGTGACGAGAGCGGTGCGTTCACCGAGTGCGCCGGAGTCGGCGACGGGGTGCACGGCGACGCTGCCCGAAAGGTAGTTGGCGCTCAGCAGCCACCGGCCGCCCGGGTGCACCGACAGATGGCAGGGGCCCGCGCCGCCCGTGCTCTGCCGGCCGAGCACACGCCGGTCCCCGAGCCGGACCGCCGTCACACCGCCGTCCTGCGCCTCGTCGACGGCGTACAGGGTGTGGCCGCGCGGATGCACCGCCAGATACGAGGGGTCGGCCACTCCGTCGATCGTGCCGGTCCCGGTGATGCGGCCCGTGCCCGCGTCGTACGTGGCGAGCCCGATGCCGCTGCCACCGCCGTCCTGGGAGGTGTACGTACCGAGGTACAGGGGCCGTCCCGCGCGCGGCGGGCGCGCCTGCACGGGACCCGCCGCCGCCGTGACGGCACCGCCGGCCGCGACGGCCGCGATCCCGCCGAGGAAGCGGCGGCGGCCGGTGCTGCTGCTCATTCCTGGTACCTCCGGGGTCAGAGTGACGTGGCTCCTACCCTGGTGCGTGCCCCTTCAACTGGCAAGAGACGCAACTACGGTTGCACTCTGTGCAACGCGCCTCAGCGGTCGAGCTCCTTGTGCGCGCTCTCCGGCAGCCGCAGGTACACCACGGACGACACGAGGCAGAGCACGGCCACGTACCAGGGGAAGAGCCCGGCGTGCCCCGTCTCCTTGAACAGCGTGCCGACATAGGGAGCCGTCCCGCCGAAGACGGCGACGGTGAGCGAGTACGGGAACCCGATGCCCGCCGCGCGCACCCGCGCGGGGAACACCTCGGCGTTGACGGCGGCCGAGATCGACGTGAAGCCGGTGAGCAGCACCATCCCCGCGCACTGCACCAGGAGCAGCGAGGCGAACGAGCTGCCGAGCGAGCGCAGCAGCGGCACGCTGAGCAGCGCGAAGCCCAGGCCGAAGAAGAGGAGCAGCGGCTTGCGCCCGAACCGGTCCGAGAGCATTCCGCCGACCGGCTGGAGCAGGGCGAAGAAGGCCAGTGCGACGGTCCCCGCGACGAGGGCGTCCGCCTTGTCGATGCCCGCGTTCAGCTCCGCGTACGTGGGCAGATAGGACGTCCACGTGTAGTAGGCGAGCGTGCCGCCCGCGGTGATGCCGCAGATCAGGAGCGACTCGCGCGGGTGATGGCGCAGCGCGTCGAAGAGTCCGGGCCGCTCGGCCGCGCGCCGCTCGGCACTGCGCGTCTCGTACGCGCCGCGCCGGATCCAGAAGCCGACCAGGCTGAGGAGCGCTCCGAGGACGAACGGCACGCGCCAGCCCCAGCCGTCCATCTGCCCGTCGCCGAGCGTGCCCACCAGCGCCGCCGCGACACCGGACGCCGCGAGCTGTCCGGCGGACGTCGACACGTACTGGAAGGACGAGAACAGTCCGCGCCGCCCCGGGCCCGCCGACTCCACGAGGAAGGTGGTCGAGGCCGCGAACTCGCCCCCGACGGAGAGGCCTTGGAGCAGCCGCGCGAGGACGAGCACCACGGGCGCGAGGACGCCCGCGGCCGCGTAGGTCGGGGTGAGTCCGACGAGCAGGCTGCTGCCGCCCATCAGCAGGATGGTCACGGTCAGCGCGGCCCGGCGGCCGTGCCGGTCGGCGACCGCTCCCATGAGGAGCCCGCCGACCGGCCGCATGAAGAACCCGACGGCGAACACCGCGAACGTGGAGAGCAGCGGTACGAGAGAGTTGCCCGAGCCCTTGGGGAACACCTGGCCCGCGATGTACGTGGCCAGGAAGGTGTAGGCGTACCAGTCGTACCACTCGACGGCGTTGCCGACGGAGGCGGCGAGGAGCTGGCGCAGCGGGCGGCGCGGGGGAGCGGTGTTCAGGGGCCCGGCCGCCGGATCCGAAGGGTCGGAGGGGCCGGACGGGACCGAAGGGGAGGGGGACGGGCGATCTGTCATGATCGCGACCATCCCCCGAACCCCGCCGTCCCACACCTCAGGTCTTGCGGCCCGAGGTCACGGTCAGCCCTTGCGGTACGAGATCACCGTCGTCGTCACCAGACACGGCGAGGGCGGCACCATCTCCACCCGCAGCGTGCCGCTTGCCGTGTCGTAGTCGACGCCCTCGGCCTCGAACGTGCCCGAGCAGATGCTGCGTTGCGGGATCGCGAACGCGGCCGTGACGTGCCCGGTGACCGGCGAGCCGTCCAGCGGGCGGTCCAGGGCGACCTCCAGGACCTCCTTCGTCGAGCCGTCGGACGAACACACCAGATGTGTGGCGTCGGTGAAGTCGCAGCCCTGGATGTTGTCGACCGGCTTGTCGAGAGTGATCTGCCCGGCCTGCGGGAGATTCGCGCCGGGCGCGGGCGCCGACGGGTTGAGCACGGGTGCCGGGAAGACCTGGAGCCGGTTCATGGTGCCCCACTCGCCGGCCACCAGCCACTGCCCGCCGGGCGACACGGACGCGAACGAGTTGTTGAGCAACTCACCCTGATCCAGGGCGTGTTCGTACGTCGTGCGCTGTCCGTCGGGGGCTGTCACCGCGAACATCTTCTTCGTCGCGCCGTCGCCGCCCTGGTACGCGTCGAACGTGTAGCCCTGCGCCACGTCCGGGTCGCCTATGTGCGACCAGCCCGCCGTGCGCAGATCGAGCGGTACGGAAGCGAGGCCCCGGTACACCAGCGAGCCGTCGGCGTGGCTCGCCAGGCCCTGGCCGCCGGTGAGTGAACTCACCCGCGCGGTACCGGTCTCGGTCCAGGTGGGCGCGGCCACCGCCGTGCCCGCGCCGAGCGCGAGGGCGCCCAGGGTCGCGGCCAGAGTGAGGAGTTGGCGTCTCGTCCGTCGTTGCGTGGGGGGTTTCATCGCGGCCTCCGCCGGTCGAAGATCGGGTCGCGGACCAGGCTGCCCTACGATCGGCGCATGAGGCTGACGATTCTCGGCGGTGGCGGATTTCGGGTGCCCTTGGTGTACGGAGCGCTGCTCGGCGACCACGCGCCGGGCCGCGTCACCGAGGTCACGCTGCACGACACCGACCCGGACCGGCTGCGGGCCGTCACCGGCGTACTGGCGGAACAAGCCACCGGCGTCCCCGACGCGCCCGCCGTGCACGCCACCACCGACCTCGACGAGGCGCTGCGCGGCGCCGACTTCGTGTTCTCCGCGATCCGCGTCGGCGGCCTCGCGGGCCGCGCCGCGGACGAGCGGGTCGCCCTCGCCGAGGGAGTGCTCGGCCAGGAGACCGTCGGCGCCGGCGGCATCGCGTACGGCCTGCGGACCGTGCCCGTCGCCGTCGACATCGCGCGCCGCGTCAGGCAACTCGCGCCCGACGCCTGGGTCATCAACTTCACCAACCCGGCGGGCCTGGTCACCGAGGCCATGTCACGGCACCTCGGCGACCGCGTCATCGGCATCTGCGACTCGCCCGTCGGACTCGGCCGCCGCGTGGCGCGCGTCCTCGGCGCCGACCCGGGCGAGGCCTGGATCGACTACGTCGGCCTCAACCACCTCGGCTGGCTGCGCGGACTCGAGGTGAACGGCCGCGACGAGCTCCCGCGCCTGCTCGCCGACGAGAAGCTGCTCGGCTCCTTCGAGGAAGGCCGCCTCTTCGGCACGGACTGGCTCCGCTCCCTCGGCGCGATCCCCAACGAGTACCTGCACTACTACTACTTCAATCGCGAGACCGTCCGCGCCTACCAGGAGGCCGACCGCACCCGCGGCGCGTTCCTGCTCGACCAGCAGGCCGCCTTCTACGCCGACCCGTCGTACGCCAGTTGGGACCGCACCCGCGCCGAGCGCGAGGCCACGTACATGGCGCACAACCGCGAGGCGTCCGGCGCGGGCGAGCGGGACGCGGCCGACCTGGAGGAGTCGGGCGGCTACGAGAAGGTGGCGCTCGCCCTGATGCGCGCCATCGCCCGCGACGAGCGCGCGACGCTGATCCTCAACGTGCGCGGACGCGGCGCCCTGCCGTCCCTCGACGACGACGCCGTGGTCGAGATCCCCTGCCTGGTCGACGCCAACGGCGCGCACCCCGTCAGCGTGGCGCCGCTGCCCGGCCACGCCACGGGCCTCGTCTCCTCGGTCAAGGCCGTCGAGCGCGAGGTGCTCGAAGCGGCCGGGAGCGGCTCGCGCGCCGCCGCCGTCAAGGCCTTCGCCCTGCACCCCCTCGTCGACTCCGTGACCGTGGCCCGCCGCCTCCTGGAGGGATACACGGCGGCCCACCCCGGCCTCGCCTACCTGACCCGCTAGGGCGTGTCCGGCGGATCAGGGCCGGGTAGGTCGCGGCGAGGTGCCGTGTCAGGCGTCGCGACCCCATCCGTGATCCGCCGGACACCCCCGAGTAGAGGAGCCCGTATGCACGACGAACTCCGCCGCATCGAGCAGCGCGTCGCCCGCGTCCACGACCAGCGCGTCAAGCCGGCCGTCCACGGCGCCCGGGTCCCGCTCGCCCTCCAGGCCTGGCACGCGCCCGGCGAGCCCGTCCCCTTCGCCGAGGCGAAGTCGGCCGCGTACAAGCCGTTCGGTGTCGGCACCCCGTGGGGGCCGCCCTGGGGCACCACCTGGTTCTCGGCGCAGGGAACGGTCCCCGCCGAGTGGGCGGGCCGCCGCGTCGAGGCCGTCTTCGACCTGGGCTTCGTCAACGACTGGCCCGGCAACCAGGCGGAGGCCCTCGTCCACCTCCCCGACGGCCGCCCCCTCAAGGCCGTCAACCCGCAGAACCAGTACGTGCCCGTGGCCCGCCCCGCGCAGGGCGGCGAAGAGGTCGACTACCTCATCGAGGCCGCCTCCAACCCGGACATCCTCGCCGACCGCTTCGCCCGCCCCACCCCGCTCGGCGACCCGCGCACGGCGGGCGACCAGCCCCTCTACACCTTCAGGAGCGCCGACCTCGCGATCCTCGAAGAGGACGTCTTCCACCTCTCGCTGGACCTCCAGGTCCTGCGCGAGCTGATGCTGGAGCTGAGCGAACACGAGCCGCGCCGCCACGAGATCGCGCACACGCTCGAAGCGGCGCTCGACACCCTCGACCTCGACGACGTCTCCGGCACGGCCGCCGCCGCCCGCGCCGTCCTCGCCCCCGCCCTCGCGAAGCCGGCGCACGCGGGCGCGCACACCCTCTCCTCCGTCGGCCACGCGCACATCGACTCGGCCTGGCTGTGGCCGGTCCGCGAGACCAAGCGCAAGACGTCCCGCACCTTCTCGAACGTGACGGCGCTCGCGGACGAGTACGACGAGTTCGTCTTCGCCTGCTCGCAGGCCCAGCAGTACGAGTGGGTCAAGGACAACTACCCGCACGTGTGGGACCGCATCAAGGAGGCCGTCGCCAAGGGCCAGTGGGCGCCCGTCGGCGGGATGTGGGTCGAGTCCGACGGCAACCTGCCCGGCGGCGAGGCCATCGCCCGCCAGCTCGTCCACGGCAAGCGCTTCTTCATCGAGCACTTCGGCGTCGAGACGAAGGGCGTGTGGCTGCCCGACTCGTTCGGTTACAACGCCGCCTACCCGCAGCTCGCCACGCTCGCCGGGAACGAGTGGTTCCTCACGCAGAAGCTGTCCTGGAACCAGACCAACAAGCTGCCCCACCACTCCTTCTGGTGGGAAGGCATCGACGGCACGCGGATCTTCACCCACTTCCCGCCGGTCGACACCTACAACGTCGAGTTCTCCGGCAGGGAGATGGCGCACGCCGTCCGCAACTACCAGGACAAGGGGCGGGGCACCCGCTCCCTCGCGCCCTTCGGGCACGGCGACGGTGGCGGCGGACCCACCCGCGAGATGCTGGAGCGCGCCCGCCGCCTGGCCGACCTGGAGGGCTCCGCGAAGGTCAGGGTCGAGCACCCGGACGCCTTCTTCGCCGAGGCGAGCAAGGAGATCCCCGAGGACCAGGTGTGGTCGGGCGAGCTCTATCTGGAGCTGCACCGCGCCACCTACACCTCGCAGGCCCGTACCAAGCAGGGCAACCGCCGCAGCGAACACCTCCTGCGCGAGGCCGAGTTGTGGGCCACGGCCGCGGCTCTGCGCGCGCCGGGGTACGCGTACCCGTACGAGAAGCTCGACCGGCTGTGGAAGACGGTGCTCCTGCACCAGTTCCACGACATCCTGCCCGGGTCGTCCATCGCCTGGGTGCACCGCGAGGCCGAGGCGGAGTACGCGCGCGTGGCGGCCGAACTCGAAGCGATCACGGCGGAGGCGGTCGGTGCGCTGGGGGGTGGCGAGGGTGGGCCGCACGTGTTCAACACCAGCCCGTACGCCCGTACCGAAGTGATCCGCACCCCGGCCGGGGACCTGGCCCGCACCCATGTGCCCGCAGGCGGGTCGGCGCCTGTGGCCCCCGCCGCCCCCGACCACCCCGTCACCGTCACGGACGGCCGCACGCTCGACAACGGGCTCGTGCGCGTCGTCATCGGCCCCGACGGGACGCTGGCCTCCGTGTACGACCTGACCGCGGAACGCGAGGTCCTCGCCGGCCCCGGCAACCTGCTCCGCCTCCACAGCGACCTGCCCAACTACTGGGACGCCTGGGACATCGACAAGCACTACAAGAACCACTACCGCGACCTCCTCGACGCCGAGTCCGTGACGGTGACGGAGGACGGGCCGCTGCGTGCCGCCGTCCGTGTGGAGCGCGCCTTCGGCAAGGGCTCCCGCATCACGCAGACCGTCACCCTGCGCGCGGGCAGCAAGCGCGTCGACGTCGAGACCGAGATCGACTGGCACGAGACCGAGAAGATCCTCAAGGCCGCGTTCCCGGTCGACGTCCGCGCCGACCACTCCAGCGCCGAGATCCAGTTCGGCCACGTCAAGCGCCCCACGCACACCAACACCAGCTGGGAGGCGGCCCGCTTCGAGGTGTACGGCCACCGCTGGGTCCACATCGGCGAACCCGGCTACGGCGTCGCGGTCCTCAACGACTCCACGTACGGCCATGACGTCTCGCGCACGACCCGCGACGACGGCGGCACGACCACCACCGTCCGCCTCTCACTGGTGCGGGCCCCGCGAGTCCCCGACCCGGAGGCCGACCAGGGCGCGCACCGCTTCACCTACTCCCTGCTGCCCGGCGCGAGCATCGCCGACGCGGTCGCCGAGGGGTACGCCCTCAACCTGCCGCTACGGGTGGCCGGTTCGGGCGGTGCGCCGGAGCCGGTGGTGTCGGTGGACGGGGTCGGCCTGACGGTGGAGGCGGTGAAGCTCGCCGACGACGGCTCGGGCGATGTCGTCGTACGGCTCTACGAGTCCCTCGGCGGCCGGGCGGCGGGCACCCTGCGCACGGGCTTCCCGCTCGGCGGCGTCCAGGTCACCGATCTCCTGGAGCGGCCGCTCGCGCAGCAGCCGGAACAGGTGCGGATGCCGGCGGACGGCGGTGACGCGGTGCGGGTGGCGCTGCGGCCGTTCCAGATCGTGACGCTGCGGCTCGCGGTGGGCGGCCGGGGCTGAAGCCGTCGGTGGGGAAGGCCGGTTGAGCTTCCCCACCGATCCCGGCTCCATGATTGTTTCTGACGCATACAGCGAATTTTCATGCAAGAGTCATCACCCCTTCCCCTCTGACCGGTCCTCTTGGAACACTCTGCTCGCTTCTGTCCCCACACACCCAAGAGGCCCCACACCCATGCCTGAACTCAACCGGCGGCGTTTCCTGCAGATAGCGGGCGCGACCGCGGGCTTCACCGCCCTGTCGAACAGCATCGACCGCGCCGCCGCCATTCCGGCCGCCCGCGTCAAGGGAACCGTCCAGGACATCGAGCACATCGTCGTCCTGATGCAGGAGAACCGGTCCTTCGACCACTACTTCGGCACAATGAAGGGCGTCCGCGGCTTCGGCGACCCGCGGCCGGTGACGCTCCCCAGCGGCAAGCCCGTGTGGAACCAGGCGAGCGGTGCCAAGGAGATCCTGCCCTACCACCCCGACGCGGCGGACCTGGGCATGCAGTTCATCGCGGGCCTCGACCACGACTGGGCCGGCGGCCACAGCGCGTTCAACAACGGCAAGTACGACAACTGGATCGCCGCCAAGGGCACGGGCACGATGGCGTATCTGACGCGCCAGGACATCCCGTTCCACTACGCGCTCGCCGACAAATTCACGGTGTGCGACGACTACCACTGCTCGTTCATGGGGGCCACCGACCCCAACCGCTACTACATGCTGTCGGGCCACGTCGGCAACGACGGCACCGGCGGCGGACCCGTCCTCGGCAACCAGGAGGCCGGCTACGGCTGGACCACGTACGCCGAGCGCCTGGAGAAGGCCGGGGTCTCCTGGAAGGTCTACCAGGACATCGGCGACGGCCTCGACGCCGCGGGCAGCTGGGGCTGGATCGACGACGCCTACCGCGGCAACTACGGCGACAACTCGCTCCTCTACTTCAACAACTACCGCAACGCCAAGCCGGGCGACCCCCTCTACGACAAGGCCCGCACCGGCACGAACGCCAAGGCGGGCGACGGCTACTTCGACGTCCTGAAGGCCGACGTCAAGGCCGGGAAGCTCCCCAAGATCTCCTGGATCGCGGCGCCCGAGGCGTTCTCCGAACACCCCAACTGGCCTGCGAACTACGGTGCTTGGTACATCTCGCAGGTCCTCGACGCGCTCACGTCCAACCCGGACGTGTGGAGCAGGACGGCGCTGTTCATCACGTACGACGAGAACGACGGCTACTTCGACCACGTGGTGCCGCCGTACGCCCCGGCCTCCGCGAACCAGGGCCTGTCCACCGCCGACACCACCCTCGACTACTTCAAGGGCAACGCGAGCTACTCGGCGGGCCCCTACGGCCTCGGGCAGCGCGTCCCCATGATCGTCGTCTCGCCGTGGTCCACGGGCGGCTACGTCTGCTCCGAGACGCTCGACCACACCTCGATCCTGCGGTTCATGGAGAAGCGCTTCGGCGTCAAGGAGACCAACATCTCGCCGTGGCGCCGCGCGATCTGCGGCGACCTCTCCACCGCATTCGACTTCTCCCTCACGAACACGACTCCGGCGCAACTGCCCAGCACCGCCGGGTACCTGCCGCCGGACCACGACCGGCACAGCAGCTACGTGCCGAAGCCGCCGGCCAGCCCCGTGCTGCCCAAGCAGGAGTCGGGCTCCCGGCCCGCGCGCCCGCTGCCGTACGCGCCCTACGTCGACGGGGTCTCCACGCCGTCGACCGGCAAGTTCCAGCTCACGTTCAGCGGCGGGCCCTCCGCGGGCGCGGCGTTCCAGGTGAGGTCGCAGAACCGGACCGACGGCCCCTGGACGTACTCCACCGAGGCCGGCAAGTCGATCTCGGACGCCTGGAACTCGGCCTACTCCGCCGGGAAGTACGACCTCACGGTGCACGGCCCGAACGGGTTCCTGCGCGCCTTCAAGGGCACCAACACGGTCGCCGAGCCCGGGCTCACCGCCCGCCACGACGCGAGCACGGGCAACCTCACGCTCACGCTGACGAACCCCACCGGCGCCGACGTCCACCTCACCGTGACCAACGCCTACGGCGGACAGCCGCAGACGTACACGGTGCGGGCCGGTGCCACCGTCACGCAGACCGTCGACCTGCGCGCGACCCAGCGCTGGTACGACCTGAAGGTGACCGCCGACAGCGACAGCACGTACCTGCGCCGCCTCGCCGGCCATGTCGAGAACGGACAGGCCGGCGTGAGCGATCCCGGGATCCTCACGGTGTGACCCCATAGCGGCTTCGACCTCGAAGACCTCGAAGCGCTCGAAAATCGCGCCGCCGCCCGTTCCGTGCCGGTTCGGGCGGCGGCGTACGTCACATCTGTCCGGCCTGGATGCCATCACAGCATGGCGCGATAGTGTGCCCGGGTGACGACGCATTCGAACACCCCGGCAGGCTGGTACCCCGACCCCCAGGGCGCGCCCCAGACCCTGCGGTGGTGGGACGGCGCGCAGTGGACCGAGCACACCAGCCCGGTGCAGCAGCCCGCGGGCCAGCAGGTCCCGCAGCAGGCGCAGCGGCAGCCTCAACAGCAGCACGTGCAGCAGCCGGTCCAGGGCCAGTTCGCGCAGCAGCAGAACGCGGCCGGCCCGTACGGGCAGCAGGTCCCGCAGCAGCAACAACAGCAGTACGTCGACCCCGCCAAGGTGCAGCGCCAGGTGCAGCACCAGGCCGGTGTCGCGCCCACCGCGCAGGGCGGCGGCAGCCTCTTCACCGAGCCGGTCCTGGTGGTGAACCAGAAGGCCAAGCTGATCGAGCTGACGAACGAGTACACCGTCATGGATCAGAACGGCGCGCAGATCGGCTCCGTCGTCCAGGTCGGCCAGAGCACCCTCAAGAAGGTCGCGCGCTTCGTCTCCAGCCTCGACCAGTTCATGACCCACAAGCTGGAGATCCGCGACGCGTACGGGCAGCCGCAGCTCGTCATGACGCGGCCCGCGAAGTTCATGAAGTCGCGTGTCGTCGTGGAGCGCCCGGACGGCTCGCCGGTCGGTGAGATCGTCCAGCAGAACATGATCGGCAAGATCAACTTCGGGATCAACGTGAACGGTCAGCAGATCGGCGCCATCAAGGCCGAGAACTGGCGGGCCTGGAACTTCTCGATCGTCGACCACGCCGACAACGAGGTCGCCCGCATCACGAAGACGTGGGAGGGACTCGCCAAGACGATGTTCACGACTGCGGACAACTACGTCCTCCAGATCCACTACCAGCTGCCCGAGCCGCTCCTGAGCCTCGTCGTGGCGACCGCCCTCACGGTGGACACCGCCCTCAAGCAGGACGCGCGCGGCTTCGGCTGACCGGGCCGGCGCCCGGCGGGTGCCGGTTCACCGCGACGCGGGCTGCTCCAGGCCCGCCTGCTCGTCCGCCCCGGCCGTCGTCCCGTGCGCGGCCGGGACCCGCGGTCCGCCCGCCCGGCGCGCGGCCGGGACCAGCAGCGCCGCGAGCGCGGCGGCGAGGCACAGCGCCGCGAGCAGCGTGAAGCCGTGGGTGTACCCGGAGGCGTAGGGGAGTCCCGACGCCTGGAGATGCCCCGTGACCAGGCTGCTCATCACGGCGGCGCCGATCGAGCCGCCGATGGTGCGGATGTTGGCGTTCATGCCGGTGGCCGCGCCGGTCTGCGCCGCCGGGACGCTCTGCACGATCAGGTTCGCCATGGAGGCGAACGCGAGCCCGATGCCGAGCCCGAACACGCCTGCCGCAAGGGCGACTTGCCACTGCTCGGAGTGCCAGGCGGCGAGCATCGCGCAGGAGACCGCACCCAGCGCGGCGCCGGTGGTGAGCAGCGCCTTCGCCCCTACGGCGGGTTCGAGCCGGCCGCTGAGCACCCCGGCGAGGAACATCGCCACGAGCATGGGGAGCATCAACAGCCCCGCGCCCGTCACGCTCGCCCCGAAGCCGTACCCGGCGGACGACGGCGTCTGGGCGAACCCGGGCAGGAACGACCACACCGCGTACATCCCCGCGCCGAAGAGCAGCGCGGCCGTGTTCGTCGTCCACACGGCGGGCAGCCGCATGACGCGCAGGTCGATCAGCGGGCTCGCGGAGCGCGCCTCGGCGAGGACCCATGCGGCGAAGAGGACCACGGCGGCGGCCAGCAGACCGACGACCTTGATCGATGCCCAGCCCCAGGACGTGGCCTGGCTGATGGGCAGCAGCAGGGCGACGAGCCAGCCGGAGAGCAGCACGGAGCCGAGCCAGTTCACGCGTCCCGTGCCGCGGGTCGGCGACTCGGGAACGTAGCGGTACGCGATCAGCGCCGTCACCGCGACGACGGCCGCGGGCAGCCAGAACAGCCAGCGGTAGTCGAGCGCGCCCACGATCGGCCCGGCCGCGACCATGCCCACACCGCCGCCCGCCGCGATGACGGCGGACAGGTTGCTGATGCTGGGGCTGACCCGGTGGCCGGGGAACTCGTCGCGGATGATGCCGAACGACAGAGGGAAGAGCGCGCCGCCGATGCCCTGGACGACGCGGGCGACGATGAGCACGGTGATGCTCGGGGCGAGGGCCGCGAGCACACAGCCCACGGTCAGCGCGACGAGCGCGGCGACCATGGTGCGCTTCTTGCCGACGAGGTCGCCGACCCGGCCGAGTATGGGCGTGAAGACCGAGGCGGACAGCAGATAGGCGGTCATGACCCAGGTCGAGGTGGCCTGGCTGGTGTGCAGCGCGTGCTGGACGGTGGGCAGGGCCGGGGCGACCAGCGACTGCATCATCGAGAACACGCCGGCACCCGTCGCGAGGACCGCGAAGGTGAGGCGGTTGGAGCTTCTGGGCGCCGGGCTCGGCGCCTCGGGATCCCGGGACATGGGATTCCGGGCCGTGCGAGGGGACGTCGTGCGATTCCGGTTCAAGGCGGTGTCTCTCTGAACGGAAGGTGGCCGGGCACACCGGCGTGACCTGCGGCAAGGGCCGCGGTCCGCCGGCGGGCGCGAGCTGGGAGGATGGTGGGATCCGGCCGTTTCGGCCGGTCTGACCGCAGCACTGTGCCGCGGGGCGCGGGGTGCGCCGACTGCTAAAGTGGAGGCACCCCTCGACTTGGACAACGATAGCGGAGGGTTGCCTCCGGTACAACCTCGGCAGCCCGCGCTGCCTCACCCCGGGAGTGGCACGCATGACGGACAGGGAACTCGTCGGCGGGATCGTCGCGGCCCAGCGCCCGCGCCGCGCGGACGCGCGCCGCAACTTCGACGCGCTCCTCGCCGCGGCCCGCGACGCGTTCGCCGAGAAGGGCGCGGAGGCGTCGCTCGAGGACATCGCCCGCAAGGCCGGCGTCGGCATCGGCACGCTGTACCGCAACTTCCCCACGCGCAGGCACCTTTTCGAGACGGTCTACGCGGAAGAGGTCGACGCCCTGTGCCGGCTCGCCGACGAACTCGCGGACGCCCCGCCGTGGGACGGGCTCGTCACGTGGCTGCGCCGGTTCGTGGACTACACCGTCACCAAGCGCGCCATCAGGGACGCCCTCAGCGGTGAGTCGGACATCTTCCTCTCCTGCCGCCGCGCCATGATCGACGCCGGCGAACCGCTGCTGCTGCGCGCGCAGGCCGCCGGGGAGGTCCGCGAGGACATGTCCTTCGACGACCTGCTCCGCCTGATCTCCGGCGTCACCGGCGCGGCCTACGTGGACACCGAGCAGCGCGACCGGGTCTTCGGCATCACGCTCGACGGGATGAGGACGCGTCCCGCGCCTCGCAAGGCGTGACGCGGGACCCGTAAAGCGGATCGCGTCATGGGGAGGCCGTGAAGGGGTCGCCCTCAGGACGCCTGGAGTGCGCCCGGTTCCGGCTGGGGCGGGATCGACGGCAGGATGACCACCGTGCCCGGCAGTACGGGCATCGGCGGAAGGCTCTGCAGGCCCGGCAGCCCGGGCAGGCTCGCGACCGGACCCGGCTCCGTCGCGCGGGGCGGCAGCTCGGGCAGCGGTTCCGCCGCCGTGAGCGACGGCTGCGGCCGAGCCTGCGGAGTCTCCTGGATCTCCGGTGTCTCCGGTGACGTGCGCGTGAGGAGCAGGACGCCGCGGGCCGCGAGCGTCGCCCCCGCCGCGGTGAGCAGAATCCCCGTGATCCCGCCCTGGAGCCGCTCGCCGAGCAGCGTGACGCCGATGATCGCCGCGGCCACCGGGTTGGAGAGGGTGACCATCGCGAGCGGGGCGCCGAGGCCACCGCGGTAGGCGACCTGGGACAGGAGCAGGCCGCCCGCCGCGAACGCCGCGATCAGCAGCGCCACGACGAACACCTTGACGCTGAGCAGCGGCCCCGTCCGGTCGGTGACCGCGACGGTCACGGTCTGGGCGAGCGCCGAGGCGATGCCCGAGGCGAGACCGGAGGCCGTCGCGTGCCGCAGCCCCGGCTTCGCGCCGCGCCGCGACAGGAGACCGATCAGGGCGGCCGTCGCGCCGGCGACGGCGAGCGCCTCACCGAGGCTGAGCGTGTCGTCGGGGGCCGGGCCCGAGGCCGTGAGCAGGAGCGCGCCGAGCCCGGCGAGCGTGAGCGCGGTGCCGCGCCATTCGACGGACAGGACGCGCCGCCCGGCCAGCCGCGCCCCGAGCGGCACGGCCGCGACGAGCGTCAGCGCGCCGAGGGGCTGAACGAGGGTGAGGGGGCCGTACTTGAGGGCCGCCACATGCAGGAGCGCGGCGGACGCGTTGAGCAGGACCGACCCCCACCAGGCGCCGGTGCCGAGCAGGCCGAGGACGCCCGAGTCGGACCCCTCGGTGCGTGACGCGAGGCGTTCCTGGGCGACGGCGGCAGCGGCGTAGGCGACGGCCGAGACGAGGGAGAGTGCGACGGCGAGGAGGGTGGCGTTCACCGGTGTGCTCCTGACGCCGTGAGGACCGTGCGCCCCTCACGTGCCGCTCCCGAGGTGACCGACGCGACCGGCGCGTCGACGGCGGACGCGGAGCCCGCCGTCACCGACACCGGGATGCGCGCGAGCACTTCGGACGCGGAGAGGGAGCCGCCGCGCTGATGCCCCGGGGTCCAGGGGGCGGGGATCGCCGCGCCCATGGTCGGCGCGGTCGCCGAGAACGAGGCCGCGGCGCGCGGGGCGGGCACCAGGCGCCGGCCGGTGGAACGACCGGGCTTCGCGGCCTGGCCGGTGCCGGGCAGCCGGATCACCGCGAGCGCGATGCCCAGGAGAGCCGTCGCCACGATCGCGTCCAGCCAGTAGTGGTTCGCCGTGCCGACGACGACGAACAGGGTGAGCGCCGGGTGCAGCAGCCACAGCCAGCGCAGTCGGGAGCGGGTCGCGGCGATCAGGCCGACGGCGACCATCAGGGCCCAGCCGAAGTGCAGGGACGGCATCGCGGCGAACTGGTTCGCCATCGAGTCGGTCTGCGGCGTCGCGCCGTAGACGGTCGGCCCGTACACCTGCCCGGTGTCCACGAGGTGCGCGGCGGCCAGCATCCGCGGCGGGGCCAGCGGGAAGGTGAGATGCAGCACAAGGGCCGCCGCGGTGAGGGCGGCCAGTACCCGGCGCGTCCATATGTAGTGCCGGGGCCTGCGCAGATACAGCCAGATCAGGAAGGCGGCCGTCGCCGGGAAGTGCACCGTCGCGTAGTACGTGTTCGCGATGTGGACGAGGCCGTCGCTGTGCAGCAGGGCATGCTGCACGGCGCCCTCGCCCGGCAGACGGACGGCGCGTTCGAGGTCCCACACGCGGTGCGCGTTGTGGAACGCCTCGCCGGTGTGGCCATTGGCCAGTTGCCTGCCGAACTTGTAGACGAGGAACAGTCCGACGACCAGCAGGAGCTCCCGGACCAGGGGCGGGCGGGCGACGACATCCGGCTGGTGGCCGACGGCGTCCGTCTCGCGGCCGGCTGTGTCCGGCTCCGGTTCGGCAGGCTCGGTAAGGGAATTCATCCCCCGGCCCCTTTTCATGACGACTGGGTGGTGCGGTGATGCGGAGGTGAGCACGGCGTGAACCGCGCTCATCGATACGCCAGTGTACCGAAACGCTGGCGTACCGGTACACTGGCGTATCGATAGCGAAGACCTCGAGGAGAAGAGCCATGGAGTCCCAGGAGCAGGCAGGCACATCAGTGACCACTTCGCGCCGCTCCAAGATCACTCCGGAGCGCGAGCGGGAGTTCTACGACGCGGTCCTCGACCAGCTCCGCGAGAACGGCTACGAGGCGCTCACCATGGAGGGCGTCGCGGCCCAGGCGTGCTGCAGCAAGTCCACGCTCTACCGGCAGTGGAAGACGAAGCCGCAGCTCGTGGCCGCCGCACTGCGGGCGGGACGCTGCGTGAAGTTCGCCAGTGTCGACACGGGTACGTTCGCCGGGGACCTGCGCTCGGCCGCTCGCGCGGCGGCGCAGCAGGCCGGACGCGACACCCAGCTCGTCCAGGCCCTCGGTCACGCGGTCCTCAGCGACGAGGAACTCCAGGGGGCGCTGCGCGAGGCCCTGGTCGAGCCTGAGCTGGCCGCGCTCGGGGCGATGGTCGACAGGGCCGTGGCACGCGGCGAGATCGCCGCGGACCATCCGGCCGTCGAGTTCCTGGCCGCCCAGCTGCTCGGGGTGCAGCGCATCCGCCCGGTCCTGGAGGGCCGGTACGCGGACGCGGACTACCTCACCCGCTTCGTCGACGCCGTGGTGCTGCCCGCACTCGGCCTGAGCGAAGCCACCTGAACGGGAGGCCGCCGTCTGTCGGGATGACCGGACGGCGGTCTGCCCGCGCCGCACCGTGGGGACGGGCGCGGCGCGCACCCCCGGGCCGGGCGGGTCCCTCCTTGAGCGGAGGGGGGACCCGCCCGGCCCCTGGGCTTTCCCCCTGTGGCGCCCGGCGGGTTGTTACGGGGTCCTACACGCGCGGTGCGGGCCCTACACGTCCTGCCCGTTGCCACCGCCCTCGGCGATCGCGGACTTCTTGATGCCCTTGGTGATCTTGTCCATCGAGGTCACGTCCGGCGCCTTGTCGTTCACGTCGATGCCGAAGCGGACGACGACCAGCGACTTGGGGTTGGCCGGCGCGGGGAAGACCAGCGACTCGACGTAGCCGTCGTCGCCCTTGGCCGTGACGACCTGCCAGCGCACCAGATAGCCCTGCCGGCCCGCCACGGTGACGGCCTCGGAGGCCAGTTCCTTGTGCGAGGTGATCTTCCCGTAGATCGCGCCGCCGTACGACTCCTGCGCGTTCTTGGAGATGTCCTCCTTGGCCGCGGCCTTGGCGCCGGTCGCCTTGAGCTTCAGCGCCTCGGCCGACGCCGAGAACGCGCCGCCGCGCACACACTGCTGCTTCGTGTCGCCGGGGCAGGCGTACGGGCCGGTCGTCACCCCCGCGTTGCCGCCCTTCGTCGTGCCGCCGGTCCAGCCGTCGAGCACGGGTATCGACACCCCGTTGACCAGGTCGGCGGCGAAGCCGTCGCCGGAACCCGGCGCCTGCGGAGCGCCGCTTTCGCCACCGGAGCCACCGGGCCCGTCACTGCCTCCGCTGCCACCCGACCCGTCCCCCGGCCCCTGAGGAAGTCCCGGAGAAGCAGGGGGACTTGACGAGGAGCCGGCCCGGTCGCTCTTGCCGTCGCCGTCCCCGGACGTCAGCGCGTACACCCCGCCGACGATGCCGCCGAGCACCACTACGGCGACACCGGCGGCGATGGCTATCTTGAGGCCGCGCCTCGGCTTCGGCTCCGGGTACGCGGGGTAGCCCGGGTATCCGGGGTGGCCGAACTGCCCCTGCGGCGGGGTGGTCTGCGGATAGCCGTACGCCTGCGGATGCGCGCCGGGAGCCGCCGGCGCGTACGCGGGCGGGGCGGGCGCGGCGCCTGCCTCGGCGGCACGCGTCTGCTCCGTCCACGCACTGCCGTCCCACCAGCGTTCGGTGCGGGGGCCTTCGGGCTTCTGGCCGGGATCGGGGTACCAGCCGGGGGGAGTCACCTGGGTCATGGGCGCCACAGTATGAGGCGTGCGTGAAAGAGGCATGAGAGGGGGCGGGTCCGGTTCCGGAAGGGCACCTTCCCACTTACGGCGAAGACCTGCGCAGACCCCCACCCACAACCCCCCGGCTCCGGCTACTCTCGACATCTGTACGTCGATTGAGCGACTTCGGGAGGGTGCGGGATGACGCAGAGTCGGCCTGAAGGAGCCGCCTCGGCCGCCCTGTGGGAGCGGGACAAGGAGATCGCGCACGTCGAGCGGGCGCTCGCCGAACTCTGCGGGGACGCGGCGTCGTCGGGCAGCCTCGTCGTGTTCAGGGGCGAAGCGGGCATCGGCAAGACCGCCCTCCTCGAAGAGGTGCGCCGCGTCGCGGCGGGACGGGCCACGGTCTGGTCGGCCCGCGGCGGTGAGACCGTCACCTCCGTCCCCTTCAACGTCGTACGCCAGTTGCTGCAGCCCGCCCTCCTCGCGCTCTCGCAGGAGGAGGCCCGCGAGTACTTCGGCGACTGGTACGAGATCGCCGGCCCCGCCCTAGGCATAGCCGAACCGGGCGGCCGCCAGGCCGACCCGCAGGGTGTGCGCGACGGACTCGTCGCGGCCGTGTCCCGGCTCGCCCGGCTGCACTGGCCGCTCGTCCTGCTCGTCGACGACGCGCAATGGGCCGACGAGGAGACCCTCCACTGGCTCGCCGCGTTCGCCGAACGCCTCGACGACCTCCCGGTCCTCGTGGTCGTCGCCCACCGCGACGGCGAGGCGACCGCCGCCTCCACCGGACACCTCGAAGCCGTCGGCGCCGCCGCCCGGCCCCGCACCACCCTGTACGCCCTCACCCCCGACGCCACCGCCGGACTCACCCGCGCCACTCTCGGCGCGCACGCCGACGCCCCCTTCTGCCGCGAGGTGTGGGCCGTCACCGGCGGCAACCCGTACGAGACGGTCGAGCTCCTGGCCAAGGTCCAGGACAGCGGACTCGAACCCGCGGAGGGCTCGGCCGGCGAACTGCGCGCCCTGAACAAGTCGGCGCGCGGCCGCGGCCTCGTCGACCGCCTCGAAGGGCTCGGCACCGACGCGACGCGCTTCGCCTGGGCCGCCGCCATCCTCGGCACCCGGATCGCCCCCGAGCTCGCGGCGCGGCTCGCGGGGATGACCCCGGGCGAGGCCGGCCGCTGCGCCGAGCGGCTGCGGGGCGCCCGCATCCTCACCGACGCGACGTACGAAAGCGGCGGCATGGGGCTGGAGTTCGTGCACCCGCTGATCGCCAGCGCCGTGTACCGCTCCATCCCGCCGGCCACCCGCACCGCCATGCACGGGCAGGCCGCCTGGGCCGTCACCGCCTCGGGCCACGGCGCCGCGGCCGCCTCCCGGCATCTGCTCCAGGTCCACCCGGACGACGACCCCGAACTCGTCGAGCAGCTGCGTGCGGCGGCCGGCGAACACCTCGCGGTCGGCGCCCCGGAGGCCGCCCGCCGCTGTCTGGAGCGCGCCCTCCAGGAACCGCCACTGCCCGACGTACGGTCCGAACTGCTCTACGAGCTGGGCTGCGCCACCCTCCTCACCTCGCCCGCCGTCACCATCGGCTACCTGCGCCAGGCTCTCGACACCGACCCGGGCCTCGACGGGGACGCGCGCGTGGACGCGGTGTGCCGGCTGTCCCAGGCCCTCGTCCACAACAACCAGCTGGAAGAGGCGCTGCGCGAGATCGACGCCGAGGCCGCGCGGCTCGACCCGGGTCCGGCCCGCCTCCGCCTCCAGGCCATGCGCTACATGTGGGAGGGCATCCACGCGGGCGAGGAGGACTCCCCGGGCCGCTCCCGCAATCTCGCCGCGCTCGCGGGCTCCCTCACCGGCCGGGACAACCCCGAGCGGGTCCTGCTCGTCCTGCGCGCCTTCGACGCGATGACGCGCGGCGAGAACGCGGAGGAGGTGGTCGAACTCTGCGACCGCTCCCTCGTCAACGAACGCCTCGCGCCGGGCCTCGGCTGGACCGACCCCGAGTGGGGCTTCGAACTCCTCGCCATGCTCGGCAGCGCCTATCTCTTCGCCGACCGGCTCGACCGCGCGGAGAGCCTGTTCGCCGAGGCCGTACGCGCCTACGAGACCGCGGGCTGGAGTGGCGGCCATCTGGCGCTCGCGCACGCCTTCGTCGGTTACGTCCACCGCAGGCGCGGCCGCCTCACCGACGCCGAGGCCGTCCTGCGCGAGAGCCTGCGCCTGGCCGACCGCGTCGGCCGCGGCCTGCCCATGCACTGGGACGCCGCGTGCATGCTCATCGACACGCTCGTGGCCCGCGGCCGGATCGGCGAGGCGATGGAGATCGCGGAGCGCTACTCCTTCGGCCCGCCCTACCCCTCCACGATCGTCCTGCCCGACGCGCACTCCGTCCGCGGACGCCTGCTGATCGCCGCGGGCCGCACCGAGGAGGGCGTCGACGAGCTGGAGGCGGCGGCCAAGGCGGCCACCGCCCGCGGCGGACACAACACGATCATGGCGCCGTGGGCCTGCGACCTGGCCCGCGCGCTCGCCACCGAGGACCCGAAGCGCGCCAGGGAACTGGCCGCCGACGCCCGGCTCCAGGCCGAGCGCTTCGGCACGGACACGGCGATCGGGGAGGCCTTGCGCTGCGAAGCCGCCCTGGAGACCGGCCAGCGCTCCCTGACGCTCTACGCGAAGTCGGTCACGTACCTCGAAGCGTCGCCCTGCGCATACGAACACGCGGTGGCCCGCGTCGAGTACGGCATCGCCGCCCGCTCGGTCGCGGAACTCACCCGAGGCCTCACCCTGGCCAAGTCGTGCGGCGCCGACGGCCTGGCCGCCCGCGCCCGCGAGGTCCTGGACACGGGACGCGGCCTGCGCTGACCGGCGGCGTGCGCGAGGGCTCAGCCTGCCGCCGGACCCTCGCCGCTCTCCTCGGAGAGGACCCGCTGAGCCACCGCGAACGCCGAATTCGCCGCGGGGACACCGCAGTACACCGCGGACTGCAGCAGCACGGCGCCGATCTCGTCGGGCGTCAGGCCGTTGCGCAGCGCGGCGCGCACATGCATCGCCAGCTCGTCGTAGTGGCCGTGGGCCACCAGCGCCGTCATCGTGATCACGGAGCGTTCGCGGCGCGTCAGCGTCGGGTCGGTCCAGATCTCGCCCCACGCGTAGCGCGAGATGAAGTCCTGGAAGCGGGCCGTGAACGGGCTCTGCCCGGCCTGCGCGCGGTCGACGTGCGCGTCGCCGAGCACCTGCCTGCGCACCTCCATGCCACGTCCGGCACCCCCGCCGAGCTGGGCGCGCAGCGCCGTGATCACGGGTTCGGGGCACTGGGCGGGGGCGAGGTGCGAGGCACCCGCGATCTCGACGAGCGACGAGCCGGGCACGGCGTCGGCGATCTCCCGCAGATGCGCGGGCGGCGTCGCCGGGTCCTCGCGGCCCGCGATCAGCAGCGTGGGAGCCGTGATCGAGGCGAGCTCCTCGCGGATGTCGAACGCGGCGAGCGCGTCACAACAGGCCGCGTACGCCTCCGACTCGGCGGTGCGGTGGTCCTCGACGAGGGCGGGCACGGTGAATCCGGGCGTGAACCAGCGCCGGTCGGCGGTCTCGGCGACCGGGCCGAGCCCCTCGCTGCGTACGAGCGCGGCCCGTTCCTCCCAGGGCTTCGAGCCGCCGAAGTGCGCGGACGAACAGATCACCGCGAGGCTCGTCACCCGCTCCGGGTGGTGGACCGCGAGGTGCAGGCCCACCGCGCCGCCGAGCGACACCCCCGCGTAGGCGAAGCGCTCGATGCCGAGGGAGTCGGCGAGGTCCAGGACGAGCCCGGCCAGATCGGCGACGGTCGCACCAGGGCCGATCAGGCCTGCCGGGGACTTTCCGTGTCCCGGCAGGTCCCAGCGCACCACACGGTGGGTGACGGACAGTTCGGGCGCGACCGCGTCCCACAGGGCGGTGGAGGTGCCGAGCGAGGGGCCCAGGAGGAGCGGGGGAGCGGTGGCGGGGCCTTCGGCGCGGTGGTGAAGAAGGGTGCCGCGGTCGGGGGATGCAGTGCTCAACGTCGCTCCAGGGCACGGTCGGTGAGGGCTCCGGCGGAGCCGGTGTAACGGGCGGGGTCGGTGAGGTCGGCCACGTCGGTGCCCTTGAGGTCGGGCTCGTCGGCCAGGATCTCGGCCAGGGGCCTGTCCTCGGCGCGGGTGCGCCGCGCCGCCTCGGTCAGCAGGGACTTCGCGCGGGCGCGACCGAGCAGGGGTGCCAGCTCGGCGGCCAGGCGCTCCGAGACGATCAGCCCATGGGTGGCGAAGAGGTGTTCACGCATCACGTCCGCGTGGACCTGAAGCCCCTCGGCGAGCTCGGCCGCGTCGCGCGCCGCTCCGCCCACGAGCCGCAGGAGGTCGCGCAGCGGCTCCCACTCCGCGTGCCAGGCACCGGCGGGGCGCTCGTCCTCGGCAGCCATCGACGCGTACAGCGTCGCGGCGAGCGCGGGTGCGCGGCGGGCGGCCGCCGCGACTAGCGTCGCCCTGACCGGGTTCGCCTTGTGCGGCATCGCGGAGGAACCGCCGCCCGCCCCCTCCGACAGCTCGCCGATCTCCGTACGGGACAGCGTGAGCACGTCCGCCGCCGGCTTGGCGAGGGCCCCGGCCGTGAAGGCGAGCGCGCCCGCGAGGTCGGCGACCGGGGTGCGCAGGGTGTGCCAGGGCAACACGGGTGCGGACAGGCCGAGTTCGGCCGCGTACGCCTCGGTCAGCTCACCGGCGTTCGTGGAACCGAACACACCGAAGGCGGCCAACGTGCCAGCTGCGCCGCCCAGTTGGACAGGAAGCGAAGCGCGCACGGTGGCCAGTCGGTCGCGTGCGTCGAGGACGAGCGAGCGCCAGCCCGCCGCCTTCAGGCCGAACGTCGTCGGCACGGCGTGCTGCGTGAGCGTACGGCCCGGCATGACGGTGTCCCGGTGCGCGGCGGCGAGCCGGCCGAGCGCGCTCTCCGTGCGCGCCAGGTCGCCGAGCAGCCCGTCCAGCGTCCGGGCCGCGAGCAGCATGAGCGCCGTGTCCAGGATGTCCTGGCTGGTGGCGCCCCGGTGGACGTACGGGGCGTGCTCCCCGGCCACCGCGGCCGTCAGGTCGGCGACCAGCGGGATCACCGGGTTGCCCCCGGAGCGGGCGCGCAGCGCGAGGTCACGGGCGTCGAAGCGATCCTCGTCCGCGGCGGCGCGCGTCACCGCGTCCGCCGCGGCCACGGGCGAAAGGCCCAGGGCGGCCTGCGCCCGGGTCAGCCCCGCCTCCGCGTCGAGCAGGGCGCGCAGGACCGCCGCGTCCGAGGTGGCCGACTCCGCGGGGGAACCCGCGCGGCCGGGGGCGAGCAGTCCGGCGTCGGGCTCGGCGCCGGGATCGACGTGTGTCACTGGAACTCCAGGAAGACCGTTTCGCCTTCGCCCTGAAGGCGGATGTCGAAACGGTACGTGCGGTGCGCGTCTTCCTGCGGCTGCGCGAGCAGCGTCGCGCGCCGCTCCGCGGGCAGGGCGTCGAGCAGCGGGTCCGCGCCGTCGGAGAGGTAGGCGCGGGTGAACAGGTGGTGCAGCAGACCGCGCGCGAACACGCACACGCTGATGTACGGCACTCCCGCGTTGCCCGGCGGCAGTGTGAAGAGCGCGTAGTGCCCGTCGGCGTCCGTGGCGACCCGGCCGAATCCGGTGAAGTCGGTGCCGTTGCGGCCGAGATGACCGCCGGTCGTGGGGTCGCGGCGCAGCGAGCCGGGCGCCCCGTCGAGCGAGCCGTCGGGTCCGGCCTGCCAGAACTCCAGGATGGCGTCCGGCACCGGGGCGCCCTCGCCGTCGAGGACGCGGCCGTGCAGGGCGATCGTGTCGGGGTGCCCCTTCGGCGCGACCTGCTCGCCCTCGGGGAACGGCAGGGCGTAGCCGTAGAACGGGCCGACGGTGTGCGACGGCGTGGGCAGGAGCTTCTCGGGCACGGAGGTCATCGGCCTTCCTCGATCCAGGTGGCGGAGGGACCGTCGAGGACGATGTCCCACTCGTAGCCGAGGGAGAACTCGGGCTGGGACAGGTCGTGGTTGTACGCCGCGACCAGGCGGTCGCGCGCCGCGTCGTCCGTCACCGACCGCAGGATCGGGTCGTAGCGGAACAGCGGGTCGTTCGGGAAGTACATCTGCGTCACGAGCCGCTGCGTGAACGCGTCCCCGAACAGGGAGAAATGGATGTGCGCGGGGCGCCACGCGTTGGTGTGGTTGCGCCACGGGTACGCGCCCGGCTTCACGGTGGTGAAGGAGTAGCGTCCCTGATCGTCCGTCAGCGTCCGCCCCACTCCGGTGAAGTTGGGGTCGAGCGGAGCCGGGTGCTGGTCACGCAGATGCGCGTACCGGCCCGACGCGTTGGCCTGCCAGATCTCCACGAGCTGGCCGCGCACGGGGCGGCCGTCGCTGTCGAGCAGTCGTCCGGAGACCGTGATGCGCTCGCCGAGCGGCTCGCCCGCGTGCTGACGCGTCAGGTCCTGGTCGATGTCGGTGATGTCCGTGGCGCCGAAGACGGGCCCGGACAGCTCTACGGTCTCCGGGTCGCCGCCGTTCACGGCGACGAGCGGCTGCTTCGGGTGGCGCAGGAGCGAGCTGCGGTACGGCGCGTAGTCGCGCGCCGGGTGGTGCCGGGCGGGCGCGCCGCCCGCGCGCGCCTTGTCGTACGCGCTCTGGAGGTCCGCGACCTCGACGTCGATGTCCGACTGGGTGAGTGCCATGGTGGGTTCCTGAGTCCTTAGCGTTCGAGGACGAGGGCGAGGCCCTGTCCGACGCCGATGCAGAGGGTGGCGACGCCGGTGCCGGAACCGGCGGCCTTGAGCTGGTGCGCGACGGATCCGGCGAGCCGCGCGCCGGACGCGCCGAGCGGGTGGCCGATCGCGATGGCGCCGCCGCGCGGGTTGAGGACCGCGGGGTCGAACTCGGGCCACTCGGCGACACAGCCGAGGACCTGAGCGGCGAACGCCTCGTTCAGTTCGAGGGTGGTCAGGTCGTCGAACCCCTTGCCTGCCCTGGCGAGCGCGCGGTTGACCGCCTCGACGGGGCCGAGCCCGAAGTAGTGCGGGTCGATCGCGGCGACCCCGGAGGCCGTCACCCGGGCGAGCGGCTCGCGTCCGGTGGCCTTGAGTCCCTCCTCGTCGACGAGGAGCAGCGCGGCGGCGCCGTCGTTGAGCGGCGACGCGTTGCCCGCCGTCACCGTCCCGGTCCCGGTGCGGAACGACGGCTTCAGCTTGGCCATGGCCTCGATCGACGCGCTCTCGCGCACACACTCGTCCCGCGCGACGACGAGCGGGTCGCCCTTGCGCTGCGGCACGGCCACCGGCACGATCTCGGCGTCGAACAGGCCGTTCTTCTGCGCGGCGGACGCCTTCTCGTGCGAGGCGAGCGCGTACGCGTCCTGCTGCTCACGCGTGATCCCGTGCTTGTCGGCGATCAGCTCGGCCGACTCGCCGAGCGGCACGGTCCACTGCGGCTCCATCCGCGGGTTGACCATGCGCCAGCCCAGGGTCGTGGAGTACAGCTCCGTGTTGCCCGCGGGGAACGGCCGGTCGCTCTTGGGGAGCACGTAGGGAGCGCGGGTCATCGACTCGACGCCGCCGGCCAGGGCGATGGAGACGTCGCCGAGCGCGATGGCCCGCGCGGCCTGGATGACGGCTTCGAGGCCGGAGGCGCACAGCCGGTTGACGGTGACGCCGGGCACGGAGGTCGGCAGCCCGGCGAGCAGCCCCGCCATGCGGCCGACGTTGCGGTTCTCCTCGCCCGCGCCGTTCGCGTTGCCGAAGTACACGTCGCCGATCAGCGCCGGGTCCAACTCCGGTGTACGCGCGAGAAGTTCACGGATGACGTGCGCGCCGAGGTCGTCCGGGCGGACGGAGGCGAGGGAGCCGTTGTACCTGCCGACCGGCGTGCGGACGGCATCGACGACGTAGACGTCCTTCATCGGGCTTCCTCCGGGATGCGGACCTTGGCGGCGGTCCTCGCGGTGACGTCGTCGGCGGTGACGCCGGGGGCCAGCTCGACGAGTTCGAGACCGTCGGCGGTGACGTCGAGGACGCAGAGGTCGGTGATGACGCGGTGGACGCAGGCCTTGCCGGTCAGCGGCAGCGTGCAGTCCTCGACGATCTTGGGTGTGCCGTCCTTGGCGGTGTGGGTCATGGTGACCAGCACGGTGCGGGCGCCGTGGACGAGGTCCATGGCCCCGCCGATCCCGGTGATCATCTTGCCGGGGACGGCCCAGTTGGCGAGGTCGCCGCGGGCGGAGACCTGCATCGCGCCGAGGACGGCGACGTCGATGTGACCGCCGCGGATCATGCCGAAGGAGAGTGCCGAGTCGAAGTAGGAGGCGCCGGGCAGGACGGTGACGGTCTCCTTGCCGGCGTTGATGAGATCGGGGTCGACCTCGTCGTCGGCCGGGTAGGGGCCGACGCCCAGGATGCCGTTCTCGGATTCGAGGACGACCTCGACGCCGGGCGGCAGGTGGTTCGGGATGAGCGTCGGCAGGCCGATGCCGAGGTTGACGTACTGGCCGTCGCGCAGCTCGCGGGCGGCGCGCGCGGCCATCTCTTCGCGGGTCCAGGCCATCAGCTGCTCACCGTTCCTCGTGCCTCAGGCGCGGAGACCGTGCGCCGTTCGATCTGCTTGTCCGTGGCCTGCTCGGGTGTCAGGGGCACGACGCGCTGGACGAAGATGCCGGGCACGTGCACGGCGTCGGGGTCGATGTCGCCGGGTTCGACGAGTTCCTCCACCTCGGCGACGGTGACGCGTCCGGCCATCGCGGCGAGGGGGTTGAAGTTGCGGGTGGACTTGTTGAACACGAGGTTCCCGTGGCGGTCGCCCTTCGCGGCACGCACGAGGGCGAAGTCGGTGCGGATGCCGTGCTCGAGGACGTAGTCCGTGCCGTCGAAGGCGCGGACCTCCTTGGGCGGGGACGCCAGCGCGACGCCGCCCTGGCCGTCGTAGCGCCAGGGGAGTCCGCCCTCGGCGACCTGGGTGCCGACGCCGGCGGGCGTGTAGAACGCGGGGATGCCGGCGCCGCCGGCCCGCAGGCGCTCGGCGAGCGTGCCCTGCGGGATCATCTCGACCTCGACCTCGCCGGACAGGTACTGGCGGGCGAACTCCTTGTTGGCGCCGATGTACGACCCGGTGACCCGGGCGATCCGCCCGGCCGCGAGCAGCACGGCCAGGCCCGAGTCCATCGCCCCGCAGTTGTTGGAGACCACGCTCAGGCCCGTGGTGCCGCGCTCGTGGAGCGCGGCGATGAGCACGTTCGGGACGCCGACCAGGCCGAACCCGCCGACTGCGAGGGACGCCCCGTCCCCCACGTCGGCGACCGCTTCCGCGGCCGTCCCCACCACCTTGTCCATCCGAGCCAGCCTCTCCACGAACCTGAAATACTCAGCGCACTGAGCATTTATGTGACTGGCGCTTACGGTGCCATCGCATGCCCGTACCGTCAATAGCCCAGGTTGACGGCGGTGGGAGGCAGGGGAGTCGACTCGACACGGGCTGCCCCATGGTCGAGTATTGGTCAGTACACACCCGAAAAGACCGGAGGTCCGCGATGGCCGCGGTGGATCTGACCACCCACCCGGGGCACCTGGCCCGGCGCCTCCAGCAGGCGCACTACCTGCTGTGGAACACGATGGTCTCCGAGGAGATCACCTCACCGCAGTTCGCCGTCCTGAACGCGCTCGTCGCCGAGCCCGGCCTCGACCAGCGCACCGTGGGCGAGCGCGTCGGCCTCGACCGCTCGACCATCGCCGAGGTCATCAGCCGCCTCAGCCGCCGCGGACTGATCGACAAGGTGCGCGACCCGCAGGACGGCCGCCGCTCCCTGCTGCGTCTCACCGGCGACGGGACGCGCGTCCACCGCAAGCTGACCGTGCGCACGGCCCGGATGAACCAGATCTTCCTCGCGCCGCTGTCCGCCGACGAGCAGGCCGTCTTCTTCGACCTGATCCAGCGCGTCTCGGACGCGGCGGAGGGGCTTCGCCATCCGACGGAGCCGCTCGCGAAGGCCTGACGACGGTGTCCCGGTGCGAGCCGGGGCTCTCACCGCTCGGCGAAGAGGACCCACACCTGCCCGGGCGCGAACGTCATGCGCTTGCCGCTGCCCGCCGTCGTGAACTGTGTGCCGTCGCCCGCCGAGCGCCGCTCCCACCGGACGTCGTACGCCCGCCCGTCCCGCAGTACCGTCGCCTTGCCCGAACCCACGGTGTCGGAGAACGGTGACGTGTTCCCCGACCGGTCGTGGAACCGCGAGCTGCGGACATCGACGTACTGGACGACGACGGTCGACGCGTTCAACGTCCCGCCGTCCGTGGTGCGGGCCCGGGTGCCGTCCATCGATACCTGCCAACTACCGCTCTGGGCCGACCAGTTGAAGGTGAAGCGCGCCGCCGGGAAGCGCACGGTGAGGGCGTTCTTCGCCTGCCCGCCCGCCGGGCGCGCCCCGAACGTGACCCCGGCCGCCGCCAGCGCGCCCGCCTGCGGCGTCACGCCCAGCTTGCCGGGGCGGAGGTAGAGGTTGTGCGGCGCGGGCCTGTCGCTGCCGCGGAAGTAGGCGGCCGCCGGGGCCTTGCCGGGCGGGAGCGCGTCGAGCGGGGCCTCGGCGATCAGCGGCAGCAGTTTCGACTGAGCGCCGGAGAACGCCAGCGTGGGGCGGTCGAACTGCCGCAGCAGTTCGAGATCGGTCTCGCGGGCGCTGCGCACCGGGCCGACCACGGGCGGCAGCCGGGTCGCGTACACGGCCATCAGCCGGCTCAGACCGCTCTCGACCTGCTCCGCGTAGATGATGTCGGCCCGGCCGATGCCGGTCTGCGGGCGGGCGGGGCCCACGTTGTCGATCTTCACGGCGAGAACGGCGCCACGGCTTCCCCCGCCGGTGGGGCTCGCGGAGTGGCCGTCCGGCGGATGTCCGTCGCCGACCGTGCACCCGGCGGCCGTGGCGGCCAGGACCGCCGCGACGACCGCGGCCCGCCGCACGCGCGTCACCCGAACCCGTCGTATTCGCACGTGTGGGTGATACCCGCCCGGCAGCGGACCGATCAGTTCCGGTGGAACGTGTTCGACATACTTGGCGGAGCTCACGTGAGCCGACGCTCATACCGGCCAGGGAGTGTCCGGCCATGATCCGCCGGACACTCCCTAGCGCAGGACATCCGCCAAGTCGTACCGCACCGGCTCGTCCAGCTGCGCGTACGTGCAGCTCTCGGGCGTCCGGTCCGGGCGCCAGCGGCGGAAGCGGGCCGTGTGGCGAAAACGCGCGCCGTTCTCCATGTGCTCGTACGCCACCTCGGCGACGAGCCGCGGTTCGAGGGGCACCCACGACAGGTCCTTCTTGCCGGTCCAGCGGCTCGTCGCCCCGGGCAGGCGGGCCTTCTCGTGCGCCGACTCCTCGGTCCACGCGGCCCACGGATGGTCCTGCGCCGACTCCAGGCGCAGCGGCTCCAGCTCCGCGATCAGCTCCGTGCGCCGCTTCATCGTGAACGCCGCGCACACGCCCACGTGCTGGAGAACGCCCTCGTCGTCGTACAGGCCGAGCAGCAGGGAGCCGACGACCGGGCCGCTCTTGTGGAAGCGGTAGCCGGCCACGACACAGTCCGCGGTCCGCTCATGCTTGATCTTGAACATCAGGCGTTCGTTCTCGCGGTAGCGCAGGTCGAACGGCTTGGCGATCACCCCGTCGAGGCCCGCGCCCTCGTACTGCTCGAACCACGTCTGCGCCAGCTCGGCGTCGGTCGTCGAGGGGGCCAGGTGGACGGGCGGCGTCGCGCCGGACAGCGCCTCGGCCAGGCGGGCCCTGCGGTCCGCCATGGGCGTGTCCATCAGCGACTCGTCGCCGAGGGCCAGTACGTCGAACGCCACGAACGACGCCGGGGTCCGCTCCGCCAGCGTCTTCACCCGGGACGCGGCCGGGTGGATGCGTTCGGTGAGCGCGTCGAAGTCGAGCCGGCCGTCCCGGGCGATCACGATCTCGCCGTCCAGGACGCAGCGCTCCGGCAGCCGGTCGAGGAGGGCGGCGACCAGCTCAGGGAAGTAGCGGGTCAGGGGCTTGCCCGTGCGGCTGCCGATCTCCAGGTCGGCGCCGTCCCGGAAGACGATCGCCCGGAAACCGTCCCATTTCGCCTCGTACTGCATTCCCGCAGGGATCTTCGCGACGGACTTGGCGAGCATCGGCTTCACGGGCGGCATCACCGGCAGATCCATGACCATGAGCCGATTCTGACGCGATACGCCGTCACCCGCCCGGTATGCGCACGGAGGCCGATGCGCCTAGCGTGGCCCGCATGGGCAAGTCGAACGGTGCGGCCGTGGAGCTGGAGGCGGGGGAGCGGACGGTACGCCTGTCCAGCCCGGACCGGGTCATGTTCCCCGAGCCCGGCTACACCAAGCTCGACCTCGCCCGCTACTTCCTCTCCGTCGGCCCCGGCATCCTGCGCGCCCTGCGCGACCGCCCCACCACCCTCCAGCGCTATCCCGAGGGCCTGGACGGCGAGTCCTTCTACCAGAAGCGCGCCGCCAAGAACCTGCCCGACTGGATCCCCACCGGCACCATCACCTTCCCCAGCGGGCGCCACGCGGACGAGATGTGCCCCACCGAGATCGCCGCCGTGATCTGGGCGGCCCAGTACGGCACCCTCACCTTTCACCCCTGGCCCGTCCGGCGCGCGCACCCCGACCACCCCGACGAGCTGCGCATCGACCTCGACCCGCAGCCGGGCACCGACTACACCGACGCCGTGCGCGCCGCCCACGAGCTGCGCTCCGTCCTCCATGACTTCGGCGGTCTGCGCGGCTGGCCCAAGACGTCCGGCGGCCGCGGCATGCACGTCTTCGTGCCGATCGCCCCGCACTGGACGTTCGTCGAGGTGCGCCGCGCGGCCATCGCGTGCGGCCGCGAGCTGGAGCGCCGTATGCCCGACCGCGCCACCACGGCCTGGTGGAAGGAGGAGCGCGGCGAGCGCATCTTCGTCGACTTCAACCAGACCGCACGCGACCGCACCATCGCCTCCGCCTACTCGGTACGGCCACGGCCGAACGCCCCCGTCTCCGCGCCGCTGCGCTGGGACGAGGTCGACGACGCGCGCCCGGCCGACTTCGACATCGGGTCGATGCCGGCCCGCTACGCCGAAGTCGGCGACGTCCACGAGGACATGGACGAGCACGCCTTCCGGCTCGACGCGCTCCTCGAACTCGCCGACCGGGACGAACGGGACCGCGGCCTGGGCGACATGCCGTACCCGCCCGAGTACCCGAAGATGCCGGGCGAGCCCAAGCGGGTACAGCCGAGCCGGGCCAGACACGAGGACTGACCCGGCTCGACTCCCTTACAGGTGAGGCGTGTTACGGCTACTGCTGGTTACAGCTCCTTGATCCGGATGTCGCGGTACGAGATGACGTCCGTCGTGCTGTGGACCTGGAGCCCGACATAGCCGGAGGAGAACCGCCGGCCGTCCGTGCCCGGGTCGTCCGAGCGCGGCGGCTCGAAGACCTGCCCGCCGGTGTTGTCGAACTCGTTGATCAGGACGCCGTTGCGCAGGACGGAGAAGTGCTGGCCGACCACACGGATCTCGTAGTCGTTCCACGTGCCCTTCTGGGTGACGCCCGCACCCGCGAGACCCACGCGGTCGAAGCCGTAGATCGAACCGGTCTTGTACATGTCGCCGTCAGGCTTGTCGAGCACCTGCACCTCGTGCCCGTACTTGATGGCGACCCACTCCGGCCTCGACTCCTCCGGGTTGTCGTGGACCCATGGGAAGCGCACGAAGACACCGCCGTTGGCGTTGCCCGTGCCCGGCGCGTCGTCCCGCCACTGGAGCTTCAGCGAGAAGTCGCCGTACTTGCGCTGCGGGAACCACAGCATGCCCATGCCCGCCACCGTGGTGCTGGAGGTGATCGAGCCGTCCTCGTTCAGGCCGAACTTGCCGCCGCCGACCTGCTCCCACTTGGCGAGCGAGTCCTGCGTGCCGTCGAAGATCTTGCGGTAGCCCTCGGTCTGGCCGGGCTTGCCGATCCCCGACTGCTTGGCGGCGCGGTTGATCTTGTTGTACTCGCGCTGGTCGATCACGCCTTCCGTGAGGAGCTTGTCGGTGACGGTCTTGACGTGCTTGAGGAAGAGGGCCTGCGAGGTCCACTCCCGCTCGTCCTCGATCAGCTCGTTGATCCGGCACCGGTTGTTGGTCACCCGGTTCGGGATGCCCGTGTCGACCGTGCCCACGCTTACCGTCAATCGCTCGTCGAATTCGGGGCAGTCGGGCGCCGGGACGCCACCACCCTCCACGACCGTGAACGACACCGTCTTCGCCGCCGACGTGTTGCCGGCCTTGTCGCTCGCCCGGTACGCGACCGTGTGCGCGCCCGTCCGGTCCACAAGGACCGGCGCGGTGTAGGCGAGGTAGGGGCCCGCGTCGAGCGAGTACTCGACCTTGTCGACGCCCGATCCGGCGTCCGTCGCGGTGACCGTCACCTTGGCGCTCTTGATGTACGCGCCGTTGGAGTCCTTGTCGCCGTCGACCTTCGCCGACACCTCGGGCGGCGTCTTGTCCTCCGCCGGCGGCGCGACCACCGTGAAGGTGACCGACTTCTCGGCGGCCTGGTTCCCCGCCTTGTCCGCGGCCCGGTAGCGCACGGTGTGCGCGCCCGCCTCGTGCACCATCACCGGCGAGGTGTACGGCTGCCACGCGCCGTCCGAACCCACCGCGTATTCAATGGTGTTGACGCCGGAACCGGTGTCGGATGCCGTCACCGTGACCGTCGCCATCGACACGTACTCGCCCTGGGCGTTCTTCTCGCCGCTCACCGTCGCCGAGGTCTCCGGTGGCGTCTTGTCGTCGGTCGGCGGGGCGACCACCGTGAAGTCCACGGACTTCTCGGCCGCCACGTTCCCCGCCTTGTCGGACGCCCGGTAGCGGATCTTGTGCGTGCCGACCTGGTCGACGACCACCGCGGTCGTGTACGGCTGCCACGCGCCGTCCGCGCCCACCGCGTACTCGACCTTGTCGACGCCCGAGCCCGCGTCCGTCGCGCTCACGCTGACCGACGCCGAACCGACGTACTCGCCCTGGGCGTTCTTCTGCCCGTCGACCTTCGCCGAGGTCTCCGGAGCGGTCGTGTCCGCGCCGCCGCCCTCGGTCACGACGAGGATGCCCTGCATGGCCCCGTGGCCGGGGATCGTGCAGTGGTAGAGGTAGCGGCCGGGGGTCAGGGTGACCTCCGCCGTGTGCCGGCCGCCCTGGTCGTCGTTCGGGTTGGCCAGGATGTTCAGCGGCACGTCGTTGTTGTACTCGGGGTCCGACACGTCGAACGTCAGCGTGTGCGGCATGCCCATCGTGTTGCCGGTCGCCGCGCTGTTCTCGAAGACGATCGTCGTCGGGCCCGCGACCGCCGTCGTCGGCGCCGAGGCGTACTTGGTGATGTCGTCGCTGCCGGTCCAGGTGAGGACCTGCTGCGCGGCCACGGGCGCCTCCTGCCCGAACGCGACTGGGGAGCCGAGCCCGAGCATCATGAGCAGGGCGGCGAACAGCGCCGTCCGCAGTCTTCGTCTGCCGTGCATGGATCAACCTTTCCTGGCCAGGTCGTCGGCCGCCGGAGTCGCCTCGCCGCCCGTGTACGTCACCTTCCACAGGGCCGACTTGGCGTCCGAGGTGAAGAAGCCGCGGCCGTAGTCGAGGACGTAGAGCGCGCCGTCGGGGCCGAACTTCCAGTCCATGAGGTTTTTGATGCCGTCGTTGCCGACCGGCACGATCTTCTTCAGGTTGTCGGCGTGCACCGGGAGCCCGCCGTCGCCGGCCGTCTTCGGGTCGGTGATCACCGCGTGCCGCGGCTGCGTGGCGTCGTAGAAGTCACCGACGAACCACTTGCCGTCCCAGTAGCTCGGCCATTTGTCGGCGTTCGGGATGGAGGCGTCGTAGCGGTACACCGGACCGTCCATCGCGGCCTGGCCGCCACCCTTCAGCCACGGCAGGAGGTACTTGGCCTCCTCCTTCTTGTACGAGGGGATGCCGCCTGCGTCGCGCGGGTAGTCGGGCGCCCCGCCCTGCGGCGAGTACCAGATGTTGTTGCCGGTGACCGGCGGGATGTTGACCAGGCCGTCGTTGTTCGGCGACTCGTTCTTCGGGTGGTCGCAGTCGTACCAGCCGAGCGGCTTCGTCGGGTCCGGCAGATTGCGGTCACGGTAGGGCTGCTTGTTGCCCATGCAGTACGGCCAGCCGCGGTTGGACGCCTTGGTGATGACGGCGAACGTGTCGTACTTCGCCGGACCCCAGGTCGTCGACGGTTCACCGGCGTCCGGGCCGACCCAGCCCGCGTACAGCGTGTCGGTCTTCTTGTCGACGGAGATGCGCGCGGGGTTGCGGACGCCCATCACATAGATCTCGCCGCGCGTCTTCCCGCCGCCCTCGGCCGTCTCCTTGCCGGTGAAGAGGTTCCCCTCCGGCAGGGTGTACGTGCCGTCGGCCTCCGGGTGGATGCGCAGGATCTTGCCGTTGAGGTTGTTGGTGTTGCCGGCGGTGCGGCGCGCGTCGGCGAACGAGACGCCCTTGTAGTTGGGCTCGGGGTTGTTGCCCGAGTAACCGTCGCTGAACCGGCTGGAGTTGTTGTCACCGGTCGCGATGTACAGATTGCCCTTGGAGTCCCAGGCCATCCCGCCGCCCGCGTGGCAGCAACTGTGGATCTGCACCGGCCACTTGAGCAGCACCTTCTCGCTGCCCATGTCCAGCTTGTTCGTCGCCAGGTCGAGCGTGAAGCGCGAGACCCGGCGCTCGGCCATCTGCTTGTCGCGGTCGATCTGCGAGTGCGGCGTGTAGTGCAGGTACACCCAGCCGTTCTGCTCGAACTTCGGGTCGAGCTCGATGCCGAGCAGACCCTCCTCGACCTTGACGAGTTCGTCGCCGCCGCCCTTGTTGCCGAAGACGGTCAGTGCCCCGGCCTGGGTGACCTTCTTGGTCTTCGGGTCGTAGACGTGGATCTCGCCCTTGCCCTTGCCGACGTCGGGGTTGTTCCAGTCGGTGATCACCGGCTGCGAGGAGTCGGCGCCGCCGCGGCCGATGTAGAGGACGCGCCCGTCGGGCGCGGTGACCAGGCCGTGCGGCTCGCCGATCTGGTCGTTCTGGCCCGCCTGGTTGGGCTGGGTGAGGCGCTCCGCCTTGTAGTTGGAGTCGATCGCGGCCTTGCAGTCGGCGCGCACGATGCGGCTCGTCCACAGCAGGGCGCCGCGCAGATGCGACTGGAAGTCCACCTCGTCGTAGCTGGAGACCGTGCCGCCCATGCCCGTGTAGAAGGAGCGACCGCCGTCGTAGTCGCGGCACCAGGACACCGGGTGGTCCGCGCCGTTGGCGCTCGCGCCCGGCTGGTACGTCGACTCGCGGACCCGGGCCACGGTGTGCACCGAGCCGGACGGGTTCTTCACCCAGTTCAGCCACTGGTCGGGCCGCTTCCACTGCACGGGAAGGTCCTTGGTGGCCGGATGCTGGCGGTCACCGACCTCGACAGTGGCCCGCTGGACGTTCGCCGGGCTGGAGTCGGCCGGACGCGCGCCGATCAGGCCGGTGAACCAGTCCGAGTACGGCTCGGCGCGGGCCGCGTCGTGGATGCCGACGAACCCGCCGCCGGCCTCCATGAACGACTCGAGCCCCGCCTCCTGGTCCGGGTCGAGCACATCGCCGCCGCCGGTCAGGAAGACGACCGCGTTGAAACGGCCCAGCTTGGTGGCGTCGGTGAACACGGACGCGTCGTCCGTCGCCGTGATCTTGAAGCGCTGGGCGGCGGGGCCGCTCTGGCCGATCTTCTCGATGGCCGCGATTCCCGCGTTCACCACCGGTGACTCGTCGCCGCCCGCGGCGGAGCCGTAGTACACCAGGACGCGCACGTTCGCCCCGCCGGGAGGCGACGGCAAGGACATCGTTGTCACGGATGGTTCGGGCCCCGGGCGCGCGCTGGCGGCGGGCCCGGTGAGGAGTCCGGCGGCGACCGCCCCGGACGCCAGGACCGCGGCGACGGCGCGGCGTCGTCTGCGTCTGTCTCTGTCCAACCCTCTTACGTCCAAGGGTTTTTGATGCGGCGTGGACCGCATGAGTTCACCCACCCCTCGTCGGTCACAGGTACGGCGCGGATGAAGCTAGACCTCTTTTCGCGGCTCGCCAATAGGTATGGCCGCAGTGGCGCGAACTTTGTCCTGAGTGTGGATAAACGAAGATCACCCGGTTACCGTCTCTCTGGTCGTCACGCGAGGCCCTGGTGGCACGTCCGCATAAGTCCCGTACGAAAGTGGGGAGTTCGGCATGGACAGACGCAGCTTCAACCGGCGGGTGCTGATGGGCGGGGCCGCCGCCGCGACGACGGCGACATCGTTGTCACTCATCGCGGCGACGGATGCAGCCCCCGCGGACGGCCCGGTGCGCACGGCCCCGGCCGGCGGTGAGGTCAAGCACATCAAGATGTACGCCGAGAAGCTCGCGGACGGGCAGATGGGCTACGGGTTCGAGAAGGGCAAGGCGTCCGTACCCGGTCCTCTGATCGAGCTCAACGAGGGCGACACCCTGCACATCGAGTTCGAGAACACGATGGACGTGGCGGCCAGCCTGCACGTCCACGGCCTCGACTACGAGGTCTCCAGCGACGGCACCAAACTCAACAAGAGCGACGTCGAACCCGGCGGCAAGCGCACCTACACCTGGCGCACGCACGTCCCCGGCCGGCGCAAGGACGGCACGTGGCGCGCGGGCAGCGCGGGGTACTGGCACTACCACGACCACGTCGTCGGCACGGAACACGGCACCGGCGGCATCCGCAAGGGCCTGTACGGGCCGGTCGTCGTCCGGCGCAAGGGCGACGTCCTGCCGGACACCACGTTCACGATCGTCTTCAACGACATGACCATCAACAACAAGCCGGCGCACGAAGGCCCCGACTTCGAAGCCACGGTGGGCGATCGCGTCGAGATCGTCATGATCACGCACGGCGAGTACTACCACACCTTCCACATGCACGGTCATCGCTGGGCGGACAACCGCACGGGCATGCTGACCGGCCCGGACGACCCGAGCCAGGTCGTCGACAACAAGATCGTCGGCCCCGCGGACTCGTTCGGCTTCCAGATCATCGCGGGAGAGGGGGTCGGGGCGGGCGCCTGGATGTACCACTGCCATGTCCAGAGTCACTCCGACATGGGGATGGTGGGGCTCTTCCTGGTCAAGAAGGAGGACGGCACGATCCCGGGCTACGAGCCGCACCACTAGGTAGGCACAGCGCGCCGTGCCTACGGGTCCTGGCGGCGCTCCCCGGGCGGCAGCAGCAGCACCTCCAGGGCGCGGGCGCAGGTCCGTGCCCGGTCGAGGAACCACTCGGTGCGCCCGTCCGTGATCAGCTCGGGCGTCGCCCGGACCGCGAGGGCGAACCGGGCGTGCCCCGCACGGTCGAGAACCGGCACGGCCAGGGTGCGCACGCCGTGCGCCGACTCGCCGTCGTTGAGCGCGTACGCGTCCCGCCGCACGCGCTCCAACTCATCCGTCAGCGCCGCCGGTTCGACGATCGTGCGGTCCGTGAAGGCGCGCAGCGGTGGCAGCGAGGCGAGGTCCGACTCCCCGGGCCGCCCCCAGGCGAGCAGCACCTTGCCCAGCGCCGTGGAGTGCAGCGGCCGGCGCAGGCCGACCTTCGGCGTGACCGAGCCGCCCGCCACGATCACGGCGTGCGGACCGCTGCGCAACGCCAGATCCGCGGTCGCGCCGGTGCGCTCGGCCAGATCGGCCAGTTCCGGAGCGGCGAGGTGCAGCCCGCGCTGGTGGTAGGAAAGCCGCCCGAGCTCCGTCACGGCCGGGCCGAGCCGGTAGCGCGACGTGCGGAAGTCCTGCTCGAGGAAGCCCGCGCCCAGGAGGGTGCGGGCGAGACGGTGCGCGGTGGAGACGGGCAGGGTGAGGCGGCGCGCCAGGTCGGATGCGCTGAGGTCGGGCCCGTTGTCGTGGAAGCAGTGCAGGACGTCGAGAGCGCGCTGCACTGCCTGCGCGCCGCCGGGGGTGCGGGGCGCGGTGGGGGCGGTCACGGTGGGGGCTCCCTACGGGTCGTACGGGCAGGTGATCGGGCTCTGGATTCCCACATTACGGCAGCATCGACGGGCCTGAATGGCGGCTGGGACGAACCCAAATGACCATCTGAAACACTGCGTTCACGCTCGTTCCCACATGATGGGAAGCAGCTTGCCGGTCCGGCCGGCGGCGTGCCACTGTGCACCCGTCACCACCGCGCCACGAGCGCGGACCGCACGAACGCAGAGGGGAGCAGCGCCATGACCGGTCGCCTTCGCCGCGCCGCCGCGCTCGCCCCGCCCCTGGTCGCGTCCCTGTTCACGCTGCGCCGGCACATCGACCTGGCGCGCGTCTCCAGCGCCGCCTGTCGCTGACACCACAGACCCTCACCGGCAGGACCGCGAGCCTGCCTCCCCGCGCGGCACCCGCATGCTGCCGCGGCCCGCGCTCGCACTCCCCGCCGCCCCCATGCCTCTCCACCCCGGGAACCCGCCATGACGCATGCCCACGCCCGGACGACGACCGCCACGACCGCCGTCCCGGACACCCTCTGGTTCACCCGCTGTCCCGTGCCCACCGCGACCGGTATCGCCGCCGACCAGCAATGGCTCACCGCCGAGTTCGCGCCGGACGGCATCGCCGTACGGTCCCTTCAGGACGCCGACCGGGATGTCGACCGCCGCACGCACTACACGCACGCGCTGCCCGGCCTCTTCCGCGAGGGCGGCAACGTCCCGGCCCTGTGGGCCCGTTCGCGCGGCGAGGAGACGCGGCTCGTCGGCCTCACCTGGATCGAGGAGCGCCAGACGATCCTGGTCGCGCCCGGCTCGGGCATCAGGGGCGCCGCCGCGCTGCGGGGCCTGCGCCTCGCCGCGCCCCGCCACCGCATCGCCATCGACTTCTGGCGGGCGATGGCCCTGCGCGGCTTCGAGGGCGCGCTCGCCTCGGCGGGGCTCGGCCTCGACGACGCCACCCTCGTGGACGTACCCGCCGAGGGGCACACCGGACAGTGGGCCGCGGAGCTCGCCGCCCTCCAGCGTGGCGACGTCGACGCCGTCTACGTCAAGGGCGCGCTCTCCGTCGAGGCGGCCCGCCGCATCGGAGCCGAAATCGCCCTGGAACTGGACGAGTTGCCCGACCGCACGCACCGCGTGAACAACGGCACACCGCGGCCCATCACCGTCCACCGCCGTCTCCTCGACGACCACCCGGACCTCGTCGACCGCTTCCTCGCCGTGCTCCTGCGCGCCGCCGACTGGGCCGCGGACCGGCCCGACGACGTGGCCCGCATCCTCGGTGCCGAGACCGGCGCGGGCGCCGAGGGCGTTGCCGGCGCCTATCGCTCCGACACCCACCGCACCCTGCACCCCGACCTCTCCGAGGACCGCCTCGCCCTGCTCGCCCAGCAGTCGGCGGCCCTGCACGCCCACGGCTTCCTGCCCGAGCCCGTCGACGTGCGGGACTGGGCCGACCCCGCTCCGCTGCACCGTGCCCGCCTCCTCCGCCCCACCCCGGCCGCCTCCCACCGGCCCGCCCTCTAAGGATCCCGTCATGCGTATCCCGAAGACCCTGACCGCACTTGCCGCACTCGCCGCGCTCACGGCCGTCGCCGGCTGCGGTACGTCCGAGGCGGACTCCGGTTCCGGTGCCGCGGCCGAGGTCACCGTCCGCATCCCCGACCCCGGGAACTCCGGAGTCCTCGCCCTCGGCAAGAAGGACGGCTCTCTCGCCAAGGCGCTCGCCACGGTGCACGCCAAGGTCGAATGGACGGGCAGCGCCGGCCCGTTCGCTCCCGCGGCCCAGGCGATGAACGCGAACCAGCTCGACATCGCGACCGGCTCGATCACCTCAGGCATCACCTCGCTCGCCCAGACCCCCGGCTTCAAGTTCTTCACCGCGACGGCCCCCGACCCGGTCGGCGAGGGCATCCTCGCCAAGAAGGGCTCCGGGATCGAGAACATCGAGGACCTCGTCGGCAAGAGGGTCGCCGTCAACCAGGGCGGCACCGGCGAGTACCTGCTCCTCAAGGCCCTGGCCGACCACCACATCCCGGCCGGCAAGGTCGAGCGCGTCTACCTCCGCCCCGACCAGACCGCCGCTGTCTTCAACACCGGCAAGGTCGACGCCTGGGCGGTCTGGTCGACGTACGCGGTGGCCGAACTCGGCAGCGGGAAGGCGGAGTTCATCGCCGACGGCAAGGAGATCGGCTCCGACAACTACAGCCTGAACGCCGTCCGTACGGGCTTCGCCGACGAGCACCCCGAGGTCGTGAAGGCGCTCTACGCCTACCTCCACGAGGGCAGCGTCAAGGAGAAGAAGGATCCGGCCGCCTATCTGAACGTGAACACCGACGCCGGCCCGCAGGCCGTCACCGGTGAGTCCCGGCGCATCCAGACCGGGTTCACCGCCGAGGGCGGCACCGTCGAGCCGATCACCGACGCCGACATCAAGCGCTTCGAGGAGGTCGCCCGGTTCTACGCCGATCAGAAGGTGACCAAGACGAAGGTCGATGTCGCGGCGCACCTCATCGATGTGGAGAAGCTGTCGTGACGCTCACCGACCGGCGGGCGCGGGGCACGGAACAGGCGGCGCCGCACGGTCTCGTCACCCCGCGCCCGCCGTCCGGCCGGCCCCGTCCCCGCGCCTACTCCGTCACCGTCAGGGCCCTCGGGCCTGTCGTCCTCCTCGTTTTGTGGTGGGTGGCGTCCGCGACGGGCCTGCTGACTCCCGACGTCCTAGCCTCACCACCCCAAGTCGTCGATGCGGTCGGCGAGTTGTGGGGCAACGGCCAGCTGCCCGACGCGCTCACGACCTCCCTCACCCGCTCCGGACTCGGCCTCGCCCTCGGGCTCGTCACCGGCCTCACCCTCGGCATCACGACCGGCTTCACGCGGCTGGGGGACGAGCTCCTCGACTCCTCCCTGCAGACCCTGCGCACCATCCCGTTCCTGTCCCTCGTGCCGCTGTTCATGGTCTGGTTCGGCATCAACGAGACCGCGAAGATCCTCCTCATCGCCGTCGCCACCACCTTCCCCATGTACGTCTCCACGTCCAGCGGCGTCCGCAACACCGACCGCAAGCTCGTCGAGGCCATGCGCAGCTTCGGCATGAGCAGGCTCGGCATCGTCAGGGAGGTCGTCCTGCCCGGCGCCCTGCCGTCGCTGCTCGCGGGCCTGCGCCTGTCGATGACCCTCAGCGTCATCGCGCTCATCGCCGCCGAGGAGATCAACGCCACGGCCGGCATCGGCTACCTCATGTCCCAGGCGCAGAGCTACGCGCGCACCGACATCCTGGCCGTCTGCATCCTCGTCTACGGCCTGCTCGGCCTGATCGCCGACGGGGTCGTACGGCTCCTCGAACGCGGACTCATGCCGTGGCGCCGCGCCGTACAGGGGGCCGCCCGATGAGCACAGCGGTCAGCATCACCGGCCTGCGCCGCGCCTTCGGTGACCGCGCCGTCCTCGACGGGCTCGATCTCACCATCGGCCGGGGCGAGTTCGTCGCCCTGCTCGGTGCCAGCGGCAGCGGCAAGACGACACTCCTGCGCATCCTCGGCGCGCTCGACGGGGCCGACGGGGGAGAAGTCCTCGTCCCGGAGGCCCGCACGATCGTCTTCCAGGAACCACGCCTCGTACCGTCCAAGAAGGTCCTCGCCAACGTGACGGTCGCGCTGCCGCGCGGGCAGTCCGCGCGCGGACTCAAGGCCCTGTCGGAGGTCGGCCTCGAAAGCCACGCGGACGCCTGGCCCGCCACGCTCTCCGGCGGCGAGGCCCAGCGCGTCGCGCTCGCCCGGGCCCTCGTGCGCGAACCCGAACTCCTCCTCCTGGACGAGCCGTTCGCCGCACTCGACGCCCTGACCCGCCTCAGGATGCAGGACCTGGTCGGCGAGCTCTGCCGCGCGCACCGGCCGGCCGTCCTCCTCGTCACCCACGACGTCGACGAGGCCGTACGCCTCGCGGACCGCGTCTGCGTCCTGCGCGACGGGCGCCTCGTCACCGACGAACCCGTCGGCGTCGACCACCCCCGCGAACCCGGGGACCCCGCCTTCGCCGCCCTCCGCAGGCGCCTCCTCGCCGATCTCGGCGTCCACAGCCGCACCCCCGCAGAATCCGGAGTGATCTGAATGACCGTCATCATCGGTGTCCACAACAGCAATCCGTCGCTCTACTACCTCTCGCGCCTGGACTTCGCGCAGCAGGAGCTGGCCGCCGTCGGCGAGAGCGCCGTCTTCCACTCCTACGTCAACGGCGTCCGCACCGGCGAACTGCTGACCCAGGGCGTCATCGACTTCGGCGGCACCGGGTCGACCCCGCCCGTCACGGCCCAGGCCGCCGGCCACGACATCGTCTACACGGCCGTCTCGGCGCCTCGCCCCGACCACGGCGCGCTCCTCGTCCGGGAGGACAGCCCGGTCCGCACGGTCGCCGACCTCAAGGGCGGCACCGTCCACCTCGCCATCGGCTCGTGGCAGACCCACCTCATAGCCAAGGCCCTGGACGACGCGGGACTCTCGTACGCCTCCGACATCACCCCGGTCCGCGGCGGCGAGAACAGCGGGGAGCTGCTGCGCTCAGGCGAGATCACCGCCTGGGTCGCGCAAGGCGCCCAGCTCGCCGCCGCCCTGCGCACCGGAGGTGTCCGTGTCGTCGTCCGCACCGGCGAGGTCATCTCCGACCGTTCCGTCTTCTTCACCCGCCGCGACCTGGCCGAGCAGCGCCCCGAGGTGATCGACGCCCTGACCCGCGCACTTCAGCGCGCCGACGACTGGGCGAAGGAGAACCCGCGCGAGGCCGCCGAGATCGCCGCCGAGCACCAGGGCGGCACCGCCGACGACTGGGAGACCGCACTGCGCGCGCTGCCGTGGCGCATCGAGGCGGTCACGGACGAGTTCCTCGCCGAGCAGCAGCAGGGCGCGGACATCTTCCACCGCACCGGCTTCATCGAGCGCCCCGTCACGGTCGCCCACGCCGTGGCGCGAAAGGCGGCCTGAACGCCATGGCCGCCGCACCCGAAGTCCTCTGGTACATCATCCCGCGCGAGGGCGCCTACCCCTGGGAGCCGGAAGGCCGCAGGCAGGTCGACCTCGGCTACCTCAGCGGGCTCGCAGGAACCGTCGAACGCCTCGGCTTCTCCGGCGCGTTGCTGGCCACGGACCTGTACGACGTCTGGCCCCTGGGCAGCGCGCTCGCGGCCTCGACAAGCACCGCGTTCAAACCGCTCCTCGCGGTCCACCCCGGCCTGATCTCGCCGACGCTCCTCGCGAAGATGGCACTGAGCTTCGACACGCTCTTCGGCGGCCGTCTGCGCTTCAACGTCGTCAACGGCTCCACGAAGTCCCTCCAGGAGTACGGCCTCCACGTCGAGCACGACGAGCGCTACGAACTGAGCGCCGAGTACTGGTCGATCGTGAAGCGCCTCACCGCCGGCGAGATCTTCGACCACAAGGGCCGCTTCTACGACCTCAAGGACGCCGGCGCCTCCTTCCGTGACCTGAAGCCCGTCCAGGACCCGCACGTCCCGCTGTGGTTCGGCGGCTCGTCCGCGCCGGGCATCGAGATGGCCGCCGAACACGTCGACGTCTACCTCACCTGGGGCGAACCTCCCCACCTGCTCAAGGAGAAGCTCGACCGCGTCCGCGAGCGCGCCGCCGCCCACGGCCGCACCCTGCGCATCGGCCTGCGTCTCCACCTCATCGTCCGCGACACGGAGGACGGGGCATGGGCCGCCGCCGACCGGCTCCTCGACGTGACCTCCGAGGCCACGTACCGGCGGCAGCTCGGCGAGCGCGCGGGCGAGGACGGGGTCGGCTGGCAGCGGCAGTTCCGCCAGCACGGCGGCCGTGTCCCGGCCAGGGCGCGCGAGCTGGAGACCCATCCGAACCTCTGGCCCGGCATGAGCCTGTTCCGTCCGGGACCCGGCACGGCGGTCGTCGGATCGGCGGCCCAAGTCGTCGAACGCCTCAAGGAGTACCAGGACCTGGGCGTCGACACGTTCATCCTGTCGGGTAACCCGCTCCTGGAGGAGGCGTACCGGGTGGCCGAGACGGTCCTGCCGGCGTTGGGGGTGGTGAGGGGGTAGTGCGAAGGGCCTACCGAGGAGTACATCGCGGGTGTACACCTCCAGGGACGGCGGGGATCACTGCGTAGCCCCAACCACCCACACCTGGAGCCGAGTTGAGCAAGGACAGTGAGTACGACTACGTCATCGTCGGGGCCGGGTCGGCCGGCTGTGTGCTGGCCGCGCGGCTGTCGGAGGATCCGGCCGTGCGCGTCGCGCTCGTCGAGTCGGGCCCGCGCGACCGCAAACCCGAGATCCGTATCCCGGCGGCGTTCCCGAAGCTGTTCCGGACGCCGTACGACTGGGACTACTCGACGTCGAAGCAGTCCGCGCTCGACGGCCGCGAGCTGTACTGGCCGCGCGGCCACACGCTCGGCGGCTCCTCCTCGATGAACGCCATGATGTGGGTGCGCGGCCACCGGGACGACTACGACGCGTGGGGCGAGGCGGCCGGCGAGGGGTGGTCGTACGAGCAGTTCGCGCGCTACTTCCAGCGCGCCGAACGCTGGGCGGGCACCCGGCGGGCCGACTCGCCGCACGGCACCCTGGGCCCGCTCTGGATCTCCCCGCCGCGTGACCCGAACGTGACGACGTCGGCGTTCCTCGACGCCTGCCGCGCCGCCGGTCTGCGTGAGCTGACGGAGCTGAACCACGAGGACCACGGCGGCTTCGCGCTCACCCCGCTCAACCAGCGCCGCGGCCGACGGTGGAGCGCGGCCGACGGCTATCTGAAACCGGCCGCGCGCCGGCCCAACCTGCACATCCACACCGACGCCCGGGTCACGCGCCTCGACTTCGACGGGACCCGCGTGGCCGGCGTCGTCGCCGAGGGGGTCCCCGGCATCCTGCGCGCCCGCCGCGAGGTGATCCTCAGTGCGGGCGCCATCGGTTCACCGCAGCTGCTCCAGCAGGCGGGCGTCGGTGACCCCGGGCAGCTCGCCGAGGCGGGGATCGACGTCCGCGTCGCGTCCCCCGACGTGGGCCGTCACCTCCAGGACCATCTCTCCTTCGCCGTCACGATGCGCTGCCCCCGGCCCGTCACCCTCACCGGCGCGGACTCCCTCACCAATGTGGGCCGCTTCCTCCTCGCCGGGCGCGGACCGCTCACGTCGAACGTCGGCGAGGCGGTCGCCTTCATCAGGACCCGCCCCGAACTGGCCTCCCCCGACATCGAGTTGATCTATGCTCCCGTGCCGTTCGTCAACCATGGGCTCACCCCGCCCGTCGAGCACGGCATCACGATCGGCGTCGTCCTGCTCCAGCCCGCGAGCGAGGGCCGCATCACCCCGGGCGGGGCGGACCCCTCGGCGCGGCCGCTGATCGACCCCGGCTATCTCGCCCGTGACGAGGACCTGCGCACGCTGATGGCCGGAGTGCGCCGCGCCGAGGAACTCCTCGCGGCCGAGCCGCTCGCCCCGTACACCGACGGGCCCCTCGCTCCCTACCCGGGGGCCGTCGGCGACGAGGAGCTGGCGCAGGTGATCCGCTCGGGTGCCGAGACTCTCTACCACCCGGTCGGCACCTGCCGCATGGGCGCCGACGAGGGCTCGGTGACCGACCCGCGCCTGCGGGTCAGGGGAGTGGAGGCCCTGCGCGTCGTCGACGCCTCGGTGATGCCGCGCATCACCCGCGGTCACACCCACGCCCCGACCGTCGCCCTCGCGGAGAAGGCGGCAGAGCTCATCCGCGAGGACGCCGGGGCGTGAGCCGTCCGGGACCTACGATCCGACGCTGACCGTGAAGCGCCGCGGGTTGCCGTCGTGCGCCGCGCCGGACACGTCCGGCTGCCCGTCGGGGCGCACGTCGTCGTACGGGAAGGCGTACCCGATGGGCGAGTTGGCGTGCACGACCCGTGACCAGTGGTTGGTGACGTCACCCTGGTAGTAGTCGGCCGTCGTGGTGCCGTTCGGCTGCTCCGGGTGGGTCAGCATGATGCTGCGGTTGAACCCGGCGGCGAGACGGGCGAGGAGGCCCTTCTTGTCGTCGGGGTCGCCGGGGTTGTTGGCGAACGGGCCGTGGTTGCAGGTGAAGATGTCCTTCGAGGCGGGCTTGGGGAAGCTGTGCCCCCCGTTGAAGGTGAGGGTGTCGCCGCTGACGCGACCGGTGAACACGCCCCGGCCGCCCTGGAGGTCGATCTTCAGGTCCGTCGTGCGGTACTTCTCCCAGACCTGGTCGGCATAGCTGTCCCAGACGTCCCGGAACGGCATCTCGTCGGGGCGGTCGAAGTACGGGGCCATCAGGTTCTGCGGCGAGATGACGCGCAGGACCTTGCCGTCGCCTCCGCGGATGACGAGCTTGTCCCAGGGCTGCCCGTCCTTGGCGGTCTGGGCCGCGAGATCCGCGGCGATCCTGTCCACCGCGCCGTCCGGGAGGGGCGCGACGGTGTGCGTGGCGTCGCCCTCCAGGGTCAGGCCGATGGGAAGGGCCGTCACCAGGTCGACGTAGCTGATGTTCGCGTACAACTGGTCCGAGTTGAAGGTGAATTCACAGAACGACCAGGTCTTCCCGTAGTTCGCGTCGGTTGAGGTCGCGAAGGCCGGCTCGACGAGTGCGGGACCCGGGTTGAGGAAGAAGTCGAGCGTGGTGTCGCGTACGAAGTAGACGCGGGCGCCGTACATCTGAGGGAGCGTCAGGATCTTCGGCGCCGAACCCGCCGCGCCCAGCGGGATGGCGCAGTCGACGGGCAGCGGAGTCTGCGGGGCTGACGGCGAGTCGGGGTGATAGACCCCGCCGTCGGGCTTGAGCAGCACCCAGCGGTCGGTGCCCTGCTCGTGGCCCGTGACGTAGGCACGCACGGTGCCGGGCAACGACTTGTTCTGCAGGGCGAGTTCGCAGGTGGCGGGTGCTGCCTTGGCGTCCGGGCTGAGGGCGCTGCCCCAGACCGGGTAGGTGAGTGCGGTGGCGGCCGTGGCGGCGCCGGTCAGGAACAGTCTGCGCGATATCACGGAGGACTCCTGAGATGTGGGGGAGCCCCACTGTTGCGAGTGCGGCGCGACGGGTCAAGACTTGTGACGGGGAGCGCTCCCATTTCTGTGGACCGTTCAACTCTTGGCGATGGCCTGGTGATGCCGGGCGCCGGCTGTGTGGCGGCACGGTCGAGGCTGGTGGGCGGCTCATCGGCGGCTCATCGGCGGCTCGGCGCCGGTCCGGAGCGGCGACGGTGCGTGGTGACGGCGCGTGGAACGGCCATTGTCAGTGCGCGGTGCCAGACTCGGTGAGGCAGACAACGGGACCCCTGCAAGGGGGGCACCCTCAACGAGGAGGGCACCATGCTCACCACCCGTTTCGTCGACGGCTCGCCGAACTGGCTGGATCTCGGAACCCCGGATCTCGACGCCGCCGTTTCCTTCTACAGCGGGCTCTTCGACTGGCAGTTCCAGTCGGGCGGCCCCGAGGTCGGCGGTTACGGCCTGTTCCAGCTGGACGGCAAGACCGTCGCCGGCGGCATGACCGTCACGCCCGACCAGGCGCCGCCGTCCTGGACCGTCTATTTCCAGACGCAGGACGCGGATGCGACGGTGAAGGCCGCCGAGCAGGCCGGCGGATCCGCGCCCTTCCGGCCCATGGACGTGACGGACCTGGGCCGCATGGCGATCATCGCCGATCCCGCCGGGGCGACGTTCGGCCTGTGGCAGCCCGGTCGGAACAAGGGCCTGGGTCTCGCCACGGAGGACGGCTCGCTCAACTGGATCGAGCTGTACACCCCGGATGTCGCGGTGGCGAAGGACTTCTACGGCTCGGTGCTCGGCTGGGGCACGTTCGACGTGCCGTTCCCCGGAGGCATCTATGTGACGGTGAATCCGGCGGGGACGGGCGAGGACGACATGTTCGGCGGGATGGTCACGCTGGGCGACGACCCGGCGGAGTCCGACATCGGGGCGCACTGGTCGCCGTACTTCCATGTGCCGGACGTCGACGCGATCGCCGCCCGGGCGCAGGAGCTCGGCGGTAAGGTGCGCCTCGCGCCCACGAACCTGCCGGGCGTCGGCCGCATCGCCAAGCTCACCGACCGGCAGGGCGCCCGCTTCGCGGTGATCAAGGGAGACCCGAACCAGACCTGAGCCGGGTCCGGGCATGGCCCGCGGGGGCCGGGCGGGCTCAGGCCGAATCCGCCCGGCGCGCCGCGTTGATCAGTCGTTGATCGTCTGTTTTTCGCCACGCGGCACGATCAGTGGCATGTACTCGAACCACACGCTGCGCCCCGTCACGAGCGCTCCCGGGGCCCCCGCCTCCGCGCGGCAGGCCATGAACCCGCAGGGCGCGGCAGTGTCCGTCCCCTCCTGGCAGGACGCGGCGCTGTGTGCCCAGACGGGCGCCGACTTCTTCTTTCCCGAGCCCGGCAGCTCGGTACGCGAGGCGAAGAGCATCTGCGGCCGGTGCGAGATGCGCTCCGCCTGCCTGGAGTACGCGCTCGCCAACGACGAGCGCTTCGGCGTCTGGGGAGGTCTCTCCGAGAAGGAGCGCCACCAGCTGCGCCGCGGCTGAACCAGCCGCGGCGCTCGGTGTGCGGGGCCTGCCGCGCGGGGCTCAGCCCGCGGCGCGGGCCGCCATGCGGGCCTTGCGGGCGGCGAGCTTCTCGTCGAACTTGGAGGCCTCGCTGTCCAGGCCGCCCATGTACAGACCGAGCTCCTCCTGGGCCTTGAGACCCTCCGGGCCGAGCCCGTCGATGTCCAGGACCTTCAGGAAGCGCAGCACGGGCTGGATCACGTCGTCGTGGTGGATGCGCATGTTGTAGATCTCGCCGATGGCCATCTGGGCGGCGGCGCGCTCGAAGCCGGGCATGCCGTGTCCGGGCATCCGGAAGTTGACGACGACGTCGCGCACGGCCTGCATCGTGAGGTCGGGGGCGAGCTCGAAGGCCGCGCCGAGCAGGTTCCGGTAGAAGACCATGTGCAGGTTCTCGTCGGTGGCGATGCGTGCCAGCATGCGGTCGCAGACCGGGTCGCCCGACTGGTGGCCGGTGTTGCGGTGCGAGACGCGGGTCGCGAGCTCCTGGAAGGCGACGTACGCGACCGAGTGCAGCATCGAGTGCCGGTTGTCCGACTCGAAGCCCTCGGCCATGTGCGCCATGCGGAACTGCTCGAGCTGGTCCGGGTCGACGGCGCGCGAGGCCAGCAGGTAGTCGCGCATCACGATGCCGTGGCGGCCCTCCTCGGCGGTCCAGCGGTGCACCCAGGTGCCCCAGGCGCCGTCGCGGCCGAAGAGGGAGGCGATCTCGTGGTGGTAGCTGGGGAGGTTGTCCTCGGTCAGCAGGTTGACGACGAGCGCGATCCGGCCGATCTCGGTGACCTTGGACTGGTCCTTCGCCCAGGCCTCGCCGTCCTCGAAGAAGCCGGGGAAGTTACGGGCGTCGGCCCACGGCACGTACTCGTGCGGCATCCAGTCCTTGGCCACCTTGAGGTGCCGGTTCAGTTCCTTCTCGACCACTTCCTCCAACGCGTACAGCAGCTGGGCGTCCGTCCAGGTGGAGGACGAGCTGCCGAGGTGGGGAGAGGTGATGGTCACGAGGGCTCCAGGGGGGACGGGAGTAGTGCGAGGAGTCGAATCGCAGGCACGAGCGGTTGTACCTACGGTGTCGTAGGTTACGTTGCCGTAGGTTAAACCCTCTGTAAAGGGCCCCCTGGAACCGGCCCCTCCGGTCGCAGGGGCCTCTATGGCTTCATTGCGCCTCAGGAGTGCAGCTCCCGGAGCCTGACTGAGAGGCACGTCACACAGCCCTCGAGCTTTTCGAACTCGCCGATGTCCACCAGAACCGGCTCCAGGCCGAGATCCGCGTACAGCTCCGCCGTCCTCGGCGCGCTCGCCGCCATCAGGAGCTTCCCGCCGCCGAGGAGCACCACATGGGCGCCGGCCTCTTCCGGGACGGGCAGGAAGCGCGGGAAGAGGGACGGCACGTCCACCATCGGCTCGTGCCCGACGACCGTGCCGTCGGGCAGGGCCGTCACCGCCGACTTCAGATGCAGCACCTTGCTGACCGGTACGGCGACGACCTGCGCCCCGAGCGGCTCGAACACGGCCCGCAGCTGCCGCACGCCGTCCGCGTTCGTGCGCCCGCCACGGCCCACGTAGATCGTGTCGCCGACCTTGAGGACGTCGCCGCCGTCGAGGGTGCCGGGTTCCCGCACCCGGTTCACGGAGCAGCCGAGCCGGGCCACGGCCTCCTCGACGCCGGCCGTCTCCGCACGCCGGGACGCGGCGCCGGGCCGGGCGATCAGCGCGACGTTGCGGTACATGACGACCGCGTCCTCGACGAAGACCGCGTCGGGGCACTCGTCGGCGGCTCCGACCTCGACCGTCTCCCAGCCGTGCTCCCCGAGCGCCGCGACGTAGGCCTCCCACTGCGTGAGCGCCAGCTCCGGATCGACGGGCGTGCGCTCGACGTGTGTGACGAGCCCGTCCGCGAGGCGGGGTCCGGGGCGGCGGATCAAGGCCTTCTGGCTGGGCACGGGCGGCTCTCCTCGGGACTGGACGGCTCGTGGGCGGGTTCATGGTCCGGCGCGCACATCATGCACAGCCCGGCGCCGGTGACGGAATCCCCGCGCCCCGTTTCGGCCCGCCCGCCCGACGCGGCAGCTACCCGCCGTATCCGGCCTCCCCCTTCGTGACGTCCCGCAGCCGGCCTCCCTCCATGAGCAGAGTCCGCGTGACCCCGATGGACTTCAGGAACGGCAGGTCGTGGCTGGCCACGAGCAGCGCGCCCTCGTAGGACTCCAGCGCCGTGGTCAGCTGCCGGACGCTCGCCAGGTCGAGGTTGTTCGTCGGTTCGTCGAGCATCAGCAGCTGGGGTGCCGGCTCGGCGAGCATCAGCGCCGCGAGGGTCGCCCTGAACCGCTCGCCGCCCGAGAGGGTCGCCGCCGGCTGATCGGCCCGTGCCCCCTTGAACAGGAAGTGGGCGAGCCGTGCCCTGACGCGGTTGTTCGTCACTCCGGGAGCGAGCCGCGCCACGTTCTCGGCGACGGTCAGGTCCTCGTCGAGCACGTCGAGCCGCTGCGGCAGGAACCGCAGCGGAACATGCGCGACCACCTCGCCCGCGACGGGTTCGAGATCCCCGGCGATCGTGCGCAGGAGCGTGGTCTTGCCCGAACCGTTGCGCCCCACGAGCGCGATCCGCTCAGGTCCGCGCACCTCGAACTCGCCCTCCACACGCGCCCCGTAGGCCATCCTCAGCCCGCACAGAGTGAACACGGAACGGCCGGGCGGCACCGCCGTGTGCGGCAGATCGACGCGGATCTCGTCGTCGTCGCGCACGGCCTCCACCGCCTCGTCGAGCCGCTCCTTCGCCTCGGCGAGCCGGCCCTCGTGCAGTTGGCGGTGCTTGCCCGCCGAGACCTGGGCCTGCCGCTTGCGCTGGGCCATGATCGCCTTCGGCTCGCGCTTGGTGTCCCACATCTTCTGTCCGTAGCGCTTGCGCCGGGCCAACTTGACCTGGGCGTCCGCCAGTTCGCGCCTCTGCTTCTTCAGGTCGGCGTCGGCGACCCGCAGCATCCGCTCCGCCGCCTCCTGCTCGGTCGCGAGCGCCTCCTCGTACGCCGAGAGATTCCCGCCGAAGCGAACGAGGCCACCCGCACGCAGATCGGCGATCTGGTCGACCCGTTCGAGGAGTTCACGGTCGTGGCTGACCACGACCATGACGCCCGGCCACGCCTCGACGGCCGCGTACAGGTGTCTGCGGGCGGCCAGATCGAGGTTGTTCGTCGGCTCGTCGAGCAGCAGGACGTCGGGGCGGCGCAGGAGCAGCGCGGCGAGGCGGATCAGTACGGACTCGCCTCCCGAGAGTTCGCCGACGGTGCGGTCGAGACCGATGCGGCCGAGACCGAGCCCGTCGAGGGTCGCGAGGGCGCGCTCCTCGACGTCCCAGTCGTCGCCGACCGCGGCGAAGTGCTCGTCGCGCACGTCGCCCGCCTCGATGGCGTGCAGCGCGGCGCGGGCACCGGCGATGCCGAGGGCCTCGTCGACGCGCAGCGAGGTTTCGAGGGTGACGTTCTGCGGCAGACAGCCGATCTCGCCCGCCACCTTCACGGCGCCGTCCGCCGGGGTGAGTTCTCCGGAGATCAGCTTCAACAGCGTTGATTTTCCCGCGCCGTTGAGGCCGATGAGCCCGGTCCTGCCGGGTCCGAACGCGGCCTGGAGACCGTCGAAGACCCGGGTGCCGTCGGGCCAGGCGTAGGTGAGGGAGGTGCAGGTGATGGAGGTGGGTGAGGTAGACATACGGCCTCGCGGTCGCTCGGTGGGAACGGTGGGCAGCGCATGGGGACACCGCGGACGACCACAGCCGGAAGCAGCGAGAGCGCACAGGGTGCGAAGGACAGTCCTGTGCCGGATTCAGGCGGGAGGACGGCTCGGTCATCCGAGGTCGCACACGCAGGACACGTGGCGCACCGGTGGGGTGCGGCCGCGTGACGCGGTGTCCGAGAACCTCAGAAGAGCAACGTCCTACTCCGATCGACGACAACAGGATCAACGGGAACGCTGTCCACCGTACGAAGGTGGCTGTGGGCCGTCAACGAAATATCGTGAGCCCTCACGCCCTCGCCCCTACCCCGCAGGAGGAGACCCCCGTGCCCCACGGCTCGCTCTCGCTGCCCGCCCGGCTCCTGCTGCTGGGTTTCGACACGGAGAAAGGCAGGGTCTCCGGCGCCCCCGACATCGAGCTCGCCGTCCGCGCCGCAGCCCTCGTCGAACTGGCCCGGCGTCGCATCATCAGCGACGTGGACGGCGTCGTCACCCCGGTGTTCGACGCTCGTACCGGCGACCCCGTTCTCGACGAACTGATGGAGCTGGCCGAGGAGTCGAGGCCGCGCACCTGGCGCGCCTGGATCGGCTACCGCGCCCGCGCCACCCTTGACACCCTGCGCCGCCAACTCGCCTCCGAGGGCTATCTGTCGGCCGAGCGCAAGCGCGTCCTCGGGATCTTCCCCGTGACCCGCTACGGCCTGGAGCGCGCCGGCTACGTCGAGGTGCTGCGGGCCGAGGTGCTCGGCGCGCTGGAGGGGGCCGAGCCGGTCGGCCGGGTGGACGAGGACGACGCGGTACTCGCGGTGCTCGCCGCCACGGGCAAGCTGAGCCGGCTGATCCCCGGCAAGGCCAGGCGCACACACAAGGACCGCCTCGACCACCTCACCGCTCGCGCCGGCGGCATCTCCCCCGAACTGCGGCAGAGCCTGCGCGACATCCGTGCCGCGCTCGCGGAGGCCGTCAAGGCGGCGGAGGCGTCGCGGGCCTCGGCGGGCGGGGGCGGCGGGGGCTGAACAGCGGGTGCGCGGGGTTGAGCGTGGGTCACACGTACGTGTCGGATTCCTGCCAGCTGCACGCGGGGGCCGGATGCTTGGCTGTACGGCATGACGAACCGTACGCACCTCAATGACCAGGCCCTGGCCTTCCGTTCGTGGCATGTCGCCGGCCGCCCGCTCGTCCTGCCCAACGCCTGGGACGTCGCGAGTGCCCGCATCGTCGCGGACGCCGGAGCCGTCGCCGTCGCCACCACCAGCGCCGGACTGTCCTGGGACCTCGGCGCGGCGGACGGGGACCGGCTCGGCAGGGACGAGGCGCTCGACGCCGTCGCGCGGATCGCCGCCGCCGTGGACGTGCCGGTGACGGCGGACATCGAGAGCGGATACGCCGACGCGGCCCAGGACGTCGCCCTCACCGTGCGCGCCGTGCTCGACGCCGGAGCGGTCGGCGTCAACATCGAGGACGCCTGGCACGGCGGGAGCGCGCCGCTGCGGCCCGTCGAGGCGCAGGCGGAGCGGATCGCGGTGGCCCGTGCCGCGGCGGACGCGGAGGGCGTGGCGCTGTTCGTGAACGCGCGTATCGACACGTATCTGATGGGTCCGGGGGAGCCGCAGGAGTGGCTCGCGGCGACGCTGGAGCGGGCCGCGGCCTACCTCGCGGCGGGTGCTGACGGGATCTTCGTGCCCGGGGCCGTCGACCCGGTGACCGTGAAGGCGCTCGTCGCCGGTGTCGAGGGGCCGCTCAACGTGATGGCCGGGCCCGGGGCGCCGTCCGTGGCCGAGTTCGCCGCGCTCGGGGTCGCCCGGATCAGCGTCGGCGCGGGCATCGCGCAGGCCGCGCACGCCCTCGTCCGCAGGGCGGCCCGGGAGCTGCTCAACCAGGGAACGTACGAGAGTCTGACCGGCGGGCTCGAGTACGGAGAGCTCAACGCCCTGCTCGGTGACGGGAGTTGAGCCCGGTGGAGGGAGCTCTGGTCAGTACGCGTCCCGCATCAGCTCCGCCAGATCGCCGTCCAGGTCCACGTGCAGATGCTCGTCGCCCACCGGCACCATCGCCGCCGTACTGCTGAGGAAGCGGCGCAGCTCGCCGGTCCGGATGTGCACGATCGCGGTGCCCTCGTGGGCGTGGAACTCCAGGACCGTGCGGTCGTAGCCGTACGGCCGGACCCGGACGTCGCCCGCACCGGCCTGCTCCCGCACCCCGGCCGAGAGCAGCTCGCGGGCGAACGTCCAGCTCACGTCGACGCCCTCGAGCGTGGCTGGCGCGGGGAACGACATGCGCACGGCGAAGGGGTCCCGCATGTCGTAGCGCAACGTCGCGGGAATGGTCGACATCCGCGGCGCGGCGGCGACGAGACGGGCCTCTACGGCTTGCTCGATGACGGTGGACAACGCCTGCTCCCTTGTGACGGCTGAACGGACGGCGGTTCGGGCAACGGCTCGGACGGCGGGTCGGTCGGCAAGTCGGACGACGGGTGGGACTCCCCGCCACTTGAAGAGACGGCGGAACGAGGGAATCCGTGCACCGAACGGCAGAGGAAAGGTGAGTGACCTCTGTCACCGGTCTCCGCTCCCTGCGGCGCGGGCCGTCTGGACGGGGCCGGGGGAGTGGGCTAGCTTCGCCCGCCATGAGGGGCATGGGGAAGTCGCGACGCATGGTGTCCATGGGGCTGGCCGGGGCGGCACTCGCCCTCGCGTTCGCTCCGGCGGGTCCGGCGCAGGCCGCCGGTGCGCGGGCCGACGGAGGGCAGGCGCGGGCGAACCCGCACTGGGCGCTGAAGGAATCCGGCACCGACGCGCGGTTCCGGGGACTTGCCGCCGTGAACCGCGACGCCGCCTGGGTGGCCGGGACCAAGGGCACGGTCCTTCGCACCGCGGACGGGGGCGCCCACTGGCGGAACGTGTCGCCGCCCGGCGCGGGCGAGCTGGAGTTCCGCGACATCGAGGCCTCCGACAGCAGGCGCGCGGTCGTCCTCGCGATCGGCGAGGGAGACGCCTCGCGGGTGTTCCGCACGGACGACGGCGGGGCCACCTGGACCGAGTCGTTCCGCAACCCCGACCCGAAGGCGTTCTACGACTGCCTGACGTTCTTCGACGCCCGCCACGGCCTCGCGATGAGCGACCCCGTCGACGGCAAGTACCGGATCCTGTCCACGCGCGACGCAGGACGCACCTGGAACGTCCTGCCCAGCGACGGAATGCCCGCGGCGCAGGAGGGCGAGGCCGGGTTCGCGGCGAGCGGCCAGTGCCTGGTCAGCTCCGGTCCGCGCGATGTGTGGCTGGCCACGGGCGGGGCCGCACGCGCACGGGTCCTGCACTCGTCGGACCGTGGCCTGACCTGGCGGGCGACCGACGCCCCGATCCCGGGGGGCGACCCCGCGCGCGGCGTCTTCGGGCTCGCGTTCCGTGACCGTACGCACGGCCTCGCGGTCGGCGGCGACTACCGCGCGGACCAGGCGTCGCCCCGGGCCTCGGCCACGACGCGCGACGGCGGCCGCACCTGGACGCCGTCGGCCGCGGCCGTCCCCGCCTACCGCTCGGGCGTCACCTGGCTCCCGCACAGCCGGACGAGCGCCCTCGCGGTCGGCCCGACAGGGACCGACCTCACCCTCGACGCGGGCCGCACCTGGCGCACCGTCGGCACGGGCTCGTACGACACGGCGGACTGCACGCACGACGGCGCGTGCTGGGCCTCGGGCGAGAAGGGACGCGTCGCCCGGCTCGAACGGTGACCTGCGGTGGGCCCGCTAGCCGGCCAACTGCTGCCGGAATCGCTCCATCTCGGGTGCCGTCTTCGTCGCGATGAACTCCGTGACGCGGTACGTGCACACGTCGCCGGTGACGAAGGGATCGGCCGCCGTGATCTTCTCGATCCGCGTGCGGTCGTCCCCGACGGCGAGGATGATCCCGCCGTCGCGGGGGTTCTTGCGGCCGGAAGCGATGAAGACGCCGGCTTCGTACTGCTCGTCGAGCCAGGCGACGTGCGCTTCGAGCAGCGGGTCGACGCGCTCGACCGGGGCCGTGTAGGTCAGTTCGAGTACAAACATGATCGCCAGGCTACCCGTGGCGCGCCGGCGCCCCGGCCCTATGGTGGTCGCCATCATGAGCCACCAACAGATCCTCGCCGACTGGCCCGCCGACGAGCGCGCCGCCCGCGCGGTCCAGGACGAACTGCGCGCCCGCGTCGTCCTCGACGAGCCGGGGCCCCCGCCCGGCACCGGACTCGTGACCGGTGTCGACGTGGCGTACGACGACGAGCGCGACCTCGTCGCGGCGGCGGCCGTCGTGCTCGACGCGGCGACCCTCGACGTCGTCGAGGAGTCCACGGCCGTCGGCCGGATCTCCTTCCCGTACGTGCCGGGCCTGCTGGCCTTCCGCGAGATCCCGACCGTCATCGCCGCCCTGGAGGGCCTCGAGTCCGGCCCCGGCCTCGTCGTCTGCGACGGGTACGGCCTCGCCCACCCGCGCCGCTTCGGCCTCGCCAGCCACCTCGGCGTCCTGACGGGGCTGCCCACGATCGGCGTCGCGAAGAACCCGTTCACCTTCACGCACGAGGAGCCGGCGGCGCCGCGCGGCAGCACGGCGCCCCTGCTGGACGGTGACGAGGAGGTCGGCCGGGCACTGCGCACCCGCGACGGCGTCAAGCCCGTCTACGTCTCGGTCGGCCACCGCACGAGCCTCGACACCGCGTGCGCCCACACCCTGAGCCTCACGCCGGACTACCGCCAGCCCGAGACGACCCGCAGAGCGGACGCCCTGTGCAGGCGAGCACTGGCGGAGGCCCAGGAGGGCGCCACGCGCGCGTAGCGACGTGCCGCGTCCCCAGCGCGCACCCTCCCCTACCGCGTGGCCGCCACCCGGAACGTGATCCCCGCGTCCCGCAGGCGGGCCGTCAGGGCCTCGCCCATCGCGACGGCCGTGGTGACCTGGCCCGAGGTTTCGGGCAGGTCGTCCAGGGCCAGGCACATGGCCGACTCGCCGAGCATCTTCGCCGTCTCGTCGTAGCCGGGGTCCCCGCCCGAGACCTCCGTGTACACGCGGCGGCCGCCGCCCTCGCCGACGAAGCGCACCGAGAACCAGCTGGCCGCGCGCCGCGCCTCGTCCGGGCCGTCACCCGGCTTGAGCCGATCGGACAACCACCTGCGCGCGGGCGGCAGTTGGGCGGCGGCGAACAGCGCGCCCGTGGCCGCGACGCCGCCGAACGCGACGGGCAGGTGCCGCACCGCCGCGTAGTGCCGGTAGCGGAAGTCGGGACCGTAGCGCTCCAGGGCCCGCGCGGACCGCTGCACGATCTGCGGGTCGATCGTCGGGAGCGGCAGCGCCCACGCGTCGACCTCCTTGGCGTAGCGGGGCGCGCCCGTCGGCGCGTACGCCCTGCGGCCGACGAGGCGTGGCTGGTGCCGCCGCCGGTCCTGCTGCGCGGCCAGCATCTGCCGGCCCCGCGAGAACTGCGTCAGCGCGGACGCGAACGTGCCGCCCGAGAACGTCGCGTTCGACCGCACGAACCCGTCGATGCGCAGCGGCACGCCCTCGGGGAGCTGACCCACCGTGAAGAGCACGCCCAGGTCGTGCGGGATCGAGTCGAAGCCGCACGCGTGGACGAGGCGCGCCCCGGTCTCCCGCGCGCGGGCGTCGTGCCGGACGTATGTGACGTCGACGAACTCGGGCTCGCCGCACAGGTCCGTGTAGTCGGTGCCCTCCTCGGCGCACGCCGCCACCAGGTCCTGGCCGTACGTGACGTACGGGCCGACGGTCGTGGCCACCACGCGCGTGCGTGCCGCGAGGGCGCGCAGGGACGCCGGGTCGGCGACGTCCGCGCGGACCAGGGGCAGCACGGCGCAGGCGGGGTCGATCGCGGTGAGGCGCTCGCGCAACCGCTCCAGCTTCCCCGTGTCACGCCCCGCGACGGCCCACCGCAGCCCCTCGGGCGCGTGCGCCGCCAGATACTCGGCGGTGAGCGCGCCGGCGAACCCGGTCGCCCCGAAGAGCACGATGTCGTACTCGCGGCCCGCCCCGTCGGCTCTGCCGGGCCTGTCCCGCATGTCCCGGTCCTTGCCGTGCCCGCTGTCCTGCCTGGTCATGACACCCCTCAGCCCTGCGCCCCGCGCCGTTGTCGGTGGCCGAGGCTAGCGTGAGGGGTGAGCGGAGGTGCAGGGGCCCCGCCTGGAGCGGGAGGTCGTCGTGGCCGGGCCGAAGAACCCGTCGCAGCGGGCGCTCAAGACATGGGCGCGCGTACGGGAGTTCGCGCTCGGGATGCCGGGTGCCACAGAGGACTTCCCGTGGGGCGAGACGGTCGCGAAGGTGAACAAGAAGGTGTTCGTGTTCCTCGGCGTCGACGACGGGAGCTGTCCGATGGGGCTCACGGTCAAGCTCAAGGACGAGGAGGCCCACGCGCACGCGCTCACGACCCCGGGCGCCCAGCTGGCCGGATACGGCCTCGGCAAGGCGGGCTGGGTACAGATCCCGCTGGACGTGAAGGACGCACCGGGCGCGGCGCTGCTCTGCGACTGGGTGGAGGAGAGCTACCGGACGGTGGCCACGAAGAAGCTCGTCGCCGAGCTGGACGCGCGATGAGCGCCGCCCCGGCCGGACGTGACGGCATCCCGTTTCAGGCGAGTTACCCCGAATCCATACGTGCCTCCTGGCAACACCGCGGCAGTGCGTCGTAAATTACTAAGCGCTTGCTCGTCAGGGGTTGTGCTGAGTGGAACACGTTCTTAGCATCGCTGGTGTTACATCAGTTGTGTCACAGTGCTGGGGGCTCGATGGCAGTGGCAGGGATGACGGACGGCGGCCCGCTCGCCGGGGTGCGCGTGGTCGAACTGGCGGGCATCGGCCCGGGCCCGTTCGCCGCGATGCTCCTCGCCGACCTGGGCGCCGATGTCGTGCGCGTGGACCGCCCCGGAGGCGCCGGGCTCGCGATCGACCCCGAGTACGACATCACCAACCGCAACAAACGCTCCGTGATCATCGACCTCAAGGCGGACGACGGCGCCTCGCGTGTCCTCGACCTCGTCACCAGGGCGGACGTCCTCATCGAGGGCTACCGTCCGGGCGTCGCCGAGCGCCTCGGCGTCGGCCCCGACGCCTGTCACGCCCGCAACCCGCGCCTCGTCTACGGACGCATGACCGGCTGGGGCCAGGACGGCCCCCTCGCCGAGCGCGCCGGGCACGACATCGCGTACATCGCCCTCACCGGCACCCTCGGGATGATCGGCAAGCCGGACGAGCCGCCGACCGTCCCCGCGAACCTCGTCGGGGACTTCGCGGGCGGCTCGCTCTACCTCGTTGTCGGCATCCTCGCCGCCCTCCACCACGCGCGCGACACCGGCGCGGGCCAGGTCGTGGACGCCGCGATCGTCGACGGCGCCTCGCACCTCGCCGCGATGATCCACGGCATGCTCGCGGCCGGCGGCTGGCAGGACCGGCGCGGCAGCAACCTCCTCGACGGCGGCTGCCCGTTCTACGGGACGTACGAGACCTCCGACGGCCAGTACATGGCGGTCGGCGCCCTTGAGCAGCAGTTCTACGACGAGTTCATCGCACTCCTCGGCATCGGGGACACGGCCCCCGCCCGCAAGGACCTCGCCCGCTGGGGCGAGCTGCGCGACGCCGTCGCCGCCCGCTTCAAGACCCGTACCCGCGAGGAGTGGACCGCCGTCTTCGAGGAGTCCGACGCGTGCGTGGCGCCGGTCCTGTCCCTGCGCGAGGCGCCCGGCCACCCCCACCTGGCGGCGCGGGGCACCTTCACCGACCACGGCGGCATCACCCAGCCCGCCCCCGCACCCCGCTTCTCCGCGACCCCCACCTCCGTCCGCAGCGGCCCCGCGCAGCCGGGCGCCGACACCGCCGGGGTGGCCCGTGACTGGGACGTACCGAGCCTGACGAAGGAAGAGAACTGATGGAGCTGTCCGCACCCCTCGCCTACGCAGCCGACCCCCGGCAGGCGGCCGACGACGCCGCCGCGCTCGAGTCGGCGGGCCTCGACGCCGTCTGGGTCGCGGAGGCCTACGGCTTCGACTCGCCCACGATCATGGGCTATCTCGCCGCCCGTACCGAGCGCATGAAGATCGGCGCCGCGATCCTCAACGTCTACTCGCGCACCCCCGCCCTCATCGCCCAGACCGCCGCCGGACTCGACGCCGTCTCCGGAGGCCGCGCCATCATCGGCCTGGGCGCGTCGGGCCCGCAGGTCGTCGAGGGCTGGCACGGCAAGGCGTACGACAAGCCGCTCGGCCGCACCCGCGAGACCATCGAGCTGACCCGCCGCATCCTGCGCCGCGAGGTCATCGACCACCACGGCATCACGGACATGCCGCTGCCCCCGGAGAAGGGCGGCAGGCTCGGCAAGCCCCTGAAGATCCTCTCCAAGCCGGTACGCCCCGAAGTGCCGTTGTACGTCGCCTCGTTGGGCCCGGCGAACGTGCGGATGACCGCCGAGACCGCCGACGGCTGGCTTCCCACGCTCTTCATTCCCGAGAAGGCCCACCAGGTGTGGGGCACCCCGCTCGCCGAGGGCGCCGCCAAGCGCGCGCCCGAGCTCGGGCCGCTCCAGGTCGTGGCCGGCGGACTGCTCGCCATCGGCGAGGACGCGGCAGCCGCTCGCGACCTCGCCCGCCCCAACATCGCCCTCTACGTGGGCGGCATGGGAGCGGTCGGCAAGAACTTCTACAACGACCTCGCCGTGGCCTACGGCTACGAGAAGGAGGCCAAGCTCATCCAGGAGCTCTATCTCTCGGGGAAGAAGAAGGAGGCCGAGGCCGCCGTCCCGGACGAGTTCTGCGAGCTCATGAGCCTGTGCGGGCCCGAGAGCTACGTGCGCGAGCGTGTCGAGGCCTTCCGCGCCGCCGGCGTCACCATGCTGAACGTCATCCCGGTCGGGCCCGAGCCCGCCCGGCTGGTCGAGACCGTCAGGAACTGGCTGTAGGGGAGGGCACCACGATGGCAATGGAACGGCAGATCTTCACCGAGGAGCACGACGCGTTCCGCGAGACCGTGCGCACCTTCCTCGCCAAGGAGGTCACCCCGCACTACGAGCAGTGGGAGAAGGACGGCATCGTCTCGCGCGAGGCCTGGCTCGCGGCCGGCCGGCAGGGCCTGCTCGGGCTCGCCGTGCCCGAGGAGTTCGGGGGCGGCGGGAACGCCGACTTCCGCTACAGCGCCGTACTCGCCGAGGAGTTCACCCGCGCGGGAGCCGCCGGCCTCGCGATCGGGCTCCACAACGACATCATCGGGCCGTATCTGACGTCGCTCGCCACGGACGAGCAGAAGCGCCGCTGGCTGCCCGGCTTCTGCGACGGCTCCCTGATCACGGCCATCGCGATGACCGAGCCGGGCGCCGGATCCGACCTCCAGGGCATCCGCACCACGGCCGAGGACCGCGGCGACCACTGGGTGCTGAACGGCTCCAAGACGTTCATCTCGAACGGGATCCTCGCCGACCTCGTGATCGTCGTCGCGAAGACGACGCCCGACGGCGGCGCCCACGGCCTGTCCCTCCTGGTCGTCGAGCGCGGCACGGAGGGCTTCGAGCGCGGCCGCAACCTCGACAAGATCGGCCAGAAGGCGCAGGACACGGCCGAGCTCTTCTTCAACGACGTCCGCGTCCCGAAGGAGAATCTCCTCGGCGAGCTCAACGGCGCCTTCGTCCACCTGATGACGAACCTCGCGCAGGAGCGCATGGGCATCGCCGTCGCCGGGATCGCCGCCGCCGAGTACCTCCTGGAGATCACCACGACGTACGTCAAGGAGCGCGAGGCCTTCGGCCGCCCGCTCGCCAAGCTCCAGCACATCCGGTTCGAGATAGCCGAGATGGCCACCGAGTGCGCCGTCACCCGGACCTTCCTGGACCGCTGCATCGTCGACCACTCCAACGGCGAACTCGACGCGGTCCATGCCTCGATGGCCAAATGGTGGGCCACCGAGCTCCAGAAGCGCGTCGCGGACCGCTGCCTGCAGCTCCACGGCGGCTACGGCTACATGACGGAGTACCGCGTCGCCAAGGCCTTCACCGACGGACGCATCCAGACGATCTACGGCGGCACGACCGAGATCATGAAGGAGATCATCGGGCGCTCCCTGCTCGGCTGATTCCCCACCGCCCTCCCGGCCCGGCCCACCTCATTGCCCGGCCCACCCTCATCGAAAGGCAAGCGAGTGAGCACCGAAGCGTACGTGTACGACGCGATCCGCACCCCGCGCGGACGCGGCAAGGCGAACGGCGCCCTGCACGGCACCAAGCCGATCGACCTCGTCGTCGGACTGATCCACGAGGTCCGGCGGCGCTTCCCGGACCTCGACCCCGCCGCCATCGACGACATCGTGCTCGGCGTCGTCGGCCCGGTCGGCGACCAGGGCTCCGACATCGCGCGGATCGCGGCCATCGCGGCCGGGCTCCCCGACACGGTGGCCGGTGTGCAGGAGAACCGCTTCTGTGCCTCGGGTCTCGAAGCGGTCAACCTGGCGGCGATGAAGGTCCGTTCGGGCTGGGAGGACCTGGTCCTCGCCGGCGGCGTCGAGTCGATGTCGAGGGTCCCGATGGCCTCGGACGGCGGCGCCTGGTTCGCCGACCCGATGACCAACTACGAGACGGGCTTCGTCCCGCAGGGCATCGGCGCCGACCTGATCGCCACCATCGAGGGCTTCTCCCGGCGCGACGTCGACGAGTACGCGGCGCTCTCGCAGGAGCGCGCGGCCTCCGCCGTGAAGGACGGCCGCTTCGCCCGCTCCGTCGTGCCCGTCACGGACCGCAGCGGCCTGACGGTCCTCGACCACGACGAGTTCCTGCGCCCCGGCACGACCGCCGACTCGCTCGCCAAGCTGAAGCCGTCGTTCGCGGACATCGGTGACCTCGGCGGCTTCGACGCCGTCGCGCTGCAGAAGTACCACTGGGTCGAGAAGATCGACCACGTCCACCACGCGGGCAACTCCTCCGGCATCGTCGACGGCGCGTCCCTCGTCGCCATCGGCACCAAGGAGGTCGGCGAGCGCCACGGCCTGACTCCGCGCGCGCGGATCGTCTCCGCGGCGGTCTCCGGCTCCGAGCCCACCATCATGCTCACCGGACCCGCGCCGGCCACCCGAAAGGCCCTCGCCAAGGCGGGCCTGACCATCGACGACATCGACCTCGTCGAGATCAACGAGGCGTTCGCGGCGGTGGTGCTCCGCTTCGTGCGGGACATGGGGCTGTCCTTGGACAAGGTGAACGTCAATGGCGGCGCGATCGCTCTGGGGCACCCGCTGGGGGCGACCGGCGCGATGATCCTGGGCACGCTGATCGACGAACTGGAGCGGCGGGACCTCCGGTACGGGCTCGCGACGTTGTGCGTCGGCGGGGGGATGGGCATCGCCACGATCGTGGAACGGGTTTCCGGCTAAGCGCCGTCGGGCTGCCTCGTCGTTGCCGGGTGCGGGTCGTCTGTGGCTGGTCGCGCCCACGCGGCGGCGCCGCAAAGCGATACAGCCCCGCGCCCCTGAAATGCACGCCCTCCGGGCGGCATTTCCCACCCAGAGACGCAACCCCAGCCCACCCCCGCCTCACCGCCCTCCCCGCACAAGACTTCACGGAGACACACATGACCGAGAGCACAACAATCCGCTGGGAAGAGGACGAGACCGGCATCGTCACGCTCGTTCTCGACGACCCCAACCAGTCCGCGAACACGATGAACCAGGCGTTCAAGGACTCCATCGCCGCGATCGCCGACCGAGCCGAAGCCGAGCGCGAGCGAATCCGCGGCATCATCTACACCTCCGCCAAGAAGACGTTCTTCGCGGGCGGTGACCTGAAGGACATGATGAAGGTCGGCCCCGAGAACGCCCAGCAGGCGTTCGAGACCGGCACCGGCATCAAGAACTCCCTGCGCCGCATCGAGACGCTCGGCAAGCCGGTCGTCGCGGCGATCAACGGCGCGGCCCTGGGCGGCGGTTACGAGATCGCTCTCGCCTCCCACCACCGCATCGCCCTCGACGCCCCGGGCTCCAAGATCGGCCTCCCGGAGGTCACGCTCGGCCTGCTCCCCGCGGGCGGCGGCGTCACCCGCACCGTCCGCCTCATGGGCATCGCCGACGCTCTGCTGAAGGTGCTCCTCCAGGGCACCCAGTACACCCCGAAGCGCGCCCTGGAGAACGGCCTCGTCCACGAAGTGGCGGCCACCCCCGAGGAGATGCTCGCCCAGGCGCGCGCCTTCATCGACGCCAACCCCGAGTCGCAGCAGCCCTGGGACAAGCCCGGCTACCGCATCCCGGGCGGCACCCCGGCCAACCCGAAGTTCGCGGCGAACCTGCCCGCCTTCCCGGCCAACCTCAAGAAGCAGACGAACGGCGCCCCCTACCCGGCCCCGCGCAACATCCTCGCCGCGGCCGTCGAGGGCTCCCAGGTCGACTTCGAGACGGCCCTGACCATCGAGGCGCGCTACTTCACCGAGCTGGTGACCGGCCAGACCGCGAAGAACATGATCCAGGCGTTCTTCTTCGACCTCCAGGCCGTCAACTCCGGCGCGAACCGGCCGAAGGGCATCGAGAAGCGCCCCGTCCGCAAGGTCGCCGTCCTCGGCGCCGGCATGATGGGCGCGGGCATCGCCTACTCGTGCGCCCGCGCCGGCATCGAGGTCGTCCTCAAGGACGTGACCGCCGACGCCGCCGCCCGGGGCAAGGGCTACTCCGAGAAGCTCTGCGCGAAGGCCGTCTCCCGCGGCCGCACCACCCAGGAGAAGGCGGACGCGCTCCTCGCCAGGATCACACCCACCGCCGAGCCGCAGGACCTCGCGGGCTGCGACGCCGTGATCGAGGCCGTCTTCGAGGACCCGGCGCTCAAGCACAAGGTGTTCAAGGAGATCCAGCACGTCATCGAGCCCGACGCGCTGCTGTGCTCCAACACCTCGACGCTGCCGATCACCCTCCTCGCCGAGGGCGTCGAGCGCCCCGAGGACTTCATCGGACTGCACTTCTTCTCGCCGGTCGACAAGATGCCGCTCGTCGAGATCATCAAGGGCGAGCGCAGCGGTGACGAGGCGCTCGCCCGCGCCTTCGACCTGGTCCGCCAGATCAACAAGACGCCGATCGTCGTGAACGACTCGCGCGGCTTCTTCACCTCGCGCGTCATCGGTCACTTCATCAACGAGGGCGTCGCGATGGTCGCCGAGGGCATCGAGCCCGCCTCCGTCGAGCAGGCCGCCGCCCAGGCGGGCTACCCGGCCAAGGTCCTGTCCCTGATGGACGAGCTGACGCTGACGCTGCCCCGCAAGATCCGTAACGAGACCAAGCGGGCCGTCGAGGAAGCGGGCGGCACCTGGGCGGGCCACCCGTCGGACGTCGTCATCGACCGCATGGTCGAGGAGTTCGACCGTCCCGGACGCAGCGGCGGCGCGGGCTTCTACGAGTACGTGGACGGCAAGCGTGCCGGTCTGTGGCCGGGCCTGCGCGAGCACTTCACCAAGCCCGGGTACGAGATCCCGTTCAAGGACATGCAGGAGCGCATGCTCTTCTCCGAGGCGCTCGACACCGTGCGCCTCCTGGAGGAGGGCGTCCTGACCTCGGTCGCGGACGCCAACATCGGCTCCATTTTCGGTATCGGCTTCCCCGGCTGGACCGGCGGCGTGCTCCAGTACATCAACGGCTACGACGGCTACGCCGGGGAGGATGCCGGCCTGCCCGGCTTCGTGGCCCGCGCGCGCGAGCTCGCCGAGCGTTACGGCGAGCGCTTCCAGCCGACCGCGCTGCTCGTCGAGAAGGCCGAGAAGGGCGAGACCTTCACCGACGCCTGACGGTCACGGGGTTCCGCGCCGGGGGTCAGCCCTCGGCGCGGAACGCCTCCCGCAGCTGCTCCTTCAGCGACCGCTGGAACGCGGTCACCAGGGCCTGCACCACCATCGGCTGCATATGGGCCGACAGGGACTTCATCGCCGCCACGTGCGCGGGATCCTCGGGGTTCGGCTCGCGCTCCCGGTAGGGCCCCCACACCTCGTCGCGGAACAGCCGCGTCAGCTCCTGGGCGGCGTCCCTCGTGTGCTCCATGAGGACGGTGCGCGCCGCGAGGATCGTCTCGTGCGCGATCGGCACCCCGAGCAGCTCCACCCCGAGCCGCAGCAGACCGGGGTCCACGCGGAGGCTGTCGGTGTCCTCCAGGTACGCGACGACGCCCATCGCGGCCAGCCGGTCCAGATCCTCCCCGGACAGGGCCCGCCCGGCCCGGCGCTCCAGCTCCGCCCGCGTGACGTCCTCCGCCGAGTCCGGGGCCCAGCTCGCCACCAGCGCGCGATGGATCGCCAGGTCGTCCGCGCTCAGGTCCGTCGGCAGCTGCTCCAGATACCGCTCGATCGCGGAGAGCGTCATGCCCTGGTGCTGGAGCTCCTCGATGAGCGCGAGCCGGGAGAGGTGGTCACGGCCGTAGTGCCCGACGCGGCGCGGCCCGATCACGGGCGGCGGGAGCAGGCCCTTCGTGCTGTAGAAGCGGATCGTACGGACGGTGACGCCCGCACGCGCGGCCAGTTCGTCGACCGTGAGCGTCGGCTCCCCGGTGTCCGTCGTCATGCTGCGCCTCGCTTCTCGGGTCCCGCGTCCTGCGTGCTCCGGTTCCGCACGCCGGGCAGGTCCAACAGTATTGCTGAGACACCAAAGTTGTGAAAGCGCCACGGGGTGGAAAGGGCGGGTGTGAAGGGGCTGTTGGGGCGTGAGCGAGCGCTTATACGCCTCGCGGAACCCGCTGTACAGAGGCTGATCATCATGTGAGAAGTGCCGCTATGTGATCTCCGCCACCGCGTGCTCCCTGCCTGGTGGGGGAAGGTGCACAGTCGGTCCGCGCCATGTCAGGAATGTCGCGGGCCGCAGCACATCCGGACCCCGGAGCGATCCGGGCACCACAGAGGGATCCCCCCACGTGAGCAAGGAAGCCGCCAACACGGCTCTGGACGCATCCCGCACAGATGCGTCCCAGGCGCCCGCCGACGCGGGTGACGCCGGCTACAGCAAGGACCTCAAGGCCCGCCACGTCAACATGATCGCGATCGGTGGCGCGATCGGTACCGGACTGTTCCTCGGAGCGGGCGGCCGCCTCCATTCGGCGGGCCCCGCACTCGCCGTCGCGTACCTCGTCTGCGGAGTCTTCGCGTACCTGGTCGTGCGCGCCCTCGGCGAGATGGTCGTGTACCGGCCGTCCTCGGGTTCCTTCGTGTCGTACGCGCGCGAGTTCCTCGGTGAGAAGGGCGCCTACGTCGCCGGCTGGATGTACTTCCTCAACTGGTCGATGACGGGCATCGCGGACATCACCGCGATCGCCCTCTACACCCAGTACTGGAGTGCCTTCACGACCATTCCGCAGTGGGTCCTCGCGCTGATCGCCCTCGCGGTCGTGCTCGGCGTGAACCTGATCTCGGTGAAGTACTTCGGCGAGATGGAGTTCTGGTTCGCGATCATCAAGGTGGCCACGCTCGTCGCCTTCCTGTTCGTGGGCGTCTTCCTCATCGCCACGCAGCACCCGATCGACGGCCAGACCCCGGGCCTGAGCATGATCACGGACCACGGCGGATTCATGCCGAGCGGCACGATGTCGGTGATCCTCGTCATGCAGGGTGTCGTCTTCGCGTACGCCGCCCTGGAGCTGGTGGGTGTCGCGGCGGGCGAGACCGCCGAGCCGCAGAAGGTCGTCCCGCGCGCGGTGAACTCGATCATGTGGCGCGTCGGCCTGTTCTACTGCGGCTCGGTGGTGCTGCTCGCGCTGCTGCTGCCGTCCTCGGTGTACTCGTCGAACGAGAGCCCGTTCGTCACCCTGTTCAGCAAGCTGGGCGTCGGCGGCATCGGTGACATCATGAACCTGGTCGTGCTCACCGCGGCCATGTCCAGCCTCAACTCGGGCCTCTACTCCACCGGCCGCATCCTGCGCTCGATGGCGATGTCGGGCTCCGCGCCCAAGTTCACCGCCCGCATGAACCGCAGCCAGGTGCCGTACGGCGGCATCCTGCTCACCGCGGGTGTCGGCGTCCTGGGCGTCGGCCTCAACTACCTCCTCCCGCACGACGCCTTCGAGATCGTCATCGAGGTCTCCTCGATCGGCATCATCGGCACCTGGGTCATGATCATGGTCGCCCACCTGGCGTTCGTCCGGCGGGCCAAGCAGGGCCTGATCAAGCGGCCGTCGTTCCGCCTGCCCTGGTCGCCGGTCACCGAGATCGTCACGATCGTCTTCCTGCTGCTCGTGCTCGGCCTCATGTGGAACGACCCGGAGACGGGCCGCAAGACCCTGATGCTGATCCCGGTCATCGCGGTCATGCTCGTCGCCGGCTGGTTCGCCGCCCGCCGCCGCATCCAGCGTGAGTCGACCGAGGAACTGACCAAACTGACCAGCGGCGAATAACGCCTGCCCCCCACTGTCAGTGGCAGCACCTACGGTGGCGTCACGTCGGAGATCACGTATCTCCGGGGTGGCGCCACCTGGTCGTTGAGCATCGCGGTGACGGTGTACGGCCACGGGGACGGAGCCGCACGTTGCGAGTGGCGGGTGGTCGGGTAGGTCCATGGCATGGCCCTCGTATCCCTGCCCCTGGAATTCCACCTCAAGGTGGGTCAACTCGGCACATCCGTCGCCCTGTTCGCGGCGGGGGTCCTCGGCCGGGCGCGGCGGTGGGCCGGGGATCAGGAGCCGGCCGCCCCGGGCAGCGAGCAACTGCCTCAGCCCTGCCGGCGCGCTCCCGTCCGGCCCCGGGCGGACCTCGCCGGCGTGCCGCGCGGCCCGGTCGCCGCCGCCGAGACGGACCTGCGCACCTGTGTCTCGGAGCTGGCGTCCGACCTGGCTTCCCGCTTGGGCAGTGAGTCGCAGGGCGGCGGTATGGCACACCCCTGAGCCGCACCACAGGAACCCCGGGGCCGCATACTGGATCACGTATCACCCGGGAACCGCTGGGGAGCCGTATGAAGCAGCACGACCTCGATCCCGAGCCCCCTGAGCCCGGCGGCATCCTGTGGGACATCGCCGGTGAGGTGCGCTCCCTGCTCGCCCTCCCCGCGGCACTCACCCTTCAGGTCGCCCACCCGGCCGTCGGCGCGGGCGTCGACGAGCACTCCGTGTTCCGCACGGACCCCTGGGGCCGCGGCGAGCGTTCCCTGCGCTCGGTGATGCTGTGGGTCTACGGCGGTGAGGACGCCGTACAGGAGGGGCGCCGCCTGCGACGGCTCCACCGGACCATCCGCGGCACCGACACCCGGGGCCGCAGCTACCACGCGCTCACTCCCGCGTACTACGCCTGGGTCCACGCCACCGGCTTCCCCGTGTACCGGCAGGCCCAGCGCTACCTCGGCCGCCGCCCCTTCACCGAGGCGCAGGAACGCCGGCTCTACGCGGAGTGGCTCCAGGTCGGCCGGATCCTCGGCCTGCACGACCGCGACATGCCGCAGACCGTCGACGCGTTCTGGCCCTACTACCGCAAGGTCCTGGCCGACGAGATCGAGCTGACGACCGTCGTACGCGAACTCGTAGCCGTCGACGCACTGGTCCCGCCGCCCGACCGCGGGCCGCTGCCGGTCAGGCTCGCGCTGCGCGCGCTGTGGCCGCTGCTGCTGCCCCCGCTCGCCCGCTTCCGCCGCTTCCTCACGATCGGACTGATGCCGCCCGACGCGCGGGAGGCCATCGGCCTGCCGTGGACCTTGGTCCAGGAGCGCAGACTGCGACGGTTCGGCGCGGTCGTCCGGCGGGTGGTGCCGCTCCTGCCGGAGCGCCTGCGCTATCTGCCGATGGCGCGACGGGCGCGAGCCGCCGAAACGGCCCGCGCCCGCTGACAGGCACTCCGTGCGTCAGTGGTCGTGCACCGAGTTCGTCGCCGCGATCTGCTTCCACGACTTCGGCTTCGCCGGCGCCACCCCGGCCCGCGCGACCCGGTCCCGCTGCGCCGCGGCCGTGCCGGGCTTCGACGGCTGGTAGAGCCACGTGTCGAAGAGCGCCGCGAGCGGCTTGCCCGAGACCTTCTCGGCGAACTTCACGAAGTCGCCGACCTTCGCGTTCCCGTAAGCGTGCTCCTGCGGCCACCCCTTGAGGATCGCGGCGAACTTCTTCTCGCCGACCTCGTTGCGCAGCGCCTGGACGGCCAGCGCCCCCCGGTCGTACACGGCGATGTCGAACTGGTTCTCCGCGCCCGGATCACCGGGCTTGACCTGCCAGAACGCGTCGTCGGCCGGGTGCTGCGCGTACACGTAGTCCGCCAGTTCCTGCGCCGTGCCCTCGCCCTCCTTCTCCGACCACAGCCACTGGCTGTAGCGGGCGAAGCCCTCGTTGATCCAGATGTCCTTCCAGCCGTCGACGGAGACGCTGTCTCCGTACCACTGGTGCGCCAGCTCGTGCACGATCACCGACACGTTGGAGCCGTTCGCGAACTGCGCGGGGGAGTAGAAGGGCCGCGTCTGCGTCTCGAGCGCGAAGTGCGACGGCACGTTCGGGACGTACCCGCCGAGCGCGTCGAACGGGTACTTCCCGAACTTCGTCTCCAGCCACTCGGCGACCTCGGTGGTCCGCTCGACGCTCGCACGCGCCGCGCCGTAGTTGTCGCCCAGGTCCTTGCTGTACGCGTTCACGACCGGCAGGCCGTCAGCCGTCTTGTCCGTCGTGATGTCGAACCTGCCGACCGCGAGCGTGGCCAGATACGTCGCCTGCGGCTTGTTGGAGCGCCAGTTGAAGCGCGTCCAGCCGAGCTTCGACGACTGCGACTGGAGCACGCCGTTGGAGACGGCCTGCGTCCCGTCGGGCACGGCCACCGACACGTCGTACGTGGCCTTGTCGAGCGGGTGGTCGTTCGAGGGGAACCACCAGGCCGCGGACTCCGGCTCGTTGGCGAAGACGGCGCCGTCCGGCGTGCGCTGCGGGGACGTGAAGCCGTACAGCTTCACGTCGGACGGCTTGCCGGCGTAGCGGACGACGACGCTGAACGACGATCCCTTGGGCAGTCCCGCCGGCGGAGTGACCTCGAGCTCCTCCACGCCCGACGTGGCGAACTTGGCCTTCTTGCCGTTGACGAGGACCTCGCTGACCTTGAGGCCGAAGTCGAGGTTGAAGCGTGAGAGATCCTGCGTGGACGCGGCGAGGAGCGTCGCCGTGCCCTCCAGGAGGTCCGTCTTCGGCTGGTACTTGAGGCGCAGGTCGTAGTGGGAGACGTCGTAGCCGCCGTTCCCGTAGTCCGGGTAATAGGGGTCGCCGATGCCCGGAGCCCCAGGTTCGAAGTCCGCCGCCGATGCCGGGATCGCCAGCATGAGAGCGGCCGCCAGTGCGCCCGGGGCGATGAGTCTGCGGTACACGAAAGCTCCAAGTCGTAGGGCCGTGAACGTTGTTGCCGACCCTATTCAGCCCCTCCCGCCCCGGTCATGTCCATGGCCCCACGTGTCACACGATCGCCATTCGGCCGACATGCGCCAATCCGTCCCATGGACCTTTCATCGCGCCTTTCGCTGCCAGGGGCTGCCCTCTTTTGCAAGGGAGTTCACCGGGGTAGCTTCCGCCCCATGCCGATACCTGAGAGACGCACGCGCCCCCTGTGGAGGACGCTCGCGACAGCGGCCACCGCCGCACTCCTTGCCGTCCTCGTCTCTCCCGGGGCCGCCCAGAGCGCCGCGCCCCGCGAGTCGAAGCCCGTCTACTCGTACGACAAGGCCATCCGCGAGTCCGTCTGGGTCGACACCCGGCTCGACGGCGACGGTGACGGGAAGACCGACCGGGTCGCCGTCGACGTCGTCCGGCCGCGCGAACCCGCACAGCAGGGCCGCAAAATCCCCGTGATCATGGACGCGAGCCCGTACTACTCCTGCTGCGGCCGCGGCAACGAGAGCCAGAAGAAGACGTACGACGAGCACGGGAACGTCGTCCAGTTCCCGCTGTTCTACGACAACTACTTCGTGCCGCGCGGCTACGCCTTCGTCGCCGTCGACCTCGCCGGAACCAACCGCTCCGACGGCTGCGTCGACGTCGGCGGCCGCTCCGACATCCAGTCCGGCAAGGCCGTCGTCGACTGGCTGAACGGCCGCGGCAAGGGCTACACCAGCCGCACCGGCACCGAACGCGCCAAGGCCGGCTGGACCAACGGCAGAACCGGCATGATCGGCAAGAGCTACGACGCCACCATCGCCAACGGCGTCGCCGCGACCGGAGTCGAGGGCCTGAAGACGATCGTCCCGATCGGCGGCATCTCCTCCTGGTACGACTACTACTTCCAGCAGGGCGCGCCCCTGTACGACAGTGGACCCGAGTGGCTGTCCGACTACGTCGAGAGCCCCGAGGCCCGCGCGCGCTGCGCCGCCGTGCAGAAGCGACTTGTCGATGAAGCGCCCAGAACCGGTGACTGGACCGGCCTGTGGGACGAGCGGAACTATGTGCCCGACGCCGGCAAGGTCAAGGCCAGCGTCTTCGTCGTGCACGGCATGCAGGACCTCAACGTCCGCGCCAAGCACTTCGGCCAGTGGTGGGACGCCCTCGCGAAGGCGGGCGTCGACCGCAAGATCTGGCTCGCGCAGACCGGCCACGTCGACCCCTTCGACTCCCGCCGCAGCGCCTGGGTCGACACCCTCCACCGCTGGTTCGACCATGAACTCCTCGGCTACGACAACGGCGTGGACCGCGAGCCGATGGCCGACATCGAGCGCACCCCCGACCACTGGACCACCGACCGCGTCTGGCCGCCCCGCACCACCGGTTCCGTGCGCCTGAGCCCTGGCAAGGGCAGCGCGGCCGGCGTGGGCACGCTCGGCCTCGAGCACGGCTCGGGCACCGAGGTGTTCACCGACGACCCGAAGCTGAGCGAGACCGACTGGGCCGCGCAGATCGACAAGTCGACGCCCGACAAGGCCGGGTTCATCACCGAGCCGCTCGGCAAGGACCTGCGCCTGTCCGGCTCGTCGAAGGTCACCGTCACCGCCACCCCGTCGACCACGACCGCCCACCTCTCGGCCGTACTCGTCGACCTCGGCCCGGCCACCATCCGCGACTACGCCGACGGCGGCGAGGGCATCACCACGCTCACCGACCGCACCTGCTGGGGCGCGAGCACGGCCGGCGACAGCTCCTGCTTCCTGCGGACCGAGGCCAAGACCGCCGACGTCGACCGGACCGTCTTCAGCCGCGGCTGGGCCGACCTCGGCACCTACGCCTCGGAGCGCACGGGCAAGCCGCTCACCCCGGGCAAGCCCTACACGATCACCCTCGACCTGGCCCCCAGCGACCACGTCGTCCCAGCGGGCCACCGCCTCGCGCTGATCGTCGCGGGCACCGACAAGGACCTCATCGACCCGCCGTCCACCAAGCCCACGCTCACTCTCGACCTGTCCAGGACGTCCGCGCGCGTCCCGCTCGTCGGCGGAGCCCACGCGTTCGCGTCCGCCACGGCCGGCACCCACACCGCCGCGCCGCGCACATCGGCACCCGAGCGTCTGTCCGACCCCCGCCCGTTCCGCCCCGTCCCGGGAGGCAGCACTCGATGACACCGCACTCGATGGCACCCCGTATCCGTACCCTCGCCCTGGCCGCGACGGCGGCCGCCCTCGCCGCGCCCCTGCTCACGGCCCCGGCCCAGGCCACCTCCGCGCCGCCGCGGACCGGTTTTGAGCAGAGCGACGGCGCCCGCTGGACCAGTCAGCCCGAGGAGCAGGACTTCCTCGCGGCGGTCGACAAGGCGAGCGACCGCGTATCCGTCGAGAAGGCCGGTACCACCAAGCAGGGCAGGCCCGTCCAGCTCGTCCAGATCGGCGAGCACCGGACCGCGAACACCGTGCTGCTCATCTGCAGCCAGCACGGCAACGAACCGTCCGGCCGCGAGGCGTGTCTCACCACGATCCGCGACCTCGCCTACGCCAAGGACCAGAAGACGCAGGCCTTCCTGTCCCGCACCACCCTGCTCGTCGTCCCCACCGCCAACCCCGACGGGCGCGCCGCGAACACCCGCGGCAACTCCGACGGCATCGACATCAACCGCGACCACATCGCCCTGGAGACCGCCGAGGCGCGGGCCATGGCCGCCGTCATCCGCGACCGCAAGCCCGACGTGATCTACGACCTCCACGAGTACGGGGCCACACCCAAGTACTACGACAAGGACCTCTTCGACCTCTGGCCGCGCAACCTCAACACCGACACCCAGGTCCACGACGAGGCGGAGACCCTCTCCACGGCGTACGTCCGTCCTGCGGCCAACGCGGGCGGATACTCGACCGGCACGTACGGCATCTGGACCGACCCGGTGACCGGCGAGCCCGTCAAGCAGACCGCGGGGGACGGGCAGGAGCGCATCCTGCGCAACGTCTCCGGCGTGAAGCACGCGGTCGGGCTGCTCATCGAGAGCCGCGTCGACCCCCAGACGGACGCGGAGAAGGCCGACCCGGCACTCAACAACCGGCGCCGGGTGAAGAGCCAACTCTCCGCGCTCGGCGGCCTGTTCACCTTCACCGACCGGCATCGCGGCCGGATAGAGGCGGCCACCGGCGCCGCCCGCGTGGCCGGATACCGCGACCGCGGACCCGTCTACGTCGGCGGCGCGGACAACGACCCGGCGGAGCCCGCGGAGATCATCCAGAACCCGCCGTGCGGCTACCGCCTCGACCCGTCGCAGTACGCGTCCGTCAAGGACAAGTTGGCGCTGCACGGGATCACCGTGCGCAAGGACCGGACAGGGGAAGGGGTGTTCGTGCCGCTGCGCCAGTCCGAACGGGCGCTCGTGACGCTGCTCCTCGACGCGCGTGCTCCGTACCACCTCATCGAGGGGGAGCCCGACACCACGTGCTGAAACCGGGGCGTTCGCGTCGTTTGTGGTAGGTCCTGAGGGGTGAATAATCCCGAAATCAAACCTGCCGCGGAGGCGACGGGGCGACGGAGTCCGGCGACCGACCGGGTGGTGTTCGGCGTGACAGCCGCACTCACCGTGGCGTTCGTCATCTGGGGCTCCGTCGCCACCGGCTCCCTTGAGGACGTCTCGACGCGCCTCCTCAACGGGCTGATCCACAACGGCGGTTGGGCGTTCATGCTGGCCGCGTCCGGCTTCGTCGTCTTCGCGCTCTGGCTGGCGATCAGCCGGTACGGGAAGATCACGCTGGGCGACGAGGGCGAGACTCCCGAGTTCAGGACCGTCTCCTGGGTCGCCATGATGTTCAGCGCCGGCATGGGCATCGGCCTGATGTTCTACGGAGTCAGCGAGCCACTCGCCCACTACACCACGCACCCGCCGGGCACCCAGCCCGTCGACTCGGCCCAGGCCATGGAGACCTCCATGGCCACGACCCTGTTCCACTGGACGCTGCACCCGTGGGCGATCTACGCCGTCGTCGGACTGGCCATCGCCTACAGCACGTTCAGGCGCCGCCGCCGGCAGACCATCAGCTCCGTCTTCGTACCGCTGATCGGCGAGCGGCACGCGCACGGCGCCTGGGGCCGCGTCATCGACATCATCGCGATCTTCGCCACCCTCTTCGGCTCCGCCGCGTCCCTCGGCCTCGGCGCCCTGCAGATCGGCAGCGGATTCGAGGTGCTCAACTGGATGGACAAGGCGAGCACAGGCCTCCTCGTCACCATCATCGCGGTCCTCACCGTGGCCTTTGTCGCCTCGGCGGTGTCCGGGGTCGAGAAGGGCATCCAGTGGCTGTCCAACATCAACATGGTCCTCGCGCTGATCCTGGTCGTGTTCGTGTTCATCGCCGGGCCGACGATCCTGGTCCTCGACCTGCTGCCCACCTCGCTGGGCGCGTACCTCGGTGACCTGCCGCAGCTCATCGGCAGGACCGAGGCGTCCAGCGGCAAGGGCGTCGCGGCCTGGCTGGGCAGCTGGACGGTCTTCTACTGGGCGTGGTGGATCTCCTGGACGCCGTTCGTCGGCATGTTCATCGCCCGTATCAGCAAGGGCCGCACGATCCGCCAGTTCGTCGGCGGCGTCATCCTCGTCCCCAGCACCGTCAGCCTCGTCTGGTTCGCGGTCTTCGGCGGCACGGCGATGGACCTGAAGGAGCATGGAGCCCTCCGTGCGGCGTCCACTCCCGAGGCCCAACTCTTCGGGGTGCTCGACGAGTTCCCCATCGCCACCGTGACCAGCCTGCTCGTGATGATCCTCGTCGGGATCTTCTTCGTGTCCGGCGCCGACGCGGCCTCCATCGTGATGGGCACGCTCTCGCAGAACGGTGCCCTGGAACCCGGCCGCTTCGTGGTCATCTTCTGGGGCGTCGTCACCGGAGCCGTCGCCGCCGTGATGCTCCTCATCGGCAACGGCTCGGGCAACGCGCTGACGGGACTGCAGAACCTGACGATCCTCGTCGCCGCGCCGTTCACCCTCGTCATGATCGGGATGTGCGTGGCCCTCATGCGGGACCTGCGCCACGACCCGCTGATCGTGCGCAGCGACAGGGGCGACGAGGCCGTCGAGGCGGCGGTCATCGCCGGCCACGAGCACTACGACGGAGACTTCGAGATCCGGATCGGGCCGGGCCAGGGCACGGAGCGTGAGGGCGATCCGGTCGGCTGACCTGTCGTCGCGCGGTCGACCCGCTCAGGAGACGGCGAGCCCTGCCGCCTCCTGGGCGCAGCCCCACGCGACCGTCACCCCGGCCCCGCCGTGCCCGTAGTTGTGCACCAACACCCCGCCCCACGGCGCCCGTTCCCGCTCGACCCGCACCTCGGGCCGCGTCGGCCGCAGCCCCACCCGGTGCCCGATGACCCGTGCCCCCGCGATCTCGGGCCGCACCTGCGCACACCGCGCCACGATCGCCTCCGCCACGGCGGGGTCGGGTTCGAGCGACCAGTCGCCGTCCTGCGCCGTCCCGCCCAGGATCAGCCTGCCGGGCTGCGGAAAGAAGTACGTCGAGGTGTCGGGGGAGTCGCCGCCGCCGGCGAACCACGTGTCCACACCCGGGTTCTCCACGAGGACGAGCTGGCCGCGCAGGGGACGTACCGCATCGTCCGGTACGAGCGCCCGGGCGCCGATGCCCGTGCAGTTCACGACGACCGGCGCCACCGCGCCCGCCTCCGCGAGGTCCGTGACCTCCCGCGTCTCCACGCACCCGCCCGCCGCCAGGAAGCGCTCCTTCAGCCACTCCAGGTGCACCGGCATGTCCACCAGCGGAAGCCGCGCCCACAGGCCCGTGCCGCCCCCGTACTCCGCCGGGGTCGCCGGACGAAGCCCCGCCACCCCGTCCGCCCACGGTCCCAGGCCCTCAAGGAGGGTGTCGGCCTGCACGCCCTCCGTCATGCGCACGCCCGCAGGACCGGGCCGCGCCGCCAGTTCCTCGTACACGCGCAGGGACCGCAGCGACCAGTCACTCACCCGTTCCACCGGGTCGATCCTGTACGGCCACCACAGCGCGCCCGCGACCGCCGACGTCGTCAGAGCGGTGGGATCCCGCGTCCAGACCCGCACGCGCCGCCCCATCCTTACGAGTTCAAGAGCCGTCGTCAGGCCGATGACCCCGCCGCCGACCACGATCGCATCGCTGCTCGCGTCACTGTCCACGAGCGGACCGTAGCGGAATCGGTCATGCCGTGCTCACATCAGGTCATGGGTGGGAATACTCAGGGCATGTCTGCCGAGTACGCGACCTTCGGCCTGGCACCGGCCATGCGCGCCGGTGGAGTTCTCACGAACGGGGACTACCAAGTCCACCGGGAGTTCCTGGACTTCATCGTGAACGGCTCGCCGCTGCTGTTCCAGCTCTCCGACCTCGACGCCGTCTCCCCGCTCGCCTCCGACATCCCGCCGGCGATCTTCACGGCCCACGTCCGCAGCCTGCTCCTCGAAGCGGACGCTCCGCTCCCCGGCGGCCGTTACGTCATCTACGGGTGCCCCGAGTGCGAGGGCCTCGAATGCGGGGCCGTCACCGCGGTCATCGAGGCGGACGGGCCCGACGTCATCTGGCGGGACTTCGCCTGGCAGACCGAGGAACGAGCCGACCTGGAGCTCAACGGCTACCGCGGCATAGGCCCCTTCCGCTTCCACGGCGCCGCGTACCGCGAGGCACTGCGGCCGCTGCTCGACAGCGGCGCGGAGCCCGCCCCGGCCCGCCGCGTCCTGCTCATCGGGGCCCGCGTCGCCGTCCTCGCCAAGCTCGCCGCCGCGCTGCGCACCATCGGCATCGGCGCCGACATCACCCAGGACGCGGCCGGTGTGCCGCCCGACGAACTGCGCACCTACGGCGCGGTCGCCTTCGGCCGCGCCGTCAGCGCGTCCGACCGGGCCGCGGTGCGCGAACAGTTCGAGCGGGCGGGCGCCGAGGCCGCCTACGTGGACGGGCTCGCCCCGATCGTCCCGCTCCTCGTCGCCCAGATCGAGAGCGCCCTGGACCGCCGCGCGGTCCCGCAGCGCCGCCTCACCCGTCTCGTCGCCGCCGACGGGGAGGCGGGCCTGGAGGTCACCTCCGCCTGCCGGGTCCGCCTCACCGCGTACCGCCTCGACCGGCTGTACCGCAGCCACGCCCAGGACGTCTTCGACGCCGTACTCGAACCGGGCCGCCACCGCATCGCCCTCGACCCGAAGGCGACCCGGGGCGAGTCGTTCGTCGTGGCCCGCAGCATGGGCAGCGTGCTGGTGGCGCCGATGGCCCGGTGAGGGGGGTCTTCCGCAGCCGGGGAGCGGCGGGCGTGGGCGGTCCGTCCGATCGCTAAAATCGGCGGTCTGATGACTGCCACTCTCGTAGCCAAGAACCTCGCCGCCGGGCACGGCGACCGGTCCCTGTTCTCCGGGCTCGACCTCGTGGTCGCACCCGGGGACGTGATCGGGCTCGTCGGCGCCAACGGCGCCGGGAAGTCCACGCTCCTCAAGCTCCTCGCCGGCCTCGACACCCCCGAGCAGGGCGAGCTGCGGCTCTCGCCGCCCGGCGCGACCGTGGGGCACCTGCCCCAGGAGCCGGAGCGCCGCCCCGGCGAGACCGTGCGCGAGTTCCTCGCCCGGCGCACCGGCGTCGACGCCGCGCAGCGCGCCATGGACGAGGCCACCCAGGCCCTCGTCGACGGGGCCCCGGGGGCCGACGACGCGTACTCCGTGAGCCTGGAGCGCTGGCTCGACCTCGGCGGCGCCGACCTCGACGAGCGCGCCGAGGAGATCACCGGCTCCCTCGGCCTCGGCGTCGGGCTCGACCAGGAGATGATCTCGCTCTCCGGCGGCCAGGCCGCGCGCGCGGGCCTCGCCTCGCTGCTGCTGTCGCGCTACGACGTGTTCCTGCTCGACGAGCCGACCAACGACCTCGACCTGGACGGCCTGGAGCGCCTGGAGTCCTTCGTGCGCGGGCTGCGCGCGGGCACGGTCGTCGTCAGCCACGACCGGGAGTTCCTGACCCGCACCGTCACCAAGGTCCTGGAGCTCGACCTCGCCCAGCAGGAGATCAACCTCTACGGCGGCGGATACGAGGCCTACCTGGAGGAGCGCGAGGTCGCCCGCCGGCACGCGCGCGACGAGTTCGACGAGTACGCCGACAAGAAGGCCGCGCTCGAAGGCCGCGCCCAGATGCAGCGCGGCTGGATGGACAAGGGCGTCAAGAACGCCCGCCGCAAGGCCACGGACAACGACAAGATCGGCCGCAAGTTCCGCAGCGAGGCCAGCGAGAAGCAGGCGGCCAAGGCCCGGCAGACGCAGCGCATGATCGAACGCCTCGACGTCGTGGACGAGCCGCGCAAGGAGTGGGAGCTGCGCATGGAGATCGCGGCGGCGCCGCGATCCGGCGCCGTCGTCGCCACGCTGCGCGACGCGGAGGTGCGGCGCGGCGACTTCACGCTCGGTCCGGTCTCGCTCCAGATCGACTGGGCCGACCGCATCGCGATCACGGGGGCGAACGGCGCGGGGAAGTCGACGCTGCTCGGCGCGCTCCTCGGCCGGGTGCCGCTGGACGCGGGGCACGCGACGCTCGGCTCAGGTGTCGTCGTCGGCGAGGTCGACCAGGCGCGGGCCCTGTTCCACGGCTCGGAGTCGCTGCTCGACGCGTTCTGCGCGGCCGTGCCGGACACCGAGCCGGCCGACGTGCGCACCCTGCTCGCGAAGTTCGGCCTGAAGGCCGATCACGTCCTGCGGTCGGCGGCCACGCTGTCGCCGGGCGAGCGCACCCGCGCCGCGCTGGCGCTGCTCCAGGGCCGGGGTGTCAACCTGCTCGTCCTGGACGAGCCGACCAACCACCTCGACCTGCCCGCCATCGAGCAGCTGGAGTCGGCGCTCGACTCGTACGAGGGCACGCTCCTGCTCGTCACCCATGACCGCCGGATGCTGGACGCCGTCAGGACGCAGCGGCGTCTCGAGGTCGCCGACGGCAAGGTGACGGAGCTGTCGGTCTGACGGTCTGCGGCGTGTGCTGCGTAGGCCTGCACAGTGCCCGGGCCGCCGGGGTGCGCGGGGCTGACATGAGCCGCCCGCGTTCGGCGGTGCTGCCCGGGGCCGGTCACCTGCGGGGTGACCGGCCCCGGGCGTGTCAGCGCCCCTTCGGGTCGAGCAGGCCCGCGCGGCGCAGCGCCTCGGCCATCTCACTGTTCGCGGGCGCCGGCGCGGACGCGCCACCGCGCCGCTGCCCCTGGGACTGCTGCCGCTGGCCCTGGCCCTGGCGTCGGCCCTGGCCGCCCTGGCCCTGGCCGCCCTGACCCTGGCCGCCCTGTGCCTGCCCGGCCTGTCCCTGGCGCTGCTGCCCTCGCTGCTGCGGCGGGCGTCCGCCGCGCTCCCGGCGGCCGCCGCCGGCACCGGCACCCGCCCCGCCGCCGGCGCCCGGCTCGCCGGTCGCCGCCTCGTCGTCGAGACGCAGCGTCAGCGAGATCCGCTTGCGCGGGATGTCCACGTCGAGGACCTTCACCTTGACGATGTCACCCGGCTTCACGACGTCCCGCGGGTCCTTCACGAACGTCTTCGACATCGCGGACACATGCACGAGCCCGTCCTGGTGCACACCGACGTCCACGAACGCGCCGAACGCCGCCACATTCGTCACGACGCCCTCGAGCACCATCCCGGAGGCCAGGTCGGAGATCTTCTCGACACCGTCCTTGAAGGTCGCCGTCTTGAAGGCGGGACGCGGGTCGCGCCCCGGCTTCTCCAGCTCCTTCAGGATGTCCGAGACCGTCGGCAGACCGAACTTGTCGTCCACGAACTCGGCCGGCCGCAGTCCGCGCAGCGCCGCCGCGTTCCCGATCAGGGACGCGACCTCGCCGCCCGTCGTCTTCACCATGCGCCGGACCACGGGGTACGCCTCCGGGTGCACGGACGACGCGTCGAGCGGGTCGTCGCCGCCGCGGATCCGCAGGAAGCCCGCGCACTGCTCGTACGCCTTCGGGCCCAGCCTGGCCACGTCCTTGAGGCCCTTGCGCGACGTGAACGGACCGTTCGCGTCGCGGTGCGCCACGATGTTCTCCGCGAGGCCCGAGCCGATGCCGGACACGCGGGCGAGGAGGGGAGCGGACGCCGTGTTCACGTCCACGCCCACGCCGTTCACACAGTCCTCGACGACCGCGTCCAGGGAGCGCGACAGCTTCACCTCGGACAGGTCGTGCTGGTACTGGCCGACACCGATCGACTTCGGGTCGATCTTCACCAGCTCGGCCAGCGGGTCCTGGAGGCGGCGGGCGATCGACACGGCGCCGCGCAGCGACACGTCCATGTCCGGCAGCTCCTGCGAGGCGAAGGCCGACGCCGAGTACACCGACGCGCCGGCCTCCGACACCATCACCTTGGTGAGGTTCAACTCCGGGTGCCTGGTGATGAGTTCACCGGCGAGCTTGTCGGTCTCGCGCGACGCCGTGCCGTTCCCGATCGCGATCAGGTCGACCGTGTGCTCCTTGGCGAGGCGGGCCAGTTTGGCCAGCGCCTCGTCCCACCGGTTCGCCGGCACGTGCGGGTGGATGACGTCCGTCGCCACGACCTTGCCCGTCGCGTCGACGACCGCGACCTTCACGCCCGTACGGAAGCCGGGGTCGAGGCCCAGCGTCGCGCGCGTGCCCGCCGGGGCGGCGAGCAGCAGGTCCCGCAGGTTCGCCGCGAAGACCTGCACGGCCTCGTCCTCCGCGGCCGTGCGCAGCCGCAGCCGCAGATCGAGGCCGAGGTGCACCAGGATGCGGGTCCGCCAGGCCCAGCGCACCGTGTCGGACAGCCACTTGTCCCCGGGCCGCCCCTGGTTCCGGATCCCGAACCGGTCCGCGATGATCGGCTCGTACGAGGACGGGCCACCGGCGACGTCACCCGGCTCCTCCGGCTCCAGGGCCAGGTCGAGGATGTCCTCCTTCTCGCCGCGGAGCATCGCGAGGATCCGGTGGGAGGGCAGCGCGGTGAACGGCTCCGAGAAGTCGAAGTAGTCGGCGAACTTGGCGCCCGCCTCCTCCTTGCCCTCGCGGACCTTGGCGGCCAGCTGACCCCGGCCCCACATGCGCTCACGCAGCTCGCCGATCAGGTCGGCGTCCTCGGAGAAGCGCTCGGTGAGGATGGCGCGGGCGCCGTCGAGCGCGGCCTGCGCGTCCGCGACGCCCTTGCCGGCGTCGACGAACGCGGCAGCCGCGGCGGCCGGTTCCACCGTGGGGTCCCCGAGCAGCCCGTCCGCCAGCGGCTCGAGACCCGCCTCGCGCGCGATCTGCGCCTTGGTGCGGCGCTTCGGCTTGAACGGCAGATAGATGTCCTCGAGGCGCGCCTTGGTCTCGGCGGTGGCGATCTGCGCCGCCAACTCGTCGGTCAGCTTGCCCTGTTCCCTGACCGAGTCGAGGACCGCCGCACGCCGCTCCTCCAGCTCCCGCAGATAGCGCAGCCGCTCCTCGAGCGTGCGCAGCTGCGCGTCGTCGAGCATCTCGGTCGCTTCCTTGCGGTAGCGCGCGATGAACGGGACCGTCGAACCGCCGTCGAGCAGCTCGACGGCGGCCTTCACCTGCCGCTCCCGTACGCCGAGCTCCTCGGCAATCCTGCCTTCGATGGACCCCGTGATGGGACCTGCGCTGGGTGTTGCCACGATGCCGTACCGCCTTCTCAACTGAGGGTGCGCGGCAATTGTGGCAGGTGGCTCCGACAACGGGGGGCAGCCCACCGGTCTGCCGGCGCCTGGTGGCCTTTCAGGCGGCCTTGCCGATCAGGTCGGCCGGGAACGCGCCCGCGCCGAGGGCGGTGCCCATGAAACCGCCCGCCAGCTCCGTGAGCCGGGCCACGCCCGCCTCGCCCAGGTGCGCGTACGGCTCCCGGTCGAGCCGGTCGGTCTGCGCCTCCAGGTCGTGGCGCAGAGCCGCCCCGAGTTCGGTCAACTCGCCCTGCGCGTCGAGCACCTTGCGCTCCCGCAGCCGGTCGGCGGCCGCGTCGAACTCCTCGCGGGTCCAGCCGCGCGTGGCGAGCAGCCACTTCGGTGCCATGCCCTTGCCGGTCGCGACATGGCTCACCAGCGCCTCGACGGGGTCGAGGCCGGCGGCGAGCAGCGCGGCCAGATGCCCGTCGCCGCGGTGCTCGCGCAGCAGCGTGGCGGCGTGCCAGTACGCGAGGTGCGGCTCCTCGGGCACCGGCAGGTCGGCGTGGGCGGCGTACAGCGGCCGGGCGTGGCGGGTGCAGGCCTCCGTGGCCCGCAGTGCGAGAGCGGCGGCCTCGGCCATCTCCGGGGAGGCCACGATCTCGTCGCCCAGGAGCCTGCGCAGCGTCGAGTCGACGGCACGCGCGCGTGCCGCGAGGACCGTCTCCGGGGAGGCCGTTTCCCACACCGCGGGCACGTGTTCGGCGACGAGCTCGTGCTTGAAGTTGTAGAACGTCGCGGTCACGGTTCCGGCACTGACGGCCCCCATCGCCGCCGCGCGGGCCGCGAAGTACGCCGCGCTCCGATGGGTGATCCCGATGGCGCCCAGCTCCTGGCCCAGGTCGGGCGAGAAGTAGTGCGTCGAGTGGAACGGGTTGAGCATGTTGTGGCAGCGGCGGGCGGCGCGGGCGTCCGGGGAGGTCGTCATGCGAGTACGTTACCGACTGGTTGGTACGGGCGGAACGTGCGAGGCGCGCACCATTCGCCGAAACGTTCGCCGGACCGCTCCCACCACGTCAGGCGCGCGATGGCAGGAAAGGTGGGGTACTCGTCATTGCGGCCGTCCCGCCGTGCCCGAAGACTGGCCGTATGGCCGCCCGCACCGTGCTCATCCTGTTGTTCGACGACGTCCAGAGCCTGGACGTGACCGGCCCGGCAGAGGTCTTCGCCGGAGCCGCCCTCTGCCGGGGCCCGCGCCCCGGGGACACGTACCGCATCCGCACGGCCTCCCTCGACGGCGGGCCCGTCCGCACCTCCAGCGGGCTCAGGCTCGTCCCCGACCACGCACTCGCCGACGCGCCCGCCCCGCACACGCTCCTGGTCCCCGGCGGCCGGGGCACGCGCCACCCGGATCCGCGACTGACGGCCTGGCTGCGGGAGCACGGCCCGCGCGCGCGGCGCCTCGTCTCCGTCTGCACGGGCGCCATCCTGCTCGCCGAGGCGGGCCTGCTCGACGGCCGCCGGGTGACCACGCACTGGGCGTACTGCGACCGTCTCGCCCGCGACCACCCGGCCGTCGAGGTCGACCCCGACCCCATCTACGTTCGCGACGGGAACGTGGCGACCTCGGCCGGCGTCACCGCGGGCATCGACCTCGCCCTCGCGCTCGTCGAGGAGGACCACGGCCGCGACACCGCGCTGACGGTCGCCCGCCACCTCGTCGTGTTCCTGCGACGCCCGGGAAACCAGGCCCAGTTCAGTGCCCAGCTCTGTGCCCAGACCGCGCGGCGCGAGCCGCTGCGCGAGGTCCAGCACTGGATCACCGAGCACCCCGACGACGACCTCTGCGTCGAGTCGCTCGCCTCCCGCGCCCGCCTCTCGCCGCGCCACTTCACCCGCGCCTTCCAGGCCGAGACCGGCATGACCCCGGGCCGGTACGTCGACCTGGTCCGCCTCGAACAGGCGCGCCGCCTCCTGGAGGACACCTCCGACGGCGTCGAGGAGATCTCCCGCACCTGCGGCTACGGCACCCCCGAGGCGATGCGCCGCGCCTTCACCAAAGCGCTCGGCGCGTCCCCGGCCGAGTACCGCCGCCGCTTCTGCGCACCCGGAACCCGCACCACGGGCCGGCGCCCGTCCGAGTCCACCCGTTTTTGACCGAAAGGCACCCGATGAAGATCGCCATCATCCTTTTCGACCGCTTCACCGCGCTCGACGCCGTCGGCCCCTACGAGACGCTCGGCAGGCTCCCCGACGCGGAACTCACCTTCGTCGCCGAGCGGACCGGGCCCGTGCGGTCGGACACGGGACGGCTCGCCCTCACTGCCGACAAGACGCTGTCGGAGCTGGCCGACCCGGACATCGTCATCGTCCCCGGCGGGCCGGGCCAGAGCGCGCAGATGGAGAACGAAGTCCTGCTCGACTGGCTGCGCGCCGCCGACGCCACCAGCACCTGGACGACCTCCGTGTGCACCGGGTCGCTGCTCCTCGCCGCCGCCGGCCTGCTCGACGGCCGGCGCGCGACGTCGCACTGGCTGGCGCTCGACGCCCTGAAGGAGTTCGGCGCCGAGCCCACGGGCGAAAGGGTCGTCGTCGACGGCAAGTACGTCACCGCCGCCGGGGTCTCCTCCGGCATCGACATGGGCCTGACGCTCGTGGGCACGATCGCGGGCGACGAGCACGCGCAGGCCGTACAGCTGCTCACCGAGTACGACCCGCAGCCGCCCTACGACGCGGGTTCGCCCGGGAAGGCCCCCGCGCACCTCGTGGAGAAGTTCCGCGCGGAGAGCCGCTTTCTCCGGGCGTAGTGCGGAGAGCCGCCTCTCCCATACCGAGGCCAGGACGGCCGTTTCGTCCTGACACAGTTGAGATGCCCCGTTTCATCCCGACGTGGTCCATGTGAAGCGTGGCTTCCTGCGCTCCAGGAACGCGGCGACGCCCTCCGCGGTGTCGCCGCTCCCGCGCGCCTGCCCGGCCCAGTGCGCGGACCGCTCCACGCGGCCGTCGGCGAACTCCTTCGCCGCGGCCTGCGTCAGCTGCGAGCGCTCACCGAGAATCCGAGCGAACTCGCCGACCCGCTTGTCCAGTTCGTCCCCGGAGAGCACCTCGTCCACGAGCCCGGTCCGCAGGGCGCGCTCCGTACCGATCAACTCGCCGGAGAACAGCAGGTACTTGGCCGTCGCGGGGCCCACCAGAGAGGCGAGGCGGCGCGTCGAGCCCGCCGGGTACACGATCCCCAGCTTCGACGGCGTGACCCCGAACAGCGCGTCCTCGGCCGCGAACCGCAGGTCACAGGCCGCCGCCAGCTGGCAGCCGCCTCCCACGCAGTACCCGCGCACGGCGGCGAGCGTCGGCTTGGCGAAGGCCGCGAGCGCCTCCTCGGCCGCGACCGCGAGCTCCTGCGCCCGCGACCCCGAGCCGCCGAGCGTGGAGATGTCGGCGCCCGCGCAGAACGTCCCGCCGGCCCCGGTCAGCACCAGCACCCGCACCGCGGGATCGGCGTCGAGGGAAGCGAGCAGCGGCGGCACCGAGCGCCACATGCCGTCGGTCATGGCGTTCCGTTTGGCGGCGTGGTCGATGACGACGGTGGCGATGCCGTCGGTGACCGAGTGCGTGAGCTGCGGCGGTGTGTGCGACATGCGCCGGATGCTATCCGCATGCCTCGAACGTACGATCAAGAAGGGGTGACCGGCGAGGAGGCGTCATGGCACGGTCCCACCACACAGACACACGGTCCCACCATGAAGGGGCCTCATGGCGGCCGATGACGAGTCCAAACACGTACAACCTGAATAGCCAGGGAAGAGAGAACTAGAACGGCAGGATCAGTCGTACACCTGACGCTGTCATACGCCAACGGTCAAATTACGTCGATACTCGCTGACTTCTGGTCAGTCATCCGGTACGGACCAGTGGACTCCCAACACTCGATGTGTGGTGACAATCGAGCGCAAGGGCGGCGACCGGACGATGAGCGACCAGGGGTGGGGGTCCCGCCCGAGTCCTCAAGACACTGGGGGAGCGCCCCCCGACCGGCAACCGGGAAGTCCGCTGCCGTACGAGGGTGTCTGGCGCTTCACGGCGCAGGCCGTCGACGCGTCCGTGCCGCAGGCCCGGCACGCCGTCCGTGACCTGCTGGTCCGTCAGGGCGTACCCGCCTCCGACGACCTCGTCCAGGGACTGCTGCTCATCGTCTCCGAGCTGGTCACGAACGCCGTGCGGCACGCGGCCCTGCTCTCACCCGTCCTCGCGGTGGAGGTCGCCGTCGGCGCCGAGTGGGTGCGCGTCTCCGTGGAGGACGAGCACCCCTACCGCCCTACCGCCCTGGAGGCCACCGACGGGCAGACGGGCGGGCGCGGCCTCCTCCTCGTACGCGAGGTCACCCGCGAGGCGGGCGGGGTGTGCGACGTCGAGCACACGGCGAGCGGGGGCAAGGTGATCTGGGCCGCCCTGCCCCTCAAGCCCGCCGGCGCCTGAGCGGCGGACTCACCAGCCGGCTGACGGCCCCGTCAGCTCCCGGATCGCCGGCCGCGCAGCGTCCAGCACCGTCATGAACCATGCCGAGAACGGCCCCTGGGCGTGCCGCACGGCCAACTCCTCCGCCGTCACGTACGCGGTCTCGCCCACCTCGGAGGGATCCGGCCGCAGCGGCGCCTGGACCATCCCCACGAACAGGTGGTTGAACTCCTGCTCCACCAGGCCCGAGTCCGGGTCCGGGTGGTTGTAGCGCACCGTCCCCGCCTCCGCGAGCAGCGAGGGCGAGACCCCCAGCTCCTCGAACGTCCTGCGGGCGGCCGCGGCGAACGGCGCCTCGCCCGGATACGGGTGCCCGCAGCACGTGTTCGACCACACGCCGGGGGAGTGGTACTTGCCGAGCGCGCGCTGCTGGAGCAGCAGCCGGCCCTGTTCGTCGAAGAGGAACACGGAGAACGCTCTGTGCAGCTGTCCGGGCGCCTGATGCGCGGAGAGCTTCTCCGCCGTGCCGATCGTCCTGCCGTCCTCGTCCACGAGTTCCAGCAAGATCGCTTCTCCGGTGCCGTTCGACGAACTGTTCGCCGCGGTGGCAGGTGTGGTCGGCATACCCATCCTTCGCTTCGGTCCTCGAACCCCAAGTCTGCCGTACGGGACAGACAGTCCCGGCACTTGGCAGCGCCAGCATGTCCCGCCCGGGGACCGGGCGGGACATGCACAGGGTCAGACGCCGAAAGCGGCCGGGTAGGTGATCGTGCCCTGCGGCACCTGCCAGGAATCGTCCGCCGCGCCCAGGACGAGCGCCATCATCGCCTCGTCAGGCACCTCGAACCCGGGCCGGATGCCGTACCCGGAGGCGGACGCGCAGTGCCATCCGGGGGACACCCCCGGACCCCCGGCGAACCTCGGGTAGTACTCCGGCTGCCCGAGCACGAGGACGAGCCGCTCCCCACGCGCGCGTGCCGCGTCGAGCACGGCGTTGACGACGGCCGAACCGGCGCCCGTGCGCTGGTACGGCGGCAGGACCGCGACGGGTGCCAGTGCCGCCGCCGGGGCCCCGCCGACCAGGCAGCGGGTGATCAGCGCGTGCGCCGCCACGGTGCCGTCCGGCGCCTCGGCGACGTACGACAGGCCCGTCAGCCACGCGCCGTCGTCCGCACGCAGGGCGTCCACCAGGTCGGCCTCCGCCTCCGTCGGGAAGGCGGCGGCGTGCACGGCGTGGACGGCCGCGATGTCGGCGGCCGACTCCGGCCGCGTGGGCCACGACGCCGCGGGACGCAGCGCGTAGCCGGTGTAGCCGTAGTCCCCGCCGTGGTCGCGCCGCATCGCCAGCTCGGCGCGCGCGCCCGCGAGGGCCTCGGCCATGCCGGGTGCCTGCGGGTCCGTGGCGTCGGCGCGCTCGGCGAGCGGGCCGTAGTACTCGTCCCAGTCGGACTCGGGCTGCCGGTGGACGCCGAGCACGGAGTACCCGGCGCCGGTGCAGGCCCGGACGTTCTCCTCGGTCGTCCGCAGCGCGTAGTGCGGCTCCCAGAAGGCCCGCGCCTCGGTGGACGGGTCGGCGACGGTCCACTCGCACTCGGTGAGCACGAGCGAGCCGCCCGGGGCGAGCAGCCGTTTCCACCGCCGCAGCGCGTTGTCGAAGCCGATGGAGTACGCCGAGCTCTCGGCCCAGATCAGATCGAACGAAGCATCCTGATAGGGGAGTTCGCCCATGTCGGCATTGACGGGGTGGATTCGGCCGGCGAGGCCCCGCGCCTTCGCGGCGGCGCGCAGCTCGTCGAGGAACGGCTCGTGGAGGTCGACCGCGGTGACCTCGCCGCCGGTCTCGGCGGCCAGGAGCAGCGCGGAGCGGCCGGGGCCGCAGCCGAGGTCGAGCACGCGCGGGCGCTCGGGCAGCGGCCCCACGAAGGAGAGGAGCCGCAGGGTGGTGGAGTCGGAGCCGGGGCCCTGCCGGGGAAGTCCGTGGTGCAGGGCGAAGAAGGCGTCACGTACGACGTTGTCGGTCAACGGTTGAACCCTTGGGTGAGAGGGCCCGCCGACGCACACTCCAGCTGGGGCAGCGGGAAGGGTCAGGCGTGGGCCCGGATGATGGGGATGCACCTGTCGCTGCGCGGGGCAGCGCTCACCGCGACGACAGTCATCAACCCACCTCCTGAAGATCCATGGCCAACGTAGCACGCAGTGTGTACGCCCGCCTTGAGAATGCGGGCAGTCAGTGGCAGAGCTTCGCCTCGTGCTCCGCGTGCCCGACCGGCTCCAGCTGGAACGTGCAGTGCTCGACGTCGAAGTGGACGCCGAGGCAGCCCTGGAGCTCGTGCAGCATCTTCTCGTGCCCGATGGCGTTGAGGGCCTCCGAGCTCACGACCACGTGTGCGGACAGAACGGGCATGCCCGAGGTGATCGTCCAGGCGTGCAGGTCGTGGATGTCCAGGACGCCGGGGAGCTCCGTGATGTGGGCCCGCACCTCCGCCATGTCGACGCCCTTCGGTGCCGCTTCGAGCAGCACGTTCAGCGTCTCCCGCAGCAGTTTCACGGTCCGCGGGACGATCATGAGGCCGATCGCGATCGACGCGATCGGGTCGGCGGCCTGCCAGCCGGTGGCCAGGATGACCGTCGCCGAGATGATCACGGCGACCGAGCCCAGTGCGTCGGCGGCCACCTCGAGGAAGGCGCCGCGCACATTGAGGCTGTCCTTCTGGCCGCGCACCAGGATCGACAGCGAGATCATGTTCGCGACGAGACCGATCGCACCGAAGACGATCGTCAGCCCGCCCTCGGTCTCGGCGGGCTCAAGGAACCGCTGGATCGCCTCGACCAGCACATAGCCGCCGACGCCGAGCAGCAGCAGGCAGTTGGCGAGCGCGGCCAGGATCTCGGCGCGGGCGAAGCCGAACGTGCGCTGTTCACTCGCGGGGCGGTTGGCGAAGTGGATGGCGAGCAGCGCCATGCCGAGGCCGAGCGCGTCGGTCGCCATATGGGCGGCGTCCGCGACCAGGGCGAGCGAGTCGGCGAGGAGTCCGCCGACGATCTCGACCACCATCACGGTCAGCGTGATGCCGAGCGCGATGCGCAGGCGGCCCAGATGCGCGGCCGAGGCCGTGCCCGTGGGCGCGTGGCTGTGCCCGTGATCGTGTCCGGCCCCCATGGAAACCGCCCTCCGTCCGCTCCTCGGCGCGCCTGGCCGGCCGCCCCCGCGATCACAGTGAACTACGGGTAGGGGGTATCTGCAAACACTGCACTGAACACCGTTGTCATGTGTCCTGACCTGCGGAAATGGCCGCAGGTCAGGATGCCGCCCGGGTCAGTTGGAGGTGCTCTCCGGATGCCGCAGCCGCCAGCCCGCCCACGCCGACTCGACCATCTCGCGCACCCCACGGCTCGTCGCCCAGCCGAGTTCCTTCGCCGCGAGTTCCGCGGAGGCCACCGCACGCGGGGAGTCGCCCGCGCGGCGCGGCTCGACCACTGCCGCCCGCGGGTCGCCGCTGACCTCGGAGATCAGGTCGACCAGTTCGCGCACGGAGACGCCCTCGCCGGAGCCGATGTTCACCGTCAGGTCGCCCGTCGCGCCGGGCTCGGCCAGCCGGCGCGCGGCCGCGAGATGGGCCTCGGCGAGATCGGCCACGTGCAGATAGTCACGTACACAGGTGCCGTCCGGTGTGTCGTAGTCGTCACCGAAGATCCGGGGGGCCTCGCCGCGGCTCAGCCGGTCGAAGATCATCGGGATCACGTTGAAGACGCCGGTGTCCGCGAGCTCGGGGGCGGCGGCGCCCGCCACGTTGAAGTAGCGCAGGCACACGGTGGCCATGCCGTGCGCCCGGCCGGCCGCCCGCACCAGCCACTCGCCCGCCAGCTTCGTCTCGCCGTAGGGGCTCATCGGCGCGCAGGGGGTGGACTCCGTGATGAGGTCCACATCCGGGTTGCCGTACACGGCGGCGGACGAGGAGAAGACGAAGCGCCGCACGCCGGCTTCGGCGACCGCGTCCAGGAGCACCGCCAGGCCGCCCACGTTGTCGCGGTAGTAGAGCTCGGGCCGCTCCACGGACTCGCCGACCTGTTTGCGGGCCGCGAGATGCACCACACCCGTCACGGAGTGCTCGGCGCACACCCGCTTCACCAGCTCGGGGTCCAGGGCAGAGCCCCTGACCAGCTCGATGTCCGACGGCAGCCGTTCGGTCACCCCGGTCGAGACGTCGTCGAGGACGACCACGTCCTCGCCGGCGGCGGCCATAGCCCGCGCCACATGTGCCCCGATATAACCCGCTCCACCTGTGATCAGCCATGTCATGGTCGACCACCCTAGGCCGTGTCCCCATGTGCCCACCGGGCCCTCGCACGAGCGGCGGTTTGTGGGGCGGGGCCTTGATCGACAATGATGACGGGGCGGTCGCGCACACGCAGACCGCTCTTATCGGGCCATGAACGGGCGGTGAACGTCCGCTTCTCATCATCCGATAGCCTCTGCCGACGTGCCGCCCGGCCGCACTCGGCCCGGGGCGCCCCCATCACGCCTGTGCCCGCTGCGCCGGCGTGCAGGCAATCCAAGGAGTGAGTTCGTCTGTCGACCGCCATCGTCACCGGCCAGCCGGTACCCGGGTCGTCGCTCGAGGGCGAGCTGCGGGCACTCGGCTTCGACGTGCGGCTCGCCCCGGACGCCGCACAGGCAGGGACGGCGCTCGCCGCGGTCCCGGCAGGACAGCGGGTCGCGCTCGTCGACGCGGGCTTCGTGGGCCACACCCACGCCCTGCGCCTCGGCCTCACCGACCCCCGCTTCGCCGCCTCGGCCGTCCCCGGAGCCGTCTCCGTGCAGCCCGCGGCCCGCGAGGCGCTGACCGGCGCCCTGCGCGACACCGCCGAAGGTCCGTTCGCGGCGGACTCCGGCACGCGGGCCGGCACCCTGGCCGGTGTGCTCGCCGACCGCGTCGCCGAGCGCCTGGCAGCGGCGTACGGCACCGACGTGCACCGGCCCGAGCTCGGTGAGCTCGTCGCCGCCGTGCCCGCCGACCCGCAGGCCCGCAACGAGGCCCGCCAGGCGGTCGCCGCCGTCGACGACGAGGCGATCCGGCTGCGTACGGCGGTCAAGGCGCGCGACGGCTTCTTCACGACCTACTGCATCAGCCCGTACTCCCGCTACATCGCCCGCTGGTGCGCCCGGCGCGGTCTCACCCCGAACCAGGTGACGACCGCCTCGCTGTTCACCGCGCTGATCGCGGCGGGCTGCGCGGCCACCGGCACCCGCCCCGGCTTCGTCGCCGCGGGCCTGCTGCTCCTCTTCTCTTTCGTCCTGGACTGCACGGACGGGCAGCTCGCCCGCTACTCCCTGCAGTACTCGACGCTCGGCGCCTGGCTCGACGCGACCTTCGACCGGGCCAAGGAGTACGCCTACTACGCGGGCCTCGCGCTCGGTGCATCGGCCGCGAGCGGCAGTGGGGGAGGTGACGACGTGTGGGCGCTCGCGCTCGGCGCGATGGTCCTGCAGACCTGCCGCCATGTCGTGGACTTCTCCTTCAACGAGGCGAACCACGACGCGACGGCGAACACCAGTCCCACCGCGGCCCTCTCGGACAAGCTCGACAGCGTCGGGTGGACGGTCTGGGTGCGCCGGATGATAGTGCTGCCGATCGGCGAACGCTGGGCCCTGATCGCGGTACTCACCGCGCTGACGACGCCGCGCGTGACGTTCATCGTCCTGCTGATCGGCTGCGCCCTCGCGGCGGCGTACACCACGGCCGGCCGCGTCCTGCGCTCGCTGACCCGCCGGGCCACCCGCACGGACCGGGCCGCGCAGGCCCTCGCGGAGCTCTCCGACAGCGGCCCGCTGAGCGAACTCCTCCAGCGCGCGGTGCGCGGTGTGCCTCGTCACACGGCCCCGGCGATCGCCGCGCTCGGCGCCTTGGTCCTCGTACTCGCCACAGCGCTGTCGGACTACGGCAGCTGGTGGCCCGTCCTCGGCGCCGCCGTCTACGCGCTGACCTCCGCCGCGGCCGTCTCGTGCCCCCTCAAGGGCCCCCTCGACTGGCTCGTCCCGCCCGTCTTCCGGGCCGCCGAATACGGCACGATCCTGCTGATCGCAGCGAAAGCGGACGTAAACGGAGCGTTGCCGGCGGCTTTCGGGCTGGTGGCCGCGGTCGCCTACCATCACTACGACACGGTGTACCGCATCCGCGGTGGCACCGGCGCGCCCCCGCGCTGGCTGGTCCGGGCGATCGGCGGGCACGAGGGCAGGACGCTGGTGGCCACGGTGATCGCCGCGCTGCTCACCAACACAGATTTCACTGTCGCGCTCACGGTATGCGCCGTGGCCGTGGCACTGGTGGTGCTCGTCGAGAGCATCCGCTACTGGGTGACCGCCCACAGGCGCGGCGCACCCGCCGTACACGATGAAGGAGAACCCGCATGATCGGCCTCGTGCTGGCTGCCGGCGCCGGACGGCGTCTGCGTCCCTACACCGACACCCTGCCCAAGGCCCTGGTGCCGGTCGGCCCCGAGGGTGACGAGGAGAGCCTCACGGTCCTGGACCTGACCCTCGGCAACTTCGCCGAGATCGGTCTGACCGAGGTCGCGATCATCGTCGGGTACCGCAAGGAGGCCGTCTACGAGCGTCGCGAGGCGCTCGAGCAGAAGTACGGCGTCAAGATCACCCTGATCGACAACGACAAGGCCGAGGAGTGGAACAACGCCTACTCCCTGTGGTGCGGCCGTGACGCGATCAAGCACTCCGTGATCCTCGCCAACGGCGACACCGTGCACCCGGTCTCCGTCGAGAAGACGCTGCTCGCCGCCCGCGGCGACGGCAAGAAGATCATCCTGGCCCTCGACACGGTGAAGTCTCTCGCCGACGAGGAGATGAAGGTCGTCGTCGGCCCCGAAGGCGGCATGACGAAGATCACCAAGCTGATGGACCCGGCCGAGGCGACCGGTGAGTACATCGGCGTCACCCTCATCGAGGGCGAGGCGGCCGACGAGCTCGCGGACGCGCTCAAGACCGTCTTCGAGACGGACCCGCAGCAGTTCTACGAGCACGGCTACCAGGAGCTCGTGAACCGCGGCTTCAGGATCGACGTAGCCCCGATCGGCGACGTCAAGTGGGTCGAGATCGACAACCACGACGACCTCGCCAAGGGACGTGTTATCGCGTGCCAGTACTGACGAGGCTCATCCCCTCGCCGGTCGTCGTCGACATCCGGGCGGGGGCGATCGACGACCTGGCGACCGTGCTCGCCGACCAGCGGATCTCTTCGTCCACCGGACGCCTGGCCATCGCGATCAGCGGTGGCTCGGGCGCGGTCCTGCGCAAGCGCCTCGAGCCGCAGCTGCCCCGTGCGGAGTGGTTCGAGGTCGGCGGCGGCACGCTCGACGACGCGATCAAGCTCGCCGACGCGATCAAGAAGGGCCGCTACGACGCGGTCGTGGGCCTCGGCGGCGGCAAGATCATCGACTGCGCCAAGTTCGCCGCGGCGCGCGTCGGCCTGCCGCTGGTCGCCGTCGCGACGAACCTGTCGCACGACGGTCTGTGCTCGCCGGTCGCGACGCTCGACAACGACGCGGGCCGCGGCTCGTACGGTGTGCCGAACCCGATCGCCGTCGTCATCGACCTCGACATCATCCGTGAGGCCCCGGTCCGCTTCGTGCGCTCCGGCATCGGCGACGCCCTGTCCAACATCTCCGCGATCGCGGACTGGGAGCTGGCCGCCCGCGAGCGCGGCGAGGACATCGACGGCCTGGCCGCCGCCATGGCCCGCCAGGCCGGCGAGGCCGTGCTGCGCCACCCCGGCGGCGTGGGGGACGACTCGTTCCTCCAGGTCCTGGCCGAGGGGCTGGTCCTCACCGGTATCGCGATGTCGGTGTCGGGCGACTCCCGTCCGGCCTCCGGCGCCTGCCACGAGATCAACCACGCCTTCGACCTCCTCTTCCCCAAGCGCGCCGCGAGCCACGGCGAGCAGTGCGGCCTGGGCGCGGCCTTCGCGATGTTCCTCCGTGGAGCGCGCGAGGAGTCGCTGTACATGGTCGAGGTCCTGCGCAGGCACGGCCTGCCCGTGACCCCCGAGGAGATCGGCTTCACCATGGACGAGTTCGTCCAGGTCGTGGAGTTCGCGCCGCAGACCCGTCCGGGCCGGTACACGATCCTCGAGCACCTCAATCTGTCCACCGACCAGATCAGGGACGCCTACGCCGACTATGCAAAAGCCATCGGTAGCTGAGCTCCGCCCGGTCGTTCACCCCGCGGGGGTGAAGGACCGGCGGAGCGGCGAGCACTGGGGCGGCCGGCTCTACATGCGCGAGATCTCGCTGCGCATCGACCGCCACCTCGTGAACACCAAGGTCAGCCCCAATCAGCTGACCTACCTGATGACCGTGTGCGGCGTCCTCGCGGCGCCCGCGCTGCTGGTCCCGGGTATCTGGGGCGCCGTTCTCGGCGTCGTCGCGGTCCAGCTGTACCTGCTGCTCGACTGCGTCGACGGCGAGATCGCCCGGTGGCGCAAGCAGTACTCGCTCGCCGGCGTCTGGATGGACCGCGTCGGCGCGTACCTGACCGACGCCGCGGTCCTCGTCGGCTTCGGACTGCGCGCCGCCGACCTGTGGGGCAGCGGCCGGATCGACTGGCTGTGGGCCTTCCTCGGCACGCTCGCCGCGCTCGGCGCCATCCTGATCAAGGCCGAGACGGACCTGGTCGGCGTGGCCCGCGCACAGAACGGCCGGGAGCAGGTCAAGGAGTCCGCCTCCGAGATCAAGGCCTCCGGCATGGCGCTCGCCCGCAAGGCGGCGTCCGCGCTGAAGTTCCACCGCCTCATCCTCGGCATCGAGGCGTCGCTGCTGATCCTGGTCCTCGCGATCGTCGACCAGATCCGGGGCGACCTGTTCTTCACGCGCCTGGGTGTCGCGGTCCTGGCCGGCATCGCGCTGCTCCAGACTGTGCTGCACCTGGTGTCCATCCTGGCGTCGAGCAGGCTGAAATGAGTACGGCGATGAAGGTCGGCGCGGTGATCATCACCATGGGCAACCGCCCCGAGGAGCTGCGCGCCCTCCTCGACTCCGTCGCCAAGCAGGACGGCGACCGGGTCGACGTGGTCGTGGTCGGCAACGGCTCCCCGGTCCCGGACGTCCCCGCCGGTGTGCGCACCGTCGAACTGCCCGAGAACCTCGGCATCCCGGGCGGCCGCAACGTCGGCATCGAGGCCTTCGGGCCCTCGGGCTCCGACGTGGACGTGCTGCTCTTCCTCGACGACGACGGCCTCCTGCCGAAGACGGACACCGCTCAGCTGTGCCGCGAGGCCTTCGAGTCCGACCCGAAGCTGGGCATCGTCAGCTTCCGGATCGCCGACCCGGAGACCGGCGTCACCCAGCGCCGTCACGTCCCGCGCCTGCGCGCCGCCGACCCGATGCGCTCCTCGCGCGTCACCACGTTCCTCGGCGGCGCCAACGCGGTGCGCACCCGCGTGATCGCGGAGGTCGGCGGCCTGCCCGACGAGTTCTTCTACGCCCACGAGGAGACCGACCTCGCCTGGCGTGCCCTCGACGCGGGCTGGATGATCGACTACCGCGCGGACATGGTGCTGCACCACCCGACGACGGCCCCGTCCCGGCACGCGGTCTACCACCGCATGGTCGCCAGGAACCGGGTCTGGCTCGCGCGCCGCAATCTGCCCGCGCTCATCGTCCCCGTCTACCTCGGCGTCTGGCTGCTCCTCACGCTTGCCCGCCGGCCCTCCGGACCTGCGCTGAAGGCCTGGTTCGGCGGGTTCAAGGAAGGCTGGACGAGCCCGTGCGGCCCCAGGCGTCCCATGAAGTGGCGTACGGTGTGGCGTCTGACCCGACTGGGCCGACCTCCCATCATCTGACAAGCTCGTGTCTGAGAGCATTCGGCCCGTACCCCGGTCCCTGGCTCCTGCCTATGCCCGACCGGCTGCGCACTTTGAAGACGAAAGTTTCCACTAGTGAGTGAGACAACGCATGACGGCGGTGTCGCGGTGACCGCGCGTCCGTCGCCCGATGAGGGGCTCTCCCCGGCCGACCTGGCCGCCAAGTACGGTCTGACCGTCAGTGGCGCCAGGCCCGGCCTGTTCGAGTACGTCAGCCAGCTGTGGGGCCGGCGTCACTTCATCCTCGCCTTCTCACAGGCGAAGCTCACCGCCCAGTACAGCCAGGCCAAGCTCGGCCAGCTCTGGCAGGTGGCGACGCCGCTCCTGAACGCGGCCGTGTACTACCTCATCTTCGGCCTCATCCTGCACGCCAGCCGGGGCATGTCGATGGACGTGTACATCCCGTTCCTGGTCACGGGCGTCTTCGTCTTCACCTTCACGCAGAGCTCGGTGATGGCGGGCGTCCGGGCGATCTCGGGCAATCTGGGCCTGGTGCGCGCCCTGCACTTCCCACGGGCCTCGCTGCCGATTTCGTTCGCGCTCCAGCAGCTCCAGCAGCTGCTGTTCTCGATGATCGTCCTGTTCATCGTCGCGGTCGGCTTCGGCAGCTACCCGGGTCTGTCCTGGCTGCTGATCATCCCGGTGCTCGCGCTCCAGTTCCTCTTCAACACCGGACTCGCGCTGATCATGGCGAGGCTGGGCTCGAAGACCCCGGACCTGGCACAGCTCATGCCGTTCGTGATGCGTACGTGGATGTACGCGTCCGGCGTGATGTTCTCCATCCCGATCATGCTGGCCGACAAGCCCGCGTGGGTCGCCGACATCCTGCAGTGGAACCCGGCCGCCATCTACATGGACCTGATGCGCTTCGCGCTCATCGACGGATATGGCTCCGGTAACCTGCCGCCGCACGTGTGGGCGGTCGCGGTCGGCTGGTCGGTACTGGTCGCCGCCGGCGGCTTCGTCTACTTCTGGAAGTCCGAGGAGCGGTACGGCCGTGGCTGACGAAGACATCCTGGGCAGGAACGCGGGCAAGGGACACATCCCGACCGTCATCGCGGACGGCCTGCACATCGTGTACCGCGTCAACGGCGCCAAGACGGGCAAGGGCAGCGCGACCTCCGCGTTGAGCCGCATCGTCAAGCGCGGCGAGGAGCGCGGCGTCCGCAAGGTGCACGCCGTCAAGGGCGTCACCTTCACCGCGTACCGCGGCGAGGCCATCGGCCTGATCGGCTCGAACGGGTCCGGCAAGTCGACCCTGCTGCGCGCCATCGCCGGGCTCCTGCCGGCGGAGAAGGGCAAGGTCTTCACCGACGGCCAGCCCTCGCTCCTCGGTGTGAACGCGGCGCTCATGAACGACCTGACGGGCGAGCGGAACGTCATACTCGGCGGGCTCGCGATGGGCATGTCCCGCGAGCAGATCCGGGAGCGCTACCAGGAGATCGTCGACTTCTCGGGCATCAACGAGAAGGGCGACTTCATCACGCTCCCGATGCGCACCTACTCCTCCGGTATGGCGGCGCGGCTGCGCTTCTCCATCGCGGCCGCGAAGGACCACGACGTCCTCATGATCGACGAGGCCCTGGCCACGGGTGACCGCAAGTTCCAGAAGCGCTCCGAGGCTCGCATCCGGGAGCTGCGCAAGGAGGCCGGCACGGTCTTCCTCGTCAGTCACAACAACAAGTCGATCCGCGACACCTGCGACCGCGTGCTCTGGCTCGAGCGCGGGGAACTGCGTATGGACGGACCGACAGCTGAGGTACTCAAGGAGTACGAGAAGTTCACGGGTAAGTAGTCCGGGCGCCCCCGGGCAACCCTCCGCACCCGTTTCCGCGTCTCAAGGCCCCGCCGGGATATCTTGGCGGGGCCTTGAGACGCGTGTAGGGGGCAATTAATTCCCGCCGAGGTCAAGTGAAGGTCAACTTCCTTACGTGCAGGGAATCTTGGAGCCAATCGGTGTGTTGTTGTGATCTGCGGGAAACCCCGTCGGGGCGGCGCCGGTTGTACAACGTAAGCTGTACCGGTGCCGATTCGCGGCAAAGGGGCGATAATGCGCGACACCCTGACTCGGGGGGCCGGTCTGCCGCGCGTAAGGCGGGGCGGCGTGTCCGAAATAGGATGTTTTGGGTCAGCAGTGTAGAACGGGAGATGTGACGGCAATGGCTATGGAAACTCTCCAGCTCCACGATGCTTTCGCCGTCCTAGTACCGGGCAGCGCGTGGTGACGGGATCATCGGGAGCGCCCGCCGGGTCCCCGGCCGGGGCGACACTCGACAAGGCCGCCGACGAGAATTTTCCGGTGGCCCCCTTTTTCCTGCCCCGGGACTGGCGCGACGACCTCATGGCCGTCTACGGCTTCGCCCGCCTCGTCGACGACATCGGTGACGGCGACCTCGCTCCCGGCGGCGCCGACGCCCGCCTCCTGGGCGTGTCACCCGAACGGGCCGATGACGACCGACTGGCTTTGCTCGACTCCTTCGAGGCCGACCTTCACCGGGTGTTCGAGTCCACCCCCCGTCACCCCCTCCTGCGCGCCCTGCAGCCCACCGTGCACCGCCGCGGCCTCACCCCCGAACCCTTCCTCGGTCTCATCCAGGCCAATCGCCAGGACCAGCTGGTCACGCGCTACGAGACGTACGACGACCTGCTGGCTTACTGCGAGCTCTCCGCCAACCCGGTCGGCCGCCTCGTCCTCGCGATCACCGGCACCGCGACTCCCGAGCGGATCCGCCTCTCGGATTCCGTGTGCACAGGCCTGCAGATCGTCGAACACCTTCAGGACGTCGGCGAGGACCTACGGCAGGGGCGGATCTATCTGCCCGCCGAGGACATGAAACAGTTCCACGTCCAGGAGTCCGATCTCGCCGAACCCACGGCGGGCGCATCGGTGCGCGCCCTGGTCGCGTTCGAGGCCGAACGCGCCCTCGGTCTCCTGAATGAAGGCACCCCCCTCGTGGGTAGCGTCCACGGCAGGCTGAAGCTGCTGCTTGCCGGGTTCGTGGCAGGGGGGAAGGCGGCGGTCACCGCGATCGCCGCCGTTTCGTACGACGTACTTCCTGGACCGCCCAAGCCCACCAAGCTCCGGTTGCTGCGTGAGGTGGGAGCGACTCTGCGAGGAGAGGGGTGAGCCGGACCGTGGAGTCAGACCAGCACGTGTCGGCAGCGGTACTCGCCGCATACAGCTACTGCGAGACCGTGACCGGACAGCAGGCGCGCAACTTCGCCTACGGCATCAGGCTGCTGCCGACGGCCAAGCGGCGGGCCATGTCGGCGGTGTACGCGTTCTCGCGCCGCGTCGACGACATCGGCGACGGAGGGCTGCCGCCGGACGTCAAGGCCGACCGGCTCGACGAGACCCGGGCACTGCTCGCCCGGGTCCGTGACGGCGATGTGGCGGAGGACGACACCGACCCGGTGGGCGTTGCCCTCGCGCATGCCGCGCACCGGTTCCCGATCCCGCTCGGCGGCCTCGACGAACTCATCGACGGTGTCCTGATGGACCTGCGCGGCGAGACGTACGAGACCTGGGACGACCTCAAGGTCTACTGCCGCTGCGTCGCCGGCGCCATCGGCCGGGTCTCGCTCGGCATCTTCGGCACCGAGCCGGGCGCGCGCGGCGCCGAGCGCGCCTCCGAGTACGCGGACACGCTCGGGCTCGCGCTCCAGCTCACGAACATCCTGCGCGACGTGCGGGAGGACGCGGCGGACGGCCGCACCTACCTGCCGGCCGACGACCTCGCCAAGTTCGGCTGCTCGGCCGGGTTCGACGCCCCGACACCGCCGGCGGGCTCGGACTTCGCGGGTCTCGTGCACTTCGAGGTGCGCCGCGCCCGCGCCCTGTTCGCCGAGGGATACCGGCTGCTTCCGCTGCTCGACCGGCGCAGCGGCGCCTGCGTCGCCGCCATGGCCGGCATCTACCGGCGCCTGCTCGACCGCATCGAGCGCGAGCCCGAGGCCGTCCTGCGCGGCCGCGTCTCGCTGCCCGGGCGCGAGAAGGCCTACGTCGCCGTGCGCGGCCTGTCCGGACTCGACGCCCGCAGCGTCTCCCGACAGTCCCTCAGGAGGCGTGTCTGATGAGTACGTCCGACAGAGCGGTCCGCACCGACGGGAAAGGGCGGGCAACCCTCCACGCCGACGCTGCGTCCATGACTTCAGCGGCCTGCCGTGCGTCTTTCAACCATCGCGCGCACACTGACGGAACGGCCGAAGGGGAGGGCGCATGAGCGACGGGAACATGCGGCCCGACGGGCCGGGCGCGAACACCGCCGGCGGCGCCGGACGGCAGACCGCGGTCGTGGTCGGCGGAGGTCTCGCCGGGACCACGGCCGCGCTCGCGCTCGCCGACGCGGGCCTCGATGTCACCCTGCTCGAAGGACGCCCGAGACTGGGCGGCCTCGCGTTCTCCTTCAAGCGCGGTGACCTCACCGTCGACAACGGCCAGCACGTGTACCTGCGCTGCTGCACCGCCTACCGCTGGTTCCTCGACCGCATCGACGGCACGGCCCTGTCGCCCCTGCAGGAACGTCTCGACGTACCCGTACTCGACGCCGACAGGAACCGGCTCGGCAGACTGCGCCGCACCGCGCTGCCCGTGCCGCTGCATCTGGCCGCGAGCCTCGCCACGTATCCGCATCTCTCGCTCGCCGAGCGCGCCAACGTAGGGCGTGCCGCGCTGGCCCTCAAGGGGCTCGACCTGGGCGATCCGGCCCTGGACGAACGGGACTTCGGCAGCTGGCTGGCCGAGCACGGCCAGTCGCGGCGCGCCGTCGAGGCCCTCTGGGACCTGGTGGGCGTCGCCACCCTGAACGCCGTCGCCGGCGAGTCCTCGCTCGGGCTCGCCGCCATGGTGTTCAAGACGGGGCTGCTGTCCGAACCGGGCGCGGCCGACATCGGCTGGGCGCGCGTCCCCCTCGGTGAACTCCACGACACCCTCGCCCGCAAGGCGCTCGACTCCGCGGGCGTACGCACCGAACTCCGCACACGCGTCACCTCCATCTCCCGTACCGAGAACGGGCGTTGGAGCGTGGAGGTTCCCGGGGAGCGGATCGCGGCGGACACCGTCGTCCTCGCCGTGCCCCAGCGCGAGACGTACGACCTGCTGCCCGACGGCGCGCTCGACGACGCCGGGCGGCTGCTCGCCATCGGGACCGCGCCGATCCTCAACCTGCACGTCGTCTACGACCGCAAGGTCCTCAAGCGGCCCTTCTTCACCGCGCTCGGCTCGCCCGTGCAGTGGGTCTTCGACCGCACGGAGGCCTCCGGACTCACCGAGGGGCAGTACCTCGCGGTGTCGCAGTCCGCCGCGCAGGACGACATCGACGAGCCCGTCGCCGTGCTCCGCGAGCGCTACCTGCCCGAGTTCGAGCGGCTGCTGCCCGCCGCGCGGGGCGCCAAGGTACTCGACTTCTTCGTCACCCGGGAGCGCACGGCGACCTTCGCGCCGGCCCCCGGCGTCGGCGCGCTGCGGCCCACGGCCCGCACCAACGCCCCCGGCCTGTACCTGGCCGGCGCGTGGACCGCCACCGGGTGGCCCGCGACCATGGAAAGCGCGGTACGCAGCGGTGTCAGCGCCGCCGATGCCGCTCTCGCCGCACTCGACCGCCCACGCGGTCATCTGTTCCGGGAGGCGGCATGAAGCTCGATCTCCAGGGGGCGGACCAGCCGGCCCCCGGCGACGCAACAAAAGGAGACCCTGTGCCCGCTGTGCCCTCGGCCGAACCGGCTGCCGACGCGGTGGACGTGACCGCGCTGCTCGAGCGCGGCCGGACCCTGGCCACCCCGGTGCTGCGGGCCGCCGTGGACCGCCTCGCACACCCGATGAACACCGTCGCCGCCTATCACTTCGGCTGGATCGACGCGCAGGGCAACCCGGCCGACGGCGACGGCGGCAAGGCCGTGCGCCCCGCGCTCGCCGTGCTGTCCGCCCAGGTCCCGGGCGCGGCACCCGAGGTGGGCGTGCCCGGCGCGGTCGCCGTCGAGCTGGTGCACAACTTCTCGCTCCTGCACGACGACCTGATGGACGGCGACGAACAGCGCCGCCACCGGGACACCGTCTGGAAGGTGCACGGCCCGGCGCAGGCCATCCTCGTCGGCGACGCCCTCTTCGCCCTCGCCAACGAGGTGCTCCTCGAACTCGGCACCGTCGAGGCCGGCCGCGCCACGCGCCGCCTGACCTCCGCCTCGCGCGCCCTCATCGACGGACAGGCGCAGGACATCAGCTACGAGCACCGCGAGCGGGTCACCGTCGAGGAGTGCCTGGAGATGGAGGGCAACAAGACCGGCGCCCTGCTGGCCTGCGCCTCCTCCATCGGCGCCGTGCTCGGCGGCGCCGACGACCGGACCGCGGACCAGCTGGAGAAGTACGGCTACCACCTCGGTCTCGCCTTCCAGGCCGTCGACGACCTGCTCGGCATCTGGGGCGACCCGGAGGCCACCGGCAAGCAGACCTGGAGCGATCTGCGACAGCGCAAGAAGTCACTGCCCGTCGTCGCCGCGCTCGCCGCGGGCGGCCCCGCGTCCGAGCGGCTCGGTGAACTCCTCGCCGCCGACGCGAAGAGCACCGACTTCGACACCTTCTCCGAGGAGGAGTTCGCGGCCCGCGCCGCCCTCATCGAGGAGGCCGGCGGCCGCGACTGGACCGCCGAGGAGGCGCGTCGGCAGTACGCCGTCGCCATCGAGGCCCTGGACTCCGTCCAGATGCAGGACCACGTGCGGGCGCAGTTCGTCGCGCTCGCGGACTTCGTCGTCGTACGAAAGAGATGATCACTATCGGCCGTATATGACTCGCAGTCGCCGGCCGGTGCCCATCCAGGGCATCGGCCGACGGCGGACCCAGCAGAGATCGAGCACTGCACGAAGGGGAAGCCATGACAGCGACGACCGACGGAAGCAGCGGAGCGGCAGCTCCCGGCGCGACCTCGGCCACCACTGCCCGATTGACCGACACGAGCCCGGGGGCGGCCGGGACGCACGACGCCGCCACCCGTTCCGTCCAGCGCGCCACGGACTTCCTGCTCGCCCGGCAGGACGCACAGGGCTGGTGGAAGGGGGACCTCGACACGAACGTCACGATGGACGCCGAGGACCTGCTGCTGCGCCAGTTCCTCGGGATCGGGGACGAGGCGACCACCCGCGCCGCCGGGCTCTTCATCCGCGGTGAACAGCGCGACGACGGCACCTGGGCCACGTTCCACGGCGGCCCGGGCGAACTCTCCACCACCATCGAGGCGTACGTAGCCCTGCGCCTGGCCGGGGACGCCCCCGACGAGCCGCACATGGCGAAGGCCTCCGCCTGGATCCGGGAGCGGGGCGGGATCGCCGCGAGCCGCGTCTTCACCCGCATCTGGCTGGCCCTGTTCGGCTGGTGGAAGTGGGACGACCTGCCCGAACTGCCCCCGGAACTCATCTACTTCCCGAAGTGGATGCCGCTCAACATCTACGACTTCGGCTGCTGGGCCCGCCAGACCATCGTGCCGCTCACGGTCGTCTCCGCGAAGCGCCCGGTGCGGCCCGCGCCCTTCCCGCTCGACGAACTCCACACCGACGCGCACAACCCCAACCCGGCCAAGCCCCTTTCCCCCGTGGCGAGTTGGGACGGCGTCTTCGAGCGGCTCGACAAGGCGATGCACCTGTACCGCAAGGTCGCGCCGCGCAGGCTGCGCAAGACGGCCATGAACTCGGCCGCCCGCTGGATCATCGAGCGCCAGGAGAACGACGGCTGCTGGGGCGGCATCCAGCCCCCGGCGGTGTACTCCGTCATCGCCCTCCACCTGCTCGGCTACGACCTCGAACACCCGGTGATGAAGGCGGGGCTGGAGTCCCTCGACCGGTTCGCCGTGTGGCGCGAGGACGGGGCCCGGATGATCGAGGCCTGCCAGTCGCCCGTATGGGACACCTGCCTCGCTGTCATCGCCCTCGCCGACGCCGGCCTGCCCGCCGACCACCCCCGGCTCGTCAAGGCCGCCGACTGGATGCTCCAGGAGCAGATCGACCGGCCCGGCGACTGGTCCGTCCGCAGGCCCCAACTCGCGTCCGGCGGCTGGGCGTTCGAGTTCCACAACGACAACTACCCCGACATCGACGACACCGCCGAGGTCGTCCTCGCGCTGCGCCGCGTCCGGCACCCGGACAGGCCGCGCATGGAGAAGGCCATCGAGCGGGGCGTGCGCTGGAACCTCGGCATGCAGTCGAAGAACGGCGCCTGGGCCGCCTTCGACGTCGACAACACCAGCCCGTTCCCGAACCGGCTGCCGTTCTGCGACTTCGGCGAGGTCATCGACCCCCCGTCCGCGGACGTCACCGGACACGTGGTGGAGATGCTCGCCGTCGAGGGCATGTCGCACGACCCGCGCACCCGGCGCGGCATCGAGTGGCTGCTCGCCGAACAGGAGCCGAACGGCGCCTGGTTCGGCCGCTGGGGCGTCAACTACGTATACGGAACAGGGTCGGTGCTGCCCGCCCTGACCGCCGCCGGGCTGCCCGCCTCGCACCCCGCCGTCCGCCGCGCCGTCGCCTGGCTCGCATCCGTCCAGAACGACGACGGCGGCTGGGGCGAGGACCTGCGCTCCTACCGCTACGAGGACTGGAAGGGCCACGGCGCCTCGACCGCCTCACAGACCGGCTGGGCGCTGATGGCACTCCTGTCGGCGGGGGAGCGGGACTCCAAGGCCGTCGAGCGAGGAGTCGCCTGGCTGACCGAGACCCAGCTGGAGGACGGCACCTGGGACGAGCCGTACTTCACCGGCACCGGCTTCCCGTGGGACTTCTCGATCAACTATCACCTCTACCGCCACGTCTTCCCGCTCACGGCACTGGGCCGGTACGTCCACGGGGAGCCGTTCGCCGATCAGGCGGCCTTGACGGGCAAGGGGAGCTGATGACCGGATCACCGGCGGCCCCGCGCCCGCCGGACGCCGCCCCGCTGCTGGTCGCCTGCGCGCTCGGCATCGAGTACCTCGCCCTGCGCACCGGCGCCCGCACCGGAGCACCGGCCCACGTCACCGTGCTGCGCACGGGCATGGGGCCCAAGGCGGCCGAGCGGTCCGTGGCCGAGGCCCTCGAGGCTCCCGCCCTGCACGAGGCGGCCGTCGTCGCGACCGGCTTCTGTGCCGGTCTCGCCCCCGGCATGCACCCGGGCGACCTGGTCGTCGCCGAGGAGACCCGCGACACGGACGGCTCCACGCCGTGCACCGGAACGGAACTCCTCGTCAAGGAGCTGGTCAGGGCGGTACCGGGACGGACCGTGCACACCGGTCCGCTCACCGGCTCCGACCATGTCGTGCGCGGACACGAGCGCGGCGACCTGCTCGCCACGGGCGCGATCGCCGTGGACATGGAGTCCGCGGCCACGCTGCGCACGGCGGCCGCGCTGGGCCCGCGTCCGGTTGCGGCCGTACGGGTGGTCGTGGACGCTCCAGAACATGAACTCGTCCGTATCGGCACGGTGCGCGGTGGAATATCAGCTTTCCGCGTTCTCCGTGCCGTGCTTCCCGCATTTTTCGAATGGCACCGTTCTTTGCTGCTCCCCCGGAGGTGAGCCAGATGGCCATGCCGCTTCGCCAGTCCATCAAGGTCGCGACGTACCTCTTTGAACAGAAGGTTCGCAAGCGCGACAAGTTCCCGCTCATTGTCGAACTGGAGCCGCTGTACGCCTGCAATCTCAAGTGCGAGGGCTGCGGAAAGATCCAGCATCCCGCCGGAGTGCTGAAGCAGAGGATGCCCGTGGCGCAGGCCGTGGGCGCCGTCCTGGAGTCCGGCGCGCCGATGGTGTCCATCGCCGGCGGCGAGCCGCTCATGCATCCGCACGTCGACGAGATCGTCCGGCAGCTGGTGGCGAAGAAGAAGTACGTCTTCCTCTGCACGAACGCGTTGCTCATGCGCAAGAAGATGGACAAGTTCACGCCCTCGCCGTACTTCGCCTTCACGGTGCACATCGACGGGATGCGCGAGCGTCACGACGAGTCCGTCGCCAAGGAAGGCGTCTTCGACGAGGCGGTGGAGGCGATCAAGGAGGCCAAGAAGCGGGGCTTCCGTGTCACCACGAACTCCACCTTCTTCAACACGGACACCCCGCAGAACATCATCGAGGTCCTGAACTACCTCAACGACGACCTCGAGGTGGACGAGATGATGCTCTCGCCCGCCTACGCCTACGAGAAGGCGCCCGACCAGGAGCACTTCCTGGGCGTGGAGCAGACCCGCGAGCTCTTCAAGAAGGCCTTCGCGGGCGGCAACAGGCGCCGCTGGCGTCTCAACCACTCGCCGCTGTTCCTCGACTTCCTCGAGGGCAAGGTCGACTTCCCGTGCACGGCGTGGGCGATCCCGAACTACTCGCTCTTCGGCTGGCAGAAGCCCTGCTACCTGATGGCGGACGGGTACGTCACCACGTACAAGGACCTCATCGAGAAGACCGACTGGGACGCCTACGGGCGCGGCAAGGACGAGCGCTGCAACAACTGCATGGCGCACTGCGGTTACGAGCCGACGGCCGTCCTCGCCACGATGGGCTCGCTCAAGGAGTCCATCCGCGCCGCCCGCGAGACCGTCTCAGGGAATCGGGGCTGATACCCCATGAACTCCGGAGAGCCCGTCTCACTTGGGCTCCCTTCGCTGCCGGTCCGACCGATCGCCGACCGCAGAACGAGTCGGCAGATCCACGTCGGACCGGTGGCAGTGGGGGGCGGAGCGCCGGTGTCCGTGCAGTCGATGACAACGACACGGACCTCGGACATCGGGGCCACGCTGCAGCAGATCGCCGAACTGACGGCGTCCGGCTGCCAGATCGTGCGGGTGGCGTGCCCCACGCAGGACGACGCGGACGCGCTCGCGACGATCGCGAGGAAGTCGCAGATCCCGGTCATCGCGGACATCCACTTCCAGCCGAAGTACGTCTTCGCCGCCATCGAGGCGGGCTGCGCGGCGGTCCGGGTGAACCCGGGCAACATCAAGCAGTTCGACGACAAGGTCAAGGAGATCGCGCAGGCGGCCAAGGACCACGGCACCCCCATCCGTATCGGGGTCAACGCCGGTTCCCTGGACGCCCGGCTGCTGAAGAAGTACGGAAAGGCGACGCCCGAGGCGCTCGTCGAGTCGGCGCTGTGGGAGGCGTCCCTCTTCGAGGAGCACGGGTTCAGCGACATCAAGATCTCGGTCAAGCACAACGACCCTGTGGTGATGGTGAACGCCTACCGGCAGCTCGCCGCTGCCAGTGACTATCCGCTGCATCTCGGCGTGACCGAGGCGGGCCCGGCGTTCCAGGGCACCATCAAGTCCGCCGTCGCCTTCGGCGCGCTGCTGAGTGAGGGGATCGGCGACACGATCCGCGTCTCGCTGTCCGCGCCGCCGGTCGAGGAGATCAAGGTCGGCATCCAGATCCTGGAGTCGCTGGGGCTGCGCGAGCGGCGCCTGGAGATCGTGTCGTGCCCGTCGTGCGGGCGGGCGCAGGTCGACGTCTACAAGCTGGCCGACGAGGTCTCCGCGGGCCTCGACGGGATGGAGGTGCCCCTTCGGGTCGCCGTCATGGGGTGTGTGGTGAACGGTCCCGGCGAGGCGCGCGAGGCGGATCTCGGCGTCGCGTCGGGCAACGGCAAGGGCCAGATCTTCGTGAAGGGCGAGGTCATCAAGACCGTCCCAGAGTCGAAGATCGTCGAGACCCTCATCGAAGAGGCGATGAAGATCGCCGAGCAGATGACGGACGCCGGGGCGGCCTCGGGCGCTCCCGACGTCACCGTGAGCTGAGGACAACCGGAGAGGGGGCCCGAGCGTGACAATTCTGGAAAGCATCCGGGGGCCGCGCGATCTGAAGGCGCTGAGCGAGGAACAGCTCGGCGAACTGGCCGCGGAGATCAGGGAGTTCCTGATCCACGCGGTCGCGAGGACCGGCGGTCACCTGGGACCCAACCTCGGGGTGGTGGAGCTCTCGATGGCCCTGCACCGGGTCTTCGAGTCGCCGGTCGACCGGATCCTGTGGGACACCGGCCACCAGAGCTACGTACACAAGATGCTGACGGGGCGTCAGGACTTCTCGAAACTGCGCGGGAAGGGGGGCCTGTCCGGCTACCCCTCGCGCGAGGAGTCCGAGCACGACGTCATCGAGAACAGCCACGCGTCCACCGCGCTCGGCTGGGCGGACGGCCTCGCCAAGGCCAACCAGGTCCTGGGCGAGCGGGGCCACGTCGTCGCCGTCATAGGAGACGGGGCGCTCACCGGCGGCATGGCCTGGGAGGCGCTCAACAACATCGCGGCCGCCAAGGACCGCCCGCTGATCATCGTCGTCAACGACAACGAACGGTCCTACGCCCCGACCATCGGCGGACTCGCCAACCACCTGGCGGCCCTGCGCACCACCGACAGCTACGAGAAGGTCCTGGCCTGGGGCAAGGACGTCCTCCTGCGCACCCCGGTCATCGGACACACCGTGTACGAGTCCCTGCACGGCGCCAAGAAGGGGTTCAAGGACGCCTTCGCGCCCCAGGGCATGTTCGAGGACCTGGGGCTCAAGTACGTGGGGCCCATCGACGGGCACGACCTCGGCGCGGTCGAGTCCGCGCTGCGGCGTGCGAAACGGTTCCACGGGCCCGTGCTCGTGCACTGCCTCACCGAGAAGGGCCGCGGCTACGAGCCCGCCCTCGCGGACGAGGCCGACCGGTTCCACACCGTCGGCGTGATGGACCCGCTCACCTGCGAGCCGCTCGCGCCGTCCAACGGCCCTTCCTGGACCTCGGTGTTCGGCGACGAGATCGCCCGCATCGGACGGGAGCGCGACGACGTCGTGGCGATCACCGCGGCGATGCTGCACCCGGTCGGACTCACCAAGTTCGCCGAGGAGTTCCCCGGCCGGGTGTGGGACGTGGGGATCGCCGAGCAGCACGCGGCGGTCTCGGCGGCCGGACTCGCGACGGGTGGCCTCCACCCGGTCGTCGCCGTCTACGCCACCTTCCTCAACCGCGCCTTCGACCAGCTCCTCATGGATGTGGCGCTGCACAACTGCGGCGTGACCTTCGTCCTCGACCGGGCGGGCGTGACCGGCGTCGACGGCGCCTCGCACAACGGCATGTGGGACATGTCCGTCCTCCAGGTCGTACCGGGCCTGCGCATCGCCGCACCCCGCGACGCCGAGCAACTGCGGGCCCAGCTCCGCGAAGCGGTCACCGTGGACGACGCCCCGACACTGATCCGCTTCCCGAAGGAGTCCGTCGGCCCCGAGATCCCGGCGGTCGACCGGATCGGCGGCCTCGACGTACTGCACCGGGCCGACGACCCCGACGTACTCCTCGTCTCCGTCGGCGTGATGGCGCCGGTGTGCCTCCAGGTCGCGGAACTCCTGGCAGCGCGCGGCATCAACTGCACGGTCGTGGACCCGCGCTGGGTCAAACCCGTCGACCCGGACCTCGCGCCGCTCGCCGCACGGCACCGGCTCGTCGCCGTCGTCGAGGACAACAGCAAGGCGGCCGGCGTCGGCTCCGCCGTGGCGCTCGCGCTCGGCGAGGCCGAAGTCGACGTACCCGTACGGCGGTTCGGGATCCCCGACCAGTTCCTCGCGCACGCCAAGCGCGGTGAAGTGCTCGCGGACATCGGGCTCACGCCCGTCGAGATCGCCGGGCGGATCGGCACCAGCATGGCCCGCAGGGCCGAGACGGCGGCCCTCGTGGCCGGCAAGGAGAGCGACGACGTATGAGCAAGGAGTTCGATCTCGCACGACTCCTGGCCGACCGCGGCGCCGAGCGCTACGAGCTGCACGCCAAGTACCTCAACCACCAGCTCCCGCGCATGCTGCACACCATCGGCTTCGACAAGGTCTACGAGCGGGCGGAAGGCGCCTACTTCTGGGACGAGGACGGCAACGACTACCTGGACATGCTCGCCGGGTTCGGCGTGATGGGCCTCGGCCGTCACCACCCCGTCGTCCGCAAGGCGCTGCACGACGTCCTCGACGCCTCGCTCGCCGACCTCACCCGCTTCGACTGCCAGCCGCTGCCGGGCCTGCTCGCCGAGCGGCTCCTCGCGCACAGCCCGCACCTGGACCGGGTCTTCTTCGGCAACAGCGGCACGGAGGCCGTCGAGACGGCGCTGAAGTTCGCCCGGTACGCGACGGGCAGGCCAAGGGTCCTGTACTGCGGTCACGCCTTCCACGGGCTGACCACCGGGTCTCTGTCCGTGAACGGCGAGTCCGGATTCCGGGACGGCTTCGCGCCGCTCCTGCCGGACACCGCCGTGCCGCTCGGCGACCTCGACGCCCTGCGCGCGGAGCTCGCGAAGGGCGACGTCGCCGGGCTGATCGTCGAGCCCATCCAGGGCAAGGGCGTCCACGAGGCGCCCCCCGGCTATCTGCGCGCCGCTCAGGAGCTGCTCCACCAGCACAAGGCCCTGCTCATCGCGGACGAGGTGCAGAGCGGCCTCGGCAGGACGGGCGACTTCTACGCGTACCAGCACGACGAGGGCGTCGAACCCGACCTCGTATGCGTGGCGAAGGCGCTCTCCGGCGGCTATGTGCCCGTCGGCGCGACGCTCGGCAAGGACTGGATCTTCAAGAAGGTCTACTCGTCCATGGACCGGGTCCTGGTGCACTCGGCCAGCTTCGGCTCGAACGCGCAGGCCATGGCCGCGGGCCTTGCCGTGCTCTCCGTGATGGAGAACGAGGAGGTCGTCGCGAACGCCCGGGCGACCGGTGAGCTGCTGAAGTCCCGGCTCGCCGCCCTGGTCGACCGCTACGAGCTGCTGAGCGACGTACGCGGCCGCGGCCTGATGATCGGCATCGAGTTCGGGCGGCCGAAGTCGCTGAAGCTGCGCAGCCGCTGGACGATGCTCCAGGCCGCGCGCAAGGGCCTCTTCGCGCAGATGGTCGTCGTGCCGCTGCTCCAGAAGCACCGGATCCTCACGCAGGTGTCCGGCGACCATCTGGAGGTCATCAAGCTGATCCCGCCGCTGATCATCGGGGAGCACGAGGTGGACCGCTTCGTCGAGGCGTTCACGGCCGTCATGGACGACGCGCACTCGGGCGGCGGGCTGATGTGGGACTTCGGCAAGACGCTGGTGAAGCAGGCGGTGGCCAACCGCTGACCGCTTCGTAGGGGCACCTCTCGGATTCGAAGGGGTGCCTCTGGAAGAGGGCTGTGTTTGCCTCTGGGGCAATAAATTTGCCCCAGAGGCACGGCTCTGGCTCAATCGACGGTATGAGCCCTGCCCCTCCGGAGCCGGCTCCGGAACCCACGGAGCTGCCCGCCGTCGCCCCGCAGCTGCGCGAACTACGGCGCCGCGCCGCCCTGACCCTGGAGGCCGCGGCCCGTGCCGCCGGGCTCTCGCCCGCGCACCTCTCCCGCCTGGAGACGGGCCGCCGTCAGCCCTCGCTCCCGATGCTGCTCGCCCTCGCCCGCACCTACGGTACGACGGTCTCCGAACTCCTGGGCGAGACGCCCGCCGACCGGGACGCGGTCGTGCGCTCCGGGGACATGGAGGCCACCGAGGCGGGCGGCTGGATCTACCGGCAGGCGGGCGCCTCCGGACGCGGCATGCAGGCGCTGCGCGTCCACGTGCCGTTCGGCGCCCAGGGCGACATCGTGCGCGTCCACCCCGGTGAGGAGTGGCTGTACGTCCTCGAAGGGCGGCTGCGGCTGCGGCTCGGGGACGCCGCGTACGCGCTCGCGCCGGGGGACAGCGCGCACTTCGACTCGCTCACCCCGCACCGGATCGCCGCCGCCGACCGCGACGGCGCCGAGCTCCTCTTCGTACACACCCTGCTGCAGAGCCCGTCCGCCGCGCTGTGCCTCGGCCCGGTGGCGGGCGGCGGCGAACGGCCCCAGGGAGGCCCTCAATGAGTGCACAGCCGAACGACATGACCGAGCCCGAGCCGCAGCCCGCCCGGCGTGACATCGAGGACAAGCTCCCGCGCGGCATCTGGGTGCGCCTGCTGGTCTACATCTTCGCCGGGCACCTCGTCGCGGGCTTCATCTATCTGCTGTTCACGCTGGGGGCGTCACGCGGGTGACGCCCCTCACCCGGTCTGTCGGTCCCGGTCTCAGTCGAGAAGGCGCTCGCGCAGCCGCTCGCGCTGGGCGGGGGACAGCTTGAGGCCCTCCTCCAGGTAGCGGTCGGTGGAACCCCACGTCTGCGCGACCGTCTCGAAGGCGGCGGCCAGGTAGGTGGCGCGGGCGTCGAACAGAGGGCTCAGCAGCTCCATGACCTCGGGGGACATCGCGTCCTTCGAGGCGCTGCCGCGGTGCACCTTGTAGCGGCGGTGCACCGCGTTCGACTCCAGGTAGTCCGCCTCGATGGCGTCGCGCTCCACACCCACGGCCAGGAGGGTGACCGCTATCGAGAGGCCCGCGCGGTCCTTGCCGGCCGCGCAGTGCATGAGCGCGGGCACGCTGTCCTCGGCGAGGGAGTGCAGCACCTGGCTGTGCTCGGCGGTGCGCTCCGCGATGATCGCCCGGTACGACGTGATCATGCGGTCCGCGGCCTGGCCCTCGGAGAGGGCGGCGCGCAGCTCGTCGAGATTGCCGTCGCGCACCATCTGCCAGAACTCGGCGCCGTCCGCGGGGTCGGTCAGCGGCAGGTTCACGTTCCGCACGCCGGGCAGCGTGACGTCAGGGCCTTCGAGGCGCTGGTCGGCGGCGTTGCGGAAGTCGAAGATCGTGTGCAGCCCGAGCGAGGAGAGGAACGCGGCGTCCTCGTCCGTGGCGTGCGCGAGGTGACCGCTGCGGAACAGCACGCCCTGCTTGACTCGACGGCCGTCCACGGTCGGGAGACCACCCACGTCGCGGAAGTTGCGCACTCCGGCCAACTCGGGCTCGGTGGACGGGACCTGCTGCGTCACGGGGGCTCCTCCCGGTCGGCCGCGGCGCTGCTCGCCTGCGGGCGCCTTTGACGATACGACACGGCTGCCAGGGGCAACCATGTGAGAGGCGGCAGGTGATTGCATGCCAGATGCCCGAAATGAGGCGATACCTAACTAATTGCGTTCTACGAAATAACTGGCCCCGCAATGCGCCTATATGGTGACCAATGCGTGAGCAGGGTCATAGCCGTGACCGTACGTGGCGGCCGGGCCGAATGAGTTTCCAGTAGGTATCGCAGTCGCAAAGATCGTAAATAGACGGAGCGTGACGGCTTTTTCCGGAAAGGGCCATTTAAGGATCAAGAACCGGAATGCCCGGGGGGATTCGCGCCTTGTCCCCGCGCTCCCCGCTCGCTTACGTTCAGCGCAATCCGGACGGACCGCCTCATCCTGCCGCCGCCCGGAATCCGCACATCGATCCGTGCTCGGCAGGAGCGGGGGACCCAGGTAGACCGCCGTGTCCGGCACACCGGCCACGGCTCGGGGTGAAGCCGTGCCCGAAAGGGGTGCGGCCGGGCAGCTCCAGCCCGAACCCGACAGCTCACCTCGCAGGCGACGGAGAGGAACCCCCCATGCCCGCGAAGGGTAAGCACCGCCGTCCCAAGTCCCAGCGCTTCGCGCGCTCGATCGCCGTCGCCGCAACGGGCGGCGTCGCGCTCGCGCTGCCGCTGATGGGTGCCGCCGACGCCCACCCCGCGACCCCCGCGGCCGCCCACTCGGTCGCGCAGGCCGTCGCCGCTCCCGCCGCGGCCAAGACCTACGTCGTGAAGGCCGGGGACACCCTTTCGAAGATCGCCGACGAGCAGAACGTCAGCGGCGGCTGGAAGAAGCTCTACTCCGGCAACCGCTCGGTCATCGGTGGCGACCCGTCCGTGATCCGCCCGGGCCTGAAGCTGACGATCGGCCAGAAGGCCGCGGCCCCCGCCACCCAGGCCGCCGCGCCCAAGGCCGCGGCGGCGACCACCACGGGTTCCGGCTACGTGCTGCCCGTCCAGGGCGCCTCCATCGGCACGGCGTACAAGACCGCGGGCGCCATGTGGTCCAGCGGTTACCACACCGGTGTCGACTTCGTGATCCCGACGGGCACCCCGCTCAAGGCCATCGCCGCGGGCACGGTCGTGTCGGCCGGCCTCGACGGCGCGTACGGCAATGAGGTCGTCATCCAGCACGCCGACGGCAAGTACTCGCAGTACGCCCACATGTCGTCCCTCTCCGTCTCGTCCGGGCAGACCGTGACCGAGGGCCAGCAGATAGGCCTCTCCGGCGCGACCGGCAATGTCACGGGTCCGCACCTGCACTTCGAGATCCGCAGCACCCCGAGCTACGGCTCGGACATGGACCCGGTCGCGTACCTCCGTGCGCACGGGGTCTCTCTCTGACCTCGATGGCGTGACGTCGCTCTGTCCCTGACGGTGTGACGTGAAGGGGCGGGTCCGGTTCCGGGCCCGCCCCTTCGTCGTATCCTCCGCCGCGTCCCGTCGTATTCCTGAAATCGCGAAACTGACCGGGTGGGCTATATCACCACCCGTCAACCCCTTCCTACGGTCGCGTAGGTCACATCGCAGGGTGAAAGATGTGTGGTCGTGGCAAACGAATCGAGATCACTCAGCGGCGGCACGATTCGGTCCTACGCGGCGGTGGGGGACAGCTTCACCGAAGGCGTCGGGGACCCCGGTCCCGACGGGGCCTTCGTGGGCTGGGCCGACCGTCTCGCCGTCCTCCTGGACGACCGGACCCCCGAGCACTCCTTCCGGTACGCGAACCTCGCCGTGCGCGGCAAGCTCCTCGACCAGATCGTGGAGGACCAGCTCCCGCGAGCCGTCGAACTCGCCCCGGACCTGGTGACCTTCGCCGCCGGCGGCAACGACATCATCCGTCCCGGCACCGACCCCGACGACGTCGCGGAGCGCTTCGAGAAGGCCGTGGCCCGGCTGACCTCCGCCGTCGGCACGGTCATGGTGACCACCGGCTTCGACACCCGGGACGTCCCGGTCCTCAAGCATCTGCGCGGCAAGATAGCGACGTACAACGGGCATGTGCGCGCGGTCGCCGACCGCTACGGCTGCCCGGTGCTCGACCTGTGGTCCCTCAAGACCGTCCAGGACCGCCGTGCCTGGGACGACGACCGGCTGCACCTCTCGCCCGAGGGTCATACGCGGGTCGCGCTGCGGGCGGGGCAGGCGCTCGGCGTCGAGGTGCCGGCGGACCCGGACCAGCCGTGGCCGGCGCAGCCGCCGCGCGGCACGCTGGAGGTCCGGCGCGACGACATCCACTGGGCGCGGGAGTTCCTGGTGCCGTGGATCGGCCGACGGCTGCGGGGCGAGTCGTCCGGGGATCATGTGGCGGCGAAGCGGCCGGACTTGCTGCCGCTCTGACGGGAACGGCGCGCGTCATGGGGGAGCTTGCCCTTGAGGGCGGCTCCCCCACGCCATTTCTCCGGGGGCCACCCCGGGCTCCCTGGGGAGCCCGACGTCGCGCCGCCGTCAGCCCGACGTCGTAGCCGTAGCCGTCGCCGTCAGGTCCGCCCGCTCAAGTCCCAGTTCCCGGGCCAGCGCGTCGTCGACCCACTCCTGCATGCGGGCCCGCGAGACCGTCCCCGTGTACGCGGTCATCTGCACCGCGAGCCCGTCGAGGAGCGCCGTCAGGCGCAGCGCGGCGCCCGCCGGATCCGGGCAGCGGAACTCGCCCGCCGCCACGCCCTGCGTGACGACCTCGGTGAGCGCCGCCTTCCACTGCCTGTCCAGGTCGCGGGTGACCTCCCGCAGCGCGGGCTCGCGCAGCGCCGCGGACCAGCCCTCGATCCACAGCCGCCACCCCTTGGCCTGCCCGGTCGGCGCATACCAGCGCACGGCCGAGCGCAGCCGGCGCAGCGCCGTCGTGCGCTTGCCGAGCAGCTTGCGCAGATGCGCCAGGTCACCCTCCGCGGCGTGCGCGAACGCGGCCGCGACGAGCTTTTCCTTCGTCGAGAAGTGGTACAGAACCAGCGCGTTGCTCACCCCGAGCGCTGCGGCGACGTCGGCGATGCGCACGGCTGCCACGCCCCGCGCCTCGATCTGCTCGATGGCGGCCCGCAGCAACTCTTCGCGCCGCTCGGCCACGCTCAACCGCACTCTTGCCACGCGGTAACCCTACACACGGCCACCGGCGTCGGGTGCCGGGCGGCGAACCCGGTGCGAACGCCTCGTGCACGACTCTTGACAGTGCCCAGTGGTGCCCGTCACAGTCTCGCTTACTGACTGGCCGTTCAGTCAATAGGCCGTCTCAAGAACAACTGTCACGCCCGTGCCCAGCCGTGCAGCAGGAGTTTCCCCGTGACCCAAGCGCCGCCGATACCACCGACCGAGCCGTCCGCCACGGGCGCGCCCGACCTGCCTGACCTGCCTGACCTGTCGGAGGGGTGGGGTGAACAGCGCTCCAGGCTCAAGAAGGACCTGCGCAGGCTGGACGTGCTGTTCTTCCTGATCTGCACCCTGGTCGGCCTCGACACGATCGGCTCCGTGGCCGCGCAGGGGCCTCAGGGCCTGACCTGGATGGCGATCCTCGCCCTCGTGTTCTTCCTCCCCTACGGGCTGCTCGTGGCCGAACTCGGCTCGGCCTTTCCCGTGCAGGGCGGCCCCTACGTGTGGACGCGGCTGGCGTTCGGGCGGCTCGTCGCCGGTGTGAACCAGCTCCTGTACTGGATCTCCAACCCCGTCTGGGTGGGCGGCAGTCTGTGCATCATCGCGCTCACCACGTGGGAGGAGTTCTTCACCCCGTTGCCGGGATTGTGGAAGTACGCGGCCGGCCTCGTCTTCATCTGGGGCGGCGCCCTGGCCGTCGTACAGTCCGTGCGGATCGGCAAGTGGGTGCCCATCGCGGGCGCCGTCGCCCGGATCGTGCTCCTCGGGTTCTTCCTGGTCTCCGTGGTGGTGTTCGCCGTCCAGCACGGGGTGCACGCGCTGCCCGCGGGGGAGTTCGTCCCGACGTACGCCGGTTTCGTGGCGCTGGTCCCGGTCCTGATCTTCAACTACGTCGGATTCGAACTGCCCAGCTCCGCGGCCGAGGAGATGACGAACCCGCGGCGCGACATCCCCCTGTCGATCCTGCGCTCCGGCTTCGCGGCCGTCCTGCTCTACGGCGGCCCGATCCTCGGCATCCTCTTTGTGCTGCCCAGCCAGGAGATCGGCAGCCTCGGCGGTTTCATCGACGCCTGCAAGGCCGTGTTCACGGTCTACGGCGGTTCGATCGCGGCCGACGGCACGGTCACGCTCACGGGTCTCGGCTCCGTGTTCGGCGGGGTCGCTGCGGCGGGCCTGATCATCGGGCTGCTCACCTCGGGCGTCACCTGGGCCATGGGCGCCCACCGCGCGCAGGCCGTCGCCTGCGCGGACGGCGCGGGTCCGGCGTGGCTCGGCCGCATCTCCGAGAAGCACGGGACGCCGGTGCGGGTGAACCTGCTCTCCGCGGTGCTCGGCTCGATCCTCTTCGTGGTCGCCCTCAACCTCACGGGCGGTAACGGCGAGAAGTACTTCGCGGCCGGCCTCGGCCTGACGATCTGCACCACCTTCATCTCGTACGTCATCACGTTCCCCAGCCTCGCCGTGCTGCGCCGCAAGTACCCGGACACGCCACGCCCGTACGCCGTCCCGGGCGGACGCGTGGGCGCGTGGGTCGTGAGCGTCCTCGCCACCGGGTTCGTGGCGTTCACCGTGATCGTGCTGATCTGGCCGGGCTTCGGGGTCGGCTGGTTCGGCTCGGCGGGCAGTGCGGCGGACTCGCTGCCTGAGTCGTTCGCCGGTGAGCGCGCCCAGTACACACTGAGTCAGGTGCTGCCCCTGCTGCTCTTCGTCGGCATCGGGCTCGTCTTCTACGCGATGGGGGCGAGGACGCGCCGGCGCGTGGGCGAGTAGCGCGCTCGCGCGCAAGGGAGGGCCTTCCCCGTGGCGGGGAGGGCCCTCCGGCGTGTCGGATCCCGACGAACTGTGCGCGGCCGGGTGCGGCGCGACAATTCCCCGCAGGGAATGGCCCGTTGGCGCCACCGTCGGGTAGACACGGTCCCGTGACGACGCGGGTGGGAACGGCTGAGGCGGGGGCAGGGCCCTCGGAGGGGGCGGCGCGGGGCGGGCTCGGTGACGCGCTGCGCGAGTGGCGTGTGCGGCGGCGCGTCAGCCAGCTGGAGCTGGCCACGCGGGCGGGGACCACGCAGCGGCACGTCAGTTTCGTCGAGAGCGGCCGTTCGGTGCCGGGTCGCGCCATGGTCGTACGCCTGGCGGAGGCGCTGAAGGTGCCGCTGCGGGAGCGCAACGCCCCTCTCCTTGCGGCGGGTTACGCACCCGCGTACCAGGAGTCGCGCTTCGGGGGCCCGCAGCTGTCCGCGGTCCGTACGGCCCTGGAGCGCATCATGGAGGCGCATCTGCCGTATCCGGCGGTCATCATCGACCGGCGCGGGGATCTCGTCTCGTGCAACGAGGCCTTCGACGCGCTCACCGAAGGGGTCGATCCCGAGCTGTTCGCGTCGCCCGTGAACAGCGCGCGCGTGCTCCTGCATCCGCGCGGCCTCGCGCCGCGGATCGCGAACCTGGAGGAGTGGGCCTGGCACGTCATCGACGGACTGCACGACGAGTCCGTCCGGAATTCCAGCCGAGCTCTCACGGAGCTGGTCGCCGAACTGGAGGACATGGTGCCGGACCGGCCTCGACAGGCCGGCCCGGACTACCTCGGCTTCGCCGTCCCGCTGCGGCTGCGTACAGAGCGCGGCGAGCTGCGCCTCCTGAGCACGCTCACCCACTTCGGGACGGCGGTCGACGTCACGCTCGCCGAGCTGAAACTGGAGGCGTTCCTACCGCTCGACCAGGAGACCGCCGCCCTCCTCGCCGACGCCATGGACGGGCGCCGGTGAGGTGCCGGCCTGGTCGAGCACCCCGTGCGCGTCCAGGGCGATCGCGCCGCCCGGGTGCACGAGCAGCGGATTGACCTCCAGTTCGGCCAGCTCCGGATGGTCGACGGCGGCCCGCGCGACCGCGCACACGGCGGCGGCAGCCGCGTCCAGATGCGCTCCGGGCGCGCCGCGCCAGCCCGTCAGCAACGGCGCGTGCCGCAGCCTCAGGAGCAGGGCACGCGCGCGTGCCGGCGTCAGAGGCGCGAGGGCCAGCGCCGTGTCGGCGAGCAGTTCGGCGGTGACCCCTCCGGTGCCGACCATGACGACGGGCCCGAACGAGGGGTCGCGCCGCACACCGACGATCAGTTCGTGTCCGTACGGCGGTGAGGCCATCGCCTCCACGGCGTAGCGGTCCGCGCCTGTCGTCGCCTTCATACGGGCGAACGCGGCCCGCAAGGCGTCGGCGTCGGCGATCGACAGGGCGACCCCGCCCGCCTCGGTCTTGTGCGCGAGTCCCATCGCCTTGAGGACGAGCGGATACCCCGTCCGGTGCTCCGCCGCCTCCACGGCTCCGTCCGCGTCGGTCACGAACTCAGCCGCAGGAAAGGCGAGTTGATAAGAGGCGAGCAGCTCCCGCACGCTCTCGTAACCGCCGTCCGCCAGCCTGTACGCCGCCGGGGCCGGCGGCTCCTCGCCGGCGAACGGAGGATCCGTCAGGCGGGCCGCCGCCGCGACGGCGGTCGCGGCCTGCTCGATGCGCTCGTAGACGGGCACACCGCGCTGCCGCAGAACCGTCAGGGCGGGGGTGTCACGGGCCATCGTGTGCACCACGAGGGCGCGCCCGGACGCGACGGCGGCGTCCGCGAGGGCGTGTGCGACCTCGCACTCGCGGTCCGCCTGGGCCGGGTTGGCGGTCGCGTAGTCGCCGAAGTAGCCCGTGAGGACGACGGCGTCGGTGTCCCCCGAGTGCAGCAGGGTGCCCGCCACGCGCGCGTAGTTGCCGAGATCGGCCTCACCTGCGCCCGCCAGGTCGACCGGGTTGCCGCACCCGGCTCCACTCGGCAGCTGCTCGGACACCGCATCGCGTGTGCCCTCCGCGAGGGCCGGCACGTCGAGACCTCGGGCGGCGAACGCGTCGGCGGCGAGTGCGCCTTGGCCGCCGCTGTCCCCGACCACGGCGACGCTGCGCAGCTGGGGCGGCGCACCGGCCGCCACGTGACCCGCACTCCGGTGGCGTACGCCCTGTGCCAGCAAGAACACCGCCGTGTCCACCAGTTCGCCAGCCGTGTCGAGCAGCAGGGCGCCGGCGTCGCGGCACACCGCCTCCACCGTGGCGCGGGCGCTCACCAGGGCGCCGGTGTGGGACGCGGCGGCGCGCCCGGACGCGGCGCTGCGCCCCACGGTCAGGAGCAGGACGGGCTTCCCGGCGGCGTGCGCGGCCGCCAGGACCCGCGCGAGACGCCGGCCGTCGCGGAAGTCCTCGATGTACGCGGCGATCGCTCTCGTGGGGCCGTGCGCGATCAGCGACTCCAGGGCGTCCGCCGCGTCGATGTCCCGCTGGTTGCCCAGCGAGACGAACCGGGAGAAGCCCTGCCCGGCACGCGCGAGGAGTCGGCCGATCTCCAGGGCGAGGTTGCCGCTCTGCGACACGAGACCGAGTCCGCCCGAGGGGAACTCGCCCCAGCTGAGCCGCAGTTCGCTCGTCGTGTCCACCACGCCCATGCAGTTCGGGCCGAGCAGTCGCGCTCCCCGGGCCGTGACGAGCTCGGCGAGCGCCCGCTCCTCCTCGGCGGTGGCGCCGCCCGACGTGATCACGGTGAAACACCGGGCGCCCGCCGCGAGCCCGTCCGTGACCACCGGCCGCACGTGGCGGGGCGGCACGGCGACGACGACGTGCTCGGGCGGTCCGGGCAGTGACGTGAGGTCCGGCAGGAACGGTTCACCGTCCAGGGTGCCGCCACGGTGGTTGACGAGGTGGACGGACCGGCGGTCGCGGCCCGACAGGGCCCCCGACGCCAGCCAGTAGCCCCACTTCTCCGGGTTGTCGGACGCCCCGACGACGGCGACCGACCGGGGATCGAAGAGCGCGTCGAGGTCCACGCGCGCGTGCACACCGGCGTCCGGCGGGGGAGGAGTCACCTGTACCACCCGAACCGCTCCGCGATCACCGGCAGCCGGTCCGCGACGATCGCGTGCGCGGCGGCACGCGGCGTCGTCCCGTCCGTCTCGGCACGCGCCAGCATCTGGTCGATCAGCGCGCGCATGGAGCGCCGTGTGTACGCGAACGCCTCGTCCGCGTTGGCCTCGATGTCCCCGAACAGGGTCCACCACCACCAGGCGTTCGTACCGGAGTTGACGACGACGTCGGGCAGGACGGTGATGCCGCGCCGCGCGAGCAGCTGCTCCGCCTCGGGCAGTACGGGCATGTTGGCGGCCTCGACGATCCAGCGCGCCGAGATCAGTTCCTGGTTCGCCGCGTCCACCGCGTACGACACGGCGGCGGGCACGAGGACCTCGGCGTCGGCCGACAGCCAGGCGTCGCCCGGCAGTTCGCGGTCGCCCTCGCGCAGCGCGGAGCGGTCCACCGTCCCGTAGGCGTCACGGGCGGCGAGGAGCGCCTCCACGTCCAGGCCTTCGGGGTTGGCGACGGTGCCCTTCACGTCCGCGACGGCCACCACCCGCAGACCCGCCCGCGCCAGGAACCGGGCGGTCGCCCCGCCCATGGTGCCCAGGCCCTGCACGGACACCCGGGTGCCCTCGTAGGGGACGCCCGCGCGGTCCAGGGCCGCGAGCACCGACTCGGCGACCCCGCAGCCGCCGACGAGCTCGTCGAGGCCGATGCCGTCGACGTCGACCGCGAAGGCGTCGGCGAGGCGCCGGCGTGCGGCCGCCTCGTCGTCGAGCAGCGGGTAGACGGCCTGGATGGACGAGACGAGCCCGGCCTCCTCGGCCGCCCTGTCGACGAGATCCTGGGTGAGGCCCAGGTCCTCGCCCGTGGTCCAGAAGGACTCGATGCAGGGCCGCATGGCGCGCAGATAGCGCACGAGGACGCCGTACGCCTCCGGGTCCTGCGGGTCGCAGTCGATGCCGCCCTTGGCGCCGCCCAGGGGGATGTAGCGGCCCTGCGGGTTGTAGTGCAGGGCCTCCTTCATCGTCATCCCGCGCGCGAGGCCCGCGACCTCGTCGAGGGTGCAGCCCTGACGCATCCGGAGCCCGCCGCTGGACACGCCGCGCACCAGCCGGTCGACGACGAGGTAGCCGTGCCTGCCGGTGACGTGGTCGGTCCAGGTGAGCGACATCAGGGGGGTGGCGGGCGCGGTCATGCGGTCTCCTCGGGGACGGTGATCAGGGTGGGTCCGGGGGTGGCCAGGGCCCGGGTCAGGAGCGCGGCGAGTTCGCCGGGGGAGTGCGCGGAAGCACCCCTGCCCCCGAAGGCCCGCGCGAGGCCGGCCAGGTCCACGCGCGCGTGATCGACCGCGGCCGGTGCGTCGCCGCGCGCGGCCATCTCGTCGCGGATCTCGCCGTAGCCGCCGTTGTCGAACACGACGACGGGCAGAGGCAGTTGGAGCTGCGCGGCCGTGGCCAGTTCCTGCACGGAGAACTGGAGCCCGCCGTCCCCGCTGATCGCGACCACCTGCCGGTCGGGGCAGGCGGTCTTCGCGCCGATCGCGGCGGGCAGCGCGTAGCCGAGCGTGCCGAACCCGGTGGGGTGCAGATAGCGCCCCTCAGGGCCGACGGGGAGGTGCGGGAGCGCGCCGTAGTAGCAGCACTGCGCGCTGTCGGAGGTCACCACGGCATCGGGAGCGAGGACGCTCCGGATCGCTTCGAGATACGGCACCCAACGGGTGTCACGCGCGCGTGTCTCGTCATTGCGGGAGGCGAGCACGGCGGCCGTGGTCCGCGAGGCCGCGTCCGTGGACGCCGGTCCCGGCACCTTGGCGAGCCGCTCCTTGAGGGCCTGCACCGTGGCCTGCGCGTCGCCCACCAGAGCCACGTCCGCGGGCACACCCGCGTACATCTGCGCCGGATCGACGTCCACGCGGATCAGCCGGCCGCCGAGCGCCGGCGGCGCCGACCACAGGTCCGACTCGGCGAGCTCCGTCCCGACGGCGAGCACGACGTCGCAGTCGGCCAGCCACTTCTGAACGGAGGCGCTGTGCAGGGACACGCCGAGGGCGAGCGGATGGCGTTCGTCGACGATGCCCTTGCCGTTGGCCGTGGTCGCCACCCGAGCGCCCAACCGCTCGGCCAGCGCCCGGCATTGCTCGGCCGCACCCCGTGCGCCACCGCCGAGGACCAGGCCGGGCCGCACCGCGCCGGCGAGCAGCGCGGACGCCGCGTCGAGCGACGCACTGTCGGCCGCACGGGGTGTCAGCAAGGGAGCGCGCCGTACCGGCCCGGCGGGCTCCGTCGCCTCCAGGAGGTCGAGCGGCACCTCGATGTGCGCGGGCCGCGGCCTCTCCGTACGGAACAGGCTGAACGCGCGCGCCACCGCCGCCCCGATCTCCTCCACCGAGGACACCCGATGGCTGAACGCCGCCACGTTCCGCATCGCCTCCGTCTGGCTGCGCATCTCGTGCAACAGGCCCGTCGACTGGCGCGGATGGCGAAGCGGCATGCCCGGCGACACCACGAGAAGCGGCACGCTGTCCGAGTACGCCTGCCCGACCGCGGCCGCGATGTTCAGGAGAGCGGGCCCCGTCGTCGTGATCGCCACCCCGGCGTCACCCGTCACGCGCGCGTAGGCGTCGGCTGCGTACCCGGCGCCCTGCTCGTGACGCGGCGCGACATGCGTGATGCCGTACGCCGCCAAGTGCCGGTAGATCTCCAGGTTGTGGGTCCCGGGAATGCCGAACGCGGTGGAGACCCCATGGGCGGCGAGTGCCCTGACGAGCGCCTCGCCGCCGGTCGACGTCCGCATCTGCTCAGTCACCGTCGCCTCAGCCACCGCCACCTCGGTCCCCGTCGCCTCAGTCCCCGTCTCCTCCGTCACAGCGACCTCGAAATGACCAGGCGCATGATGTCGGAGGTGCCTTCCTCGATCTCCTCGAGCTTGGCGTCCCGCATCCACTGCTCGACCGGGAACTCCCGTGAGTAGCCCCAGCCGCCGAGCGTCTGCACGGCCGCCCAGGTGCAGTACGCCGCCGTCTCCGAAGCGGTCAGCTTGGCCATGGCGGCCTCGGCGGTCGCGTCGAGTCCGGCGTCCAGGCGCCGCGCGGCACGCCACGTCATCAGACGCGACTGCTCGATCCGCGTCCGCATGTCCGCGAGGCGGAACGCCACGGCCTGGTGCTCGATGATCGGCTTGCCGAACTGCACGCGCGTGCGCGCATAGTCACGGGCGTACTCGTACGCGGCCCGCGCCACACCCGTGGCCGCCGCGCCCAGAACGGCGCGCGAGATGTCGAACGTCCGCATAAGACCGGCGAAGCCCTGCCCCTCGTCGCCGAGACGGTCGGCGTCGGGCACGAACACGTCGGAGAAGAACACCTCGCGGCACACGATCGCCCGCTGGCCCATCTTGCGCATCGGCTCACCGAAGGTGAGCCCCTCGGCGCCCTTGCGCAGCAGGAACGCCGTGACACCGCGCGAGCGCTGCGACGGGTCGGTCTTGGCGAAGACGACGTACTGCTCGGCCTCGCCCGCGTTCGAGATCCACGCCTTCTGGCCGTTCAGGAGGTAGCCGCCCGCCGTGCGCGTCGCGGTCGTCACGATCGACGCGGCGTCGGACCCGGAGCCCGGCTCGGTCGTCGCCAGCGAGGTCATCGGGGTGTCGGCACCGGCCAGTGGCGTCAGCCACGCGCGCTTCTGCGCCTCGGTGCCCAGCTCCATGACCGGGTCGGCGAAGAAGCCGTTCGAGCACAGGAGGTTGCCGATGCCCAGGTCACCGACGCACAGCTCTTCCTGGACGAGGACCTGCGTGAACACGTCGGTGAACCCGCCGCCCCCGTACTCCTCGGGCAGCATGAATCCGGTGATGCCGACCTTCGCGGCCGCGCGCCACAGATCCCAGGGCGTCTCCACGTCCGCCTCGTCCACGGCGCGCCCGCGCGGGCGGATCTCCTCGCGCGCGAACGTCCTCGTGAGGTCCACGATGTCCCGCTGCTCCGGGGTGAGGGGGACCAGCTCGATGGGGAGCTCTGACACGGTGCCTCCAGAAACTGACGGATACCGACGAGGGGGTCACGACCGGCGTGGATCACTGACCCGATTACTGAATCGTCAGTCAGTATCCGAGGACGTGAAGACCGGTGTCAACGCAACGGCTACTGAATGATGGATCAGTTTTCTGGCGCTCTGTGAAGAGGCTTCCGCCCGCTCGGCGCGCGGCGAGGTCCGAGCGGGACGCGAGCCGGTTGCCGGCCGTGACGCCGAGTGACGTCGGCGCCACGCAACCGGGGCGTGCCTTGGAATTCCTTGTGCGTCCGGGTCCCGGATCGGGCACTGTCGGCGGGGCCGCCCATAATGGAATCCCTGATCGACCCACCGGGAGGCGCTGTGTCACGTTCCCTGAGCTCCGGGCTCCGCCCGCTGCGGCCCGCCGCTTTCGGCGCGGACCCGGCGGGAGAGCGACTCGAGCGGATCCGGAGGTCGCCGAACTTCGCGGACGGCAGCTTCCAGAACCCGGTGGGCGCACGCACCCGGCCCGCGGGTTCCATGATCGAGTTCGCGAAGGTCTTCTTCGCCAAGGAGGGGCGCGTCCGCCGGGCGCCCGCGGGCACCGTCCCCGTGCACTCCACGACGCTCGCCGACCTCGCGAAGCCCCCGGCGAGCGGCCTGCGGCTCACCTGGATGGGGCACTCCAGCGTCCTCGCAGAGATCGACGGCAGCCGCGTGCTGTTCGACCCCGTCTGGGGCGAGCGCTGCTCGCCGTTCAACTTCGCGGGCCCCAAGCGACTGCACCCCGTACCGCTGCCGCTCGCCGCGCTCGGCCCGGTGGACGTCGTGGTGATCTCCCATGACCACTACGACCACCTCGACCTGCCCACGATCCGGGCGCTGGCCGACACGGACGCGGTGTTCGCGGTGCCGCTCGGCGTCGGCGCGCACCTGGAGCACTGGGGCGTCCCCGCGGACCGCCTGAGGGAGCTCGACTGGAACGAGTCGACGAAGGTGGCGGGGCTGACCCTGACGGCCACGCCCGCGCGCCACTTCTGCGGCCGCGGCCTGCGCAACGAGCAGCACACCCTGTGGGCGTCCTGGGTCGTCGCCGGTCCCGAGCACCGCGTTTACCACAGCGGTGACACCGGCTATTTCCCCGGCTTCAAGGACATCGGCGAGGAGCACGGGCCGTTCGACGCGACGATGATCCAGATCGGCGCGTACAGCGACTTCTGGCCCGACATCCACATGCGTCCCGAGGAGGGCATGCGCGCCCACCTCGACCTTCAGGGAGGGTCCGGCGGCGGGCCCATGCTGCCGATCCACTGGGGCACGTTCAACCTGGCGCCGCACCCGTGGTCCGAGCCCGGCGAGGGCACGCTCGCGGCGGGACGGCGGGCCGGGGCCAAGGTCGCGCTCCCGTGCCCGGGCGAGCCCTTCGAACCCACGGCCGAGTCGCTCCCCGTCCAGCCGTGGTGGCGCGGCGTCGCCACGCAGCCGGCGGAAGGATGGCCCGAGTCGGAGCTGGCGGACCGGCCGGGCACCGGCGCGGCGGCCGGGACCGCAGCAGGTACCGGGGCCGACTCCGGCGAGCAGGAGGCCGTACCGGCGGTCTGAGCACGTCGATGAGGTCCGGGCTCTCAGGCAAGCATCCTGTGAGAGCCCGGACCTCCGCGCGTAAGAGGCCGGATCTGGGCGGGCTGCCGTGGCCCGACTTCCCGGACGTCCGGCGTGCCGCACGCGCCGGAACAGGACGCATTTTCGGTTGAGGGAACACGTGTACCCATGACCCTTCGGGCGTCCGGCCCTGTTATCGGTCTGTCGTACGAAGCCTCATACCAGAGCGGGATCTCGGCCGCCGGACTTTGGCAACTGCCCACCGCATGTGAGCCGTACCCGACTACCGTGTGTGCTCGCTGAGCGACGCAGCGGCGGCATTCCCACCCGCTCCCGGCCGGGAGCGCGATGCCGCCTGCCCGCCTCGCGCCCACCCGCAGGAGCCCCCACGTACGAGGACGCCGAATGTCTCACCTTCGCCCGCCGGCCCCCCGCGCAGACCGCCGAGAGGGCGGTCGGCACGGCAGGCCTGGCGGCCGGTCCGTCCCCCCGCAGCCCGAGACCCACATACGGCCCCAGCTTCTGCGCCTTGCCGTACTGCCCCCGCTCGCCGTCGCCCTGAGCGCCAGCGCGGCCGTTCTCTTCACCATCCGCTCCACGGGCGCCCGGCCCGCGCTCGCCCTCTGGGGCGTCCTCGCCGGAGCGTGCCTCGTCACCCTGGCCGGCATCGTGATCGCCGCGGTGGCCGCCGATCGCGCCGCCAGGACCGTACGCGAACGGGTCGGCGTCCTGCGCCGTGCGACCGCGCGCGGGCAGGGTGAACTGCGCGGTCTCGTAGAGCAGTTGCGTAAGGGGGAAGGGCCGCCGCCCCGCAGGCAGCCCCCCGTGGTCGCCCCGGACGGCGACGAGTTCGACGCGCTGGCCGCGGACATCACGCGGGCCCAGGACGTGGCCGTCACCGCCGTCGTCCAGGCCTCCCAGCTCTCCAGCCACGCGGGCAGCGAACAGAAGGTCGAGGTCTTCGTCAATCTGGCCCGGCGTCTGCAGTCACTCGTGCACCGCGAGATCTCGATCCTCGACGAACTCGAGAACGACGTCGAGGACCCCGACCTGCTCAAGGGCCTGTTCCACGTCGACCACCTCGCCACCCGGATCCGCAGGCACGCCGAGAACCTGGCCGTGCTCGGCGGCGCCGTGTCCCGCCGCCAGTGGAGCCGCCCGGTCTCCATGACCGAGGTGATGCGGTCGGCCGTAGCGGAGGTCGAGCAGTACTCACGGGTCAAGCTCGTCCCGCCGGTCGACGGCACCCTGCGCGGGCACGCCGTCGCCGACTGCATCCACCTGCTCGCCGAACTCGTCGAGAACGCCACCGTGTTCTCGGCCCCGCACACCCAAGTCCTGCTGCGCGCCAACACCGTCACGTCCGGTCTCGCCATCGAGGTCGAGGACCGCGGCCTCGGCATGCCCGTCACCGAGCAGAACAAGATGAACACGCTGCTCGCCGACCCGGACCAGGTCAACGTCGCGAGCCTCCTCCAGGACGGGCGTATCGGCCTCTTCGTCGTCTCGCAGCTCGCCCGCCGACACGGCATCACGGTCCGGCTCCAGAGCAATATCTACGGTGGTGTGCAGGCGGTCCTCGTCGTGCCGCAGAGCCTGCTCGGGGGCGACGAGAACGAGCCCGTGCCGCAGCCACGGAGCGCCTCGGACGCGACGGACGACAGCGCGCAGACCATGCACCAGCGGCACCAGGCGCATGAACGGCGACTCTCGCAACACCAGAGCCAGCAGGGACGGCAGCACCAGCTCGAACAGCCGCCCCAGCCTCAACCTCAGCCCCAGCCCCAGCCTCAACCCCAACCCCAACCCCAACCCCAACCGCAACCGCAACCCCACCGCCCGCAACCGCAGCCCCAGCCCCAGCCACAGAGCCAGCTCCGCCGTCCTCCTCAGCCCGACCCCCAGCCATACGAGGCACCGCATCAACCCCCTCCGCCCCGCGAGACCCCGCACGCAGGCGTGGCCGTCGTCCCGCGGCAGCCTCAGGGCGGCGCCTCCGACAGAGGGCGTCCCGGCGCGAACGGGATCGCGCCGCCCCTCCCGCTGCGTACCGCCAGGGACGAGCGACGCACACCCGCCGACGCGCTGCCCGGCATCCGCGCCGAGGACCGGCAGGCCGCCGGGGAGCACACGCCCGTCCCGCCGACCCCGGTCAACGGCGCCGTGCGCGGCACCATGGGGCGGCCCCAACTCCCCAGGCGGCGCGTCCAGGAACACCTCGCGCCGCAGCTGAGGGGTGGCCCGGCGCAGCGGCAGGAGCGTCCCGAGGACGAGGCGCCCGTACTGCACGACCCGGGTCTGATGGCGGCGTTCCAGCGCGGCATCGGGCTCGCGGAGGCGGCCGAGGCGCGGGACCTGACTCTCGGCGTGCGCGGCCTGTCTCAGGCCGGTCCCGAACCGGCCGGCGGGCCCGCCACCGGGTCCCTCGCCGCCCGCGAACCGGACGCACGGCACGACGGGAGCGACACCGCCGGATGACGTTCGCCCGCCGCCTGAGCGCCCGCCCCCTGAGCGCCGGCCTGCTGTGCACCCGCCACATGCCGCCACCAGTCCCGCACTTCCCACAGTCAACGCACCCCCAGCAGTCCACCAAGGAGTCGATCCCCCATGGCGAGCGATGTGCCGACGGGTCATGTGTCCGATCTCGACTGGCTGATGAGCGGCCTCGTCCAGCGTGTGCCGCACACCCGCAGCGCCGTCCTCCTCTCGTCCGACGGGCTGGTCAAGTCCGTCCACGGCCTCGACGCCGACAGCGCCGACCACATGGCGGCCCTGGCGTCGGGGCTCTACTCCCTCGGCCGCAGCGCAGGCGTCCGTTTCGGGGACGGGGGTGAGGTCCGGCAGGTCGTCGTCGAGCTGGACTCCACCCTGCTGTTCGTCTCCACGGCGGGCTCCGGCACGTGCCTCGCGGTCCTCGCCGGGCGCGAGGCCGACGCCGCGGTACTCGGCTACGAGATGGCCATGCTGGTCAAGAGCGTGCGCCCGTACCTGATGACCGCACCCCGCCAGCACGCGGCCGAACCCACGGCGATGAGGAACTGAGCATGACGGCCCCGCAGGACGGGCCGTGGCTCGACGACGCGGCCGGCCGTCTCGTCCGCCCGTACACGGTGAGCAACGGGCGGACGCAGCCGACCACTTCGCTGGATCTCCTGTCGCTGGTGATGGCGACCGGGGCCACCCCTCTCGGCTACCTGGGGCCCGAACACAGTGAGGCGCTCAAACTGTGTGCCCATCCCACATCGGTCGCGGAGATCGCGGCCCATCTGAAACTCCCCGCCGCCGTCACGAAGGTCCTGCTGTCCGACCTCGTCGACGGCGGGGCGATCACCACCAAGCCCCCCACGTTCCACGACAACCCCACTGACCGGTCCCTACTGGAGGCAGTGCTCGATGGACTACGACGACAGCTCTGACGCCTTCCCCACCGCGCTGAAGATCCTGGTCGCGGGTGGCTTCGGTGTCGGCAAGACGACCTTCGTCGGCGCGGTCAGCGAGATCGCCCCGCTGAGCACGGAGGAGCTGCTCACCACGGTCAGCGCCGAGACCGACGACCTCGAAGGCATCGAGAACAAGGTCGAGACGACGGTCGCGATGGACTTCGGGCGGATCACCCTGGACCCGGAACACGTGCTCTATCTGTTCGGCACGCCCGGGCAGGAACGCTTCTGGTTCATGTGGGACGAGCTCTCCGAGGGGGCGCTCGGCGCGGTGATCCTCGCGGACACCCGCCGTCTCGAGGACTGCTTCGCCGCCGTCGACTTCTTCGAGGAGCGCGGCATGGGGTTCATCGTGGCCGTCAACGAGTTCGACGGCGCCTACCGTTACGACCCCGACGAGGTGCGGGCCGCCATCGACCTCGACCCGCAGGTGCCCGTCGTACGGTGCGACGCGCGGATCTCCAGCTCGGGCATCCAGACCCTCCTCACCCTCGTCAGGCACCTCTTGGCCCACGCCCCCGCCCAGACGACGTACGGGGCCCACACCTGACGGCGTCAGACGGTGACCGTCCCGCCGTCGGGGAACGTGATCCGCACCTGTCCGCCGTCCCCGGGGTCCGCCACGCATGAGATCGACTCGCGCAGGGCCTGCGGGTGCACGACGTCGCGCGTCAGGACAGTGAGCGTGACGTGCACGCTGGATCCTCCGGGGTGGCCGGCCGAGCGGAGGTAGGGTGTCGCCGAGTGCGGGCCGCAGGCGTTGGCCTCGACCTCCCGTGCGATGCCGGACTCCTCGTCCCAGCCGTGCAGCGCCACCACCGCGCTCGTCACCCCGGACTCCGTGCGCGTCAGCGCCCAGCCCGGGCCCCGCTCGGCGTGGACGCTGGTCTCGTCGGCGACCGCGTAGCCGCCCTCGCGCACCGTCACGCCCGCGGGAGCCTGCACCCGGTGCACGCGGATCTCCCACGGTCCGTGCAGCACGGTCGTCGACTCGATCGGGAACTCCTCGTCGGATCCGGGCAGTCGGGCGTCATGGCGGGACGAGGCGACGCGCCCCTCGCAGGAGATCGGGTGGATCCGGCGGCGGCGCGACGGGGTGCCGTCCGGCGCGAGGAGCGCCACGTGGTTGTCGACGGTCCGCTGCCAGGCGTGCGGGGCCGCCTCGGGCGCAGTCGCCGTGGAGTAGGCGAGCTTCGCGTAGTGCGGATCGTCCGTGGCGGGACCGGCGAGCGGGTTGTGATCGCTGCCGTGGTTGATCAGCCGCACGATCCCGTCGTGGGGGGTGCCGTGCAGGAGCCAGCCGGGCGCGGGCAGCGCGGTGTACTGGATGGTTCGCTCGGCCTTCTCGACGGGCAGCTGCGCCTCGCGCTCGGTCCACACCGGATGGTCGGCGGGCAGCAGCAGTCCGAGGAACCCCTTGCTCGCCCAGTACGGCGAAGCGGGGCCCGAGTACGCTTGCGTCGTCGGCAGGAACGTCCCGTACCAGCCGAGCGGCAGCAGGCCCCGCTCGTCGGGGACGCCGCGCTCCACGAAGTGCCGCGCCGTGCCCGACGCGAGGCGCCGCGTGAGCCCCGGCTCCAGCGGGGTGCAGTCCGCGAGCGCGCCCATCCACACGGGCGCGGTGGCGGCGAAACGGTACGTCAGTGAGCGGCCCTGGTGCACGGGCGCGCCGTCCCCGCCGAAGAAGTGCGGGTAGGTGGTGAGGAACTGCGACAGGCGTTCCCGGTAGACCTTCGCGCGGCCCCCGTCGCCGTCCGGGCCCGCCATCCGCGCCCACAGCAGCGGGTACAGATGCATGGCCCAGCCGATGTAGTAGTCGAAGTTGCGGCCGTCCCCGTCGGTGTACCACCCGTCGCCGACGTACCAGTCCTCGATACGGTCCAGGCCGCCGTCTATGTCGTCCTGGCTGTACGGGGCCCCGACCGAGGCCAGGAACTGCTCCGAGACCACCTGGAACAGACGCCAGTTGTTGTCCCACGTGCGGCCGCCGACGAAGCCGGAGAACCAGTCCACGATCCGCTCCCGCACCCGGGAGTCCAGCTTGTCCCAGATCCAGGGGCGGGTCTCGTGCAGCCCGATCGCGATGGACGCCGCCTCCACCATCTGCTGTGAGCAGTCGGTCAGTTCCGGCCACGCCTCGCCGTCGAGGCCCGTGCCGCGTCCGCGGTCCGTGCCGGTTGTCAGACCCTCCGCGTAGCGTTCCACGAGTCGGGGATCCACGTCCCCGCCCGCGCCCGCTATGCGGAAGGAGGCCAGCAGGAATGACCGCGCGAATCCCTCCAGCCCGTCCGACACGACCCCCGACCAGCTGGCCCGACCCGGCAGCCGGTACTGCGCGAACCCAGGGGTCGCGTACGGGACGAGCGCCTCCAACTGCCGGTCGGCGAGTGCCTCCCAGTGCGCGCGGGTCCAGCCCGTGAGCGGGGACAGGACACGGTCGGTGGGCGGCAGCGAGAGGTGCGGTGCGGGCATGGGGGCGTGTCGCTCCTTGATCGGAAGTGGCGGGCCGGGGTGACCCTGTGCGCGCCTGGGGCGCACGTCGACGGTCGGAACCGTCGGACAGGTACTCATGCCAGCTCGGCCGTATGGCTGTGTCCGCGTGAACCCGCGACATCGACCGTGAGAACGGGGCGGCGGCCCGGTGTGAGCGTGATCGTGTCGTCGGCGCGCGTCATCTTGCGTACGGGGAAGGGGAGTTCGACCGAAAGCGTCGTCCCGGTGCGGCCGGGGTCGGCCACGGCGACCGCGATGCCGTCGCCGTGCCGCCGCACCAGGACGGTGGCCGGACCGGACGACGTGAGTCCGGCGGCGCTGCCGGGACCCCAGAAGTGCGCGGCCAGGAGCCCGGGGCGGCGCGCCTCGACGGCCTGCACCGTGGAGTCGTTGGCCACGATCCGCACGGGCCGGGACTTGGCCCACGCCCCGGTCGCCGCGGCGCTCGCACCCGGCAGGAGCACATAGGCGTACGAGGAGTCGGCGGGGGAGGAGCCATGGTCGAACCACAGGGTGACGTAGCGGCGGGTGACCGGGTCGGCGTCGCCGCCGGTGTCCGCGCCGGAGTTGAGGGCGCCCCACGTGCCGGTGCGTTCCTCGCGCAGCGCGCGCAGCGGGGCGCCACCGGGCGCGCTTCCCGGATGGTCGGGAAAGACGTAGCCGCCGGTGCCCTCCAGGTGCGCCCAGCCGGCGCCGGACAGCGAGGCGGACCAGCCCTGCTCGCCGGGCTGCCGCAGCCCGTCCACCAGGAGGCGCTGCGCCCCGCCGGTGCGGAGATTGCGGTTCTCGACGACGGTCTCGACCGTGCGGCCGTCGCTCGCGGTGATGCCCGAGCCGAGCGCGACGACCGCGTTGTCCAGGCAGAACCACGCCTTCCGCGCCTTCAACGTGCTGCCGTCGGCGATGAGTTCCATCGCAGCCGCGCCGTACTGGTCATGGAGGACGGCGCCGCCCGCCACGGCGTTCTTCGGGCGGTACGTGCCGGTGCCGGCGCCCGTGCCGAGGTCCGCACGCGCGCGCGTGTCCACCGTCGTGCCCGGCAGCCGGTACGGGTCGACGGTCGGCCAGAACGCGTCGCCGAACTGGCCGAGGTCGTCACCGTCGTACAGGTACGTCATGCCGTCGCCGGTGTACCAGCCGTGCAGGTTCTCGCCGTTGCCCGCCTCGTACGCCGCGATGCGCTTCGAGGAGAGCGACAGGGCGAGCGCCCATCCTGGGCGCCGATGCACCACGCGGTCCATGTCGGCGAACGAGAAGTGCCCGGTGAGACGCTCCGTCGCCGGGATCGCGTTGTCGTCGAGGACAGCCTTCGCGCGGGCCAGGGCGGGGATGCCGACGAGGCCCGTGTACGGATCGGCCTTGTTGCGGCTGATCCACCCCTTGGCGAGCCCGCGCCAGCGCTCGGCGTACGGGGCCGGGGCGCCCGCGGCGAGCTGGAGGATGTAAGTGAGCGTCACGGCACCGTCGTTGTAGTCGCGGGCCCGCTCGCGCGAGATCGCCCGCCCGCGCAGCGCGTCCATCATCAGCCCGTCGAACACGACGGGCGAGAAAGAGCGCTCCACCGCCTCGTACAGCACCGACACCTTCGGGTCGTTCACGGCCCAGTCCGACCCGGCGAGCAGCGCGATCAGCTGCCCCGCGCTGCCGAGCAGCACACTGCCGTACGTCCCCGTGTAGGCGACGCTGTCGTGCTGGACGAACGACCCGTCCTCGTAGAAGCCGTCGCCCGAGGTGACGTAGGTGAAGAGGCTGCGGCGCCCGTTGTCCCGGACGTCCGAGAGGCCGTCGCGGGCCAGCGCGACCGTGGCCGCGTCCCGGGCGAGCAGCCCGCGCAGGGCCACGATGACGGCCTTGTCGGCGCGGTTCGCGCCGGTCTCGGACAGGGAGGGGGAGTTGGTGCGGCGGTCGGGGTTCGGGCAGAACTTCGCGACGGTCGCGATGTACTTGGCCAGGTCCGCGGCCGGCAGCTTCGACCGCAGGAGTACGCAGGTGTCCATCAGGGCCCGGGGCGCGCCGATCTCCCAGAACCACCAGTTTCCGGACTCGCCGCGGGCCGGGTCATAGCCGGTGGCGCCCAGGAAGCTCAGCGCCGCGACGAGGGTGTCGGCGACGTCGGCGCTGCCGGTCAGCGAGGTGCCGGGGGTGGCCCAGGCAGTGGCAAGCGTGCGCAGCCGGGTATAGCTCTGCCCGAAGTTCCCGGGGGCCGACGCGGGGGAGAGGTCGGCCCACAGCGCCGTCCTGCCCGCGCTCCGGTCGAGGTCCTTCCACCAGGCGGACGCCTGTGTGTCGAGGGCTTTGACGGCGGCGGCGAAGTCCGGGTCAGCGGTGTCGAACGCGCCGCCGATGAGCTGCTCCTCGGCGCGCGCCAGCAGTACGTCGAAGGCGTCGGCGGCAGGGGCGTCCGCCGCCGCCGCGACGCCCGCCGTCAGAGGGAGCGCCGTCGCGGCGGTCGCGCCCGCGAGGGCCAGGGTCTGTCTGCGAGTGAGTTCCATGATCGGTGGGTCCCCTCCGGGTCAGCCAGGTCAGTCAAGTCAGTCGGTCAGCGTGGCTGGTTCGACGGTCGGCTTCGGCAGCTGGAGCGCGGCGATCTCGGCCAGACCCGTGGCGTCGATGGGGAAGGCCCAGTCGCGGCTGAAGAAGTCCGTGAGGTCGCGGCCCGAGACACGGCTGGCGTAAGTGGCCAGGGCGCGGTACCTCTTGGCGGTCTCCGTGTAGTCGGACTGCGGGTTCTCCTCGCGCACGAGCCGGTGCATGCGCGGCCAGAAGTCGTCACCGAAGGCCAGCTCCAGCTGACGCAGCGGCACGAGCTTCTCGTAGCTGCCGAAGGACTTCTCGTAAGTCAGCCCGTCCGTGCCGAACTTGGCGCGCGCGGACTGGAAGGGGTTGAGGCCGGTCTTCGGGTCGACGGTCAGGAGATTGGACGGCTGGCCAAGCGCCCGCTGCACGGCGAGAGAGTAGATGTTCACCGTGACCTCGGTCAGACCCGTCGGCTTGTACGCCATCTGCTGGTGCAGGTGGCCGAGTTCGTGGTACAGCCCCCAGCCACGGGTGCGCAGCAGGTCGACGGTGGTCGCGCGGTCGAGATACGCGCGCGGGAAGCCGTTGTAGCCGTGCGTGGCGAAGGCGCCGACCCCGGACGGGACGACTGACACCTCGGTGAAGTGGTACCCGCCCGCCTTGGGCCGGTGCACCGGCTTCGAGCCGTCGAGCCCGCTGATGTCGGACTCGGCGTCGATGATCTGCTCGACGAGCCGGAGCAGGGCCGCGTGGTCCTGGTCGCGGTACAGGAGAGCGCCGTCGCGCGTCAGCGTCATGATGGTGCGCGGCGCGTGCAGCTCGACCACCGGTACGGCGGTGAGGGTGTCCAACTGCCGCTGGTAGTCGGCCTCGGAGGTACGGCCGAGTTCGAAGACGGGCATCGCGGTGGCCCCCGACTTGAACTTCACGGAGGCGCGCTCGCCTGAGCCTTCGAGGGAGAAGTAGACGGGGCCGCCGTGCGGGTCGGTGACACTGTTGGCGCCGGGCTTCAGCGGATAGCTGCGAGGCTCCTTCACCGTGCCGTAGTAGTCCCACTGCCCGATCCAGAGTGTGGGCACCACGTCGTCGTAGGGCAGGACGTCGAAGCGCAGCGCGGTCCCGGCCGGGATGTACTGTCCCGTCGGCTGGAACTCGGTGGCGCGCAGGGCCTGTCCGAGTCTGAGGCGCTCGGCCTCGGCGGAGGGACGGGCGGTGAGCTCGACGGTAACGCCACTCTCGGCGTGCGCGGTGCCGGTGCCGGTCCCGAGCAGGGCGGTGGCTCCCGCGCCGGCCAGCGTCGCGAGCACCGCACGACGGGAGAAGGCCGAGGCGGGGGCGGCGGTGGCAGTGGCGGGGGCGACGGCGTCGGCCGAGGCGGCGAGGGGCATACGGGCAGGGCGCATCCAGAGACTCCCATGGGGATCAACAACATCGGAGTGTTGAGCGGGCTGCGCGCCAGCATGTAAGCGTTTGCTATGCCGCCGCAAGAGGTCTGGTCATGTTTCTGCCTGTTACTACGACTTTCCCGTCCTGCTGCGGCGCGGCGGCGCTACAGAGCCCCGTACGACCAGGTGCGTACCCAGACGCAGCGTGCCTGTCGTCGGGGCGCGCCAGTCGTCCTCGTCCCCGCCGGAGAGGGCGACGCGGACAGCTTGCCGGCCCATCTCCTCGAGCGGGATGTGCACGGTGGTGAGGCGTGGCCGCAGCTCCTGGGCCACGGGCACGTCGTCGTAGCCGACCAGGGAGACGTCGTGCGGCACCCGCATCCCGGCCTCCTCCAGGGCCTGGGCCGCGCCCGCCGCCACGATGTCGTTGGCCGCGAAGACGGCTGTGAACTCCGGTCCGTCGCGCAGTAGTTCCGCCATCCGGTGGTGGCCGAACTGGCGGCTGAACGCCCCGGGCTGCACGAGCGCCGGGTCGCGCGGACGCCCGCGCTGCTCCAGGGCTCGACGGTGCCCGGCGATCCGTTCCTTGGTGGTGGAGAGCCCCGGCGGCCCGCCCAGGTACAGGATCCGCTCGTGGCCCTCGCTCAGGAGGTGGTCGGTGATCGCGAAGGCGCCGCCCTCGTTGTCGTACTCCACCCCGACCGTGGGTGCGTCCTTGCCGAGCGAGGGCCGGCCGCACAGCACGAGCTTCGACCCGCCGGCGTCCAGTTCGCGGGCGCGGCGGGCGAGTTCCGTGCGGTAGCCCCGGTCGGCGACGCTGCCGCCGACGAGGATCACCGCGTCGGCGCGGCGCTCGTGCATCAGCTCGATGAAGGCCAGCTCGCGCTGCGGGTCGCCCTGGGTGCTGCAGACCAGGCAGAGCCGGCCGCCGGCCGTCGCCTCGCGTTCCACTCCGCGCGCGATGTACGCGTAGAAGGGGTCGACCACGTCGCTGATGATGATCCCGACCGTGCGTCCCGAGACACCGGCCAGGGCGCGGGCATGGGCGTTGACCACATAACCCAGCTCGCGCATGGCCTCCTCGACGCGCTCGCGGGTGGCGGCCGCGACCGGGTAGTTGCGGTTCATCACGCGGGACACGGTCGCGGTCGACACGCCCGCGAGACGTGCCACGTCCACGACGGTCGCGCGCCGTCCGTTCGCCGTCGGGCCCTGCCGGGGCATCGGGTCCTCCCCCTGGTCATCCTGGTCGTCGGTCTGCGCGCCGGGTCGCGGGACCCTGCCGTGCTCAGAGCCTATGGCGTCGGCGGACCCCGCGCTCACGCGATCCGCTCCAGTTCCTCCAGGAGCACCGGATGGTTGAGCGGCACCCCGCGCGCGTAGCGGGCGAGTTCGTCGACCGCGAGGGCGCCGAGCCGTCCCACCTCATTGCCCTGCGCCCCCGCCAGGTGCGGGGTGATGAAGACGTTGGGCAGGTCCCACAGGGGGTGGTCGGCGGGCAGCGGTTCGGGGTCCGTGACGTCGAGCACGGCGTCGATCCGGCCGCTGACCAGGTGTGCGGTCAGGGCCTCGGTGTCGACGAGAGGGCCGCGCGCGGTGTTGATCAGCAGGGCGCCGGGGCGCATCAGCGCGATGCGCCGCTCGTCGAGCAGGTGGTGCGTCAGGGGGGTGGACGGCGCGTGCAGGGTCACGACGTCGCTGGTGGCGACGAGGGTGTCGAGGTCGGTGCGGGTGACGCCGAGCAGCTCCGCCTCGGCGGCGCTCACGTACGGGTCGTGGAGCAGTATGTCGGCGTCGATGGAGCGCAGCAGCTGGATGACCCTGCGGCCGGTGCGTGACGCGCCGACCACGCCGACGGTGATGCCGTGGGTGCCGAGCCAGTGGTGGCGGTCGAGGTCGGCCGCCGTGCGGTGGGAGCGGCGGGAGCGGAAGAGGTGGGCCAGCGGGAAGGCCCGCTTGGCGCCCATGATGACCGCCGCGAGGGTGAACTCCGCGACGGGTACGGCATTGGCGGCCGCTGCGGACGACACCGCGATGCCGCGCCCGTACGCCTCGGGGGTCAGGAACGTCTTGACCGTGCCCGCCGAGTGGATCACCGCGCGCAGCCGAGGCGCCCGGTCGAGCACGTCCGTGTCGATGGGCGGGCAGCCCCAGCCGGTCAGCAGGACCTCGCACTCGGCGAGGGCGGCCACGGCCTCGGGACTCGCGAACTCGCCCACCACCTGCGGTGGCCGGATGTCCGCGGACTCCTCGAGCCGGAGCCGTACAGCGGGCGGAAAGACGTCGTCGAGCAGCCTCGCGTCCATGGCCAGGACGGTACGGGGTCTGCGTGGGGGCCGTGTGGAGCCGGCGGAGTCGGCCTGGGCCGGCGACTCGTCAGTGGTACGCACCCTGCCTCCGGACAGTAAACGTGTTCTATGAAGTCACCGCACGCTAGGGATCACGAGGGGGGAGCGTCAAGCATGCCGACCCTGACCCACACCCGCCATTCCATGAGATAGCGCCAAATGCCCGTCAGGGATCGGCAGCTGAAAAACGCGATTGCCCCAGGTGTTACCCGGACCTATTGACGCGAGGGGTAACCGATTACTAACTTGCCGCCCCATGGCTGATACAACGCCCTCCCCGCCGCAGGCCGTTCATCGCCTCTCGCTGGGGCAGCGGCTCAAGCGGGACAAGGTCATGCTGCTGCTGACCTTGCCGGGCCTGCTCTATTTCTTCGTGTTCCACTACGTGCCGCTCCTCGGCTACGTGGTGGCGTTCCAGGACTACCAGCCCTACCTGGGCTACATGCACAGTGCCTGGTCGGGCGTCTCGAACTTCACGTCCGCCTTCGCCGACCCGGCGTTCTGGTCGGCGACCGGCAACACGCTGAAGATCGCGCTCGTCCAGCTGGTGTTCTTCTTCCCGGTCCCCATCGCCCTCGCGCTGCTGCTCAACAGCATCGTCAGCGACAAGGTCCGCCGGTTCGTGCAGAGCGTCGTCTATCTGCCGCACTTCATCGGCTGGGTCATCATCGTCTCGATCTTCCAGCAGATCCTCGGCGGTGCCGGCGTCCTGCCCGACCTGCTCGCCCAACTCGGCCTGCCGCGTTACGACATGACGACCGATCCGGCCGCCTTCCCCTGGCTGCTCACCCTCCAGGTGGCCTGGAAGGACGCGGGCTGGGGCACGATCATCATGCTCGCCGCGCTGCTCAACATCGACCGGGGCCTGTACGAGGCCTCGGCGATCGACGGGGCGGGGCGGGCCCGGCGCCTGTGGCACGTCACGCTGCCCGGCATCTCCCCGGTGATCATCCTGCTCCTGATCCTCAACCTGGGGCAGATCCTCTCCGTCGGCTTCGAGCAGATCCTGCTCCAGCGCGACGCGGTCGGCCCCGCCGCCGGTGAAGTCCTCGACACCTACGTGTACTTCCACGGGATCAAGAACAACGACTGGGGCACGTCGGCGGCCGTGGGACTGGTCAAGGCGGTCATCGGCACCGTCCTCGTACTCGGCGCCAACAAGTTCGCCCACCGGCTCGGCCACGAAGGGGTGTACCGCGGTGCTGACCGCTGAGACGCAGACGGCGGCCGCCGGCCGCCGCACACGCAAGCCGGCCGCCCCGGCCGAAACCGGCATCAGGGTGACCGACGGCCGCCCGCCCTGGATGGAGAAGCCCACCCGAACCGGCCTGTTCCTCAAAGGGCTTGCGCTGGTCCTGGTGGTCGCGGCCGTCGCCTACCCGCTGCTCGGCGTGATCGGCACGAGCTTCGCCTCGCAGTCCGACATCATCCGCAGCCCCGGCCTGGTCCTGTGGCCCGACCACCCGACGCCGGAGGCGTACCGCACGGTCTTCAGCGGCGGGGTCGTCACGCACGCGCTGCTCATCTCCGTCGGCGTGACCCTCGTGGGCACCGCGACCAGCGTCCTCGTCACCATCGGGATGGCGTACGGCCTCTCGCGCCGCGAGGTCACCGGATCCCGCTTCATCCTCATGACGGCCCTCTTCACGATGCTCTTCGACCCGGGCATCATCCCCAAGTTCCTCACGATCAAGGAACTCGGCCTGTACAACACCCTGGCCTCACTCGTGCTGCCCACCATGGTCAGCGCGTTCAACCTGGTCGTCCTGCGCTCCTTCTTCATGAACCTGCCCGAGGAGCTGTACGACGCCGCGAAGGTGGACGGCGCGGGCGACCTGCGCACCCTGGTGCGCATCGTGCTGCCGCTGTCGAAGGCCGTCATCGCCGTGATCAGCCTGTTCTACGCGGTGACGTACTGGAACGCCTTCTTCAACGCGATGCTCTACCTGAGCGACAACGACAAGTGGCCGCTTTCCATGGTCCTGCGCACCTTCGTCCTCCAGGGCCAGTCCCTCGAAGGCGCCTCGGCCGGTGAGGCCCTCGCGCCCCAGCAGGCCGTGCAGATGGCCGTCCTGGTGATCGCCGTCGTGCCGATCCTGTGCGTCTACCCCTTCCTCCAGCGCTACTTCACCAAGGGCGTCCTCACCGGCGCCATCAAGGGCTGACGCCGCACAGTCCGCATTCACACCCCCCGCGCCCATGTCCCCTCCGTCACCGAGGAGTTCACCGTGCCGCGCTCCACCCCCATCAATCGCAGAACCCTGCTGAGGACATCCCTCGGCCTGGGCCTCGGACTCGCCGCGGCCCCGCTGCTGACCGCTTGCGGTGACGGCGGCGCCGCCGAGAAGTCCGCCGCGAAGAGCCGCAAGGTGCTGCCGTCCACCGTCACGGCCAACACCGTCACGGCCGACCTCCCCGGCACGGCCGCCGGTGTGCCCAACGCCTTCTACAGCTACCCGAAGAACCCGGCACGCTCCGTCCAGGGCGCTCCCCTCAAGGGCGCCAAGACCGTCAAGGCGTTCACCGAGACCTACGCGCCGCCCGCCCCGGCCCGCGGCAGGAACGCCGCCTGGCAGGCGATCGAGAAGCGGCTCGGCGGCACGGTCGACATCACCGCCGTGGCCGCCGACGACTACCCGGCGAAGTTCTCGACGATGGTCGCGGGCGGCGAACTCGCCGATGTCTTCATGTACCCGGAGTCCGGCGGCGTCGACCACAAGGCGGCCTTCCTCGCCGCCGAGTGCGCCGACCTCACGCCGTTCCTCTCCGGCGACAAGGTCAAGGCGTACCCGAACCTCGCGGCGATCCCGGCGAGCGCGTGGCAGCAGGCCCTCTACGGAGACAAGCTCTACGGCGTCCCGGTCACCCGTTACGGCACCTCGGGCGCCGGCTTCTACCGGCACGACCTGTTCAAGACGGTCGGGGTCGACAGCCTCGACCAGATCACGGACCTGGACCGCTTCTTCGAGGTCTGCAAGGAGCTGACGCAGCCGAAGAAGAAGCAGTACGCGATCATCGCGGGCGCCACCAGCATGCTCGCCATGTCGGCAGGCGCGCCCTACTTCTGGTCCATGGACGAGAAGACCGGCAAGTTCACCGCCGACCTCGAGACCGATGAGTACCGCTCCGCCGTGGAGATGGCGGCCAAGCTCTACAAGGCGGGCTGCTACTACCCCGGCACCCTCGCCATGACCGGCGCGCAGAAGGCCCAGTACACGGACCTCTTCAAGAACGGCAAGGGCGCGTACGTCTACGACGGCATGCCCGCCTACCTTCAGCCCTCCAGCGGTTACGTCGACGCGATGGCCGCCATCGACAAGAGCTACGACGTGCGGCCCTTCGTGCCGGTCGGGTCGAAGGCGGTCACCTGGACCGACAACGCGACCCTCAGCGAGTCCTTCGTGAAGAAGGCCCCTAAGGCGCGCGTCGAGCAGATCCTGCGACTCCTCGACTTCATCGCGGCGCCCTTCGGTACCGAGGAGTACACCCTGATCAACTTCGGGGTGGAGGGCACCGACTTCAAGCGCGACGCCAAGGGCATTCCGGTGCTCACTCCTGCCGGAAGCCAGGACATCGGCGTCCCCTGGGGCAAGCTCGCCTCCGGCATCCCGGCCCTCTTCTCGCCGACGTCGAAGGACGCGGTGACGCACGCGCACGAGGCGTACACCCAGCTCGTTCCGAAGCTTGTGAAGTCCGAATTCCTGGACTACACGTCCCCGACCTGGGACTCGAAGGGCTACGGCAGCCTCGGCACCCTCAAGGGGGACGGGCTCAAGGACATCATCTCCGGCCGCAAGTCCATGAAGGACTACGACGCCCTGGTCAAGGACTACCTCGCCAAGGGCGGGGAGCAGTGCCGTTCCGAATTCGAGGAAGCCGCCCAGAAGGGAACCGGCAAGTGACCCGTACCGTACGCGCCGCCATCGCCACCGCCGCCGCCCTGACGGTCGTCGCCCTGGCCGCGCCCGCGCAGGCCGACCCGTTCGACCCGAAGCCCGGCGCGGACGGCGTCGGTGACCCGCTCTTCCCGACGCTCGGCAACGGCGGCTACGACGTACGCCACTACGACCTGTCCTTCGACTTCACGCCCGTGACGTACGACTTCACCGGCACCATGAAGATCAGCGCGAAGGCCACCCAGGACCTGTCCTCCTTCAACCTCGACATCGACTCGCTCGCCATCGAGAAGGTGTCGGTGAACGGCGAGGACGCGGCCTTCGCCGTCTCGCCCGGCAAGAGCGGCCAGGAACTGACGGTCACCCCGGCCGGCGGCCTGCACGACAACACGCCCTTCGAGGTCGCCGTCACCTACCACGGCAACGGCAAGACCAAGCCGATCGGAGCCCCCGGCTGGCGTTACATGAGCGACGGCGGATTCGTCTCCGCCGCGCAGTCGTCCCGCGCCGACACCTTCACCCCCGTCAACGACACCACGAGGGACAAGGCGACCTGGACGTTTCACCTCACGGCCCCCGACGGCTGGACGCCCGGCGCCAACGGCACCGCGACCGGCACCCGCCCGGCGGGGGAGGGGAAGACCACCTCCGACTTCCGCCTCAACACCCCCATGGCGTCCGAACTCCTCGGCATCTCCGTGGAGAAGCAGACCCTCCTGACCGGTGAGGGCCCGCACGGTGTGAAGCTGCGCCACTACGTCCCCGACGACCAGATCGCCACGTACCGGCCGATCGTCGAACAGACCGGCGGTCAGATCGCGTGGCTGGAGAAGACCCTCGGCGTGCGCTTCCCGTTCGACACCTATGGCATGCAGATCGTCCGCGACGGCTACAGCGACGCGTTGGAAAACCAAACCCTGTCACTGTTCGGGCCGGGCTGGTTCAAGAACGCGTCCACGTCGACGACGTACACGAACGTCATGGTCCACGAGATGACGCACCAGTGGTTCGGCGACTCCGTCACGCCCACCACCTGGCAGAGCGCCTGGCTGAACGAGGGGCCCGCCGTGTACTACGCGGCTCTCTGGGCCGACCAGCAGGGCACCGCCTCCATGGAGGACAAGATGAAGACGGCGTACGGGAAGCTCGACGCCGTACGCAAGACCGACGGGCCGCCCGGACTGCCCACCGCGCTGGGCGGGTTCAACATCTACGACGGGGCCGCCGTCGTGCTGTACGCCCTCAACCAGCAGGTGGGCCAGGACGAGTACGACGCGATCATGAAGTCCTGGCTCACGAAGCACCGGCACGCCAACGCCGACTCCCAGGACTTCATCGACAACGCGGTACGGGTCACGCACGACCCGTCGCTGCGGCCCTTCCTGGAGGACTGGCTGTTCAGCAAGGACAACCCGCCCATGCCCGGCCACCCCGACTGGAGCTGACGCCGACCATGAACGGCACCCGCATCGCGGTCGCGTTCGCCGCGACCGCCGCCCTGCTGTCCACCGCCCCCGCCGCGCACGCCGAGCCGTCCGCCCGCGTCCTGCACGCCGCCCCCGACGGCTCCGGCACCGCCTGTACGCAAGGACGCCCCTGTTCCCTGGACGGCGCCCGCGACATCGCCCGCACCGTCGAGGGACGCGACGTACGCGTCGAACTCGCCGACGGTACCTACGCGTTGAGCAGACCTCTGGAGCTCGGCGCGGCCGACTCCGGGCGCGACGGGCACACCGTCACCTGGACCGCCGCGCGAGGCGCACACCCCGTCCTCTCCGGCGGCAGGACCCTGAAGGGCTGGGACAGCAACACCGACGGGACCTGGACCACGCACGTCCCCGACGGCGTCACGCCCCGCCAGCTCTTCGTCGACGGGGTACGGGCCGTGCGCGCACGCGGCGCCTCGTGCGCCGCCTCCGTGTGCGACGCCACCAAGACCGGCATGACCGGCGCGAAGGCCACCGGCATCGCTGCCTGGGCCCGCCCCACCGACGCCGAGGCCGTCATCAGCGTCCGCTGGCGCAACTATCACTGCCGCATCGACTCGGTCACCGGCGACGTCATGACGTTCGCCCAGCCCTGCTGGACCAACTCCGCATCCGGCACCGACCGCACGGGCCCGGCCTGGGACTCCACCACGGTCGACTCGTCGCGCTACGCGAAGGTCGCCTACTTCGAGAACGCCCCCGAACTCCTGGACCAGCCGGGCGAGTTCGTCTGGAACTCGGACGCCCGCACCCTCACCTACCTGCCGCGCAAGGGCGAGGACATGCGCCGCGCCAAGGCCGTCACCCCGGCCGCCGAGCGGCTCCTCGTCCTCGACGGCACCCACGACGTACGCGTCGAAGGCCTCGCGCTCCAGTACGCGGCCTGGCACCAGCCCTCCACCGACGAGGGCTACGCCGGTATGCAGGCGGGACTCGTGCTCACCGGCGCCACCGGACCCGTCGACCACGCGGGCCGCTACTACACCAAGCCCTCCGCCGCCCTCACCGTGCGCGGCGGCAGGAATGTGACCGTGAACCAGGTGGAGTTCAGCCGGCTCGGCGGCGCCGGAGTGGTGTTCGAAGCCGGTACGCAGGACTCGAAGCTCATCCGGTCCCGCTTCACCGACCTGTCCTCCGGAGCCGCCTACATAGGGGACACGGAACCCATGCCGGCGCCTGAACTCGTGGGTGCGCGAAACACGGTGGCGTACAACACCATCCGTCGCACCGGAGTGGAGTTCACCGACGCCGTCGGCATCTGGGCCGGCTACGAGGCCGCCACCGTCATCGACCACAACACCCTCGACGACCTGCCCTACTCGGGCATCTCCGTCGGCTGGGGCTGGAACCAGCCCGAGGCGCGGAAGTCCGTCCTGCGCGACAACCGGATCACGAACAACCGGATCACGAACGTCATGCGCGTCGAGCACGACCAGCACGACGGCGGCGCCGTCTACACGCAGGGCGCCCAGCCCGGCACCGTCATCTCCGGCAACTACATCAACCGCAGCGCCTTCGGCAACACCGAGCGCGACGGCAACGGCATCTACCTCGACGAACAGTCCAGCCACATCCGCGTCGAGGGCAACGTCCTCACCCGCCTCGGCTACAAGTGGGTCTCCAACTGGGCCGACTACGGCATCGACAACCACGCCACCGGCAACTGGACCGACACCGACGCACCCGCACTCGCCGGCACCGGCTCCGCCATGACCGACAACCACACCAAGCTCGACCGGCTCCCCGCCGACGCGCTGAAGGTCGCCGCCGCGGCGGGCGCGCAGGGCCACGGCCGCGTCGAACAGCTGCGCCCCGACCTCGCCCGCACCGGCACCGCCTCGCAGTCCTCCACGGACGGGACCGCCACCGCGGCCGCCGCGACCGACGGCGACACCTCCACCGACACCCGCACCCTGTCCGAGCCGGGCGCCTGGTGGCAGGTCGACCTCGGCTCCGTACAGGACGTCGCGCAGGTCGAGGTCTGGAACAACACGTCGATGACCACGACCGGCTTCGACGTCCAGCTGGCCCGCACCGCGGACTTCGCCGACGCCACCACCCTCCACGTCCCGGGCAAGGCCCTGCGGCCCACCGTCCTGGACACCGGCAAGGGCACCGAGGCCCGCTACGTACGGATCAAGCTCACGGGAACGGGACGCGTGGCACTCGCCCACGTACTGGTCCACCCGTAGCCCCCACGAGCGGAGGCCTGAAGGAAACCTGCGGCGGCGCTTAAGAAATCCTCGATGGACCAAGAGCGCCGCCGTACGGCAGATTTGCTCCCGTCGGCAGCAGGGCGCGCCGCAGCCGCACCAAGGCGCCCGCCCGTGCTGTCATTTCACTCTTCCCCTCGCACGGCGGCCGGTCCCGGCATGCCGGGACGCGGGGTGCGACGACGGGAGCCGTGCGTTGAAGGCGCTGGTCAAGGAGAAGTCCGAGCCGGGACTGTGGCTGACGGACGTGCCCGAGCCGGGCATCGGCCACGGAGATGTGCTGATCAAGGTCCTCAGAACCGGGATCTGCGGCACCGACCTCCACATCCGCAACTGGGACGGCTGGGCGCAGCAGGCGATCAGCGCGCCGCTGATCGTCGGCCACGAGTTCGTCGGCGAGGTCGTCGAGACCGGCCGTGACGTCGCCGACATCTCCGTCGGCGACCGCGTCAGCGGCGAGGGCCACCTCGTCTGCGGCAAGTGCCGCAACTGCCTCGCCGGGCGGCGCCACCTGTGCCGCTCCACGGTCGGCCTCGGCGTCGGACGCGACGGCGCGTTCGCCGAGTACGTCGCCCTGCCCGCCTCCAACGTGTGGGTCCACCGCGTGCCGGTCGACCTCGACGTGGCCGCGATCTTCGACCCGTTCGGCAACGCCGTGCACACCGCCCTGTCCTTCCCGCTGGTCGGCGAGGACGTCCTGATCACCGGCGCCGGGCCCATCGGCCTGATGGCCGCCGCCGTCGCCCGGCACGCCGGCGCCCGCAACGTCGTCGTCACCGACGTCAGCGAGGAGCGGCTCGACCTGGCCCGCAAGATCGGCGTCAGCCTCGCCCTGAACGTCGCCGAGTCGAGCATCGCCGAGGGCCAGCGCTCCCTCGGCCTGCGCGAGGGCTTCGACGTCGGCCTGGAGATGTCGGGCAACCCCGTCGCCATGCGCGACATGCTCGCCAACATGACCCACGGCGGCAAGATCGCCATGCTCGGCCTGCCCGCAGAAGAGTTCGCCGTCGACTGGTCCAGGATCGTCACCTCGATGATCACGATCAAGGGCATCTACGGCCGCGAGATGTTCGAGACCTGGTACGCGATGTCGGTCCTCCTGGAGGGCGGCCTCGACCTCGCCCCCGTGATCACCGGCCGCTACAGCCACCGCGACTTCGAGGCGGCCTTCGACGACGCGGCCAGCGGCCGCGGCGGCAAGGTCATCCTCGACTGGACCGTCTGAGCACAGCCCGCCAAGCCCCGACCTCCTGACCGACCTCTTCTTTAAAGGAAGTCACCATGTTCGACTCCGTACGCGACGATCTGCAGGCCACCCTCGACGAGATCGCCGCCGCGGGCCTGCACAAGCCCGAGCGCGTCATCGGCACCCCGCAGTCCGCGACGGTCGCCGTCACCGCGGGCGGCCGTCCCGGCGAGGTCCTCAACTTCTGCGCGAACAACTACCTCGGCCTCGCCGACCACCCCGAGGTCATCGCCGCCGGCCACGAGGCGCTCGACCGCTGGGGCTACGGCATGGCCTCCGTCCGCTTCATCTGCGGCACCCAGGAGGTCCACAAGGAGCTCGAGGCGCGCCTGTCCGCGTTCCTCGGCCAGGAGGACACGATCCTCTACTCCTCCTGCTTCGACGCCAACGGCGGTGTGTTCGAGACGCTCCTCGGCGAGGAGGACGCCGTCATCTCCGACGCCCTGAACCACGCCTCGATCATCGACGGCATCCGCCTGTCGAAGGCGAAGCGCTTCCGCTACGCCAACCGCGACATGGCTGACCTGGAGACCCAGCTCAAGGCCGCGGGTGACGCCCGCCGCAAGCTGATCGTCACCGACGGCGTCTTCTCGATGGACGGCTACGTCGCCCCCCTCGACGAGATCTGCGACCTCGCCGAGCGCTACGACGCCATGGTCATGGTCGACGACTCGCACGCCGTCGGCTTCGTCGGCCCCGGCGGCCGCGGCACCCCCGAACTGCACGGCGTCATGGACCGCGTCGACATCATCACCGGCACCCTCGGCAAGGCGCTCGGCGGCGCCTCCGGCGGCTACGTCGCCGCCCGCGCCGAGATCGTCGCGCTGCTGCGCCAGCGCTCGCGCCCGTACCTCTTCTCCAACAGCCTCGCCCCGGTGATCGCGGCCGCCTCCCTCAAGGTCCTCGACCTTCTGGAGTCGGCGGGCGAGCTGCGTGAGCGGCTCGCCGCGAACACCGCGCTCTTCCGCACCCGCATGGGCCAGGAAGGCTTCGACATCCTGCCCGGCGACCACGCCATCGCGCCCGTCATGATCGGCGACGCGTCCGTCGCGGGCCGCATGGCGGAGCTGCTCCTGGAGCGTGGCGTGTACGTGATCGGCTTCTCGTACCCCGTCGTCCCGCAGGGCAAGGCCCGGATCCGCGTCCAGCTCTCCGCGGCGCACTCCACCGAGGACGTGAACCGGGCCGTGGACGCCTTCGTAGCGGCGCGCGCGGAGCTCGACGCGGAGTCCGCCGGGGCCGCGAGCTGACCTGGGGCCACCGGCCCCTGGTTCGGACATCGGCGGCACATTTGGGAGAATCGGTCGCATGATCGAAGCGCGGCGGCTGCACATCCTCCGTGCGGTGGCCGACCACCGCACCGTGACGGCGGCTGCCGCCGCGCTCTATCTGACCCCGTCGGCGGTCTCCCAGCAGCTGACCGCCCTGGAGCAGGAGACCGGCCACCGGCTCGTCGAGCGGGGCGCGAGAGGCGTCCGGCTCACCCCGGCGGGCGAGATCCTGCTCACGCACACGAACGCGGTCCTCGCCCAGCTGGAGCGGGCGGAGGCCGAGCTCGCCGCGTACAGCTCGGGGTCGGCCGGCACGGTCACCGTCGCCGCGTTCGCCACCGGGATCGGCCTGGTCGTCGGCCCGGCCCTGGCCCGCCTCGCCCGGACGGCGCCCGGCATCCGGATCCGCGTCCAGGACGCCGAGGGCGACGCGAGCCTGCCGATGGTGCTCGACCGGCAGGTCGACGTGGCGGTCGCCGTCGAGTACCGGGGCGCACCGGGCGCGGACGACGCCCGCCTCACGCGCGTACCGCTGTACGCGGAGCCGTTCGACGCCGTGCTTCCCGCCGCGCACCGGCTCGCGGCGTCCGACCGGGTGCCGCTCGCCGAGCTGGCCAAGGACACCTGGATCGGCCCGTTCCCCGGCAACCCGTGCCACGACGTGGTGGTCCTGGCCTGTGAGCACGCCGGTTTCCAGCCGCGCGTCGAACACTCCTCGGACGACTTCCGCGCCGTCGTCGCCCTCGCCTCGGCGGGCGCGGGCGTCGCCCTGGTCCCGCGCTCGGCACTGCGCGGCATGGACCTGTCCGACGCGGTCGTCCGCCCGGTCGACGGGGTGGCGCCGACCCGCAGGGTCTTCGCGGCGGTCCGCTGCGGAGCGGAGGAGCACCCCCTGATCAGGCCGGTCCTGGAAGCGCTGGGGGAAGCGGCCGAATAGCCGGGCCGGCGGCCTTCGGGTCGTCCCGGGACCCCGTGCTCGCCCGTATCCGCACCTCACCCACGATCCGCTCCACCCGCGAGCGCGGCCCCCTCGGTTCGCGCAGCGCGAGGTCGAGGGCGGCGCGGCCCATGCCCGTCAGGGGGAGGGCCACCGTCGTGAGGGGCGGGGTCAGTTCGCGGACCAGTGGGATGTCGTCGAAGCCTGCAAGCGAGATGTCCCCGGGGACACGCAGACCGTGTTCGCGGAACGCGGCGAGCGCCCCCACGGCCATCACATCCGTGACGGCGAAGACGCACGTGGGCCGCGGGCCCCGGCGCAGCAGTTCGCTCGCCGCCGCGTATCCGCCGTCGCGCGTGAAGGCGCCCTCGACCACGCACTCGTCCGCAAGGCGTACCCCCGCCTCGGCGAGACCCTGCCGGAATCCGGCCAGCCGGTCCGCGACGGTCGTCAGCCGCACGGGCCCGGCCAGCACCCCGAACTCCCGGTGCCCGAGGCCGAGCAGCGCGCGGGCGAGCGCCGTCGCCCCCGCCCGGTTCTCCGGCAGCACGGTGTCGACGCGCAGACTGCGGTGCCGGCTCACGACCGCGACCCGGCCCCCGCCGCGCAGATAGGGAGCGATCTCGGACTCCAGCGAACGCTCCCACGCGGGATCCTGGAAGCCGGAGCCGATGAGCAGAATCGCGCGGGCCCGCTGCGCCCGCAGCATGGAGATGTACGCGATCTCGCGCTCGGGCGCGCGGAACGTGCTGGACAGCATCACAAGGAGCCCGCGCTCGGCGGCCCGCGCCATGATGCCGCTGGCGATCGCGGCGAAGTACGGGTCGCCCACGTCGTGGCAGATGACGCCGACCGTGTTGTTGGAGGCGCTGGCGAGGGCCTGCGCGTGGGCGTTCGGGATGTAGCCGAGTTCGTCGGCCGCGGCGCGGACCCGGCGTAACAGGTCGTCGCGGACGCGGGTGGTTCCGTTCAGGGCGCGGGACGCCGTCGCGGGGGAGACCCCCGCCGTGCGGGCCACCGCGTCGAGAGTCACGTGCTGTTCTCGCGGGTGCCCGTGCGGTTCGCTCACTCTGCCCCCTCGGATTCCGGTCGCGGCACCGGTCGCAGGAAACTTCGGAACGGCCTATTGACCCTGTGCTCCACGAGTCATTAGCGTGGCTGACATCGTACCAGAAAGCGCTTTCTGAAAGCGATTTCTCCTCTTCGTTACCGTCCCACCTGTTGTTCTGTTACCTCGTTGTCCCGGCTCCCCTCAACTGCCTCCCGATTCCGTAGGAGTTCATCGTGAGTCAGAGCACACTGCCTGCAACTCCCGCCGAAACAGCGGGAGTTGCCGACCGGCAGGCGCCCGGTCTCGGCCGGCGTGCCGCGGACGTGGCCGAGCGGAGCTGGCGCCCGGTCGCGCTGCTCGTCGTCTGCTTCGTCGCCTGGTGGGTGATCGCCGCGGCGGAGCTGGTCGAGCCGTATCTGGTGCCGTCGCCCGGCCGGACCCTCGACGTCATCCTCGACAAGCCGGACTACCTCTGGCAGCACACCTGGGTGACCACGTACGAGACGCTGCTCGGCTTCGTCATAGCCGTGGGCGTCGGCATCTTCTCCGCCGTGATCATGGTCTACTCGTCGACCGTCGAGAAGACGCTCTATCCGATCCTGCTCTTCGCCCAGGTCGTCCCGAAGATCGCGATCGCGCCGCTGTTCGTGGTCTGGCTCGGCTTCGGCATCGCGCCGAAGATCCTCATCGCCGTACTCATCGCGTTCTTCCCGGTCGTCATCTCGATGGTGACCGGACTCAAGGCCGTCGACCCGGAGATGCTCCAGCTCTCCGCGACGATGGGCGCGAGCCCCTGGCAGACCTTCCGCAAGATCCGCTTCCCGGCCTCCCTGCCGCACCTGTTCTCCGGCCTCAAGGTGGCCGTCACGCTCGCCGTCACCGGCGCCGTCGTCGGTGAATTCGTGGGCGCCAACGAGGGGTTGGGCTACGTCATCCTCCAGGCCAACGGCAACCTCGACACCCCGATGCTCTTCGCGGGACTGCTCGTCATGTCCTTGATCGGTGTCGTGCTGTTCGTCCTCGTCGAGATCGCCGAGAAGCTGCTCCTGCCGTGGCACGCGAGCCGCCGCGACGTCGCGGCGACCACGGCGTACTGAACACCGGCACCCCGGGAACCTCCCCGGACCACTCACCGACCGTCGCGAGAAGGGCCGCTCCATGCACGCGCGCAGACTCCTGACCGGACTCGTCCCCCTGACACTCGTCGCCCTCACGGTGACGGCCTGCGGCGGCGACTCCGACGCCACGTCGACCAACGACTCCGGCAAGAAGCTCGACAAGGTCACGCTGACGCTCAACTGGTACCCGTACGGCGAGCACGCGCCCTTCTACTACGGCAAGAAGCAGAAGATCTTCGAGAAGCACGGCATCGACCTGGAGATCCGCGCGGGCCAGGGCTCGCAGAAGACCGTGCAGGCCACCGGCGCGGGCCAGACCGACTTCGGCTGGGCCGACACCCCCGCCGTGCTCGCGGGCGTCGACCAGGGTGTCAACGTGAAGAGCCTCGGCGTGTTCCTCCAGACGACGCCCGCCTCCGTACAGTCCTTCGCGAGCCAGAACATCAAGTCCCCGGCGGACCTCAAGGGCAAGACCATCGCGGGGACGGCGGGCGACGCGCTCTCCAAGACGTTCCCCATCTTCCTCAAGAAGAACGGCCTGGCCGAGTCGGACGTCAAGGTCCAGAACACCGACCCCGCCGGCAAGATCGCCGCCGTCATCTCGGGCAAGACCGACGCCCTCCTCGGCTACGCGAGCGACCAGGGCCCCACCATGCAGGACAAGGCCAAGAAGGACGTCTCGTACCTCCGCTTCTCCGAGCACGGCCTGAACTTCTACTCGAACGGGCTCATCGCCGGCCCCAAGACCCTTCAGGGCAAGGGTGACCTGGCCAAGCGCATGGTCGAGGCCGTCAGCGAGTCCTGGGCCGCCGCGGAGAAGAGCCCCGAGCCCGCCGTCGCATCGATGAAGGGCGCATCCGAGCAACTCCCGCCGGAGACCGTGCTGTCCGAGCAGTTCAAGACGACCCTGACCCTCCTGCACACGGACGCGACGCAGGGCAAGGCACCCGGCGCCAACACCGAGGCCGACTGGCAGCAGACCATCGACGTCTTCGCCCAGGCGGGCATGGTCAAGAGCCCGAAGCCGGTGGCGGACTACTGGGATTCGGCCAACGGGATCAAGGGCTGAACACCCGTCCCGTACAGCCCACAAGGAGAGCTGCACCATGCCGAAGGACGCCACACTGAAGAAGGCCGACGGAGTGAGCGGACACGTCGGGGCCGCCGTGCGCGCCGCGGACGTCGACGTCCGCTTCCGTACGAAGAAGAAGGACGTCACCGCCCTCACCGGCGTCTCGCTCGACGTCGCGGCCGGCGAGTTCGTCGCCATCGTCGGACCGTCCGGCTGCGGCAAGTCCACACTCCTCAAGCTCGTCGCGGGCCTCCTCACACCGTCGTCGGGCGAAGTCCGTCTGCACGACGAGCTGGTGCGCGGCCCGCGCAAGGACATCGGGTACGTGTTCCAGCGCGCGGCCCTCCTGGAGTGGCGCTCGGCGCGCCGCAACATCCTCCTCCAGGCGGAGATGCGCGGCATGCCCACCGAACTGGCACGCGCGCGTGCCGACGAACTGATCCGGATGACGGGGCTCACCGGCTTCGAGGACGCGTATCCGCACGAGCTGTCGGGCGGGATGCAGCAGCGGGTCGCCCTGTGCCGGGCCCTGCTGCACGAGCCGCCCGTCCTCCTCATGGACGAGCCGTTCGGCGCGCTCGACGCGCTCACGCGCGAGCAGATGAACGTCGAGATGAACCGCATCTGGCGCCAGACGCGTACGACCGTGCTCCTGGTGACCCACTCCATCCCGGAGGCCGTCTACCTCGCGGACCGCGTCGTCGTCATGAGCCCGCGCCCCGGCACCGTCACCGAGATCATCGACGTCGGCCTGCCGGCCGAGCGGGACTACGCACGGACGCTCGCGACCCCCGAGTTCCGCACGGCGACGGGCCGGATCCGCGAGCTCCTGGGGGCGGTCTCGGCGCACGACTGACCGCCCGCGCCCATGACAGGGACCCCGTACCCCGAGACGACGCTCGGGGTACGGGGTCCCACCCACGTACCGCGTCAGTACCGCAGCGCCGCCAGATACTCGTAGCTGTTACGGGCCGTCGCGAACGGGTCCTTCGGGATGTCGTGCTCCACCAGCCACTGCCGGACACCACCCGTGTCCGCGTCCTGGAACATGGCGGCGAAGTCCAGCGTCCCCGACCCCACGTCGGCGAAGCTCCCGTCGGGCGCCATGTCCTTCACGTGCAGGGCGGGGAAGCGGTGTGGGTACCGCACGAAGTACGCGGCGGGATGGGCGCCGCCCTTCGTCGCCCAGTACACGTCCAGCTCGAAGGCGACCAGATGCGGATCGGTCTCTCGGACGAGGATGTCGTACAGGTTCTCCCCGCCCACCACGTCGTGGTCGCCGTCGTGGTTGTGGAACAGGACCGGGCCGAGACCCGCCTCGCGTGACGCGGCCCCGATCCGGTTGAACTCCCTTGCCGCTTCCCGGTATCCGGCCGGGCTGTGCATCGAACCGGGCAGACTGGGCACCACCGGCCACTTGGCGCCCAGGGTGTGCAGATCCTCCAGCGCCCGCGGCAGGCCGCTGCCGGTCAGCGTCGTATACGCGACATGCTCCAGGACCGCGCGCAGGCCGGCGGTGTCGAGCATCCGCCGGATGTCCGCCGCCCCGTACCCGTGCCGCCCGCTCACACCGACTGTCGCGTACCCGATCTCCGCGAGCTGTTCCACGGTGCCGGCGAAGTCCTTCGCGAGGACGTCACGCATCGTGTAGAGGTGCATGCCGATGCCGCCGCGCGGGATGCGCCGCCGCTGCCCGGCCGACGCGGGCAGCGCCGTACCGACCGCCGCCGCGAGCCCCAACGTCGTACCGAGAAAGGCCCTTCTACTGCTTCTCATGCCACTCCTCACCTCTCACTTCACCGTGATCCGGACCGAGCCGGTGGTCGTGTCGCCCTTGTCGTCGGTGACGGTCAGATGCGCCGTGTACGCACCCGCGCGCGCGTACGCGTGCTGGGCGTCGGCACCCTCCGTACCGTCCGGCTTGACGTTGTCCCCGAAGTCCCAGTGGTACGAGGCCGCGGTACGGCCCTCCGGGAGCTTCACCGTGCCCTTGAGCGCGACGGTGAGCGGCGGGGCTCCGCTCTGCGGTGTCGCGGTCACCGTCACCTTGGCACCGGCGTGCTTCTCCACCCCGGGCCCGTTGAAGTGCAGCCAGTCGACGGCGAACAGGTCGGGCTTGTCGGCGCTCCACTGCGGGTTGGTGAAGACGGCGTACAGCGGGAACGTGCCGTCGTAATCGGCGAGTTGGGTGGTGGGGGAGACCACGTTGCCCCAGCCTCCCGTGTTCGGTACGGACACCTTGCCGAGCAGCTCGCCTGTCGGGGAGCCCGCGCGGAACTCGACGTCGCCGCCGATGCCGCCCGACGCGGCGCCCAAGGTCACCGAGTCGACGCCCTTCAGATGCACGGGGTCGAAGGAGATCCAGTCCCCGTTCTCGATCTCGGTGAGCCGCTTGCCGCCCGACGCGTCCGCGCGGCTCGCGACCACGACGCCGTCGTGCGCGCCGCCCGTCTTCGTGTAGTGCTCGGCCTCACGGAACGACGTACGCAGCGAGAGGGACGCCGACCCCGTCAGCGCGGGCACACCGCCCGACCCGCCCTTGTCCTCGTACTGGGCGCTGATGCCGTAGTAGAGATTCTGGCCGGGACCGTGGCTGTCCCCCGCGTCCGTCACGATCTCCCCGGCGCACCCCGTGTAGTTGTCCAGCGGATGCAGGTGGGAGTCGTGGCCGAGCTGCGACTGGACGACGACGCGCGAACAGTCGATCGCACGCCCGTCCTCCCGGTCCGTCACCTTGATCTTGAACGGGATCGTGTCGCCGAAGCTGAACGTCCCGCCGTCCGGCGGCTGTTGGATCGTCACCTCTGGCCGCGTGTTCCCCACGGTGATGTCCTGAACGGCGAGTCCGGTGAGCCCCGTCGGGCCGGTCACCGTCAGCCGCGCCGTGAACACGCCGTTCTTCGTGTACGTGTGCTTCGGGTTCGCGTCGGTCGAGTCGGTGGTGCCGTCCCCGTCGAAGTCCCAGGCGTACGTGACCGGTTTGCCGTCCGGCAGGCCCGAGCCCTCGCTGGAGAACGTGACGGCGAGCGGAGCCGAGCCGCTGTCCGGCGCCGCCGCGACCCGTGCGTCCGGTAGCCGGCTGTCGGCGACATAGTCGATCCGGTAGATGCCGGAGCCCTCGTTGCTGCCGCCCCGGCCCGTACCGCTGCCCAGCCCGAAGTCGATGACGTACAGCGCCCCGTCGGGACCGAAGTCCGCGTCGAAGGGCTGGTTCCACTTCATGTCGCCGAACACGGAGTTGATGGACTGCAGATCGCCGGCCTTGGCAGGCGCGAACCGCGGATCCGTGAACGTCTGGTCCTTCTCCTGGATCGAGAAGGTCTTGAACCACTGCCGCGTGAGCTCGAAGTTGAACCACTTCCCGTCGAAGTACTCAGGGAACTTGGTCTTGTTCGGATTGGCCGGGTCGTATGCGTACACGGGACCGCTCATCGGGCCACCGCCGCCGGTACCGAGCTCCGGGAACTGCTCCGACGCGGAGTACGCGTACCAGACCGACGCCGCGTGCGCGGGCGGCAGGTCACGCAGGCCGGTGTTGTTCGGAGAGTCGTTCACGAGGTGACCGCAGTCGAACTTCGCCCCGGACTTCTTCGACTCGAAGTCGTAGTCGTTGAACGGGGTGTTGTCGCCGATGCAGTACGGCCAGCCGTAGTTCCCCGCCTTGGTGATGCGGTTGAACTCGACAGTGCCTTCGGGACCGCGGCCGGCCACCGCGTTGCGCGCGTCGGGACCGTAGTCACCCACCAGCAGCGCGCCGCTGACCGGATCGGTCGTGATCCGGAACGGGTTGCGCAGGCCCATCGCGTAGATCTCCGGGCGCGTCTTGTCGGTGCCGGGCGCGAACAGGTTCCCCTCGGGGACGCCGTACGTACCGTCGGCCTTCGGAGTGATCCGCAGCACCTTGCCGCGCAGGTCGTTCGTGTTGCCCGCGGTGCCCTGCGCGTCCCAGGCGCGTCGGCCCTCGCGCTCGTCGATCGGGTTGAACCCGTCCGAGGCGAAGGGGTCGGTGTTGTCGCCCGTCGCGATGTAGAGGTCACCCTTGTTGTCGAAGGCGATGGAGCCCGCCATATGGGAGTTGGCGCGCCCCTCGCCCCGCCAGGTCGGCAGGGTGAGCAGGCGCTTCTCCGACGCGGGGTCGACCTTGCCGCCCGACTCCGTGAACCGCGAGAGATTGATCCGTTTCTCGGTCTTGTCGGAGTTCAGCAGATAGAGCCAGTGGTTGTCCCGGAACTTCGGATCGAGCGCGAGCCCCAGCAGACCGTCCGACTGACTCGTCATCTCGGGCGTGTAGGCGAGGTCCAGCGCCGTGGTGACCTTCAGCGACTCCTGGTCGATGATCTTCAGCTTGCCGGTCCGCTGGATGAAGAACACGCGCCGGTCCGGGGCGACGGCCAGCTCGAAGGGGTCGGCGAGATCGGCCGTCGCGAGCGGGGTCCGCTGGAAGCTGCCGGTCCTGGTCGCCGAGCAGTCACCCGGCTTGTCACCGGCTGCCCACTGGATGCCGCCGAGGACGTGCTGGAGGAAACCGGCTTCCTGGAAAGCCGACTTGTCGTGTCCGCCCGCGGTGAACCAGGAGCGGCCGCCGTCGTAGTTCTGGCACCACGACCACGGGTGGTCGACGCCCTCGTCGAGGCCGGTGACCCCGTCACGCACCTTGATCTGCGCGAGCGTGTGCACCTTCCCGGTGGGATTGGTGCGCCAGTTGTACCACTCCTCCGTGCGCTCCCAGAGCTCCGGAAGCCCCTTCGTGGACGGGTGCGCGTGGTCGAGGACCTTGATCCGGCCCGTCTGTACGGCGGGATGCTGGTCGAAGATGGCCCCGACGAGCCCCTCGTACCAGCCCCAGTCCCGCTCGCTGGCGGACGCGGCGTGCAGCCCGACCCAGCCGCCGCCCCCGCGGACGTACTTCTGGAGGGCCGCGCGCTGGGCGGCGTCGAGCAGGTCGCCCTTCTCCGGCGTCGAGTTGGTGTTGTTGAAGACGATCGCCTTGAAGCGGGCGAGGTTCTCGTCGGTGAACGCGGCGGCGTCGTCGGTCGCCTCGACGTCGAAGCCGTTCTCACTGCCGAGCTTCTTGATCGCGTCGATGCCCGCCGGGATCGAGTCGTGCGCGTAGTTCGTGACCTTGGAGAAGACGAGTACGCGATACGAGGCGGCGGCCTCGGCGCGCGGCGGGGCCGCCAGACCGAGGCCGACGACGAGGGCGATCAGCGCGAGGAGCACGGTCCAGGGCGAGCACCTGCGCGGGCGCCGCGGACCGTGCGGGATTCGGGCGGCGGAGGTGCTGGGCGCGGGAGGACCGTGTCTCCCGGACGGTGCGGGTGTGGCGGAACTCGTAGAACTCATGGCGCTCCCTGGGCTGTTGGCCGGTGGGCCGACTCGGGCGTGCGGTGAGTGCTGCGGGAATGCCGGAGCGCCTGGAAGCCGAAGCTTAGAAAGCGCTTTCCCGATGGCGTCGTTCAGCGTAGGTTCCGGGCGGAGAGGGGTCAATGGGTCGGAACGGGCCGGGGATTCGGAACGAGGCGGGGGATTCGGAACGGCCTGGGGATGCGGACGGGGCGCAGTGATCGCCGGGGACCGGGGGCGGTTAACCTCGCGGGAGCCCGGGTCACGGTCGCCGTTGAAACGGTGGAGCGGGTGGCTGCCGCCGTCGAGCCGGTGAAGCGGGTGGGGGCTCGTTCGCGGGGACGGGGGCCCGGTGCCGGGGGCTTGAGCGGGTGGTCGGCCGGTCATCGTTCGCCGGGGCCCGGTGCCGGTGGCGCCTGAATCGGTGGGTTGGATGTGCGTTGTTCGCAGAGACGGGGCCCGGCGCCCGTCACGCCCCAACCAGTGGGCCGACTGCCCCGCGTATGCGCTCCGACCGGCGGCTGTCAGTGGCCTTGGCTACGGTTTCTTCCATGCAAGACGCCGACGACGTACGTTCCATCGCACTCGCCCTGCCTGAGGTGACGGAGAAGATCGCCTGGAGCATGCCGACCTTCCGGGTCGCGGGGAAGATGTTCGCCACGATGCCCGAGGAGGAGACCTCCATCGCTGTGCGCTGCCCCAAGATGGAGCGCGACGAACTTGTCCTCGCGGAGCCCAAGAAATTCTGGATCGCGGACCACGAGGCAGGCTTCGCGTGGGTGCGGGTGAGGCTCGCCGCGCTCGACGACAGCGACGAGCTGCGCGACATCCTCACCGACTCCTGGCGCCAGGCGGCCCCCGGCCGACTCCTGGAAGCCCACCCGGAGTTGGGCCCTCCGGAGCCGACGGACTGATATTTCCGGGACGATGTCAGTGCTGCGTGGCATGATCCGGCAGGGGTGGGGGACGCGGGGCCGCTGGGGCAGCCGCGCCCCCGGGGAGGGTGCGGGCAGGCATGGGCGGGTTGTCGAAGGAAGGGCCACGGGAGTCGGGGGAGGAGCGGGAGCCGGCCGGGGAATCGACTGGGGGGTGGAATCCTGGTCCTGGTCAGCCGAGGCGGCGGGGGGATTCGGCCGGGGGGTCGATTCCTGGTCGCGGTGAATCAAGGCGGCCGCGCGGCGGGATCTGGTCGCGGGACTTCGGACTGTTCTTCTCGGCGCGTGCCGTGGCCAAGCTGGGGGACACCATGCTCCCGGTCGCGCTCGCCGCAGGCTTGCTCCAGCACGGGTACGGCGCGGGCGCCGTCGGCCTCGCGATGGCCGCCTCCGTGGCGTGCTTCGCGGGGCTCGTCATCTTCGGCGGTGTCTTCGCGGACCGGTTCAGCACGCGACTGCTGATGATCGGCGCCGACGTCACGCGCCTCGTCGCCCAGTCCCTCGCCGCGGTCATGTTCTTCTCCGGGCATGTGGTGCTCTGGGAGATCTGTGTGATCGGCGCGGTGAACGGCGCGGCGTCCGCCCTCTTCCAGCCCGGCGTCGCCAGCACCGTCCCGCGCCTCGCCGCCGACGTACAGGCGGCGAACGGCGCGATACGCGTTGCCGAGTCCGTGGCGCAGCTCGCCGGCCCGGCCGTCGCCGGCCTGCTCGTCGCGTTCGCCTCGCCGGGCGTCGTCTTCGCGGCCCACGCGGGCACGTACGGGCTCAGTGCACTGTGCCTGCTGCTGCTCCGGCTGCCCGCGGCCCGGCCCGGCACCGAGGCGATTCGCGGCAGCGGGTTCCGGGCCGATCTCGTCGAGGGCTGGCGGGAGTTCAGATCGCGCACCTGGCTCTGGGGCGTCATAGCCATCTGGTGCGTGCTGATGATCGCCGCCTGGGGCCCGGCCGTCCCGCTCATCGCCACCCAGGTCGTCCAGGATCACGGCCCGCGCGTCTATGGCCTGGTCAACTCGGCGCTCGGCCTCGGCACCGTCATCGGCGGCGTGTTCGCCCTGCGGCTGCGCCCCCGCCGGATGCTGCGCGCCGGGGCCGTCGCCCTGTTCGGGTTCAGCCTGTTCCCGGCGACGGTGGGCGCCGGGCTCGGCGTGGAGTGGATGGCGGCGGGCGCGGTCGTCGCGGGCGCGGGGATGTCGTTCTGGGGCGTCATGTGGGCGACCAGCATCCAGACCCAGGTCCCGCGCGACGTCCTCAACCGCATCCACGCCTACGACGTCGCGGGCTCCCTCGCGATGACACCGGTCGGCCAGGCCCTCGCGGGACCCGCCGCCGGAGTCTTCGGCACCCGCCCCGTACTGCTCGCCGGTGGCGTGACGACCGTCCTCGTGGCGGCGGCCCTGCTCTCCGTCCCCGCGATCAGAGGCCTGATACGGGTCGACAGCACCGTGCCCGGCGGAAGCCCGCGCAAGGCGCCCGCTAGCCGCGAGCCCGCCCGCCGAGGAAGCCGCTGATCCGCTCCCGCAGCGACGCGGGGTCGAGGCCGTGCGCGGCCACATGCTCCTCGATCTGTCCGTACCGGCGCAGCTCACGGCGGCCCACACCGAGCCCCAGCACCCGGTGCGGCAGGTCGGCGAGCGCGTCGTTGGCGGCCGCCGTCGACGTACCCGCCAGATACGGCTCGACGATCACCACATCGGCGACGTCGGCCGCGCCCGCGGCACGCCGCAGCGCCCCGGCGTCGAAGGGCCGCACTGTCGTCGCGTAGAGCACGGTCAGGTCGAGGCCCTCCGTCGCGGCGAGGACCGCGTCGAGCATCGGCCCGACCGCGACCACGACACCGCCCCGGCCTTCGCGGACGGTCAGGAATCGCTCCCCGTCGACGGCGAGTGCCTCCCTGTTCGACTGCACCGAGAGGCGGACGTACACCCGGTCGTCACCGGCGCCGACCGCGTGCCGCAGCAGAGTCTCGGCCTCGTCCGGGTGGCCCGGCACATTCACGGTCCAGCCGTCGAGGGTGTCGAGCAGCGCCACGTCGCCCGGCGCCATGTGGGTGAAGCCGCCGGACGGCCAGTCGAAGGAGGCGGCGGCGCTCACCAGGACCCCGCCCACGTCCTGATGCCCGAGGTCGAGCTTCACCTGCTCGAAGGGGCGCTCCACCAGGAAGCTCGCGAAGGTGTGCATGACGGGCCGCAGTCCGGTCAGCGCGAGCCCCGCACCCGTTCCGATGAGCAGCTGCTCCCTGATGCCCACGTTGATCACCCGGTCCGGGTGCCTGCGCTCCGCCTCCACGAAGCGGTCCCGGCCGATCTCCGCGAGGACGACGGCGACCCGGGGGTCCTCGTCGAGCAGCCGGGAGACGACAGGGGCGAATCGATCACGCATGGTGTCCATGGCGCGGGTGTCCTTCCGGGGAAGAGAAAAGAGAACAGGAGAGAGAGGGGGTGGCGCGCGGCTCAGGCGCTCTTGGGCTCCACGCGGGCGACGACCACGCGAGGCCTTCCCGGGTGCGGCGCGGTGAAGGCCTCGTACAGTTCCTCGTGATCGCGCCCGTCGACGGTCGCGGCGGACCAGCCGGCCGCCTCGAAACGGGCGGCGATACCACCGGGCCGGGCGTGGCTGGCCGAAGAATTGTCGACGACGACGGTGTGCAGCCGGTCGAGGGCGGCCGGCCCGGCGAAGGCGATGGCCTCGTGATTGCTGCCCTCGTCCAGCTCGGCGTCCCCGATCAGCGTCCAGACGGCCGGTCCCGTAAGGCCCTGCGCGCGGAGCCCGAGCGCGGTCCCGACGGCGATCGGCAGCCCGTGCCCCAGGGACCCGCTCGCGATCTCCACGCCAGGGACGAGTACCCGGTCCGGGTGGTGCCCGAGCGGGGAGTCGTATGACCCGAAGCCGGGCAGCCACTCCTGAGGCACGAAGCCCTTCGCCGCGAGCACCGCGTAGTACGCCATGGGGCCGTGGCCCTTCGACAGCAGGAACCGGTCACGTTCCGGATCCCGCATGCCCTCGGGTGTCACCCGCAGCACCCGGTCGTAGAGCACCCAGAGGACATCGAGGGTGGAGGTCGCCGCGGGGCCGTGCTTCTCGTCGCCGGTCATGCGCCCCATGAGGGCCGGAAGGTCTGTGTAGCCGTAGGAGCCCGCCGTTGTACGTGCCGCTGTCGTTGTCATGACAGGAGCATGCAACCTCAAGTCAACTTGAGGTCAAGAGCGACCTGTCGCGCAGTGGCCGCGGAAGAAAGGAGTGCGCGACCACCGCTCCGAGTGCGGTATGGTTTCCGTGCGCGTTCGGCCAGGGGGAAAGCCCAGGTCAGACGAGCACCGGGACGTGGCGCAGCTTGGTAGCGCACTTGACTGGGGGTCAAGGGGTCGCAGGTTCAAATCCTGTCGTCCCGACAGTTCGAACGTATCGAACGTCGCAGGTGAAGGGCCGTTTTCATAACGGCCCTTTTTCTGTTTCCGGGCCCGCTCCCTGGGAGCGATGGGAGGGAGCGCGCTCGCTCCCAGTCCCCTTAACGGATTGCTCCCACTCGGGCCGCTGTCCACATATTCGATTTCTTGCCCATGTGTTCACATTCGTGTCCGTTTTGAGACTGTGGGGCTCGAAAAGTCATCGCTGCAGTTCAAGCGGCATGTCGGTACTCGTTGATTGCTCCGCTGAGGATCCGGGTGCGCAAGAGCTTGCGGGGCTCGAAACCATCCAGGACTGCTGGCTGTTCCTGGGCCTCGGGCGGTCGTTGATCGCGGGATCGGTGCGGCCGATGTCTGTTGTAGTGGTCCTGGTACTCGGCGAGGACCTGCCGGGCGTGGGCCTCGTTCAGGAGCAGAACGTGGTCGAGTGCCTCGCGGCGGATCGTGCCGATCACGCGCTCGCAGTGGGCGTTCATGCGCGGTGCCTGGGGTGCGCTGAGCAGCACGTCCATGCCTTCGGCTTCGAAGACGGCGTCGAAGGAGCTGGTGTACTTGCTGTCGCGGTCGCGGAGCACGAAGCGCAGCGACTCGACGCGGCTGCCCAGGTCATCGGCGAGATTGCGAGCCTGCTGGGTCGCCCACTGTGCGGTGGGGTGGGCGGTGACGCCGGTGATGTGGAGTCTGCGGGAGCCGTGTTCGAGGAACGCCAGCGCGTACAGCCGGCTGCCGGTGATCGTGTCGACGTGGAAGAAGTCCGCCGCGATGATCCCCTCGGCCTGCGCGGTGAGGAACCCGCGCCAGCTCGGGCCGGTGCGGCGCGGGGCGGGGTCGATGCCGGCCTTGTGCAGGATCTCCCAGACCGTGGACGGCGCGATCGGGTGCCCCAGTCGGGCCAGTTCGCCCTGGATCCGCCGGTGGCCCCACCGCGGATTCTCCTGCGCCAGGCGCAGCACCAGCTTCTTGAGCGCGGCCGCCGTGGGTGGACGCCCGGTGCGTCGGCGTCGGTCGGAGTAGTCCCACCTCTTGGCGATCAGCCTGCGGTGCCAGGCCAGTAGCGTCCCCGGCGTGACCGCGAAGACGCTGCTCCAGCAGCGGCGCGGTATCAGCGACGACAGCGCGGCCAGCCAGAACCGGTCCGCAGGCTCGTAGCGGACCGGACCGTTGAGTTGTCGTCGCAACACCGAGTTTTCGTGCTGCAGCACCAGCAGTTCGGCGTCCTTGGCTGTGTCCCGGCGCAGCAGGACCGCGGGTATGGACAGCAGCGCCCGGGTGGCCCGGTACAGCATCGAGATGATCACACGCGCAGCATCCCAGCCACTGCGGAGGGCCTGGCACGTAGCCTCCCACCTGCAGCGATGACTTTACGAGCCCTACACGGTCTCCGGCTCCTCGTGGGCAACGTCGTTGGGCACCAACGAATCCGTCAACGCGTGATGGAATGCCTCCACTCGCTCACGAGGTGCCACAGTGTGGAGGTCGAGCAGCAGCACACAGCCTCCCAGAAAAACTACCCTCGCCGCATCGGTGAGCAGCACCGATGCGGCAGATTTCCAGGTGGGGAGTTTGCGTCGCCCCGTCGCGTCGTCCTGCGAACGGAGGGGCCGACTATTCCACCCGCGCCCTCTTCTTGTCCGGTAGCGCACAGCGCTCTTCTCGGCGGACCTGAGGAAGAAGGCGGCACCGGTACTTTTGACCCGTCACCGCTGCAGGCGGCTGGTGCAACTCAGAGGTCAGAGAAGGGTCGGACCCGCCAGCGGGCCCACGGTCAGACCGACGGAGCACACCGGCGTCGGCCCAAGAACTCTCGGACGCACCGGGCCTTCGAGGATGCGCCGCGACGGAAATCGCCCCAATCCGACATGAGTCAAGTACGTCAGGAGCCAGCTTGTCCCGTACCTATCCTCGCAAGTTCTCTCGTTCCGAGACCACACGGGCTGAGGCTTTCAGTGACGGGGTGTTCGCCATTGCCGTCACGCTTCTGGTCCTCAATCTCGCTGATCCGCCGCACAATCCGGGCGGCCTTGGCCGGGCTTTGCTGACTCAGTGGCCTGCCTACCTCGGCTACCTGGCTTCCTTCGGCTATGTTGCGGTGATCTGGCTCAACCACCACCAGGCTTTCGTCCGCATCAGGGCCATGGACCGCGGACTGCATGCCGCCAACCTGTTTCTCCTGCTCACCACGGCGGCACTCTCCTTCCCCACGGCGGTGGTCGCGGACGCACTGCAGAACGACCTCATGGACTCCGATGCGCGGGTGGCCGTGGCTCTCTACGCCGGCCTCGCCGCAGCGATGTGCCTGAGCTGGGTGGCCTTCTACCAACAGATCGCCCGGCGACCCGAGCTGCTGGCCCCTGACGTGGAGGACACGTACGTACGGCACGGACGGCTTCGCTCGTGGACCGGAGCCTTCGCCTACACCGTCGCCGGGCTTCTCGGGTTGTTCGTCGCACCGTTGCTGGCGATCGCGGTGTTCGTCCTCCTCCCGGTCTTCTACTTCGTCACCAGCGAAGGCCTGCCCGGCGGGCGGGACGGGTCCTCCTGACACAGCACTCGACCGGTAGTGCGCTGTCGTGCCAACTCCTGGGCACAGGGAGCAAAATCGGTCGGTCGGATCGGTCGTAGCTTCAAGGTGTGCCGAGCCGCGGAGGCGGTGGGCGCGCTACCGATTGCTTCGAGAGGACCCCTCATGTTCGACATCAACAAGGTGCAGGCCGCCCCGAGTAAGGATCTGCTCACGCCCGACAACTCGGTCATGCTCTTCGTGGACCACCAGCCGCAGATGTTCTTCGGCACTGGCAGCGGCGACCGTGCCGCGATCATCAACAGCACCGTCGGTCTCGCCAAGGCGGCCAAGGCGTTCGATGTTCCGGCCGTCCTGACCACGGTTGCCGCCGAGTCGTTCTCCGGGCCCCTGCTGCCGCAGCTCGCCGAGGTGTTCCCTAAGAACGAGATCATCGACCGCACCACCATGAACGCCTGGGAGGACGAGGCGCTCGTCGCGGCGGTCAAGGCGACCGAGCGCAAGAAGATCATCCTGTCGGGTCTGTGGACCGAGGTCTGCCTGGTCCTGCCCGCGCTCTCGGCGCTGGAGCAGGGGTACGAGGTGTACGTCGTGACCGACGCCTCCGGTGGCGTCAGCCCGGCCGCCCACGAGCACGCGCTGCAGCGGATGATCGCCGCCGGCGCCGTCCCGGTGACCTGGGTCCAGGTCCTCCTGGAGCTCCAGCGCGACTGGGCGCGCCAGGAGACGTACGGCGCCGTCATGGAGATCGTCAAGGCCCACGCGGGCGCGTACGGCCTGGGTGTCGTGTACGCGCAGTCGGTCATCGGCGCGCACGCGGCCGGCTGACCCCTGTGGACACCGGCATTCTGATCCTGCGTCTGCTGGTGGGACTGCTCGTCGCCGGCCACGGTGTGCAGAAGGTCAGCCGGCACCTGGGCGGCAAGGGACTTGAGGGCGGTACCGAGGAGTTCCGTGGCGACGGCTTCCGCGGCGGTGCCCTCACCGCCCTGGCGGCGGGCGGTGGTCAGATCGGATCGGGCCTGCTGCTCGCCGCCGGCCTCCTGACCCCGCTCGCCGCGACGGGCACCATCGGGGTCATGACGGTCGCGCTCACCGTGAAGTGGCGCCACGGGCTCTGGGTGCAGAACGACGGATACGAGTACCCGCTCGTCCTCATCGGCACCGCCGCCGCCCTCGCCGCCACCGGCCCCGGCGCCTGGTCCCTTGATGCGGTCCTTGGGCTTATGTCTTACCCGCTGTGGTGGGCCGCTCTCGTGCTCGTGGCCGGGCTCGGTAGCGGACTCCTCACCCGGCTCGTCCTGCACCGGACCCCCGCCGCCCCGGCGATCGCCGAGCGCTGAGCGCGAGCAACGCAGACCGGGTCCGGCCGCCCGTGTACCCCCGACCGGGCGGCCGGGCCCACCCACTCACCCACTTCTCCCTGTACAGGAGCACCCGATGGACATCCTCACGACCCCGCACGGCGGCGGCCAGCCGCTGCTGCACCAGAAGGGCGCCGAGACCCAGACGTTCGGCACGCTCAAGCAGCTGCCGATCGGCCTGGGCCACGACACCCGCCTGTATGCCTGTCAGCGGCTGAACCGCGTCCTCGCCGACACGCAGATCCTCTACTCCCTCTACAAGAAGCACCACTGGCTCATGCGCGGGGCGACCTTCTACTCGCTCCACTTGATGCTGGACAAGCACGCGGACGCCCAGCTCGCCATCGTGGACGCGCTGGCCGAGCGGGTCCAGAGCCTTGGCGGCGTCGCCGTCGGGGACCCGCGCCACGTCGCGGAGCTGACGTCGATCCCCCGGCCGCCGGACGGTGTCGAGCCGGTGCCCGTCATGCTGTCGCGGCTCCTCGACGCGCACGAGCGGATCCTGATCGACGCCCGCGATGCCGCCGCCCGGCTCTCCCACGAGGGCGACGAGGGCGGCGCCGACCTGCTCGTCTCCGAGGTGATCCGTACCGGCGAGGCGCAGGTGTGGTTCCTGGCCGAGCACCTCGTCGACACCCCCCTGGTGCACGGCTGATGGACACGTACGACGTCGTCGTGGTCGGCGGCGGGCCGGGCGGCGAGGTCGTCGCCGACCGCGCCGTCCGGTCCGGGCTCACCGCCGTCGTCGTTGAGGCCGAGGCGGTCGGCGGCGAGTGCTCCTACCGCGCGTGCGTTCCGAGCAAGGCCCTGCTGCGACCCGGCGCCGCCTTGGCCGCGGCCCGCGCCGTCGACGGGGCTCGGCAGGCGGTCACCGCGCCCCTCGACCCGGCGCACGCCCTGGCCCGCCGTGACCGCTTCACCGGGCGCGGCGACGACACCGGCCAGGCCGAGTGGCTCGACGGTGCGGGCATCGCGCTCGTACGGGGGCACGGGCGGCTTGCCGGTGAGCGCCGGGTGGAGGTGACTGGGGCCGACGGCACGGTCAGTACGCTGCGGGCCCGGCGTGCGGTCGTGATCTGCACCGGCACGGAACCCGCCCTTCCGCCGGTCGAAGGGCTCGACCGGATCGGTGTGTGGACCAACAGGCAGGCCACCACGGCCGACGCGGTGCCCGAGCGGCTCGTCGTCATCGGCGGGGGAGTGGTGGCCTGCGAGACGGCCACCGCGTGGCGCTCGCTCGGCTCCTCCGTCACTCTGCTGGTCCGCGACCAGGCCTTGCTGACCGGCTGGGAGCCCTGCGCGGGCGAAGAGGTCACCCGGGGGCTGAGTGATCTGGGCGTCACGATCCGCTTCGGGGTGTCGGCCGTCCGGGTCGCCCGTGACGAGGGCACCCGCACGGTGACCGTGGACACCGACGACGGCACCGCCCTCGTCTGCGACGAGGTCCTGGCCGCCGTCGGCAGGCGCCCGCGGACCGCGGACCTCGGCCTGGACTCCGTCGGCCTGCCGACAAGCGACTGGCTCCCGGTCGACGACACGTGCCGGGTCACCGCGGTCGAGGGCGAATGGCTCTATGCCGTCGGCGACGTGAACCACCGTGCGCCGCTGACTCACATGGCCAAGTACCAGGCGCGCGCCGGCGCGGCGGCGATCGCCGAGCGAGCCGCGGGGCGCCCGACCGTCACCGGCGGCCGGCAGCCGTGGAGCGCGGAAGCCGACCATTTCGCCGTCCCGCAGGCCGTCTTCACCCGTCCCGAGGTCGCGAGCGTCGGCCTCACGGAACGCGCGGCACGCGAAGCGGGTCTCGCGGTGCGCACGGTGGAGTACCGCATCGACGACGTCGCCGGCGCCGCGCTCCACGCGGACGACTACCGCGGCCTCGCCAAGCTCGTCGTCGACGAGACCCGAGGAGTCGTCGTCGGCTGCACGCTCACCGGCCCCATGGCGACCGAACTCATCCACACGGCCACGGTGGCCATCGTGGGCGAGGTCCCCCTGGAGCGCCTCTGGCACGCCGTGCCCGCCTTCCCGACGGTGAGCGAGGTCTGGCTCCGGCTACTGGAGGCGTACGGCCTCTGAGGTGAGGCCCCGCCGACCGGCGCACCCGCCCGCCCCAATCGGCGTACCCGCCCGCCCGACCGACGCACCCCCTCCGGCCCGGCCGAGTACACCCGAACACTTCACCATCCGACAAGGAAACCCCCATGCATCCCACGAGGCGCACCCTCACCCTCGCCCTTGCCCTGCCGGCCGCGATGGCCTCCTTGCTGGGTGCCGCACCCGCCCGACCTGCGAGCGACCCGGTCGCCGCCGGCACCGACCGGCACGATCCCAAGCCCACGATCGTCCTGGTCCACGGAGCGTTCGCGGACGCCTCCAGTTGGAGCGGCACGATCAGGCGGCTGCAGCACGTCGGCTACCCCGTCCTGGCCCCCGCCAACCCGCTGCGCGGTCTCGCCGCGGACACCGCCTACCTGCGCAGCGTGCTGGCCGCCGTCGACGGACCCGTCGTCCTGGTCGGCCACTCCTACGGCGGCGCCGTCATCAGTGGCGCCGCGATGGGCGACAGCCGTGTGAAGGCCCTCGTTTACATCGCCGCGTTCACCCCGGACAAGGGCGAGAGCGCGGCCGAGCTCGCCGCCAAGTTCCCCGGCTCCACTCTCGGCGACACCGTGAACCCGCGGCCGTACCCGCTGCCCGGCGGTGGCACCGGCACCGAGCTCGTCATCGAACGAGCCAAGTTCCACCAGCAGTTCGCCGCCGACGTCCCCACCGCCGACGCCGCTGTCATGGCCGCGACCCAGCGCCCGGTCGCCACCACCGCGCTGGAGGAGAAGTCCGGCGAGGCGGCCTGGAAGACGATCCCGTCCTGGGCGCTGATCGGCACCGCCGACAAGAACATCCCGCCGGCCGCCCAATGGTGGATGGCCCAGCGCGCCGGCTCGCACATCACCGAAGTGGACGCGTCGCACGCCGTGGCCGTCTCCCGTCCGGCCGTGGTCACCCACGTGATCCTCGCCGCCGCGCGGGCGACCCGCTGAGCCCCCGACCCGCCCCCTCCCGCACATCCCCAGAAGGAGAACCCCTCATGAAGAACCGTCCGGTCCTTGAACCCGCCACCCAGGCCTTTGCCGACGCCACCGACCAGCCGCCGTACCTCTACCAGATCCCTGTTGCCGAAGGCCGTAAGGCCGTGGACGGCGTCCAGAGCGGCGAGGGTGTTCCCCTGCCCGAGGTCGACGAGGAGTGGATCACCGTCCACGGCGGCCCGACCGGCGACGTGCGCGCCCGGATCGTCCGCCCCCGCGGCGCTACCGGCCCGCTGCCCGTCATCCTCTACATCCATGGTGCGGGCTGGGTCTTCGGCAACGCCCACACCCACGACCGGCTCGTCCGCGAACTCGCCGTCGGCACCCGGGCGGCCGTGGTGTTCCCCGAGTACGACCTCTCGCCCGAGGCGCGCTACCCCGTCGCGATCGAGCAGAACTACAGCGTCGCCCAGTGGGTCGCCCGCGAGGGCCACCACAAGGACCTCGACGGCACCCGGATCGCCGTCGCTGGCGACTCGGTCGGCGGCAACATGAGCGCCGCCCTCACCCTCATGGCCAAGCAGCGCGGCGACGTGGCCCTCGTCCAGCAGGTCCTCTTCTACCCGGTCACGGACGCGAGCTTCGACACCGAGTCGTACCAGCAGTTCGCCGAGGGCTACTTCCTGCGCCGCGACGCCATGAAGTGGTTCTGGGACCAATACACGACGGAGGAGGCCGAGCGCGCGCAGATCACCGCCTCGCCGCTGCGCGCCACCACCGAGCAGCTCACCGGCCTGCCGCCCGCGTTGGTCATCACCGCCGAGGCCGACGTCCTGCGCGACGAGGGCGAGGCGTATGCGGCGAAGCTCCGCGCCGCCGGCGTCCCTGTCACCGCCCTGCGTGTACAGGGGGTCATCCACGACTTCGTGATGCTGAACGCGCTGCGCGAGACGCAGGCTGCGGAATTCGCCATCGGTCTTGCCACCGACACTCTCCGCAAGGCCCTCGCATGACCGGGCCGTCGACGAGCATGCCGGTGGCGGGCCTCGTTCCCGCCCCGCGCCGGGAGCACGAGCACGCCGATCTCCTCGTCCGCAACGCCAAGGTGTTTACGGGTGACTCCGACCGCCCCGAGGCCCGCGCCGTCGCGATCCGCGACGGCCGGGTCGCGGCCCTCGGCGACGACCACGACCTCGCCCACCTCGTCGGGCCGGGAACGAAGGTTGTCGACGCTCTCGGCCGCCGGGTGATCCCCGGTCTCAACGACTCGCACCTGCACGTCATCCGAGGCGGCCTGAACTACGTCCTGGAGCTGCGCTGGGACGGCGTACGCAGCCTCCGACACGCCCTCGCGATGCTGCGCGAGCAGGCCGGCCGCACCCCCAAGGGGCAGTGGATCCGCGTCGTGGGCGGCTGGACCGCCGAACAGTTCGTCGAGCGCAGGATGCCGACCGTCGCGGAACTGAACGCCGCTGCCCCCGACACCCCGGTGTTCGTCCTGCACCTCTACCAGTCGGCGCTGATGAACCGTGCCGCCGTCAAGGCCGTCGGATTCACTCGGGAGACCCCCGCCCCGCGCGGCGGGCAGATCGTCCGCGGCCGGGACGGCGAACCCAACGGGGTTCTCCTCGCCGCTCCGGGTGCCCTCATCCTGTACTCGACCCTGGCCAAGGCGCCGGCCCTCGACGAGGCCGACAAGCGGACGTCGACCCGGCACTTCCTGCGCGAGCTCAACCGCTTCGGACTCACCTCGGCGGTCGACGCCGCCGGAGGGTTCCAGAACTTCCCCGACAACTACGCCACGGTCGTCGACCTGGCCAGGTCGGGGGAGCTGACCCTTCGGATCGCCTACCACCTGTTCCCGCAGACGGCCGGGCAGGAGCTCGCCGATCTGAAGCGCTGGACCGAGATGGTGAAGCCCGGGGACGGGGACGAGTGGCTCCGGCTGAACGGCGCGGGAGAGAACCTGACTTGGGCCGCCGCCGACTTCGAGAACTTCTCCGAACCCCGGCCCGAGCTCGCCGCGGGCTACGAGACTGAATTCGAGAGCGCCGTACGGCTCCTACTCGAGAACGGCTGGGGCTTCCGGCTCCATGCGACCTACGACGAGACGATCCGCCGCGACCTGGCCGTCTTCGAGAAGCTCGCGGCCGAGGGGCTCTTCCCCGGCGGCAACCGCTGGCTCTTCGACCACGCGGAGACCGTCTCCACCCAGAGCCTCGACCGGATCGCAGCCCTGGGCGGCGCCGTCTCCGTACAGAACCGGATGTCCTTCCAGGGCGCCGCGTTCCTCGACCGCTACGGCGCCGAGACCGCCGCCCACACCCCGCCGGTCCGGGCCATGCTCGACCGAGGCCTGACCGTCGCCGCCGGAACCGACGCCACCCGCGTCTCCTCGTACAACCCCTGGGTCGCCCTCCACTGGCTGGTGACCGGCCAGACCGTCGGCGGCACGGCCCTCTACCCGGCCGGGAACCTGATCGACCGGGAGACCGCCCTCGGCCTCTACACCCGGGGCGGAGCACAACTCACCGGCGAGCAGGACGTCAAGGGAAGCCTGCGAGAGGGCTGCTACGGCGACCTCGCGATCCTGTCCGACGACTTCCTCACCGTGCCCGAGGACGTCATTCCCGACATCGAGTCCGTCCTCACCGTCGTCGGCGGCCGCATCGTCTACGCGACCGCCGAGTACGAGGGACTCGACGAGGCCATCCCGCCGGTGACCCCCGAGTGGAGCCCCGTCGCCTGCTTCGGCGGCTACCAGAGCGGCGCCCTCCAGGCGTCGGCCGTGGCCGAGGCCGTCGCCGAGTCCGAGCAGCACCGCCGGTGGCGCGTCGCGCGCGGATCCGTTCCCGGGACGACACCGTCCTTCGTCGACCCCTGCTTCGAACACTGAAAAAGAGACCACACGATGAGTACAGCCACCCCCGCCACCGACGGCAGCGAAGACCCGGCCGCCCTGCCGGGACGCCGCTTCGAACCGGACCTCCGGTCGATGACACGGATCAACCTGCGCCCCATCGCCTCACCCATGCCGCTCGGCTTCTTCACGATCGCCATCGCGTCCGTGATGACGGGCTGCCTCCAGCTCGGGATCTTCGGCGAGGAGGCCCGCACCGCCGTCGCCTTCACGGTGCTGCCGGCCTTCGTGCTCCAGCTCCTGGTCAGTTTCCTGGCCTTCGGCGCCCGTGACGTGATCGCGGCGACCCTGATGGCAGTGTTCGCCGGCAGCTGGCTGCCGTACTCGCTCATCATGATCAGCGGCGCGGCCGACGGCCTGAAGGTCCTCGGCGTCTTCAACCTGGCGCTCCTGTGCTTCGGGGCGCTGATGTCCGCCGTGACCCGGCCCAAGCGGGCGCTGTGGCTCGTGATCGCGGTCTCCCTGCCCCGCTGGGCGGCCACCGGCCTCGCGGGCATCACCGGGGCCGAATGGCTGACGCGCACGTCGGGCGCGCTCGGCCTCGTGGTGGCGCTGGTCGCGATGTACACGGCGTTCGCCCTGATGCTGGAGGACATGCACAGCGAGGAGGTGCTTCCCATCGGCCGCGGTGGCCCGGCCCACGCCGCTGTCGAGGGCGACCTCGGGGTCCAGCTCCGCAACCTGGAACGCCAGGCGGGCGTGCGCCGCACGCTCTGACCACACCCATCCACCTCGTCACACCACGACCGGACAGGAGCACCCATGGAACCGCAGGTGACGGACCGGCCCGAGAAGTCCCGGTACGAGATCCTCGCCGGCGACGACGGCACCGAGACCGCGGGCTTCGCCGAGTACCACCTCTCGGAGGGCGAGATCGCCTTCACCCACACCGAGATCGATCCCCGCTTCGGCGGCCGGGGCCTGGGCGGGCTGCTCGCCCGCGGCGCCCTCGACGACGTCCGGGCCCGTGGGCTGCGCGTCCTGCCGTACTGCCCCTTCATTCGGGGCTGGATCGGCAAGCACCCCGAGTACACCGACCTGATGCCGGAGGCGCGCCGCGCCCGCTTCGGCCTGTGAACCACCCACCACCTTCATCCTCATCCACTCACCGAGGAGTTCCCCCATGCCCCGGCACGCCCGCCCCACCGTCGTTCTGGTCCACGGCGCCTTCGCCGACGCCTCCAGCTTCGCCCGTGTCATCCCCGAACTGACTGCCGTCGGCATGGACGTGGTGGCTCCGGCGGTGCCCAACCGCAGCCTTGTCGACGACGCCGCGTACATCGCCTCGGTGGTCCGTGCCGTCGAGGGCCTCGTGATCCTGGTGGGGCACTCGTACGGCGGCGCGGTCATCACCCTCGCCGGCACGGAGGACAACGTCCGCGCACTGGTGTACCTCGCGGGATACGCGCTGGAGGAGGGCGAGAGCCTGGGCGAACTGCAGGGCCGCTTCCCCGACTCCGGCCTCGCCGACGCGCTCGTCTACACCCCGTTCCCGGTGGCGGGCTCCACCGAGACCGGCACCGACGTCTCGGTGGAGATCGAGAAGTTCCCCACCCTCTTCGCGGCGGACGTCGACCCCGACCTCGCCGCGGTGCTCGCCGTCTCCCAGCGCCCCCTGGCCGCACGTGCCTTCTCGGAGGCGGCGCCTGTCGCGGCGTGGAAGACCAAGCCCTCGTGGGGCCTGGTCACCTCCTCCGACCGCACGATCAACCCCGATGTGGAGCGCTACGGGTACGAGCGCGCCAGCATGACGACCATCGAGGTCGACTCCTCCCACCTGGTCATGCTTGCCCAGCCCAAGGCCGTGGCGGAGCTGATCCAGGACGCGGTCCGGGCCACCGCCCACTGACCCGATCGCCCAAGATCGAACGATTAGTCGATGTTGTTCGAGCGCTGGTAGCTTCTGATCGCCCACGAGAACCTTTCGGCGGGCGATCGGAGGAGATACACCCATGAGGTTCGGCGCGAGGCTCGCTCTCGCGGTCATCACCCTCGCCGTCACCGCCACCGCCACCGCCTGCGGCACCCCGCAGGGCAGCGGTTCGCGGGCGCACACCACCGCGGACTGCGGACGGTACGCCCAGTACGGCGAACACCCTGGCACCAAGGTCACCGTCTACGCGGAGAACCGGGACCGGGAGGCCGACCTGTTCGAAGAGACCTGGGCGGACTTCGCGGACTGCACGGGAATCGACGTCCAGTACGAGGGGGACGGGGAGTTCGAGGCCCAGATCCAGCTCCGGGTCGACGGTGGGACTGCGCCGGATGTGGCGTTCTTCCCTCAGCCCGGGCTCCTGGAACGCTTCGCTCGGGCAGGGAAACTCAAGCCCGCGAGCGCCGGGGTCGTGGCCCTCGCGAAGCAGGGCTGGTCGGCTGACTGGAACAGCTACGCGACCGTGAACGGCACCCTCTACGGCACGCCGCTGGTCGCGAACGTGAAGTCGTTCGTCTGGTACTCGCCTAAGTTCTTCCGCGACAGGGGACTGAGCGTTCCCCGCACGTGGTCCGAGCTGATGGCCGTGACGGAGAAGGTCGCGGCGTCGGGCGTCAAGCCGTGGTGCGCGGGCGTCGAGTCCGCCGAGGCGACCGGCTGGCCTGTGACGGACTGGATCGAGGACGTCCTGCTGCGTCAGCAGGGCACGGATGTCTACGACCAGTGGGTCGCCCACAAGATCCCGTTCAACGACCCGCGTGTGATCAAGGCCATGGACACCGTGGGGTCCGTCCTCAAGAACGACCGGTACGCCAACGGCGGTTTCGGTCCGGCCCGGTCGATGGCGTCGATCTCCTTCCAGGAGGCCGGCACACCGATTCTCTCCGGCGACTGCGCGATGCACCGCCAGGCCTCGTTCTACGCCGACATGTGGCCGAAGGGCACCGAGATCGGACCGGACAAGGACGTCTACACCTTCCTCCTCCCGGGGGCCGATCCGGCGAGCCGCCCCGTGCTGGGCGGTGGAGTGTTCACCGCGGCGTTCGCCGACCGTCCCGAGGTGCGGGCGTTCCAGGAGTACCTGGCCTCCGCGGACTTCGCGAACGCGCGGATGAAGAAGGGCCCGTTCGTCTCGGCGAACAGGGGCGTGGACCCGGCGAACGCCGCGACCCCGGTCGACAAGCTCTCGATCCAGCTGCTCCAGGATCCCCGGACACAGTTCAGGTTCGACGGTTCGGACCTGATGCCGGCGTCGGTCGGCGCCGGGACGTTCTGGAAGGGAGCCGTCGACTGGATCGGCGGCGCGAGCACCCGGCAGGTCGCCGACTCCATCGAACGGTCCTGGCCGAGAAACTGATGTCGTTCGACGCCGTCGCCCAGCAGCCCAAGCTGATGTACCTGCTCCAGGGCATCGCCGCCTTCGCGGCGGTGGTCGCCCTGGTCCTGCTCGCGCTGCACCGGGGGCCGGTACGGAGGAGGGCCGCGGCCCTGATCCTGCTGGCCCCGGCGCTGCTGCTGCTCACAGTCGGTCTTCTCCTGCCCGGTCTGCGTACCCTGGTCCTGTCGTTCACCGACGGCGGGGGAGACGCGGGGGCCGGGTTCGACAACTACGTGTGGATGTTCACCGACCCCCGGGCGCTGGTGGCGCTGCGCAACACCCTGGCGTGGGTGGTGCTCGTGCCGTTGCTGGCGACCTCGGTCGGTCTGCTCTACGCGGCGGCCGTCGTACGGTCGCGGTTCAGAGCGTTCGCGCTGTCCCTCATCCTGACGCCGATGGCGATGTCATTCGTTGGCGCGGGTGTCGTCTGGAAGTTCGTCTACGCCTACCGTCCCGCGGAAGCCGGGCAGATCGGGCTGCTGAACCAACTCGTCGTCGCGTTCGGCGGCGAACCGAGGCAATGGCTCGTGGACTCTCCCTGGAACGTCCTGTTCCTCATCATGGCGATGGTGTGGACACAGGCGGGCTTCGCGGCCGTCCTGCTGGCCGGCGCGATCAGGGCCGTACCCGACGAGCTGACCGAGGCGGCCCGACTCGACGGTGCGTCCCCGCGGCAGATCTTCCGGCGGATCACCATGCCGTCGATCAGGCCCACGCTGCTCGTCGTGGTCCTCGCCCAGGCGATCGGCACCTTCAAGGCCTTCGACATCGTCAAGACCATGACCGGCGGACAGTTCGACACGGGCGTCATCGCCCACGAGATGTACGACCAGGCCTTCCGCTACGGCGAGACGGGCCGCGGCGCGGCGCTCGCCGTGCTCCTCTTCCTCCTCGTCATCCCCTTCGTCGCCCACCAGGTGCGGATACAGCGGAGGGCGGGGTGAGCGGCGACCGGGAGCGTCTGGCCTCCCGCGCCTTCACGATGATCGCCGCGGTGCTCGCGGCCCTCTGGACGACACCGACCCTCGGTCTGCTGCTCTCCTCGTTCCGCCCCGAGGACGAGATCAAGACGACGGGCTGGTGGACCGTGTTCGGTACGCCACACCTCACGCTTGACAACTACGGCGAGGTCCTGTCCGGCGGCGGGAACGGTTCGGGGCGGCTCGCTGAGTACTTCGTCAACTCCGTTGTCATCACCGTTCCCTCGGTGCTGTTCCCGCTCGTCCTGGCCTTCTTCGCGGCGTACGCCCTGGCGTGGATCGAGTTCAGGGGGCGGGACGCGCTCGTCGTCGGCATCTTCGCGCTCCAGGTCGTGCCGCTCCAGATGGCGCTCGTCCCCCTCCTGAAGCTGTTCTCCCAGGGCTGGCTGTTCCTGCCCGCGTGGAACGTCACCGGTCCCGCGCGGTTCGGCCAGGTCTGGTTCGCCCACACGGTCTTCGCGCTGCCGTTCGCGGTGTTCCTCCTGCACAACTTCCTGGCAGGGCTGCCCCGGGACCTGATCGAGGCCGCCCGCGTCGACGGCGCGTCGCACGGGACGCTGCTGCTCCGGATCGTGCTGCCCCTGGCCCGCCCGGCCCTGGTCTCCTTCGCCATCATCCAGTTCATCTGGGTGTGGAACGACCTCCTCGTGGCACTGACGCTGTCGGGCGGAACGGCCGAGACCGCGCCGATGACGGTCAGACTGGCGAGCCTGGCCGGGACGTACGGCAACGAGTGGCAGCGGCTCACCGCGGGAGCCTTCGTGGCCGCCTTCGTCCCGCTGCTCGTCTTCTTCTCCCTCCGGCGGCACTTCGCACGGGGACTGCTCGCCGGATCGGTCAAGGGATGAGCCCCGACCGGCCCGAGGAGCAAGACGTGGCGACAGGGCTGAGCCGGCCCGGGCTGCGGGGCCGCGAAGCCGAGCTGGAGCGGCTGCGCGCCTTGGTCGAGGCGGTACGCGACGGCGAGGGCGGAGCGATCGTGCTGCTCCTGGGCGAGCCCGGCATCGGGAAGACCGTACTGCTGCAGGAGACCATCTCGATCGCACGGACCCACGGATTCGTCGTCAGCCATGGACGAGCCGAGGAACTGCACGAGCTGGCACCGCTCGCCTCACTGGCCTCGGGACTCTTGCACGGTGACCCGCCGCTGCTGTCCAGCACGGACTTCGCGGACCTCGCCGACCACCACGACCAGCGCATCTGGCTCGTCGAACGGCTGGCCCAGCTGATCGAGGAGCGCTCGGCGGGCACGCCCGTACTGATCGCGGTCGACGACGTCCAATGGGCCGACCCGCTGAGCCGGTTCGCCCTGAGCGTCATGCCCGCACGGCTGCTCAGCTCCCCGGTCCTCTGGCTGCTCACGGGCAGGGAGGACCCGGAACTGTACGGGCAGGAGCCGCGGACGACGACCCTCCCACTGCGGCCGCTGCCCGACACGGCCCTGACCGAGCTGGCACGCGACACCCTCGGAGGGGACGCGCTGAAGCAGGTCGCGGAGCTCCTCGACGGGGCCGGCGGCAACCCCTTCCTCGCGACCGAGATGCTCGCGGGCATCGCGGCATCGGGCGCGGACGGGACGGAACCGCCCGAGCGGCTGGTCCTCGGCGTACGCAACCGGCTGGCCGACCTCCGGCCGGACACCCTCCACTTCCTGCGGATCGGCTCGGTCCTCGGCCGCGCGTTCTCGCTCGCGGACGCCGCCGCCTTGTGCGGCCGGCCCGCCTCCGGACTCAGAGCCGAAGTGAACGAGGCGATCGACGCAGCCCTCCTCCACGACGACGGCGAACGCCTCCTGTTCCGCCACGACCTGCTCCGCCAGGCGGTGTACGCCGACCTCGCCCCCTCCGTACGCCGGGCGCTGCACCGGGAGGCCGCGAGCCGGCTCGTCGCGGCGGGCCGGAGCTCCGTCGACGCGGTCCCGCATCTGCTGAAGAGCGCCGAACCCGGCGACATGGAGGCGATCGGACTGCTCGGCACGGCCGCCACGGACGTGATCGCCGTGATGCCCGACCTCGCCGCCGACCTGGCCGTACGCGCCCTGGAACTCGTACCGCCCCGTGCGCCTATGGCGTACGACGTGGGAGAACGGGCCATCGTCGCGCTGACCCGCGCGGGCCGCTACACGCAGGCACGGGACGCCGGCGACGCGCTGCTCGCCCGGCAGCCTCCCCTGGACGTCTTCGCCCGTCTGCAGTCCGTACTCGGTGACACGCTGTGGCACTTCGACGACGTCCACGAGCTGACCCGCCGCCTGACGGCGGCGCTGGCAGCCGTCACCGACCCGGCGATCCGCGCCCGGCTGACCGCCCGGCTGGCCCTGGCCCGGTCCCGCGGGAGCGACCTCGGGGCCGCTCGCGAGACCGGCGAACGGGCGCTCGCCGAGGCGGAGCGGGCCGGTGACCGGGAAGCCCGCGTCCTCGCGCTGTGGGGCCTCGGCGAGATCGCCCTCAACGCGGGCGACTGCGCCGCCGCCGTCGAACACCACACGGTGCTGAGCGTGTTCGACACGGCCTTCCTGCCGGAGGAGGCCGTCGCCCGAATCCACATGGACGACTTCGACACCGTACGGCGACTGCTCCGGACGGCGGGCGCCCCTCCCCTGCGCCCCGCGATGCTGATCTGGGCCCAGGGAACCCTGAACATGGGGCTCGGCCGGCTCGACGACGCGGACGCCGACCTCGTCACCGCCGAGCGGCTCGAAGCGGACCTCCACGTGCCCGGCAACCTGGTCAACATCCGCGTCAACCGCGGCCTCCTCGCGATGCTGCGCGGCGACCGCGAAGCCGCGCGGGAACACCTGGACGTCGTGCGGGCGACCGTGGCCGACCGGCCGAACACCGGCAACCACGCCACGCACCGGTACTTCGAGGCCGTCGTCGCCGACGCCGACGGCGACCACGCGGCAGCGGCCGAACTGGTCCGGTCCGCGCAGCGGGACCACCCCTTCCTCCGGTGGCGGCTCCTGCGCCCCCATGTCGTCCAGGCCGTGGGGATCGCCCTGCGCGGCGGGGACCGGGATCTGGCCGAGGACCTCGCGGCCCAGGCGGCAGAGCACGCCACGCGCAACCCCTCGGTGCCGACCGCCCAGGGGACGGCCGCCCACGCGGCCGGCCTGGTGAACGCCGATCACGGACTCCTGGAGCGGTCGGTCCGCATCCTCCTCACCGGCCCCCGGCCACTGCCCCTCGCCGCAGCATCCGCCGACCTCGGGCGCGCTCTCGGCACGGCAGGCGACCCCGCCGCGACACCCGCCCTGACCAGGGCCCACGACATCTACGCCCAGGCGGGGGCCGACGCCGAGGCCGACCGGGTCCGGGACGACCTGGAGCAAGCCACAAGACGCGCCGGCCGGCGCACGAGAGGCCCCCGGCCGCGCCCCGACCAGGGCTGGGACGCGCTCACGGCCTCGGAACGCAAGGTGGCCCGGCTGATCGCCGCAGGCCACACCAACCGGTCGGCCGCGGAGGCCCTCGTCGTCTCCCCGCACACGGTCAACACCCATCTGGCGTCGATCTTTCGCAAGCTCGCGGTGCGCTCGAGGGTCCACCTGGCCCGGATCACCCTCGCGGAGGACGACGCCGGAACAGCCACCGGCGACTGAGCGATCTCTGCGCCCCCGTGCAAGGTGTGGTGCGCGGGACGGCAACAGCAGGTGCGGGACCGGTCCTAGCGTGACGGGCATACCGCGCCGCTCCGACGCGCGGACCAGCCATCCCGAATCGAGGAAGCAACCCCATGCCGTACATCACCGTGGGCCAGGAGAACACCAACCCCATCGAGCTGTACTTCGAGGACCATGGCGCCGGGCAGCCCGTCGTCCTCATCCACGGCTTCCCGCTCGACGGCCACTCCTGGGAGCGCCAGAGCGCCGCGCTGCTCGACGCCGGCTACCGCGTGATCACGTACGACCGCCGCGGTTTCGGGCAGTCCTCGCAGCCGACCACCGGCTACGACTACGACACCTTCGCGGCCGACCTGAACACCGTGATGGAGGCTCTCGACCTGAACGACGTCGTCCTGGTCGGCTTCTCCATGGGCACCGGCGAGGTCGCCCGTTACGTGTCCACGTACGGCTCCGGCCGCGTCGCCAAGGTCGCCTTCCTGGCCTCCCTGGAGCCCTGCCTGCTCAAGAGCGACGACAACCCGGACGGCGTCGCCCCGAAGGAGTTCTTCGACGGCGTCGTCGCCGCCGTCAAGGCCGACCGGTACGCCTACTACACGGCCTTCTTCAACGACTTCTACAACCTCGACGAGAACCTGGGCACCCGCATCAGCGAGGAGGCCGTCCGCCACAGCTGGAACACCGCGGCCCGCGGCGGCTCCTTCGCCGCGTCCGCCGCTCCGGCGACCTGGTACACCGACTTCCGCACCGACATCCCCGCCGTCGACGTGCCGGCCCTGATCCTGCACGGCACCGCCGACCGCATCCTGCCGGCCGAGGGCACCGCGCGCCCCTTCCACAAGGCGCTTCCGTCGGCCGATTACGTCGAGATCGAGGGCGCCCCGCACGGTCTGCTGTGGACCCACGCCGAGGAGGTCAACACCGCCCTCCTCGCCTTCCTGGCGAAGTGACGCCGCACCGTTGACCCGCCGGGTGACGCCGGAGCCCCCGGCGTCATCCGGCCCCCGGTTCCCCGGCGCGGGAACCGGACGAGCTCAGGAGAGCAGACACCATGCAGTTCGGCATCTTCACCGTCGGGGACGTGACCCCCGACCCCACCGACGGTCGCACTCCGACCGAACGCGAGCGCATCAAGGCGATGGTCGCCATCGCGCTCAAGGCCGAGGAGGTCGGCCTGGACGTCTTCGCGACCGGCGAGCACCACAATCCGCCGTTCGTACCATCGTCACCGACCACCATGCTCGGCTACATCGCCGCCCGCACCGAGAAACTGATCCTGTCCACGTCCACGACGCTGATCACCACCAACGACCCGGTGAAGATCGCCGAGGACTACGCGATGCTCCAGCACCTGGCCGACGGCCGGGTCGACCTGATGATGGGCCGCGGCAACACCGGTCCGGTGTACCCGTGGTTCGGACAGGACATCCGCCAGGGCATCAACCTCGCCAAGGAGAACTACGCGCTGCTGCGCCGGCTGTGGCGCGAGGACGTCGTGGACTGGGAGGGCACGTTCCGTACGCCGCTCCAGGCCTTCACCTCGACACCGCGGCCCCTGGACGGCGTCCCGCCCTTCGTCTGGCACGGCTCCATCAGGTCCCCCGAGGTCGCGGAGCAGGCTGCCTTCTACGGCGACGGTTTCTTCCACAACAACATCTTCTGGCCGACGGACCACACAAGGCGCATGGTTCAGCTGTACCGACGCCGGTTCGCGCACCACGGTCACGGCCGTCCGGAGGACGCGATCGTCGGCCTGGGCGGACAGGTCTTCATGCGCAAGAACTCCCAGGACGCCGTACGGGAGTTCCGCCCGTACTTCGACAACGCTCCGGTGTACGGCCACGGCCCGTCGCTCGAGGACTTCACCGAGCAGACCCCGCTGACAGTGGGCTCTCCTCAGCAGGTCATCGACCGGACCCTGTCGTTCCGGGAGACCGTCGGCGACTACCAGCGCCAGCTGTTCCTGATGGACCACGCGGGCCTGCCCCTGAAGACCGTGCTCGAACAGCTCGACATCCTTGGCGAAGAGGTCATGCCCGTGCTGCGGAGGGAATTCGCCAAGGGACGTCCGGCCGACGTGCCGGAGGCCCCCACGCACGCGTCCCTCCGAGCCGTCCGGGAAGTGTCCGCCGCATGAAGCTGATCGTCGTCTCCGCGGGGCTGAGTACCCCCTCCTCCACCCGCCTGCTCGCGGACCGGCTGGCCGAATCGGCCCGCGACGAACTCGCCGTCCGGGGGCAGGCGCCGTCGACCGAGGTCGTGGAGCTGCGCGAACTGGCCGGCGACATCGCCAACCACCTCGTGACCGGCTTTCCGCCGCCGCGACTGAGCGCCGCGATCGACGCGGTGACGGCGGCCGACGGCCTGATCGTCGTGACTCCGGTGTTCGCGGCCTCCTACAGCGGTCTCTTCAAGTCCTTCTTCGACGTGATCGATCCGGACGCCCTCTCCGGGAAGCCGGTCCTGATCGCGGCGACGGGCGGTACCGCCCGTCACTCCCTGGTCCTTGAGCACGCCGTGCGCCCGCTCTTCGCCTATCTCCGCGCCGTCGTCGTCCCCACTGCCGTGTTCGCGGCCTCCGAGGACTGGGGCTCGGGCGGAGACGAGTACACCGACGGCCTGCCCGGTCGCGTCCGTCGCGCGGGCGTCGAGCTCGCCTCACTCATGGCGGCGCGCCCGGTCAGCGAAGAGCCCGAGGACGACGTCACCGTCCTCGAACGGCAACTCGCCGACTTGCGCTTCGACTGAGACGGGCCCGTGGGCCGGGCGACGGCGGGGTGGTTCATATGGTTCATACTGTTCCGCCGTATGAGCGTGAACAGTATGACGACAAGGACCGTGCCCGAGGAATTCGACGGTGTACGGACGCCCCTCCGCGGCAGGGACGCCGAACTGGCGTTCATCAAGGCCCGGCTCGACGCGCTCGACCGAGGCGAAGGCGGGATCATCCGCGTCGAAGGCCCCGCCGGCATCGGCAGGTCCAGGATCCTCGCGGAGGCCACGGCAGCCGCGAGGCGGCGCGGGACGAGGGTGTTCGAGGGAGCGGCGGACCCGGACGAACAGTTCGTGCCGCTCGGCCCGCTCCTCGACGGTGTGCTCGCCGACAAGGGGCCGCTGTCGGGCGCCGTCCGTGTCCGGGACCTCGCCACGACACCCGGCCAGCGGTTCTGGCTGCTCCAGGAGCTGGGGGACCGCCTGCGGGAGACGGTTCGAAAGGGACCCCTGCTCGTCGTCCTCGACGACCTTCAGTGGTGCGACGATCTGACCCTCCTCACCTTCCACACCCTCGCGGCCGGACTCTCGTCGCACGCCATCCTCTGGCTGGTCGCCGTGCGCAGCGGCAGCGTGCCGTCGGGAGTGCGCACCACCCTGGACAGGATCCGGCAGGCAGGTGCACACGAGCTGACCCTTGGAGCGCTGGGGGACCGGGCGACCGCGCAGATCACCGAGGACGTCCTGGGCGCCCCTCCCGACCCGGACGTCCTCCGCGTCGCCCGTCGCGCCGAAGGGGTGCCGCAGCTGCTGGTCGAGCTGATCGGCTCGCTGCGGGAGGACGCGACGGTGACGATCGCGAACGGCATGGCCAGGCTGTCCGCCGGACCCCCGGCCCCACGGGTACTTCCCTCCGTCGTGCGCCGCCTCGACCAGCTGTCGGACGAGGCCCGGGAGTTGGTGCGGACGGTGGCTGCCATGGGCGGCCCGGTCACCGTCGCACAACTCGCCGAACTGCTCGGCAGGTCCTCCGCGGCACTCATCACGGCGGTCCAGGAATCCCTCGACGCCGATCTGCTCGCCGAGAGCGGCGATCGCCTCGCCTTCCGTCAGGACCTGATCCGCGAGGCGGTCGAAGCCGGCCTGCCCCTGCCCCTGCGCCAGGCCCTTCGCCGGCAGACCGTTGGACTGCCGCCGGGAAGTGTCGCCTCCCCCGTCGACCGTCCCGGGCCGTCGGAGGGAACAGCGGGGCCGGGAGACGCCACGGAGGCCGACCGGCTGCGCACCGAAGCGGCGGAACTCGCGGCCACCGCTCCCGGACCCGCCGCGGAGCGCAGCCTCAAGGCCCTGAAGCTCACCACTGCGGACGCGCCTGAGCGTCCGCGGATCATCGCCGAGACGATCCCGCTGCTCTGGCAGACGGGCCGGGCCGCCCAGGCACGTGAGCTGGGAGCCGTCGCCCTGGCGGCCGGCGGTCTCGGACCTGAGGACGAGGCACTCATACGCCTCGCCATGGCACGCCTCGCAGTACCGTTCGACTTCTCTGAGGCCGTCCGGCAGGCCCGCGCCGGGGCGGAACTGCCCGGGATATCCGTGACCGCGAGGGGACGACTGCTCGCCATGCTCGCCGTCGGCCTGTCGATGTCGGGCGAGCACGCGGCGGCCGAGCAGGTCGCCGCAGAGGCGTGGGAGACCGCGGCGGCAGCGGGGGACCGCACCGCCGAGGCCACGCTGACGACGGTCCGCTCGGCGGTCAGTTTCCACCGCATGGACCTGACCGAGGCGTTCCGGCAGGCCGAGCGGTCCGCCGCGCTGGCCGACGCCCTGGGCGTCAGCACCTCGCTGTGGGTTCCGGAGGCCTTGTGGCACGCTCTCCTGTCGAACACCACCGGACGCACCGCGGAGGCGCTCGCCGTCGCGGAGGAGGGCATCCGGATCACCAGGGAGCAGGGCCGGACGGCCGCCACCCGCATGTGGCTCATGACCCGCTCCCGCATCCATCTGGAAACCGGACGGCTGACGGATGCCCGGGCCGACGCCGAAGCCGCGTCCGCGGGGACCGACGATCCCGGCCCGGGCAACCTGGCGGACGTCACACTCCGGTACGTGATGCTGCGCGTCGCCCTCCACACCGGTGACCGGCAGACCGCACGAGCGTACGCGGCGGAGGCGAGGCGCATGCGGAGCGACGGCGCACCCGTCGTCCGGCACTTCGGCACCTGGATGCTGGTGCTGATGGCCGACTTCGAAGGCCGGCCCGACCGTGCCATGGCCGAACTCGACGAGGTGATGACGTCACCCGCCGCGGACCGGCCCGCCTACGCCGGCTTGATCGACCCCGCCGACGCCCCGGTGCTCGTCCGTCTGGCGCTGCGCGCAGGCAGGCAGGAACGGGCTGCGCAGGCGGTTGCCCTGGCCGAGAAGCGAGCCGTCCTCAACCCCGAGCTCACGTTCCTCGCCGCCACCGCCGCGCACGCCCGGGGGCTCCTCGACAACGACCTCGCCTCCCTCGTACGCGCCGTCCGGCTGTACGAGGACTGTCCTCGGGTACTGGCCCGGGCGTCGGCGCTGGAGGACGCCGGACGCAAGCTCGCGGCCACCCGTAAGTCCGAGGCGGTGCCGTACGTCGAGAGGGCCCTCGCGCTATACGCGCGAGCGGGTGCCGAACGGGACGTCGCACGCGTCCGTCGGCGCCTGCGGGCCGCCGGCGTCCGCCGCCGGCCCTCGACGTCCGGACTCTCCGATGCATGGCCCGAGCTGACGGCCGCGGAGCTACGGGTGGTACGGCTCGTGGCCCGAGGGCTGACCAACCAGCAGGTGGCCGAGCACCTCTCCCTCTCACCGCACACGGTGAGCTCGCACCTGCGCCGGGCCTTCACCAAGCTGGACGTCACCTCGCGCGCCGAGCTGACCCGGCTGGTGAAGCATCGTGACAGCGGAGAGTAGTTGCTTCATATCCCACGTGGGCGTCGTGGCAATGGACGATTCATGCGATGTGCCGACGTCGTCGTTTCCTCAGACTGATCAAGAACCGCGGAGTGCAGAAGTCCGCGGGGATCTTCAATCGAGCGCCCACGACGTCCAAGGAGCAAGTCCGTGCCCAATGTTGTCTGCACCGAGCCGCTGTCAGCTGCTGACCGGGCGGAGCGCTGGCATGAAGTGGTTTCCGGCACCTTTATGCCGATGGATGTGGATCTGCTGGAGAAGGAGCCGTCGCCCGGAACGATCGTCAGCAGCCGGCTCGGCACCCTGCACATCTCCCGTGTTCAGGCGGGACCACAGGTAGTGAAGCGCAACAAGCGCCACATCTCCCGGGACGACCGTAAGTCACTGATCGTCAGCCTCCAGCAGCAGGGCACCGCGACAAAGGAGCAGGACGGGCGGGAATCCGTGATAAGGCCGGGTGAATTCTCCATCAGTGACTCGTCCCGCCTGTTCAGGATTAAACTCGAAGGAGAATTCGCTTTCACCTCCTTCCATTTCCCTCGCGAAGAACTTGACGTGCGGGACGAGGATCTGCAGGCATTGACTGCCACCGCCTTCACCAGCGCGGAGGGCAGCGCCGCACTCGTCGCGACCTTTCTTGCGCGCATGGCACGCGAAGCTGAGGGGTTCGACGATGGTGTCGGCCGCCGGGTCGCCGCCACCGCGCTCGATCTGATGGTGCTTCTCATCGACGAGCGCCGCGGACGCTCTACTTCCGAGGGCCCGCATGTCGCCGCCGCCTCTCTTGAGCGCGTGAAGGACCACGTCATGCGCAACCTCGGTGATCCAGACCTGTCACCGTCCAGGATTGCCGAAGCGCACTACATGTCGGTCCGCTACCTGCACAAGCTGTTTCAGCTCGAAGGCACGACCGTGGGCGGCTGGATCCGGACGCAGCGACTTGAACGGTGCCGCCGGGAACTCCTCCGGCCCATGGCCAGGGAGGTGGGGGTGGCGGCAATCGCCCAGCGCTGGGGTTTTGTGAGTCCCAGTCATTTCAGCCGGCTCTTTCGCGCGGCCTACGGTACGACGCCCCGTGAATGGCAACACCAGGGTCGACCCGGAGCACACTGCGGGAACACCGACGGTGCACCGACGGAAAAGTGACCAGTGGCGGCAGCCCATAGAGCTCGTAACGCGATCTTTTGGTTTAGCGCTGGGCGTGTCCGGTGTGACGATTCGGCTGTTCGTGAGGGCGTGAGCAACAAACCGTGGATCGTGGACGATGCGTTGTGGGCGACGGTCGAGCCACTGAGCTCTTTCAGCGTTGACGCTCCAGGGTGAGGACTGCTGCGGCGATGACGGTCATGCGGTTGGGACTGCAGCGGGCTCTGCGGGAGACGTTCCAGGACTTCAGTCGCACATTCACGCCCGCCGCTTTGACAGAGCTCACTGCAACCAATTTTGTGCGCTCAGAGAAAACTTCGACTGCGCTGCCAGACAAGCATCGCTTTTACGAACCTGTAACTTCTGAGTGCAAGGTCCTGTCTGCAACTGACGGGTCCCGCCCACAGTTTCAAGGAAGTGAGTCATGAGTTCCCAGGCGAAGGCATTCGGTTTTGGTATGCCGTGGGAGTCGTTGTACGGGTACAGTCAAGCCACCCAGGTCGGTGACACGGTTTACGTGTCAGGGCAGCTGTCCCATGACCGGCACGGCAACTTCGTGGGTGCAGGCGACTTCGAACTGCAGGTCCGAACCACGCTGGAGAATCTGGACCTGGTGCTGAGGCAGTTCGGGGCCGAGCGTAGCCAGATAGCGGAGACCACGGTGCTGGTAAGGAACCTGCGGGAGAACTTCGACACGACAGCACGCCTCCACGCCGAGTACTTCGGGGAGCACAGGCCCGCCAGCACGGTCATGGGCATTTCCGACCTGGCACTGCCGGACCAACTCGTGGAGATTAGCGCGCTCGTGCGTCTCGACGTGAAGCGATAGGTAAGGGCTGTCCCGTAATCCCTGGTGGATCAGCGTGCGGCGTCAGACGCGGTGCATCGCAAGGCTGTGCGTGCCGAAAAATACGTCCGTGCACGTCAGCAGGCGTGCCGGTACTCGTGGATTACGCCGCTGAGGCGGTCGTGTCGGCGAATGCTTAGGCGGTCGATTTGTTCCGGATCGAGGGGTTCGGGCGGGGCGTGGAGTGGGGCGGCGGCCTGGAGTGTTCGGTGCGTGCGGTGCTTGTTGTAGTGCTCCTCGTATTCATTCAGTGCGTGGCGCAGGTGGCGTTCGTTCCATATCAGGGTGCGGTCGAGGAGTTCGCGGCGCAGCGTTCGTACCCAGCGCTCCATGATCGAGTTCATGCGGGGGATTCGGATGCCGGTGAGGGTGGTGGTGATGCCGGCCTGATCGAGGATGTCGTCGATCACCTGTGGGTACTTGGCGTCTCGGTCGCGGACGAGGTATTTGATCGCGGGGAGTTGTCCGACGTCCTCCAGGTCCATGACCAGGTTTCGTATGGCCTGGGTCACCCAGGCGTGCGTGGGGTGGGCGGTGTTGCCCAGGACGCGGACCCTTCTGCCGGCGTGGTGGATGGCGACGAGGACGTACTGGCGATATCCGGTGAGGGTGACGGTCTCGATGAAGTCCATCGCGAGGATGGCCTCAGCTTGGGAGCGCAGGAAGCTGGCCCAGGTGACGATGGTGCGCTGCGGGGCTGGGTCGATGCCTTCAGTTTTGAGGATCTCCCAGACGGTGGAAGGTGCGACCGGGATGCCGAGGAGAGCGAGTTCGCCGTGGATGCGGCGGTATCCCCAGGCGGGGTTCTCGGCGGCGAGGCGGATTACCAGGCGGCGAATCGAGTTGTGAGTACGGGGGCGGCCGGGGCGTCGCCTGGTACTTGCGCGGGCGTGGCGGTGTTTGAGCAGGTCGCGGTGCCAGCGTAGGACGGTGTCCGGGCTGACCAGGAGCCGGAGCCGGCGCAGTGTCGCGCGGGGGAGCGGAGTGAGAAGCGCGGCGAGGAATGCGCGGTCCGTGGCGTGGAGACGGAGACGCTTGCCGTCGAGTTGTCGCTGCAGGAGGCCGAGTTGGTGGCGGAGGGCCAGGATTTCGGCGTCCTGCTCGTGGTCGGTCATCGGCAGTAATCGAAGTGCAGCGAAGGCCTGGGTTATGGCGAGGTAGGCGAGGCGGACGAGCATGAGCAGTGATCATGCCGGACGGCAGACGGTCACGTCCTGACTACGTTGGCTGGCCTGCGCGGATGTAATTTCCGGCACGCACAACGTCCACTTTTTCGTCACCAGCCGGCGGTGCCACCGCAGATGTCGGGCGTGATGAGATGGTGTCGTCGCAGTTGCCGGGGTAGCTGTCGGATCAGCACGGCGAGGTAGGCGCGGTCGGCCCAGTCGAAGCGTGGTTTGGGGTTCGTGCGGCGCAGCACCGCGACCTCGTGCCGCAGCACCAGCAGCTCGATGTCCTTGGACGCTGAGGAGCGGCAGAGAAGCGCCAGCCAGCCGAGCAGTCGGGTGAAGACCAGCTAGTGCAGACGTAGCGACACAGTCCGAGATCCTTCCCGGCGCGTGTCGCTCTACCCATCCGCGGCTGGTCACCGGGCCAGGCCGGGTTCTGGAACCCCACACGCTCGCGCGGCTTCTTGGGCTACTGGCGCCCGTGGTGACGGAGGATGCCTTGAATGTCGAGGAGCCATTGACGCAACGTCACATCATCGGGCGGAGTGATCCGCAGGCCGAGAACGCGAGTGGCTTCCTGCAGGTCGTCGTCGCTCGTGTTGACAGCGAGGAATCCGACAACTTCCTGATCAACGGCCTCATGGTCTTCCCGTGCCTCGATTGAGAGGTAGTCGTCGATCGCCTCCCCCCGGGACTGGTACTCAAGCGAGAAGTCCTGATGGAAGTAGGACGTCAACAGGTGTGAGAGAGCTGGAAAGCGGTGCCGCCATTCCCACGAAGTCTGCGGGCGGAAGCCGGCCTTGGGCGCGGGGCGCTTCGCCAGGAAGATGCTCAGATGGTGCCGTACGGCACGCAGACACTCCTCAACGCCGACGCCCTTGGAGGGCTCGATGTGAGGCAGGAGGTCAACGTCGTCGGCGATCTCGTCGCTGAACAGACCGGTGGCGAGGAGGTCGTCGATCTCTCGCGCCGCGGCTTCCGCTCGCTCGGGTGCGAACGCTGCAGTACGCAAATAGGAACTCAGCGCGGTGCCGGGTGTCTCCAGGGTGTCGTCGAAGGTGTGCCCGGTCGATTCGTATGCGCGCAGCAGGTCGCGCAGTTCGCGGAAACGGTCGTTGGGCGTCGGCGTCATGGGCTGCCTGTCCGGTGTGGTGTTCATGGGGTGGTGGGGTAGGAGGTCAGGACTCGGTAGCCCAGCGCAGCGGTCGGATCCTTCTTCAGAACCACGGTTGCGCCGGTGACCCATTCTGGGGGCAGGCCGTTTTTGAAGTTGCTACGCGACAAGCTCAGCCCCGTGGGTTCGCCGAGGTCGACGGTGAAGTCCTTCTTGCCTGCGGGCTTCCCGTTGTTCAGCCACTCCTCGATTTCCTTCTGGTGCTTGAGAACAACGGCGTGGGTGTGCTTCTGGGCAGAGGCATGGTCGACATAGCGTGAGGCATCGTCCAGGTTCGCATCCCCGCGAAGGCGGGCCCGGAGGTCCTGCGTGCTGACCTCGACATGTCGCTCCAGCGTGTGGGCGTGGCTCGTGGCTGTCCCTTTGCCTTCGTCGCCTGCCAGATCCGCTCCGTACTTCGGCCTGTACGCGCCCTTGCGCTTGCTGCGAGGCCAGGCGTTGGGCTCGCCGTCCCCTTTGATAAGAAGGCCGAGGTCCTCCAGGCTCGTCGATCCGCCCCCAGGCAGCGCGAGGTCCGGTTCGAAGCCAGGCACGCGTATGCCGCCGAGCAGTTCGGTCATTCCGCCCGCGTTCTGCGCGGCGCGGTACGTGGCGCCCGCGCCGCCGAGAGCTCCGCCGGTGAGGGCGCCGTAGAGCAGGGCCTGATGGGCCTCGTCGAGGTTGAGGCCCTTGCTCTCTCCGGTGGCCATTGCGGCGGGCTGGGTGACGGCCAGGTCGACGGTGATCGATTCGATGCCCGCCATGGCCGCGGTGGCCAGGGTGGTGCCCGCGATGGTGGCGATCTCAGTTGAGACGGCCACGCCGAGGGTGGCGGCCAGGTCGACGATTGTCGCGGTGGCCGCGGCCGCGGCGGCTTCGGAGATGCCGGCGGTGAAGACGGCCAGCAGGGTTCCGGCGGCGATGGTTGCGCCGACGATCTCCAGCTCGTGTTCGAGACGCTTGACGGCGTGGTGGACGGCATCGGCGTACTGATCGAGCGACTTCGCCATGTCGCGGGCGCCGTCGATCATGTCCTGGAGCCAGCCGTGCTTCTGGTAGTAGTAGCGGCGCCAGTATGGGTCGTCGAAGGCGGATATCGCCTCGCCCTTGTTGTGCTCGATGATGCCGCGGGCCGACTTGTTCGCGGCGGCCGTGACGTCTTCGAGGTCGTCGGCGAAGTCCCGCCACACCTTGGCGGCGTGTCGTAGACCGTCCTCGTCGGCATCCGGCCACCACATGCCGGTCATGTCCTGGACGATCTTCTTCGCCTTGTCGGCCACGCTCACTGGTCGGTTCCGTGGCGGTCGTGCGGCGTGGCCTTGATCTTGCTGAACATCGAGCGGACGAGCTCTTCGTTGTCGATGTGGCCGTCCGACATGTCCTTCATGGCGTCGTGGATGCTGGCCAGGCCGAGGGCCAGGATCTCGGCGGCGTGCTTCATCTTCTTTACGCTCGGGCCGTAGTGCCCGTGGAACTGCTTGCCCTGCTTGTCGTCCCCCCACGGTGAACCAGCTGCCGCCAGGCCCGTCTTGAGCTTCGTCAGTGCCTTCGCGAGGTCAGTGCTGTGCGTGTGGAAATGCGGGGCCGTTGCCTTCAAGTCGGCGATCTTGATGTCGAGTATCTCGCCGTCGCCGCCACTGCCCTGGTCACCCATGGTTCTGCGCCTCGTCCCCTCCGTCGACTCACCAGCCCAAAGACCCTAAACGGCTTGCAGGGTTCGCAGCTGAGATCGGCGTCAAGCGACAGCAAAGTTCCGTTCAAGATTCCCGCAGGGCGGGCAGGTCGGCATGAGTACTGAGAGCCTGGTAGGGCGTCGGCTCGCAGAGGTCGTCGCGTCGTGGCACGATCAACTCTTTCTCACCATCCACATGCCGCCCTGGCCAACTCATACGAGCCCAAAACTTCGGGGGGCGTGTACGAGAGTTGAGGGCGCGCCTTCTCGGCACGGGGGCGTCGTACTGATGCCGACAATCTTTTCGGGCGGTGTACGTGCCGTAGTGACTCACAGCGGGCGTCGAGGATGTCAGCGGATTGAGCAGCTCCGTCTCGACGATGGGAGGCACGGTGGGCGTGCGACGTGCGCGTACAGGCGGTAGTGGACATGAACGTCTCTCAAGGGGGAATGAACTACCCACTTCAGGGGTGTAGTTCCCCAAATCGCGTAGCGCTGCTGCTGGCAGTTGTTCAACGGTGTGCTTCAGTCTTCGAGGGCTCGTGCAGGGAGCGACCGCACCGCTGGGGGTCAAGGGGTCGCAGGTTCAAATCCTGTCGTCCCGACAGAGATGTCGGATTGTTTTCGCAGTTCAAAGGCCATCTCCTCGTATTCGAGGAGATGGCCTTTCGCGTTACGGGTGTGGTGATGGTCGCAGGGTGAGTGCTGACCTCATACCGCGGTCGGTGTTTCGGCCGGTCAAGACGACGCCCCTGCTGGGGTGGTGGTCGCGTGATGGTCGCAGCTTGTCCAGGAGCCGGCGCCAGCGCAGGTTGCGGATGGCTCGGGTGAGGGCGGTGTCAAGGGTGCGGGCGGCGCGGGCCGCGGCGGGGCCGGTGAGGTGGGCGTAGAGGTCGGCGGTCGTGGCGAGCTGGGTGTGCCGGAGCAGTTTCGAGACCAGGACCAGCGGGATGCCTGCGGTGATCATGATGGTGGCGGTGCCGTGGCGTAGGTCTTTGAGGGCGATGGGGCGCAGGCCGGCGTTGCGGGCGGCGGCGCGGAAGTCGTTGAGGACCTGTTGCGGGCGGGGTGGGGTGCCGTCGGGCTGGGCGAAGACCAGGCCGGTGGTGCGCCCTGTGGCTCGCTGTCGTCGGCGCAGGGCGGCCAGGGCGCGGGAGGAGAGCGCGATCCAGTTGGCGCTGGCAACTGTCTTGGGTGCCCCCAGCACGAGGTGGTTGTTGTCGATGGTGGTCAGGGAGTGGCGAACGAACAGGCGCCGTGCGGTGAAGTCGATGTCCTCGAAGGAGAGGCCGAGGGCTTCGCCGCGGCGCAGTCCGGTGGTGACCAGCACGGTGCACAGGTCGTAGAGGTAGGGGGTGGTGCGTCGGGCGTGGGCGAGGAACGCGGCGGTCTCCGTGGCGCTCCAGGGATCCACTGGTGCGGCCGTCGGGGCCGGGATGATTGCCGGAAGTGCAGGGTTGTGGGGGAGGCGACCGGTGCGGACGGCGTGGGAGAGAGCGCTGGACAGTGTGCGAAGGCAGCGGTGCAGGGTGACCGTGCCGCGTCCGGCGGCCTGTTGGGCCTCGGTGAATGCAGTGATGTTGGTGCGGGTGAGGCTGTCGAGCGGGATGGGGCCGAGGGCGGGGATGAGGTCGTTGAGGGTGTAGGCGCGGTAACGGGCCAGGGTGGCCGGGCGCAGCCGGGGCGCGACTGTTTGCAGCCAGTTGAGCAGGTAGGCGGCGAGGGTTTCGGTGGGGTCGGGGCGCAGTCCGGCGGCCAGGTTCTCGCGCATGCGTGTCAGCGCGATCTCGGCTTCGCTGTGAGTTGTGAAGCCGCTTCGGCGCAGGGTGCGCCGGCGTCCGTCGATGGTGTGGGGTACGTCGATGGCCAGAGCCCAGCTCCCGTAGTGCGGGTCGGCGGTCAGCCGGGGGCAGCGTGGGCCGAGCTGCTTGCCGCCTTCGCCGCGGCAGCCGCATCGTCGGTAAATGCGGCCGAGAGTATGCCTGTTGTGGTTCATGGTGGTGCCCTCGCGAAGTGCTTGAGTAGATTCTTCGGGCATGCCCGTGTCTGAGGTGGGGCGCACCTGCTGGGCACGCCGGTACCAGTCGGCCAGCATCGGCCCGACCGCTTTGCCAACGAGTGACTCCGTGGCCAGGGACCGGGCCGGGAAGCCCGCCGCGGTCAGCGGGGGCGGTCCGCCAGGCGGGTCAGCGCCCGGTCGACCCAGACCAGCAGGCACGCGGCCAGAGCCGCGATGATCAGGACCAGAAGGATGTTGCGCAGGGCGGTGCCGTATCCGCGCTCGGCGACGTCGAGGAACGGATACGGATACCAGTCGGTGATAGCGCCGCGCCACAGCGTGTAGCCGATCCACGCCACGGGCCATGCGAAGGCTCGCATGACAGTGGTCGCATCGATGCGCTCCCGCGGTCCGAACAGGAGCCAGCCGGCGATCGTGGCCGGTGGCGAGACGTAGTGGAAGCCGATCGTGACCCAGAGGGCGACGCCGGTGAGATGGATCTGCGGGGCCAGGACCACGACGAAGACGAGGCCGGTGATCCCGATGCCCAGGAGCGTGTCGAAGCGCAGGACGCGCCAGAGCCGCCCGTCCCGCTGTGGGGCCAGGACCAGGGACAGGCACGAGGCGAGCACCAAGATGTTGCTCTGCACGGTGAAGTAGCTGAAGAGCTGCACCAAACGAGTCGCGGTGTCCGCGTCTGTCCCGGCCCGGCCGGAGTTGGCGTCGGCGCCGCCCGTGCACACCAGCACGATCTGGGTGACCAGTGCTACGGCGACGGCGGTGAAGAGGGCGGCGTGCCACAGCCGGGAGGCCGTCAGGGCCAGGGTGCGGGGCGCGGTGAGGGTGGTGCTCGGGAACTGTTCGTTGCCGGGTGACATGCGTGGTGAACGAGGCTGACCATGCCGACGGTACGCGCGGGCGGCGCTCGGCCGTGAGCGCCGCACGCGCGGACCCTGCGGTGGGGGCAGCTTGGTCGCGAGCGTGATCAGGCCGATATGGGGGACGGTGTGACTCTTCAGATGTTTAGCGTTCTGTCAATGACTCGGGGAGTGATCGAGTGTCAGGTGGTGCCGCGACGCGTGCGTGTCGCACTCATTGACGAAACGCTAAACAGTTACTTACATTCGCGCCACGGCCGATCGGCCCGGACCGGTACCCACGCACTCGGGTCCGGGGACGCCGCCCCGCCCATCCCGCGCAGAATCGAGAGCGCCATGCCCATCGCACCCCAGCGCCGAGGTGCCCGTCACCTGGCGGTCGCCTCCGCCGCCGTGCTCGTCGCCGGCCTCGCCACCTCGCTCGGTGCCTCCGCCGACGAGCCGCCCGCCGCGGCCCGCCACGCCTCCGCCGCGAGCTCATGCTTCTGGACGGGCCCTTTCACGCCGGACCAGGACAAGTTCAACTACGCCTACCTGGACGCGAAAGCCCTGTACTGGTCGACCCAGTACACGATTCCCGAGGGCTCGCGACTCACCCTCAAGGGCGCCTACGCGCACGCCCGATATCAGTCCCTGAACTCGTACGAGGCGACGTCCGCCGTCCCCTTGACCGCCCTCAACGACCAGCAGATCCAGCCGGACAAGGGCTCCCGCAACCCGTACCTTCCGGGGGCCAAGCGGACCTTCCCCAAGCGGTCGTGGACCGTCGACGTCGAGCCCAAGGCCCCACCGAAGGACCCGGCGCAGCAGCAGCCGAACACGCTGTACGCGGCCCAGCCCGGCAGCAACGCCCAGGCACTCATCTACCGCGTCTACGTACCCGACCGCGGCCGCGACATGACCGGCGGAGTCGGACTGCCCGAGCCCGTCCTCACGCTCGCCGACGGCAAGCAGCTCACCGGGCAGGCGCTGTGCGACACCGTGCACCCCACGAACGCGATGGGCCCCCGAGTGTCCCCCCTCAACGAATACCTGGCCCGGCGCGAGCAGCCGGGCAAGCCGGTCACCTTCCCGGCCACGAGCCCGGTCGCCTGGCACGCCTCGTACACCCAGCAGTGGAGCATCGACTGCGTCTACCACGGCAAGTGCACGCCTGCGCCGCCACGCGGCGTCGGCCAGTACTCGAACCTCGACAACGCCTACGTCGCTGCCTGGATCAACCGCGGACTCGGCCCCGTCCTCGTCCTGAAGGGCAAGGTCCCGACGACGCCGCGCACCTACGATGGTGACAAGCGGATGGCGTCCGCCCAGCTGCGCTACTGGTCGCTGTGCTCGTACGAGACCTGGTCCACCAAGGTCGACGGTGCCCAGTCCTGCGTGTATGACCAGCAGTTGAAGCCCGATCGGGACGGCGACTTCACCGTGATCGTCTCCCGTCCCGGCGACCGGCCGCGCAACGCCCGGTCCGAGTGCGGCGTCAACTGGATCGCCTGGCCCGAGAAGGGTGACGGCGCCGGACATCTCGACGACGCTCTGCTGCTCCTGCGCAACATGATGCCCGCCAAGGACTTCAAGCAGGCCCCGCAGTTCACCCGCACCGGGGACGACGAGGCGAACGTCATGGGCCCGTACCTGCCCAAGGGCGCGTACACCACCAAGGCGGGGTTCGAGCAGCAGGGTTGCTCGGAGCAGGGTGGTCACTCGCACGGCAAGGGTTGACCGTCACACGTCGGCGAGGACCACGACCCGGTCCTCGCCGACGGGGGCGAGTATGTCGGAGGCCCGCCGGATGTCCCACCCCACAGAGGGCAACCCGGCGGGCCGGATCGGAGGGTGCGGGTCAGCGGACGTCGTAGGCGCGGGCGATCGTCTGGGTCACCCGTGCCCCGTTGGCGTCGGTGAGCCGCACCCGTAGCGTGACCTGGCGGCCCGCCTTGCCGGTGTGGTCGACGAGGGCGGACCAACTTCCCTTCTGCTTGCGGGTTCTGGCCTCGGTCCAGGTCTCGCCGCCGTCGTACGAGTACGCGACATCGACCGCTGTGAGTGCCCCGGCCCGGTATCCGGCGTGGCCGCTCGCGCTGACTCCCAGACGCAGTCCGCTCCTGGCGGGCACTGTCTTGAGGCCGTCCTGGGCGGAGCCGAGCGAGACATGGGGGTACAGGAGGGGCAGGCTCTGGGAGATGACGCCGTCGTCGCGCTGCGACGTGAACGCCCAGGCCGTGTCGACCTGCGTGCTGCGCAGCCACACGGCCGTGCCCGGGCCGAACTTGGTCAGCGACTGGCGCAGCTCGTACGTGCCCTTCTCCGCCGGCACGGTCCAGGAGCCGTACGGAAGCCCGCTTCTGCCGATCTCCTCGCCGTCCCGCAGCAGCGTGAGGTTGCCGACGTCGCTGCTGCCCGCGACGCCCCAGTGGTCGCCGTCGGCCCAGAACCCGCCGGTCGCGTAGCCGATGGTGTCGCCCTGACGCTCGCCGGTCAGGACGGGGGAGCCGTCGGCCTCACGCCCCGGCGCCGTGCCGACGACGTCGCCGTACCACGTCTCCTCGCGGCGCTCCGCGCGCACGGGGACGCGCGGTGTGCTCAGCATGGTCTCGCCCCACAGCCGGGAGCTCGCCACGCGGTGCTCGATGGCGGTGCCACCGCCAGTGGTGGTGTACTCGGCGCGTCGGGCGGGCGACGGGATCACGCCGACCGCGCCGATGGTGAGTGCCTGCCCGCTGGGGCGCGTCACGACCTCCGCGTCGCTGTAGTCCGTGGCGACGCCCATCGCCTGATATGTGGTGTCGGTGCGGGACAGGTCGTCGTCGGAGACGGTGTGGCGCCGGTCATCGGTGATCGGCTCGGACGTGGGGAAGGCGAGGGTGTAGGTGTACGGGACCTTCGGCGTGATGGTCCAGTTCACTTTCCCCGCCTGCCCGTCGAGTGCGGCCTTCAGGCGGTCCGCCTCGGGCGCGGTGAGGACGTAGGCGGGCAGTCCCGCCCCGTTGCCCGGCAGCCAGGTGCCATCCGCGGCGCGGTAGGCGAGGACGGCCTTTGCGCCTGCGGTGCGCGCGGCCTTGGCCTGCGCGGTGATGTCGGTGGCGGTGTCGGTGGCCCGGATCAGCACGAAGGCGTCCTTGACGTCGGCCGCGGCCAGCTCGTCGGCGGTGCCGGTGCCCGCGTCGACGACGCGCCCGGTGCCCGATCCGTCGAGGTTGCCGAAGCTGAACGCCGTGAGCGACCGCGGGTGCAGTTCCAGGTCCGGGCCGGGCCGCACCACGTCGAAGCGCTGCGCGACGGGGGCGGAGCGGCGCCAGTAGTCGCCGAACTCGAAGGTGCCGTCGGTGGCGCGGCCCTCGACGTCGGCGTAGACGCCGCTCGCCGCGACGCCCGCGGTCATCGAGCCGGCGTGCTGCAGGCCGTCCCAGGTGCGGGAGAACGCGAGCGTGGTGCCGGCCGACTCGGTGGGCCGGTCGGTGCGCACGCTGAGGCGGTGGGCGTCGCGGGCGTCCAGGACGACCGTGGTGTCCTCGGTGAGCGTGATCTCCGGTCGCGCCAAGTAGCTGACGGAGTCGGTGAGTTGACCGTCCGACGTCGGGGTGGTGACAAAACTGGAGAGCAGGTACTTGCCTGCGGTCAGGGTGTATGTCTGGGCGTCCTTGCCCGCGTTGTAGCGGCGCTCACCGGTGTCGGAGTCGGTGCCGATGACGTCGAGCGACGAGGAGCCGGACGCGGGTTTGCCCTGGCGGTCGACGACCTTGACGGTGAGCTTGACCGACTTGGGCTGCAGGTAGAGGGCGAACGGCGTGGAGACGTGGACCCCGCCCTCGCCGGTGGCGCTGATCCGGCCGGTGATGTCGCCGTAGCTGCCGTAGTCCAGCTGGACACCGGGGTCGATGGTCAGCGGCACGGTCACACTCTCGCCGGCCTTCACCGTGACCGTCGTGTCGTCGAGCGTGGCGAACGCAGCGGGAAGGGACTTGCCGTTGTGGCCGGTGAGCTTGTCGACGGCCAGGTGCAGGGTCACGTCCTGGTCCGAGGTGTTGGTGTAGGGGACGTCGACGGTGTGCCGGTGCTCCGCCGTGTGCGGCCAGTCGTACGCGCCCGCCTGCACGGCCGGCGCCGACAGGACAGGCCCGTTCAGTGCGGCCTCGACGTCGAGGCGGCCGCCGCCGACCTCCTTGACATCGCCGGGCACACCCGCGTCGGCGGCCCCCACGAGCGCGGCCTTGACCTGCTGGGCGGTCCAACTCGGATGCTTCTGGCGGACGATGGCGGCGGCCCCCGCGACGTGCGGGGTCGCCATCGACGTGCCGGACATGCTCACATAGCCGTCGGTGCCCGCCTTCGCCGCCGAGATGTCGACGCCGGGCGCGGCGATCTCCGGCTTGAGCGTGTGGGTGCCCTGGACCGGGCCGCGGCTGGAGAAGGACGCGGTGGCGTCCTCGCGGTCGACGGCCCCGACGGTCAGGACGCCGGGGGCGCAGCCGGGCGACGACACGGAGTTGGGCAGCGGCCCGAGGTTGCCCGCCGCGACCACGAAGATCGTCTTGGTGTTCTTGGCCAGCTGGTCGGCGGCCAGCGACATCGGGTCGGAGCAGTCGCTGGGGTCGGGCGTGCCGAGGCTCATGGAGACCGCGTCGGCCTGCTGGTCGACGGCCCACTGCATGCCGGCGATCACCCCGGACTCGCTGCCTTCGCCGCTGTCGCCGAGCACCTTGCCGATGAGCAGGTCGGTCTTGGGTGCGACGCCCTTCTTGGCGCCGTCGCTCGCCGCGCCCGAGCCGCCGACGGTGGACGCGGTGTGCGTGCCGTGTCCGTCCACGTCGCCGGTGCCGGAGGGCGAGTCGGTGAAGTCCTTCGCGGCGGACACGCGGCCCTTGAGGTCGGGGTGGTCCTGGTCGGCGCCGGTGTCGAGGACGGCGACCTTGGTGCCCTCGCCGCTGTACCCGGCGGCCCAGGCCGCGTCGGCGTGCACCTGGCGCGTCGACCGGTCGAGGGTCGTCTCGACCTTTCTGTCCAGCCAGAGCTTCTTCAACGTGCCGCCGGCGCGCGAGCGCTGGTCCGTTGCGTCGGTGAAGAACGCGGCCGCATGGCCCTTGTCGGCCTTGAGCGCGACTGAGTCGATCGCGGTCAGTGCGGTGCCGCGCTCGGCGCCGCGCGGCAGCGGCGGCAGCGAGCGGGCCACGTCCACGGAGGAGTCGTAGGTGGCGATGAGCGGCAACCGCCCGGCGTGGGCGTCGTCGTAGCCCTGCTTGACCAGGCCCGTGACGTTGAACAGTTCCTCGTCGACGGTGCCGTCGGCCAGGGCCCGCGCGGCGAGGGCCGGGTAGGCGTACACGTCGTCGCCGACACTGCGCACCTCCACGAGCGGGATGGTGCCGTCGGCGTCGGGCAGCGGCGCGACGGCGGCCGGGCCGCTGCCGGCGTCGGTGACGAGCACCCGGTCGCCGGTGATCAGGGTGACGATGTGCTGGGCGCCACGGCCGGCCCCGGCCCCGCTCCCGACGACAGGCCGCTCGGCGACGCCCGCGCCGCCCGCCGATGCCGGTGCGACCGCGGTGGCGGCCAGCACGACGGCGATGGCGGTGGCGCGCAGCGCTGTACGCGATTTCGGGTGCATGTCTCTCCTGCGTGACGTCATGACAGATCGCGGACGAGCGGCGTCTGCCGTGAGTGAGCCAGTGGATGTGGCGACACCCTGGCATAGGCCTCGCCACTTTGGGGCGCGCCGGGTGGCGGCTGTTCGCCATGACCCGAACCCGCCACCATTCTTAGCGATTTGCTAATAACGGACAGCCGTCGCCTTAGCGTTACGCTAATGATGTGCAATCGTTTCCGTGCCGGCTTCGCGTGTCACCCAGCCCCGCTCCGAGACGTGCCAGCCCAGTTGCAACCGGGTGGTGGCACCGGTCAGATCCATCATGCGGCTCACCCTCCGCTGCAGGGTGCGCAGTCCGATGTCGAGCAGCTTGGCGACGCCGGTGTCGCTGTGTCCGGCGAGCAGCAGGGAGAGGATCGCCCGGTCGACGCCGTCAGGTTCGGGTCGCCCGGCCGTGACCGCCGCGCCGTCGTCGTCGAGACACAGTGGCAGGGCCTGCTGCCACACCGCTGCGAACAGGCTGGTGAGCGCGTCGAGCAGGCCTCCGGTGTGCACGACGAACGCCGCGGGCAGCCGCTCACGGGGGTCGAAGGGGGTCATGGCCACCGCACCGTCGGCGATCAGGAGCTTCGTGGGCAGTCGGCCCACGGCCCGGACCTCCTCGCCCCGGTCCAGTGCCAGGCGCAGCTGGGCAAGTGTGCCGGGCCGCGTCAGCGCCTGCCGCTCCACCACCACGCGGTAGCGCACGCCGCGCGCGGTCGACTCCTCCTCGGCGCGGTTGTCCTCGGCCGAGACGGCCATGGGCTCGTCGGTGACCAGGGCGTACACCTCGCTGCGGGCGCCGAGCTGCAGATGCCGGAACCGCTCGGCCACCGCCTCCACTCCGACGACCAGTTCGACCGCCTCCTGCAGGGTGGGCTCGACCGCGAAGGCCTGGAACTCCTCCCCAAGTCGGCCCGCCTCCAGCTCCACCTTCTCCAGGTCGAGACGGTGCCGGGCGAGCAGCGCGCCGATCGCGACACGCGGCGGCAGCGCCGCCCACTCGCTGCACTGCTCTCCGGATGCCTTGATCAGGCCGAGCTGTTCGAGCCGGTGCAGGGCGCGGGCGAGGGTGCGTTCGGACATCGAGAGCCGGTCGGCCAGCGCCGGGCCGTCACTCGCTCCGCGCGTGAGCAGGGCCCGATAGGCGCGCTCCTGGGAATTGTCCAGTCCTATCGCATGCAACATTACTTTTGCCCCCTTGTTTAGTGGTTACTGACTATCTGTCCGGTGGCGGGGTTCAGCCATGGCGGCCATCCGTCGGACACATCATCTCCATACGGGCGACGTCTCTGCGAGGGTGAGCCACCGGTGGCCCGCCGTTCAGCTTCCCCGCCGACGCCGCGTGCCTCGGCGCAGGCCGCCGGGCGAGGGCCGCCACCCTCTCACCCCCAGGAGTCACCAACCATGCACATACGACGTGCGCTGCGCCATGACGGCGTGAGCGCCCGCAGCCGCCTGGCGGCCGCTGCCGCCACCTTGGGGGCGAGTGCCGCCCTCCTCTGCCCCGTGGCCTTCGCGACGCCCGCCCACGCCGCGGACACCTCCGTCGAGCGTGCCTGCGAAGCCCCGCAGCCGGGCCAGTTCGCCTGCTTCGCGATGCGCCGCACCGACGTGAAGTCCGCGAAGGGACTGCTGCGGTCGGCGGATCCCGACGGCCTGTCCCCCGCCGAGCTGCGCAGTGCGTACGGGCTGCCCGACGACGGCGGCAAGGGTGCCACGATCGCCGTGGTCGCCGCGCAGGACAACCCGAACGCCGAGGCCGACATGGCCGTCTATCGCAGGCAGTTCGGCCTGCCGGAGTGCACGACGGCGGGCGGCTGCTTCACCAAGGTCGACCAGAGCGGCGGCCAGGGCTATCCGGTGGCACGGGCCGGCTGGGCCGCGGAGATCTCCCTCGACCTGCAGATGGTCTCGGCCGTGGCGCCCAAGGCGCACATCGTCCTCGTCGAGGCGGCGACGCCGGGCTTCGACGACCTGGGCGCGGCGGTGAACCAGGCGGTCGCGCAGGGCGCGCAGTTCGTCTCCAACTCCTACGGCAGCGGCTACTCTTCGACTGCGGGCAGTGGTGAGGATCCGGCGCAGTCCACCATGGACGCCTACTTCGACCACCCCGGCGTCACCGTCGTCGCCTCGTCGGGAGACAGCGGATTCGGGGTGTCCTACCCGGCGTCCTCGCCGTACGTGACCGCCGTCGGCGGCACCTCGCTGGTCAAGGACGACAGTGCGCGCGGCTGGAGCGAGAAGGTGTGGGCCGGCAGCGGCTCGGGCTGCTCACTGTTCTCGCCCAAGCCCGCCTTCCAGAAGGACACCAACTGCGCCAAGCGCACGGTGGCCGATGTCGCCGCGGTCGCCGACCCGGCGACCGGAGTGGCCGTCTACGACTCGTTCAAGGCGGACGGCTGGAGCGTGTTCGGCGGCACCAGCGCCTCCGCGCCGATCATCACCGGTGTGTACGCGAACGCGGGCAAGCCGCTCGCGGGCACCCACCCCAACTCCTACCCGTACGCGAAGTCCGGCGCCCTCAACGACGTGACCGAGGGCGCCAACGGCAGCTGCGGATCCTCCCCGGCATATCTGTGCCGGGGGGCCGAGGGATACGACGGACCGACCGGTCTCGGCACGCCCAAGGGCCCGGACGCCTTCCGCGCCGGACCGCACGGGGAGATCGCCGGCACGGTCGTCGACGGCCGCGGCCGTCCCGTCGTCTCCGCCGAGGTCCGCGCAGGTGACTACAAGGCGACCACCGACGTGAAGGGCGGCTACAGCCTGGTCGTGCCGCCGGGGACGTACGACGTGTCGGTCGCCGCCTACGGCTTCCCCACCTCGAATCCCGAGTCCGTGAAGGTGGCCGAGGACGCGACGGTGACGCGCGACGCCCGTCTGAAGGCGGTGCCGCGGCAGACCGTCGAGGGCACCGTCAAGGACGGCTCCGGCCACGACTGGCCGCTCTATGCGAAGATCACCGTCGACGGGGTGCCCGGCGGCCCGGTGTACTCCGACGCCGGGACGGGCCGGTTCCGCATCGACCTGCCCGAGGGCGCCGACTACACGCTGCGCGCCGACCCGGTCTACCCCGGCTACCAGGCGGCCGAGCAGAAGGTCACTGTCGGCAGCCGTGACGTGGACACCGATCTGGACCTGAAGGTCGACGCCGCCAAGTGCTTCGCGCCCGGGTACGGGCCGACCGACCACGGGATGCGCGAGGGTTTCGAGTCCGGCGCGACGCCCGACGGCTGGTCGGTCACCACCGCCAACGCCACCGGCGGTGGCTGGGACTTCACCAGCACGCGGCTCAACGTCACCGGCGACAGCGGCAAGTTCGCGATCGTCGACAGCTCCAAGCTGGGCCCCGGCAAGACGCAGGACACCTATCTCACCTCGCCGGCCGTCGACATGACGGGCATCGAGGCACCGCAGCTGTCCTTCGACACCTACTACGTCGGTCTGCCCAGTTCGAAGGCGGCCGCCGACGTGAGCGTGGACGGCGGGCAGACCTGGACGACCGTGTGGGAGAAGGCTTCGGGCACCGTCAGCGGTCAGCACATCACCGTCGACCTGCCGCAGGCGAAGGGCGAGTCGGACGTGCGGGCCCGGTTCCACTACACCGGCGCATGGTCGCAGTGGTGGGAGATCGACGACGTGCAGCTCGGCTCCACCACCTGCGACGAGCGCAAGGGCGCTCTGGTGGTCGGCGAGGTCACCGACGCCACCACGCACGAGGCACTGCCCGGCGCCACGGTGGGCGTCAAGGGCGTCGCCGACGCCTCCGGCACCTCGGCGGCGCTGCCCGATCCGGCCGCGGACGGCGCGTTCTACTGGCTGTTCTCGAAGGAGACCGGTGACCAGCACCTCACCGCGACCGCATACCGCCACACCGACACCGACGCCGCCCTCGACCTCGCGTCCGGCGGTGTGACCCGCAAGGACATCTCCCTGAGGTCCGGGCGGATCGAGGTGGACGGCAAGAAGCTCGACGCCACGCTGGATCCGGGTGACAGCGACACCTCGTACATGACGGTGAAGAACACCGGCACCGCGCCCGCGACGGTGCGCCTGGGCGTGGACTCCGACGGCTACACACCGCCCGCCGTCACCCCGGACGAGACCGCGCCCCGGCACGTCGATGCCGATGTCACCACCGGCCCGCAGGCGGCCGAGGCCCTGAAGATGTCCAAGGAGGAGCGCGAGGACGCGCAGCGGGCCACGGAGGAGGACGCGGGTACCGCCGCGGGCGGCTGGACGCCTGTCGCCGACTACCCGACCAAGGTGTCGGGCAACATCGTCGACTCGCACGAGGGCATCCTGTACGCGGGCCTCGGCTACACCGGCCCGGTCACGCTCGACACCAACGCGTTCTACGCGTACGACCCGGCCAAGGACACCTGGCAGGAACGCGAGTTCCCTCAGGACGCACGCGAGTCGGCGGCGCACGGCTTCGTCGACGGCAAGCTGTACGTCACCGGCGGCTGGGGCATCGGCAGCAGCAAGGGCGACCCGAAGACCGAGGTGTACGACCCGGACACCGACACCTGGACGACCGCGGCCGCATCGCCCGCTCCGTACGGCGGTTCCGGCAGTGCGGTGCTCGGCGGCAAGCTGTACGTCATCGGCGGCTGTGACGAGACGGGGTGCGGCAAGAAGGACACCTGGACCTACGAGCCGTCCTCCGGCGAGTGGCACAAGGCGGCCGACTACCCGGAGCCGATCGCCTGGGAGTCCTGCGGGACGCTGTCCGGATCCGTGTACTGCGCGGGCGGCACCGGGCCCGGCGGCGCCACCGCGCACGCCTACCGCTACGACGCGAAGGCCGACACGTGGACGCCGGTGGCCGACCTGCCGGGCGCGGTGTGGGGTTCGGCCTATGCGACGGGCGGCGGCAGGCTGCTGGTCCAGAACGGTGTCATGCGCGGCGCCGTCACCAACCAGGGCTGGGCCTACGACCCGGAGTCCGACCACTGGACCGCGCTGCCCAACTCGCCCCAGGCGTCGTACCGTTACGGAGCGACGACCGGCCTGTACACGGTGGGCGGCAGCATGTCGGCGACCCGGCCGCTGGCCGCCACCCTGCTGCTGCCGGGGTACGACCGCTCCGACACCACGGCCGGGTGGCTCACGCTGGACCGTGAGACGCTCACGCTGGAGCCGGGTGAGCAGGTCAAGGTGAAGGCCCGCTTCTCCACCGGTTCCGCGGCGCCGGTCGCGGGCACGTACGGGGCGACGGTGTACCTCACCACCGACACCCCCTTCACCGCGCCGAAGCTCACGGCGACGTTGAAGGTCCGGACGTCCGGGTCCTGACCCCGCCCCGCTGACGCGCCGACGGCCCGCCCTCCTGATGAGGGCGGGCCGTCGCATGTGCGGGAGGGGCGGGCCATCGTGGTTCAGGGGACGGCCTCGACCGGTCAGTGCAGGGCGTAGGCGCGGGTCACCGTCTGGCTGACGGCGCCGCCCTCCGTGTCCTGCGCGGCGGTCCGCAGAGCGACGAAGCCGTTGCCGCCGTCGGCCGGCGGGGGCGCGATCGTCACGTCCCACGTCCCACGTGCCGCCCTCGCCCTTGCCGACGTGCTGCCGCGTCCACGTCTGCCCGTCGTCGTACGAGGCCTCGACGGTGACGGAGTCCGCGACGATCTCACGGTCAGGGCCCGGTGTGAACCGGATGTGCGCGCCGACCGTCTCCCCGGCCGCCGCGCTGTTGCGCCCGTCGAGGGCCAGGTCGTAGGTGATCTGGAGCAGCTGCACCGGCACGGGACCGTCCGTGGGGCGCTGGGAGCGGAACGTCCACGCCGTCGTGGAGCGGGTGGACAGCGGGCGGTTGCGGTAGCCGTTGACGGTGATCTCGTAGGTGTACGTGGCCGGGTCCTTGGTCACCGGGAAGCGCAGGCCGGTGCCGTTACCGGACTTGACCGGCTCTCCGTCGCGCAGGAAGCGGTAGCTCGCGGTGTCGAACCAGAACGGCGGCGCGATGTGGCCGTTGCTGTCCTGCCAGACGCCGAAGGACAGCTCGAAGGTGTCCTCGGTGCGCACCGCGTAGTAACCGCCGTTATCGGGCAGCGCCGAGTGGTACGGGTGGCCGCCCCACGTCTCGGAGCTCTCCTCCCCGGCCGGGTACTGCTTGGGCTCCGGGTCACTGAAGTCCAGGCGCCCGGGTGTGCTGACGGTGTGCAGCCAGCCCACACCGGGGGTGACCCAGTCCGTGCGGGTGCCCGGCACGGTGACACCCTGGCCGAGCGTGCCCGTGCCCGGCCAGCCGTCCACGAACACGGCACGCGCGTCACGGGGGATCTCACCGGCGCTCTGCACCTTGAACTTCTGTTCCACTCGGGCCAGTTCACGCTCCGATGGAGCCACGGTCACCGATCCGGGGACGTGTCCCTTCAGCTCGCGCACCAGGTCGTAGGCGTAGGCCGGGGCGGGGTGGCCCTCGAGGGTGACCGTCGCTGGGCCGTCCGCGGTCCGTGCCGCGAGGACAGCGCCGTCCGGGGTGCTCAGCCACAGGCCCGTGATGCCGGGCTGCGGGGTGGTGGCGCCGCTGCACATGCAGCCGTGGCCGTCTTTGTCCCACAACAGCACGACAGCGGCTCCTGCTTCACGCGCCGCGGCGACCTGGGCGGTCGGCTCGGAACCGACCTGCCAGCGCACCAGCGCCGCCTTGCCGCGCACATCGGCCGCGGCGAGTTCCTCGGCGCTGCCGCCTCCCGCGTCGACCCTTTCCACAGGGCCGGCGCACCTCGCGCCCGCGGGCTCCGTGCGGGCCCGCGGGCAGGGTGGCGCAGGCCGGGCGAATCGTCAGCTGACGAATGTCCTGCACCCGCACCCCGGTTGACCAGGAGCTACGGCGGCGAGCTTCCGCCAGGGCAGTAACTCGCCACGGCCGAGGGCCCCTTACGGCCTGGGGGCAAGAGAGCGCGGATCAGCGAGCGCCGCCTGGTGCGTGCGATCGCAGGGCGGCGGAGCGTCCTCGATGGGGTCCCTCCCCCCGTTACTGAAGTAGTTCAACGGCGAGGACGACCATGTGCACCTGCTGGTGCACCACCCGCCCAAGGTCCAGCTCTCCCAGCTGGTCAACTCCCTCAAGGGCGTCTCCGCCCGGCTACCACCCCAGGAGTACCACGCGCACGTGCGGCGCGGCCGTTTCTGGTCCGGCTCGCACTTCGCCGGGAGCCGCGGCGGAGCACCCCCGACCGTCGTGCGCCCGTACATCGAGAACCAGCAGCGCCCCGCGTGATCCTTGCTTCCCAGCGATGTCCCGGCACTCCGCACCAGGAGCCCGAGGATGCGCCCCACCTCCGCCTGGAGGGTGGCGTCCATCCCGGTCTGCGGGCCTGAGAGCGCGGTCCGGCCCGCGTCGCGTACGGTGATCCCCTGGTCAGTGGGGTGAGGGTGGTCGCGGGAGGCGGACTTGGCACACAGCAAGGACGGCAGGGCTGACGGGGGCGAGGCCGCGCAGGCCGCGACGAAGCCTCCCACGAAGGCCGCCATGGACAGCGAGATCACCGGGCAGATGCTCGAGCGCGCCGCCCTGGAACTCATCGAGCGGGACGGGGTCCTCGCGGGACTGAACCTGCGCGAGGTGGCCGACCGCGCCGGGGTCAACCGCGGACTGGTGTACCACTACTACGGCTCCCGGCGGGACCTGCTGCGCGCGGCGCTCGCCCGAACCGCCGTCGAGCGGCGCGCCCAGCTGCTCGTGCAGGAGGCACCCTCGCGTTTCGCCGACCGCGTGGTGCGCGCGGTGCGCGGCTGTGTGCGCCATGTGTCGTCGATCAGGCTCGTGCTGCTCCTGATGCTCGACGGCGACCCGAAGCTGAAGGTCATGCCCTTCCGGGACACCACGCAGGAGCGACTGCGGGCCGACATCGACCACGGCTACGTCGCCGATGACGTGGACCCCGTCGCGCTGCACACCTTCCTGAAGTCCGTGAACTACGGCTACATCCTGGGGCGGTCACGACTCGCCAAGGAGTTCGGGATCGGCGTACGCGATCTCGACGAGCGGTTCATCGCCCTGCTCGAGCGGATGTGCACGGCCATCGACGGACCCGCGGCCGCCGAGGGCAGCGCGCGGCGGCCCGTCCCCGAGGAGACCGGGGACGGGCCGCCGGCCTGAGTCGGATCGCGTGTGGCCCGCCCGCTCCCCTGTCGCGGGCGGGCCACACGCTTCCGGGGCCGCCGAGGTCAGCCGGACAGGTCCGGGCGCTCGGTGACCCGCACGGCGTTGACGAGGCTCTTGCCCGTGGTGGCGACGAACCGCAGGTTGAGCGTCCCGTCGGTGACCTTCACGTCGAAGGAGCGCCGGTCCGCGGTGAACTGGCCGTCCTCCAGGGCGAGATCGAGGTACGACACCTTCTGGCCGCCCTCGGCGAGCACCGAGAAGACGCGCTTGCCCGCGGTCTTGCCGCCGATCTCGGCGAAGTCGAGGTCGACACGGTAGACGCCGTCGGGCACGTCGTCGAAGCGGTACTCCAGGACGCCCTGGCGCGCGGTGCGCAGCAGTGCACCGTCGCCGGTGCCCGCGACGTCCTTCGTCGTGCTGAGCGCGGAGCCGTCGACGTAGCCGAACCCACCGCTCCGGTAGGCCTGGTCGGCGCTGAACGCGTCGCCGCGGCTGTCACGGCCGCCGGTCTTGCCGCCCGAGTCCAGGGCGGCCTGGTACAGCGGCACGGCCACGGTGACCGGGATCTCCAGGACCGGGGTGCGCCCGCTGTCCGAGACGATCTGGAGCGTGCCGCGCAGCACGGTGCCGGGTGCGGCTCCCTTGCTGCGGTAGGTGACCTTCACGTCCCGGGTGGCCCCGGATGTGAGGGTGCCGTCGCCGTCGGTCACACGCAGCCAGTCGGCGCCGTCCTTCTCCTTGACCGAGTAGGCCGTCGCAGAGCCGGAGTTGGTGAGCCGGTAGGTGCGCTCGCGGCTCTCGTCCTTCGGGATCGCCAGGGTGATCCTGTCGGTCGACGCCGTGACCTCGCCGGTGCGCAGGGCGGTCTTGCCGTACGTGATCGCGCCGGGCTTCGCCGTGGCGGCGAGCTCGCCGTCCTCGTAGTGCGAGGCCTTGAGGGAGACGGTGTAGGACTGCTCGTCGTCCGCCGGGACCTGGAACAGGTAGCCGCCGTCCGCCTTGGTGGTGTCGGTGGCGACGACCTGGCCGTCCCTCAGCAGCGACACGTCCGCGCCGGACACGGGATCGCCGTCGTTGGCGTCGGTGGCCAGGCCCGCGACGGCCGCGCTGCGGGCCGCCCGGAAGGTGATCTTCAGGTCCTTGTCGACGGTCTGCTTGCGGTAGGCGTACTCGAAGGCGTCGGTGCCGTCGGCGTTCGCCAGGCCGATCGTCGCGACGGATCCCTTCTCGGCAGGGGAGTCCGGGACGCTCGCGTATCGGTAGACAATCGAGCCGTCCTCGCCGATCTCGGCGGAGAACGTGATGGTGTCGCTGCCATAGCCGATGGTCACGTCACGCCACTCGACGAGCAGCGAGCGGTGCGGGGCGCTTCCGCGCACCGTCCAGTACACGCCCGCGTCCGCGCTCGTTCCCGGCTGGAGGTCCGTCCAGAAGGGCATCACGGCGCCGCTCACCCAGATGCTGGGCAGGTTCGTGTTGCCGCCGAAGACCTGGCCGCCGTCGAAGTCGATGTACCCCTCGTTGGTGACGTCGGCCTTGCGGTACGTCTTTCCGTACAGCGCCACCGGGAACGGCAGGTCGATGCTCGCCTTGTCCTGGTACTGGTTCGCGAAGCTCAGCTTCTTCTCGCCGCGCGGGAAGTCGCTGTCGTGCGTGGCGGTGCAGGTGGTGCCGGCGCCGTCGGTGAGGCCGGTCAGTTCCACGTCCCTGGTCGTGTCGCCGGTGAGGTGCACGGTGACACTGCCGGCGGCGGCGCAGCGCTGCGCGGGGGTGACGGTGAGCGCGTACTGACCCTTGGGCAGGGTCAGGCGGAAGGTGCCGTCCTCGCCCGTCGTGACCGAGCGCGGGGTGTCCTGCGCGGCCACCGTGGCTCCGGCCTCGGCGCCGCCGGCGCTGCGCACGGTGCCGGTGATCGTTGCGCTCGGCGCCTCGTCCAGGGCGAAGTCACGGGTGAGCGTCGCGTCACCGGCGATCGTCAGGGTGTCCTCGGCGGTGCCGTATCCGTACTTGGAGACGGTGGCCTTGTACTCCCCAGCCGCGACCCTGGGCAGCCGGTACGTGCCGTCATCGCCCGTGGTCACCGTCATCTTGAGCGGCCCGTCCAGGGCGACGGTGGCGTCCGCGAGCGGTGCGCCCGCGGACGTGACCTTTCCGGTGAGCTCGCCGACCGCTCCGCGCGGCGCAGCCGACACGGCGGCGTAGGCGTCCAACTTGCCCTCGCCGTACACGTTGTTGTTGCCGGGGCTGCCCCCGCACGACGTGTCGTCGGTGTCGACGGCCGTCTCGTTCAGGATGCGCTCGGTCTCGGCGACGTTGCCGCGCAGCGCGGGCGACGCGCTCCACATCAGGGCGACCGTGGCCGAGGTGTGCGGGGCGGCCATGGAAGTGCCGGACTCGACGGCGTAGCCGCCGTCGTTCATGGACGAACGGACGTTGACACCGGGTGCGGAGATGTTGGGCTTGACGCCGTCGGCGCGGCCGGTGCCACGCGAGGAGAACCAGGCGATGGCGCCTGTGTTGTCGTAGGCGCCGGTGGCGTACGAGGAGACGTAACCGCTGGGCGATCCGGTGGTGTTGCAGCCGGGCCCGGTGTTGCCGTTCGAGAACGACGGGAAGATGCCCGCGTCGCGCCAGGCGTTCACCATGTCCTCGTAGAACGGGTCGATGGTGGGGCCGCCCCAGGAGTTGTTGATGATGTCGGGGGCGAGGTCCGGACGCGGGTTGTTGCCCTGGGGGTCGGTCGGGGCGATCATCCACTGGCCCGCCATGAGCAGCGCCGCCACGTCGCATCCGTCGGCCAGGCACCCCTTGGCGGCGATCCACCTGGCGCCGGGGGCGACCCCGATACGGTTGCCGGTGCCGCCGTCACCGACCATGGTGCCCATCGTGTGGGTGCCGTGCCCCTGGTCGTCGCAGGGCGCGTCACCGGGGCACACGCCGTACGGGTCGTAGAAGTTGTACGCGTGGTCGTACGACCCGTCCGCCTTCGTGCCGCGGTAGGAGGCGGCGAGCGCGGGGTGGGTGTACTGGACGCCGGTGTCGATGGAGCCGACGACGATTCCGCCGCCGCGCACGCCGAGTTCGTCCCAGACCTTGGGTGCGCGGATCTGGTCGACGTTCCACTCGGTGGGATCGGTGCTGCGGACGGCTTTGCCCGTCATGGTCTTCGGCAGCGGGATCGGATCGTCGGCGTACAGCGCGGCCACGTCGTCCCGCGCCGCGATCTTGTCGGCGAGGGACTTGTCGGCGGTGACCTTGACGGCGTTGCTGATCCAGAAGGACCTGTAGTGCGCGCCGTTGTCCTTGAGCAGGTCGACGAGGCCCGCCTGGGACTTCTTGGCATGCGCGCGGCGGCTGTCGTAGACCGATCGGCCCTTGGCCGTCTTGCCCTTCGCCTTGCGGGCTGCCGTGTCGTCGGCGCGTGAGTCCAACTTCACCCAGAACGTGGTGCGCTGATCGGATTTGGCCCGGTCGAGCACGCGCGCGAGCTTGCCCTTGGCCTTGGCTTCGTAGGTGTGTACGCCGCCGTCGGGTGCCGTCTGGGCGAGCGCCGGTGTGCCGGCGAGTGCGAGACCCGTGGCCAGGGCCAGGGCGACAAGCCCTCTGCCGCGTCTGCCACTGGTGAGGGTGGAGCCCCTTGCGCCGGGAACGGCTGCGGGGCGGTGTGCTGTCACGGACTTCGTGCTCCTTGTCGATGGGTACGTTCCCGGCGCGCTCGCCACTGCCGTCTGAACTGCGCCGGTCGGGGTCCGGCGACGACCCGAGCACCCCAGGCGCGGGAGCGGTACGGAGGCGCAGTTCGGGCACCGTACACAACAGCACCTTGGGCGACGTCATCGACGGCAGCCGCTTCAGACCGTCATCGATTCCTTCGGGGTGGGGTGACCCAGCCCAGCCCTTGAGGTGGGTGACGCAGTTGCGGTGACGCGGCTGTTCAGGGTGGCCGACCGGCCCATCGGGTCGGTCGGCCCCGGCACGCCTGCGGGCGCCGCCACTTCGAGGTACGGCGCCCGCCGGGTGTCACGGCTGTACGGGCCACGCGCCCGATGTCAGCACGGGTATGCGCCGGTCACCGTGACGGGCGGCCAGAAGTCGTCCACCTGCGACGGGCCGATGGAGCCGTCGCCGCTGAAGCAGTAGCTCGTGCCGACGGTGCTGTTGGCCGCACCGGTGATACTGATGGCCGGATCGAAGGTGGCCGACTCGCCCTCCTGGATCACAATCACCTGGTCCGGGTTGTCGGCGAGCGTAAGGCAGACCGAGCCGGGACTTCCGGGGATGATGACGCCCGGGCAGCTGTCCGCGTAGTACCAGGTGTCGGCCGCGCTCGCGGTGCCGCCGGTGAGCGCAGCCACGGCGGCCAGGGTGGCGCCGACCACTGCAGCGCGCTGGGTGATACGTCGCAACATCGCTGAGTTCTCCCATGAGTTGGTGACGGCTCGTGACCGTCCGGAACCATCACTCGCCGAGACGACCGGGGATTTCCGGGCACTCGGCGAAGCGGGGGCAAGTCTGGGCCGATTCCGACACAGGTTTCAATGCGCCTCGACGGCGGCTCTGCGCCATGGCAACAAGCCGCCAACGAAAGGGAGTTGCACGGCAGGACGATTTGGCGTTTCGCTAAGTTCACAGCGACGCCGGCACATCTTCCGACTCGTGACATATCACTCAACCCCTGGGCACGGTCGCTGCAGATGTCATGGGTGGCCCACCGGCCCGCCGGGTGACCGGGCCCAAGCAACAGCACTATCTGTAAGGAGAGCTCGTGTCTCAAACCGACAGAGCGGGCAGACGGGCGACCCCCGTCGGCCGCTCCCGGCGCCAACTGGCGTGCCTGGTGGTCGTGGGCGTGGTGGGCGCAGGCCTCACCCTCGCCCCGAACGCCGGCGCCGAGGACGGCCCGAAGCCCCTACCCATCGTGAAGGGCGCCAAGGCCCCCGCAACGGCCCGCACGCTGACGCTGGTCACTGGCGACAAACTGCAGGTCACCACCAACACCAAGGGCGAGTTGAACGCTGTCGAGCTGCCACAGCCCGGGCAGCCCGAACCGACGTTGGACGTCACCCGGACCACGGACGGCGACCTCCATGTCACCCCGGAGAGCGCGGTGCCGCTGATCGCGGCGGGCCGCCTCGACCCGGACCTGTTCGACGTCACCAAGCTGCTCAAGTACGGCTACGACGACAGCAAGACGGATCACATCCCGCTGATCGCCACCTACAACAAGAAGACCAAGAGTCTGATCGCCCCCAAGGGTGTGCAGAAGGTACGCACGCTCAGCGGCCTGCACACCACCACCTTCAGCACGCAGAAGTCCAAGGCTGACGACGTCTGGGAAGACGTCCAGGGCACCGGCGCCACGCTGGCCGACGGCATGACAAAGCTCTGGCTGGACGCTCCGGCCAAGGTCGCCGACGTCGACTGGAACCTCTCGCAGATCGAGGCTCCCGACGCCTGGGGCAAGGGACTTGACGGCAAGGACGTACCCGTCGCCGTACTGGACACGGGCGTGGACTCCACCCACCCCGACCTCGCCGGACGGATCAAGGAAACCAAGAATTTCACCTCCGAGGCCGACGGGGTGGACCACAATGGCCACGGCACGCACGTGGCCGCGACCATCGCCGGCAGCGGCGGCGCGAGCGACGGTGCGCACAAGGGCGTCGCCCCCGGCGCCGAGCTGCACATCGGAAAGGTCCTCGGCGCCGACGGAACGGGCGTTGACTCCCAGGTCCTGGCCGGCATGGACTGGGCCGCGCACTCCGGTGCGAAGATCGTCAGCATGTCCCTCGGCGGCCAATTCGCCTCCGACGGCACCGACGTGCTCAGCCAAACAGTCAACCAGCTGTCGGAAGAGACCGGCACGCTCTTCGTAATCGCCGCGGGCAATACGGGCGACAAGGGTACGAGCACCGTCGCCGCTCCCGGCGCCGCGGCCGACGCCCTGACCATCGGCGCCGTCGACTCCGCCGGCAAGATCGCGCGCTTCTCCAGCCGCGGCCCGCTCATCAACAATGGCGCCGTCAAGCCGGATGTCACAGCGCCGGGCGTCGACATCATCTCGGCGCGCGCTGCGGGTACCGCCATGGGCACACCCGTGGACGACCTGTACACCAAGGCCAGCGGCACCTCCATGGCGACCCCGCACGTCGCCGGCGCCGCCGCCATCGTCGCCCAGGCCCACCCCGACTGGACCGGCCAGCAGATCAAGGCCGCCCTCGTCGGGAGCGCGGAACCCGGCCAGGAGGACGGGTTCACCGACGGCAGCGGCGAGATCCGCGTCAGCCGGGCCGCCGAGGCGAAGGTGCTCGCCGAGCCCGCGAATCTCAACTTCCACTTCGTGCCCCCCTCCGGAACGGAGAAGGCCACCCACGAGATCACGTACACCAACACCGCGGACAACCCGGTCACCGTGAACCTGAAGGCCGACTTCAGCCGCTCCGGGACCCCGGCGCCGGAGGGTGCGTTCACCTTCACCGACACCTCGATTACCGTCCCAGCAGGCGGCAGCGCCGCCGCGACCCTGGTCGTCGACCCGGCTAAGGTCGAGACCGGCACCTACGGCGGCTTGGTCACCGCCACCGCCGACGGCGGGAGCACCGTCCGCACTCCGGCCTCCGTCAGCAAGGACCTTCCGCGGACCAAGATCTCGCTACCGCTCACCGCACACGACGGCAGCAGCCATGCCATCGGCGGGCAGATCGTCCTCTGGGGCGAGGACAAGGGAGCGCCGAACCTCCCCACCACCATCAGCGTCACCCCCGGCCAGACCTCCGAGATCTCGGTTCCGTCGGGCAAATACACGATCGTAGGCCGGCTGACCCGTACCAACTCGGCCGGGACCATCATCGAGCGCTACTTCCTCGGTAGTACGGGTGTAGCGGTGACCGGTGACACAATGACCTTCCCGCTCGACGGCTCCAAGGCCCGCAAGTCCGAGTTGCGCGGCGAGAAGCCGGCCGAGGTGCGCTACCGCGAGTTCGGCTGGCAGCGGCAGGCGGACACCCCGCCCGGCTTCCGCTACATCGACACCCGCCAGCTGATACCCGACAAGTGTCACGAGGACTTCTACGTCGGAGCGATGAAGGCGAACGGCGGCGCGTTCCAGTGGAGCCACCGCGCCGTCTCCTACCACGAGGACGTCGACGCCCGCGTGGTCAACGGCGCCGTCATCGACGCCGTGCCCGTCGGACGCGCGGGTACGACCGCGGCCCGTGGTGAGCACCACTACCGCGTCGTCCCCGTCGGCAAGGCCACCGCAGCGGAACTGGCGGGCAAGGACCTCGACGGTGCCATTGCCCTCGTCGACCATGTCCCCGGCACCAGCTACTCGCGGCAGACGACGGATCTGAAGGCCGCCGGCGCCGCAGCCGCGCTGCTCGCCGGACCGAACGGGGAACTCTTCGCCGACCCCAACTTCCTGTCAGTGCTCCCCGCGTACACGATCACCAAGACCACGGCCGACCGGCTGCGCAAGCCCCGTACCGAGGTGGACATCGACTACGACCCGGACAGCCCGTACATGTACGACCTGGTCACCGGAGGCACGGACACCGGCACCGACCCGGTCTCGGTGAAGGCCGACGACGCCAAGCTGGCCCGTGTCGATGCCGACTACCACTCCCCGAACGGCGCCAGCACACTCGTCGGGGTCTATCGGACGGCCACCTGGGGCGCTGTCCTGGACGGTCTGGCCCACGTCGAACCGGTCATGCTGCCGCACAAGCGCACCGAGTACTACACGCCCGACCCGAATGTTTCCTGGAGCCGCTCGCTGTACCCCCGCGACACGGGCTCCCTGCCGTCACTGGCCCCCGCCTTCACCACTCCGGGCGGCGTCTTCACGCCGGGCAGCACCCGGCATGAGGACTGGCTGAAGCCCGGGATCGCCCCCTACGTCGGCAACGGCGTGGTCTCCTGGTACGACGCCACCAGGTTGCGCATCAACGCCCGCACGTGGGGCGACAGCAGCGGCATCCACGGAAAGTTCCTCGAGAGCGGCGCCGACGTCGTCAGCACTTCCTGGTACCGCAACGGTGAACTGGTCGGCTCTGCCCCGGACTTCGAGCGCCTGGGCCTGCCGGTCGAGGCCGATCCCGCGGACTACCGCCTCGACGTCGACGCCAAGCGGGAGAACCAGCCAGGCTGGGGCTACTCCACGCACGTCTCCACATCTTGGTCGTTCCGCACCGCGCAGCGGCAGGCGGCCCCGAACCTTCCGGCACCGCGCTACGACATCCCGACTGACGGCTACGGAAAGGTCCGCGGGGACCACTCGATGACCCTCACCCTGGCCACGGGCACCAACCCGAAGTCGGCGAAGGTGTCGTTCTCGTACGACGGCGGCACCTCCTGGAAGGACGCGTCGGTCAGTCGGCGCGCGGACGGCACCTGGTCCGTCACCGTGCAGCTGCCCAAGGCGGACGCGGTCAAGGACGGCAAGGTCTCGATGCGTCTGGAGGCGGCCAACACCGCCGGTGACACGGTCACCCAGACCATCACCAACGCCTTCGGCGTGAAGTAGTCCGATCCGCTGTCTCGGCCCCGGCACCTCCGTCTGGAGGTGCCGGGGCCACGCACTTGTGAGGGGCAGGTCCTTCGGGACCGGTCGGGGGGTTCGCGATGGTGTACGCCGAGGACCACGAGGGGTCGGTGAACGCGCGATGGGAGGCACTCGGGGTGCGCCCCTTCGACCGGGAGGTCTATCTGGAGGCGCTGCGGCACCCGCACGGGGGCGTGGCGGGATGGGCGGTCGGGCTCGGCGCTCCGGTGTCACGGGTGCGGCGTGCCGCCGACCGGCTGCTGGAGCTCGGCCTGCTGCACCGCACGGCGCGGCAGCGCTCACGCCTCGAACCGGTCGATCCGCAGCTCGCGGTGCGCGCCGTGGTCCGCCGCCACCAGGAGGAGGTGGACCGGCTGGCGGAAGCGGCCGGCGCGCTCACCGAGCAGCTCGCCGACACGTACGAGCACGGGCGGCTGCGGGCCAGGCCCGACCGGATCCTGGAGGTCGTGGAGGGCGCCGAAGAGACGTCCGCGCAGATCGGTGCGCTGCTCGCCGACGCGGAGGCGGAGGTCTGCGTCATCGACGCCCCGCCGTATGTGTCCCCGCACGAGCGCGGGCGCGCCGTCGACGACGGGCTGCGCGCCCGGGGCATCCGGTCCCGGGTGCTGTACGACGCCCGGGTGCTCGCCGACGCGGGGAGGTTCACCCGGGCGATGGCCGCGGTGGCCGCCGGTGAGCAGGTCAGGGTGGTGGCGTCGGCGCCACTGAAACTGCTGCTGGTCGACGGCAGGATGGCGCTGATCCCGCTGACCGGGAGCGAGACCCGTCAGCGGCACCGCTCGGTGGTGGTGCACGGTTCCACGCTCACGGACGCGCTGCAGGAGCTGTTCGAGGTGGTGTGGCGGCAGGCCTCGCCGTTGCGGGCGCGCGGGCAGCTGCCCGACCGGCGCCTGGCCCGCGAGGAGGGCCTGACCGCCGCCGAGCAGGAGCTGGTGGAGCTGCTCGGCTCGGGCCTGACCGACGAGGTGATCGCCCGCCATCTGGGCGTGTCCGACCGGACGCTGCGCCGGCGCGTCAGGGAGCTGCAGGACCGTCTCGGCTCGACCGGACGGTTCCAGGCCGGGGTGCGGGTGGCCCAGCGCGGCTGGCTGTGACGAGGAGCGGTCTTCCCGGCGCGGATGACGCCGGGAAGCCCGCTCAGCGGTGCGTCAGCTGCAGCTGTGGTCGAGCTGGAGCGTGAAGTCCGCCGTGGTGGTGTCCCCTCGCTTGATCCTGACGTTGCGCGAGTCGGGCGTCCAGCCGTCCTTGACCGCGATCACCTCGAGCGGGCTGTTGCGGGCGTCGAGCCACAGGGCGTACATGCCGTCCCTGTCGGTCTTGAGCGTGTAGCTCCCCGACGCGCTCTTGATCCGTACGGTCGCTCCCTTCAGCGCGGCCGGGTCCGCCGAGCAGTCGGCGCCCTTGACCGTTCCGGTGATCTTGCCCCAGGTCGCGGGCGGGTTGACGGTCATGGTGACGCCGATGGGCTGGTACGCGTACGGCGTGTTCTCGGCGATTGCCAGCGTGGCCCTGTAGACGCCCGGTTGGGACACACTGGCGGCCCCGGCGTCCACGGTCACCGTGGCGGTCTTCGACTCCCCGGGCGCGAGGGTGAGTTCCTTGGTGTCCAGGGAGAGCCAGTCCACCTCGGTGGCGTCGTTGCAGGTGCCGAGGCCCGGCAGCTGCTCGACCAGATGGGTCGGGCTGAACCCGCCCGCCGAGCCGCCCACCTTGTAGAAGCCGCAGGAACTGCCGCCGCGGTACAGAGCGTTGTTGGAGTTGGCGACATCGGACCAGGCGTCGGTGCGCGGGTCGTACGCGACGCCCTGGTTGGTGACGGTCGTGTTCTGGCCGGTGGTGCCGCCGGACATCAGGAGCTGCCCACCGACCGCGGTGTAGCCGCCGCCCCACAGGTCGAGCGGCAGGTCCGCAATCGGCGACCAGGCGTCGGTGGTGGGGTCGTAGACATAGGCGCGCCGGGAGCTGCCGTTGTCGGTGGTGCCGCCGGCGCAGTAGAGCTGGCCGTTGATGCCACCGCAGCCGAGCCATGACGTCGGCTCCGGGTACGGCGCGAGAGTCTTCCAGTCGTCGGTGTCGGGGTTGTAAGCGTGGACGTCCCTGGCGCCGCAGCTGTTGGTGCCGCAGCCGCCGACGACGTACCACATGCCGTCCAAGGTGGCCGATGCCGCGCCCGCGTACCCCTTGGGGACGTCCGCCATGTTCGACCAGCTGTCGGTCTGCGGGTCGTAGGCCTGGGTGCGGCTCAGGGTGTCACCCCCCTCCGACCATCCTCCAGTCACGTACAACATGCCGTTCAGAAAAGCGGTTTGGGCCGCGTCGCGTCGCTGCCCGCTGTCGGTGGTCAGGCTCCATGCGGTGGTGGCCGGATCGTAGACGTAGGTGTTGGAGGCGATGGCGTTGCCGCTGGTGCCACCCACCGAGTACACCGTGCCGTCGTCGCCGGTGGCGACGGCGTTGTCCATGATGGGGAGCTTGTAGTCGGTGATCGTGGTCCACGGCGCGGCGTACGGCTGGGCCTGCGCGTTCGCCTTGGACTGCGCGCTGCCCGGACGGATGAACCCGGGGGAGTAACTGCCCTTGATGATCTGGGTCGGTGCGCCGGAACCCGTCTTCTGCATGTCGAACCGGCCGGTGCGTTCGGTGAGTTTCACCGTGGCGTCGGCGGTGCCGGTGTTCTTCACGGTGGCGGTGGCCGTCTTCGATCCCTTCCAGGCCACGGTCTTGTCGATGGAAGAGGCGGTGATCTGCAGACGGCCCGCGGCCAGCGCGAAGTCGGCGGCGGTCGCCGCGTCCGCGCCGATGGCGGTCTGGGACTTCTTCGGCGCATAACCCGCTCCGTGTGCGGTGAGCGGGTGTGTGCCGGTCAGGGACGAGACGAACCAGTAGAAGCCGTCGCCGAGTGCTGTGTCGTCGGGCGTGGTGACGCTGACCGTGCCATCGGCGGGCTTGTCGTCACTGGTCACCGAGGCGCCGGCGACACCGGACTCGGTGTTGCGGTCGGTCACCTGGCCGACGACGAGCCCGGACGCCTTGGGGTCGCAGGTGCGGTCACCGGCGAAGACGTCGTCGACGGCCCACCAGTACGCGAACCTGGCGGTGTAACGGAACCTCACCTGTACCTGCGACTTGCCGGCCGCAGCCGACAGGTCGAGCGTCTCGGTGACGGGTCCGGTGTGCGAGGTGCTGGTCCAGTGCGACAGGGTCTGCCAAGTGGTGCCGCCGTCGGTGCTCAGGTCGACGTCGGCGCTTCCGTTCGTGTACGAGTGGTAGTCGTTGCCGAACTCCAGGATCGGGTGGGTGCGGTCGCTGAAGTCCCAGACCGGGCTGACCAGGGACGTGTCCTGCCGGCCGGCGGGGCCGTAGACGTCGCTGTCGATCATGGCGAACTTGCCCGTGCCGCCGGTGTGGTTGCCGAACCGCGTGCTGTCGAACCTCCAGGCCTGCCCCTCGCCGGCGTCGTCGACGACGGTCCAGCCCTCGGGCGGTGTGGTGCCGTCCGAGCCCTCGAAGTCCTGCTTGGCGCCGTGGTATGTGTAGCCGTATCCGGCGGCGCTGCAGCCGGCCTCGTCGACCTTCACGCCGACGTTCCGCGTCAGGCCTGACCCGGCGACGGTGACGTCCTCGGTGACCCGCCGGTAGCCGGGGTAGGACGCGTCGACCTGCAGGGTGTAGGTGTCGTTCTCGGGGAGCTGGATGGTGTAGCGGCCGGTGACCGGGTCGGTGTGGACCGCGGAGGTCGGCTCGCCCTTGACGGAGACGCTCGCGTACAGCGGCCAGTCGTGTCCGGAGTCGTCCTTCACCGTGCCGCTGACGGCCACCCGCGCTTTCGCGGTCAGTGCGGCGTCGTCGGTGACGGACTGTCCGTCGGTGAAGGTGGCCTCGGCCAGCGTCTTGGCGGCGTAGCCGAACTTGGTGATCTTCACCGCGTACGTGTCCGGCGGCACCGACAGTGCGTAGCGTCCTTGCGCGTCGGTGGTGGCGCGGAAGTCGCCCGCCGTCACTTGCGCGCCCGCGAGCGGTGTGCCGTCGCCGGCGTCCACTACCTTGCCGCTCACTGTGGCGTGCGGGCCGGCCGAGAACGCGCCGATGCCGTTGGGCGTGCCGAGGCCGGTCGGCCCGTCGTAGCCCTCCTTGCCGGTGCACAGATAGGAGCCCTCGCAGCTGCGGTGAGGAACGTGCCGGGGACGCTCTGCGCGATCGCCCCGCGCACCAGGCCCGCCGCCGACGGCATCGCGAGCAGCGCCGCCACCGACCCCGCGCCCGCCGACTCGCCGAACACCGTCACGCGGTCCGGGTCCCCACCGCATGCCCCGACGTTCTCCCGCACCCAGCGCAGCGCCGCCGCCTGGTCGAGCAGCCCGCGGTTGGCGGGCGCGCCCTCGAACACCGCGAACCCCTCAGCGCCGACACGGTAGTTGCACGTCACGACCACCACACCGCGCTCGGCGAGCGCCGCGCCGTCGTACGGCGGCCCGTCCGCGGACCCGATGAGATAGGCGCCCCCGTAGAGGTAGACGAGGGCCGGCAGCCGGGCCGCGCCGGGCTGCGGCGACCACACGTTGACCGTCAGCCACTCCTCGCTCTCGGGCGCCGGGGAGAGCGGGATCCCCATGGTCAGCGACTGCGGAGGCGGCGGCCCGAACGCGAAAGCGTCCCGCACCCCGTCCCACGGCAGCGCCGGCGCGGGCGCCGCCAAGTGCAGCGGCCCCACGGGGGCCCGGCGTACAGAATGCCGCGAAAGACGCTGAGCGGCCCCTCGGTGAGCCCGCGGACGAGTCCTTCGTGGTGCGCACGGGGGCGGTGGTGGTGGCGTCGGTCATGCGGTGTGTTCCTCCGGGGCGGTCAGGCGGGTGGGTGTGGTGGCCGCCGTACAGCATCCAGAATGACACGAGTAACCTGAGTATGTGGCCCGTGCAACGAAATGCCCGACGGGGCGACGCGCGGGCCCCCGCGGGTCGGATGACGAGGACCCGGTACGCGGGCGGCTTTCTCTCGGTAACCTCTGGGGGCGACGCACCGCCTCCCCTTGTCGAAGCGCTTCGATAGACTCCTGGACAGGCCACTGCCGACCCCCATAGGGTCGGGATGTCGAACGTTCACAGGTAACCCGTTGGTGTCGAATCGCTTCGGCGCCCCCACGTCCCGGCTCAGGAGAACGACATGGTCACGCTCGCAGAGGTCGCCCGGCACGCGGGAGTCTCCGCCAGCACCGTGAGTTATGTCCTCAGCGGCAAGCGGTCCATCTCCGCGGCCACCCGTGAGCGCGTCGAGTACAGCGTCCGCCAGCTCGGCTACCACCCGAACGCGGGCGCGCGTGCCCTGGCCAGCAGCAAGTCGAACATCATCGCGCTGATGGTGCCGCTCCGTACCGACATGTATATGCCGGTGATGATGGAGATCGCGATGGCCGTCGCCACCGCCGCCCGCACCCACGGCTACGACATCCTGCTCCTCACCGGCGAGGAGGGCGCCCAGGCCGTGCGCCGCATCGAGGGCAGCGCGCTCGCCGACGCCATGATCGTGATGGACGTCGAGCTGGACGACGAGCGGCTGCCGCTGCTGCGCTCCGCGGGCCGGCCCGCCGTGCTGATCGGGCTGCCCGCCGTCACCGCCGGACTCACCTGCGTGGACCTCGACTTCGCCGCCGCCGGCGCCCTGTGCGCCCAGCACCTCGCCGACCTCGGGCACCGTGAGATCGCCGTGATCGGCGAGGCCGCCGCCGTGTACGAGCGGCACACCGGATTCGCCGAGCGCACCCTGACGGGCCTGCGCGAGCGCAGCACCGAACTGGGCCTTCGCCTGCTGCACCGCCCCTGCGAAGGCTCGTACGCCTCCGTCGCGGCAACGTTGTCGCGGATCTTCGACGAGCGCCCCGGCACCACCGCCTTCGTCGTCCAGAACGAGGCGGCGACCGACCCGCTGCTCGCCCTCCTGCGCCAGTCCGGGCGCGCGGTCCCCGAGGACGTCTCGGTCGTCGCGGTCTGCCCCGACCAGGTCGCGGCGCACGCATCGGTGCCGCTCACGTCGGTCGCGGTGCCCGCACAGGAGATGGGCCGGCGGGCCGTCGAACAGGTCATCGCGCGGATCGAGGGACGCGGGTCGGACGAGGAAGTCGTCCTGCTCGCGCCGGAGTTGACCCTGCGGGAGAGCGCAGCCCAGGCTCCCGCCGGAGTCTGAGCCGCGCCCGTCCACGAACTACCGTGTCCTCAGCGTGGGTTCGTGCTCGACGCCGGCGGCCAGGCGCAGTCGCCCGTCGTCGCCGTCCGGAGTCCTGAGCTCGATGTGCGCGTCGCGGCCGGGCCGGACCAGGGCCGCGCAGGTGGCCCCGGACCAGGTGAGGTCGACGCGTGCGCCGAACCGGGTGCGCAGCCCGCGCACCTCGCCGCGCCGCCAGCCGACGGGCAGCGCGGGCAGCAGTACGAGGCGCTCGGGCGTCGACTGGAGCAGCGCCTCGGTGAGCACGGCGGGCAGCGTGTGCGCCGCGTCGGCGTTGTAGACGTCCCGGGCGGGGTAGTGCGTGCTCATCAGGGAGCGGTGGAAGTAGTCACCGGTCAGGACGTGCCGCAGCGCCTCGGCCACCCGGGGCGCGTCGCGCAGCCGCGCCGCGACCAGGGCGTGGTGCAGATGGCCGTGCGCGGAGTGGTTCTCGGCGCCGCGCAGTTCCAGCGCCCGGTGCGCGGCCTTCGCCAACTCCGGTGTGTCATAAGGGGTGATGTCGTGGTGCGGCCACACCGGGTAGAGGTGGCTGAGGTGCCGGTGGTCGTAGGCGTCGTCGAGGCCCGGCCACGCCCACTCGGCGAGGGCCCCGTCCGCGTTGATCCGGTAGTCGGGCAGCCGCTCGGCGAGCGCCGTCCAGCGCTCCGCATCCGGGCCGGGGTGCCAGGCGGCGGCGGTACGCAGCGCGTGCCGGGCCGCTGCGATGTCCATCGTCGCGTTGAGGGTGCCCCAACTCGCGTTCGCCGGCCGGTTCTCCGGCGAGTACGACGGCACGATCACCACACGCCCGTCGGGACCGGTCCGGGTGAGGAAGTCCTCGTAGAACAGGGCGACTTCGGCGAGCGCGGCGGCCAGCCACGCGGGCCGCTCCCCGGCCGTCTCGGCCTGCTCCACGAGCGGCGTGAGCAGCCAGTCGGCGCCCGCGGTCCACAGGTGCATCGGCCACTGCCGCTGGAAGTGGTACGCATGTCCTGACTCGCCGTCGGTGTGCGCGGGCGCGACGACGCCCCGCGTCCCGAAGATGCTCCGCGCGTTGTCCCGCCAGTGGCTCAACTGGCCCTGGATCAACGCCCCGAGGGCGTCGGTGACCTCTGGCGGTGCGCAGGCCGGAGCCGACGCCGTCTGGAGGTTGAGGTTGGCGTCCGTGGTGAACGCGGCGGACCAGGCCGTGTCCCACTCGCCGGTCCACAGCCCCGTGAGCCGCGGCGGCAGCGCGCCCGACGCGCTCAGCAGATGGTAGCGGCCCGCCGCGAAGAGCCGCTCGAGCAGGGCGGGGCTCTCGGTCCGCGCCAGCAACTCCGCGCCGGGCAGGCCGCGTTCACCACGCGGCGCGTCGAGGGTGAGCGTGACCCGCTCGTACGCGGGGCGGTGCAGGGCCTCGTGCCGGTCGAGGAGCCGCGCGTACGTCTCCTCGGCCGGGTCGTCCCCGCCGGTGAGCTCCGCGAGCGCGGCGGCCTCGGCGGCCGTGTCGAGCTCCCCGCGGTGCCGGTGCACCCGGGTGAGCAGGAGCAGCCCGTCCGCGCCCTCGACCCGCAGCCCCTGGGCGCCGACCGAGGTGCGCCCGCCCCGCACGACGGCCAGGGTCGTCCCCGTGTACGCGAGATCGCTGTCCGGGTAGTGGCAGCGCAGCGTCAACTGGGCCCCGTACGGCGTGAGTACGACCCCCCGGCCGACACCGAGCCCGTCCGGCACCCCGGTCAGCCGCGGGTCGAGGAACACCTCGCCTGCCAGGCCCGGACCGGTGACGTACTGCACCACGACGTCGTCCGCCCGCGACACGAACACCCGCCCGCGCCACCCGCCGCACCACGCCTCGGCCACCCCCGTCGCGAAGTCGACGGCGCGCCGGTAGCCCCGCCACACCGCGCCCTCGCGCACGAACCGCACCTGGAACGCCGGTTGGAACGCCTGCACCCAGCGCAGCGGCCGCCCGTCCGTGAACGACTCGGCCGCGTCCGTCTCGCCCGCGAGCAAGCGGTCCTGGAGCGCGGGGAGCAGGGCGGCGAGCGCGGGCGGCCGCGGCTGCGGGCCTCCTTCGGGGCGGACCAGACAGTGATGGGTGACGGCCACCCGGTCGTCGTACGGGTCGCCGAACACAAGAGCGCCGTGCCGGCCGTTCCCGCTCAGGAAGGCGTCCTCCCAGCGGGCGGCCGGGGTCGTCTCCCAGGTGCCGTGCGGATGCTCAGGCAGCACCGCGGCCTCGCGTCTGTCGGGTGAGCACGGCCACGCCGTACCGGCCGAGCCGCACGGACCCGGAGTGGTCCTCGTCCGTCAGCACGTCCCGGTAGGGGCCGTCGTCCGGCAGGTCGACCTTCACCTCGCCGCGCCCGTGGTGCAGCAGGAACAGCAGATCGCCACGGCGTACGGCCTCCACCCCTGCGGGGAGGCCGGACAGTGCAGGCCGTACGCCCGCTTCGGCGGCCGCGCCCGCGAGCAGCGAGCGCAGGGCCGGGGGATCGGGGAGCGTGGACACGTACCAGGCGCGGCCGCGGCGCAGCACGGCGGGCAGCCCGTCGAGTTCGCCGCCCCGGTAGGCGGCCACCACGTCGGTGCCGTCGGCGGCCGTCAGCTCCTCCGACCACAGCGTCCCGCCGAACTCCCCGCAGTCGACGCGCTCTTCGGCTTCCAGCGGCCACCACTCGTGCACGGTGCGGATGCCGAACAGCTCGCGCAGCCGCGCGTCCATGCCCCCGGCCCGCACCCGGTCGTCGGTGTCGGCGACGCCCGTGAAGAACCCGGACACCAGCGTCCCGCCGCCGCGCACATACGCCCCGAGGCTGTCGATCGCCGCGTCGTCGAGCAGGTACAACTGCGGTACGACGACCACCTTGTAGCCGCTGAGATCATGCGCGGGATGCGCGAAGTCGACGGTGAGGTGTGCCTCCCACAGGGCGCGGTGCCAGGCCCGTACGACGTCCTCGTACGCGACGCGCGACGAGGGCCGCCCCTCCTGGGATCCGGCCCACCAGGAGTTCCAGTCGTGCAGCACGGCGACATCCGCCGGTACCTGAGTCCCCGTCACTTCCTTTCCCAGGAGTGCGAGTTCGGCACCGATGCGCTTGACCTCGGCGAACCCCCGCCCCTCTTCGCCCGCGTGGGCGAGCATCCCGGAGTGGAACTTCTCCGCGCCCTGCCGGGACTGCCGCCACTGGAAGTAGCAGACGGCGTCCGCCCCGCGCGCCACGGACTGCAGCGACCACAGGCGGTTGAGCCCGGCCGGCTTCGGATGGTTCACGCCGCGCCAGTTCACCGGCCCCGCGGCCTGCTCCATCACCATCCAGGGGCCGTGCGCCTGACCGCGGGTCATGTCGGCGATCATCGCGTTGTGCTGCCCGCCCAGCGGGTCCCGCGGATCCGGGTACATGTCGACCGAGACGACGTCCTCCTGCTCGGCCCACGTCCAGCCGTCCTGGCCGACCCAGAACGGCATGAAGTTGGTCGTCACCGGGATGCCGGCGCGGGAGTGGCGGCGCACCAGGTCGCGCTCGGCGACGTAGCACTCCAGGAGCGCGTCCGAGGTGAAGCGGCGGAAGTCGAGCACCTGCGTCGGGTTGCGCATGTACTGGGCGCGGCGCGGCGGGATCACGTCCTCCCACGTCTCGACGTGCTGGCTCCAAAAGGCGGTGCCCCAGGACTCGTTGAGGGCAGCGAGCGTGCCGTACCGCGCGCGCAGCCACGTACGGAAGGCGCGTGCCGCCTCGTCGCCGTAGTCGAACGTGCAGTACTCGTTGTTGATGTGCCACATGCGCAGCGCCGGATGATGTCCGTACCGCTTCGCCAGGTCCTCGGTGATCGCGGCGGCGTAGCGGCGGTACGTGCTGGAGGAGTGCGAGAACTGCTGCCGCGAGCCCCACCACACGATCTGCCCGTTCTCGTCGCGCGGCAGCGTCTCCGGGTGCAGCCGCCCGAGCCACGGTGGCGGCGACGCGGTCGGCGTCGCGAGCACCACCCCGATGCCGTGCGCGTCCATCAGGTCCATCAGCCGGTCCAGCCAGCCGAACTCCCGGTCACCGGGCCGGGGTTCGAGCTTCGCCCAGGAGAACACACCGAGTGTCACGGACGTGACCCCGGCCTCCTTCATCAGGCGCACGTCGTCGAGCCACACCTCCTCGGGCCATTGCTCGGGGTTGTAGTCGCCGCCGTAGAGGAGGCGGCCGTCAGGGGCGATCATGATGTCTGGCTCCGTGAGCTGAGAGGGTCGTGGAGTGCTGCGCGCGCCCGGTCCGGGGGAGCGGCACCGGGCGCGGCGCGAGTGGGGGTGCCGTCAGCCCTTGACGGCACCGGTGAGCATGCCCTTCTTGAAGTGGCGCTGGACGAAGGGCGAGGCCACGGCGACGGGGATCAGGGCGAGGATCATGACGGCCATCTGGATCCCGAGGGGGGAGAGTTCACCCGTGCGGACCGCTTCCTGGAGCCCGGTCGGCGCCTCGGTGTGCCGCATCACGAGCTGGATGAGGACGTTCTGCAGAGGCAGCATCCGCTGGTCGCTGAGGTAGATGGAGGCGTTGAACCAGGCGCTCCAGTACCCGACCGCGTAGAAGAGGGAGATGACGGCGAGCACCGCGCGGGAGAGCGGCATGATGATCGTCAGCAGGATCCGCAGGTCCCCGGCCCCGTCGATGCGGGCCGACTCGGTGAGTTCGGGCGAGATGCCCATGAAGAAGGCCCGCAGCACCAGGATGTTGAAGACGCTCACCGCACTCGGCAGGATCAGCGCCAGATAGGTGTCGGTGAGCCCGAGCGACTGCACCAGCAGATACGTCGGGATGAGGCCGGCGCCGAAGAACATCGTCGCCATCATCGTCATCAGGAAGAACCGGTGGCCGAGGCTGCCGCGCCGGGAGAGGCCGTAGGCCGCGAGCACCGACACGGCCATCGAGAACAGCGTGCCGAACAGGGTCACGCCGACCGAGACCATGATGGCCCGGCTGACCTGACCGCCGCTGAGCAGCTCCTTGTAGTTGACGAAGGTGATGCCCTGCGGGATCACCACCAGACCGCCGACCCGGTCGATCACCGGCTTCGGGGAGAGGCTGGTGACGATCACGATCCACAGCGGGCCGAGCACGCCGAGACAGCACAGGGCGAGGAAGCCGCCCTTCAGGGTGAGACCGGTCCTGGTCGGGGGCTCCTCCCACACGGGCCGCGGCGGCGCCTGGAGGCTACGGATCAACTGCGTGTTCAGACTCACTTCTGGTACACCCCCTGCTCGCCGAGCAGATGCGCGAACTTGTTCGCCGCGAGCACGAGACAGACGCCGATGGCGCCCTTGGCGAGGCCGACCGCGGCCGCGTAGCTGAAGTCCCCGTTCTGCAGACCCATGCTCCACACGTACGTGTCGAGGACCTCACTGGCGCCCGTCCCCACCGCGTCACGCTGGAGAAGGAACTGCTCGAACCCGACGGACAGCGCGTCGCCGACCCGCAGCACGAGGAGCAGCGCGATCACCGGGCGCAGCGCCGGGAGGGTCACGTGCCACATGCGGCGCCAGCGGCCCGCGCCGTCCATGGCGGCGGCCTCGTACAGATCCGTGGGGACGGCGGCCAGGGCGGCGAGGAACACGATGATCCCCCAGCCGGCGTCCTTCCACACGGCCTGCGCGGTCACCAGGAACTTGAAGAGGCTGCTGTTGGTCATCAGGTCGAAGCTGCCCCAGCCGTGGTCCTGGAGCGTCTGGGCGATGATGCCCGCCCCGCCGAAGATCTGCTGGAAGACGGTGACGACGAGCACCCACGAGAAGAAGTGGGGCAGATACATGATCGCCTGCGCCACGGCCCGCACCCGGGGCCGGATCACACTGTTGATGAGGATCGCGAGGGCGATGGGAATCGGGAAGAACAGGACGAGTTGGAGCACGAAGAGCACGAGCGTGTTCTTGACCGCGTCCCAGAACAACGCGTCGCTCACCATGCGGCTGAACTGCTCCATGCCCACCCACGGGCTGTGCAGGATCGCGGTGACTCCGTTGCTGGAGACGTAGGGGTCGTAGTCCTGGAGGGCCACGACGTTGCCGAGCAGCGGTATGTAGTTGAAGACGAGGACCAGGACGATGGCGGGCAGCGTCATCAGGATCAGCGTCCTGTCGCGGTGCCATCGCTTGCGCCAGGGCACGTGGGTGCGCGCCCGCTTCCCGGGGGTGGTCCTCGACGCGGCGAGTGCGGCGGCCGGCTCCTCGACGGCCGCCGCGGGGCGCATGCCGTCGGGCCGGCTCCCGGCCGTGATGGACATCAGTTGCCGCTGCCGTTCTCGTCGAGGAGCTTCTTGTACCAGTCGCGCAGCTTGTCGCCCCCCGACGACTTCCAGGTGGAGATGGCCTGCTGCACGTCGGACAGCGACTTGTGGCCGCGTGCGTAGTCGAGCTCCAGCTGCTCGAACGGGGTGCTCAGGTTGGCGAACCGGGACGGTTCGATGATGTTCATGCCGAACGTGGAGGTCTTCTTCAGGTTGGCGCCCTGCCGCTGCCGCCACTCGACCTGCTTGCGGGCGACCTCGGGGAAATCGGGGTGCGCGGTGAACGGGGCGGGCTGCGCCAGCATCGCCCAGGCGTTGAGGACCTCGGAGTTGCCACGGTCGTTCTTGACCGGGACACCGTCCTTGACGGTGTAGTGGGTGCCCTCGATGCCGTAGTCGACGAGCATCCGCTCCTTGGTGCCGTAGGGCGCGGCCGCGAAGTTCGCGGCCGCGAGCGCGTTCTCGATGACGTTCTTGGAGGCGCCCTTGCGGATGAACGACCAGATGCTGGCGGGCTGCCCGGCATAGATCACCGGCTTGCCGCCGTCGGCGCCGAAGATGTCGAAGGCCTCGATCTTGAAGTCCGGGTTGGACTTGGCCTGTTCGGCGGTCTTGCGGTACCAGTCGTCGAGGTTGCCCTGGTAGACGAGGATCTGGCCCGCGGTGAACCGCTGGCTCGGGTCGCCCGAGCGTGCCTTGTCGTCGGGGTGGACGACGCCGGCGTCGAACACCTTGCGCATCCACTCCAGGGCCTCGAGGTACTCGGGGTGCTCGATGCGGAACGTCAGCTTGCCGTCGTCCCCGATGTTCCAGCCGAGCGTTCCCGCCGGCTGGAGGCCGAAGATGCTCTGCGCGATCCACCACATGTCGCTGCAGGCGTACACCTTCGCCTTGGGGCTGGTGGCTTCCTTGGCCCAGCTCAGGAACTCGTCGGGGGACGTGGGTGGCTGCCAGCCCTTCTTGTCGAAGATGTCCTTGCGGTAGAAGGGCGCGTTGCCGGGGGCGATCGCGCCGGGCATCGGGATGCCCCGCAGCGCGCCGCCGAAAATGCCCATGCGCCAGGCGTCGGAGGGGATCGCCGCCAGGTTCGGGTACTTCTTCACCTTGTCCCCGGCCAGGTAGGGGCCGAGGTCCATGAACTTGGCCGAGACCGCGCTGGGAATCTTGCCGGTCAGCTCCCAGCTCGGCACGACGACCATGTCGGGTATGGAGCTGGAGGCGAGGACCGCGCCGAGCTTGTCGCCGTACTTCATGCCGTCCTGGTTCTGCCAGGTGATGTGGGTTCCGGCGATCTTGTCGAGCTGGGTGTAGTAGGCACAGCCCGGCTTGGGCGGGGAACCCCAGAACGGGGACATGACCTTGAAGGGGGTGCCGGTTCCCAACTTCTCCGGCACCGAGGTCTCAAGAGCCGACAGGTCCACCTTCTGCGTGTAGCCGGCGGGCGCGCCGTTCTTCGCGGGGATGTCGGGCTGGGCGAGCTTGCTGGCAGTGAACGTCGGCAGCAGCTTCTGCGCGTTCTTGCCGGAGGTCGCACCCTCCCGGTTCGTGTTCTCCGATCCGCCGCACGCAGCGAGCAGCGGCATCCCCCCGGCCACGGCCGCGGCGGCCACGGCGGACGAGGCGAGGAAGCTTCTGCGGCTGGGGGCGGAAGCGGAGGATGAGTTAGGCGTCATTGCGGTAACCCTTCGGGAACTTCACGGCGCGCCACTGTCGAAGCGCTTCGATGTTGCAGCGAGGTTAAAGGCGCGCTCTCGGCGTCACAAGGCTCGTGCAGAAGATTCCTGAACAGACTTTATTCGCGCCGCACTTGACACCGGACATCGTCCGTACGGAGCATCGAAGCGCTTCGAAACATCATCTCGCCGGTCGCCGTTACGACCGCTCCATCTCTCCAAGGGGCTCGCCCGTGATCGAAAGACTCCCGACCGACGCCGGTGCCGCACCGCACGTGGACAAGCGCGTCGACGACCTCCTTGCCGGACTCACGCTCGAAGAACGTATCGCCTTCCTGCACCAGTCGACGCCGGGTGTCGAGCGCCTGGGCCTCGCCCCGTTCCGCACCGGGCAGGAGGCGCTGCACGGAGTCGCGTGGATGGGGCGGGCCACGGTCTTCCCCCAGGCGGTCGGGCTCGGCGCCACCTGGAACGAGGACCTGGTGCGCAGGGTCGGCGACGCCGTCTCCGCCGAGGCACGTGCCATGCGCGAGCGCGACGACAGGGTCGGCCTCAACGTGTGGGCGCCGACGGTGAATCTGCTGCGCCACCCACTGTGGGGCAGGAACGAGGAGGGGTACTCCGAGGACCCGTACCTCACCGCCGCCATCGCCACCGCGTACACCCGCGGCCTGCGCGGCACCCACCCCACCTACTGGCGCACCGCCCCCGTCCTCAAGCACTGGCTGGCCCACAACAACGAGACCCGCCGGGACACCACCTCGTCCTCCGTGCGCCCGCGCGTGCTCCACGAGTACGACATGAAGGCCTTCAAGCGTCCCGTCGAGGAGGGCGCCGTCGCCGGCGTCATGCCCGCCTACAACCTCGTCAACGGCCGCCCCAACCACGTATCCCCGTATCTGCGCGAGCACTTGAGGACCTGGACGGACCAGGAACTCCTGGTCTGCTCCGACGCGACCGCGCCCAGCAACCTCGTCGACTCCGAGCACTACTTCGACACCCACGAGGAGGCCACCGCCGCCACGCTGATCGCGGGCGTCGACAGCTTCACCGACCACGGCACGGACTCGTCGATCATCATCAGCCGCGTGCGGGGCGCCCTGGAGCAGGGCCTTGTCAGCACCGACGACATCGACGCGGCCGTGCGCCGACAGCTCGATGTACGGGCGCGCCTCGGCGAGTTCGAGGACACCGACCCCTTCGAGGACGTGCGGTACTTCGACACCGAGGCCCACCGCGCGCTCGCGCAGGAGAGTGCCGAACAGGCCGCCGTCCTGCTCAAGAACGACGGTCTGCTGCCCCTCGCGGCCGACGGCGGGACGCGGATCGCCGTCGTCGGACTGCTCGCCGACGAGTGCAAGACCGACTGGTACAGCGGCACCCTCATCCACCGCTCCACCCCCCTAGACGGCCTGCGCGAACGGTTCGGAGCGGACCGGGTCACCTTCACCGAGGGCGTGGACCGGGTCAGGCTGAGCAGCGACGCGGGATGGCTGACCGTCCCCGAAGCCGCCGCCGACACCGAGGTGCGCGGCGCCGAGGGCACCCTCGACCCGGCCCTCCTCGCGGGACGCACCGACCTCCCGCCGCTCACCGCCACCCCCGCCGAGGGCACCGAACTCGCCCTCGTCGACTGGGGGGACGACGCCCTGACCTTCCGCGCGCCCGACGGCCGGTACCTGTCCGTCGCCGACGACGGATACGTGCGGGCGTCCGCGGACGAGCCCGGTGGCTGGGTCGTCCAGGAGATCTTCAGCCTTGAGGCGCACGGCGCAGGACACCTCCTCAAGCACCGGGGCACGGGCCGCTACGTCACCGTCGCCGCGGACGGCGTGAAGGTCACCGACGACGGCACGGTGTGGCGGATCCAGTACGTGGAGCGTGGCGCGGACGCCGTGGCGCGCGCCGCCGCCGACGCCGACGCGGTGATCGTCGTCGCGGGCAACGACCCGCACATCAACGGCCGCGAGACGGAGGACCGCACGACCCTCGCGCTCCCCGCCCACCAGGACGGGCTGTGGCGGGCCGCGCTCGCCGCCAACCCGCGCACGGCGCTGTGCCTGGTCTCCGCCTATCCGTACGCCGTCCCCGACGCCGATGCCGCGCTGCCCGCGCTGCTGTGGACCGCGCACGGCGGCCAGGCGGCCGGCCGCGCCCTGGCCCGGGTCCTCGCCGGTGACGTCAGCCCGGCCGGACGGCTGCCGCAGACCTGGTACCGCAGTGACGCCGACCTGCCCGACCTGCTCGACTACGACGTGATCGGCTCGCGGCAGACGTATCTGTACTTCCAGGGCGACCCGCTCTACCCGTTCGGACACGGCCTGTCCTACAGCTCCTTCGGGTACGAAGGGCTCTTCGTCCGACGCGACGGCCTGCGGCTCGACATCACCTTCACCGTGACCAACACCGGCTCCCGTGCCGCCGACGAGGTGCCGCAGCTGTACGTCAGCGCGCTCGACGCGGCGGTGCCCCGGCCGCGCCGCCAACTGCTCGCGCACCGCCGCGTCACGCTCGCGCCGGGCGCCGCCGAACGGCTCACGCTGAGCGTGCCGGTCGAGGAGCTCGGCCACTGGGACGTCGCCCACGACCGGTGGAGTGTCACCACGGGCAGCTACGAACTCGCCGTCGGAGCCTCCAGCGAGGACATCCGGCTCACCGCCCGGCTCACGGTCGAAGGCGACACGCCCGCGCCGCGTCCCGTTCTCGGGCGCGGCCTGGACGCCGCGTCCTACGACGAGCAGAGCGGCACCGAGATCGTCGACCGCAGCAAGACGCACGGCGACGCGGTCACGCCCGTGCCGGGCGCCCGCGGCGAACTCTTCTTCCGCGACTGCGACTTCGGGGCCGACGGCGTGAGCGGCGTACGCGTTCAGGTCGCGGGTGAGGGCACCCTGGAGATCGGTGAGGCAGGCCCGCTCACCCTTCCCGCGACCGACGGCCCGTACGACTACGTCACGCTGAGCGCCGACTTCGCCGCCACGGGCGTACGCGACCTGCGCGTACGCCTCGACGGGGCGATCCGTCTCGACCGGCTCACCTTCATCCCCCGGGGGACCACCGTATGAAGTTCACCAACGGCTTCTGGCTCATGCGCGACGGTGTGCGGGCCTCGTACGCCACCGATGTGCGCGACATCCGCGCCGCCGACGACCGGTTCACCGCGTACGCCGCCGTACGGCACGTCCGTGACCGGGGCGACACCCTCAACGAACCGCTGATCACGGTCGACTGCTTCTCGCCCGCCGAGGGCGTCATCGGTGTCCGGTTCACGCACCACGCGGGCCGCCGACGCCGCGGACCCGACCTCGAACTGCAGCCCACGGAGGGCGGCAGCGGCGCCCGCGTCACCCGCGAGGGCACGGTCACCGAGCTGACGGCCGGGCCGCTGAGCGTGCGCCTGGACACCGAGGGCGAGTGGGGTCTGGAGTTCCACGACACCGCAACGGGCCGCCGCCTCACGGCAGTTGACCGCAAGGGCACCGCCTTCGCCACCATGCCCGACGGCTCCCACCACATGGTCGCCCAGCTCGCCCTCGACATCGGCGAGCACATCTACGGTCTCGGCGAACGCTTCACCCCGTTCGTCAAGAACGGCCAGACCGTGGACATCTGGCAGGCCGACGGCGGCACCAGCAGCGAACACGCCTACAAGAACGTCCCGTTCCACCTCTCCTCGCGCGGCTACGGCGTCTTCGTCAACCACCCGGGCAAGGTGTCGTACGAGATCGGCTCGGAGGCCGTCGGGCAGCTCCAGTTCAGCGTCGAGGACCAGTCGGTCGAGTTCTACGTCGTCGCGGGCCCGACCCCGAAGGACGTGCTGCGCCGCTACACCGCCCTCACCGGCCGCCCGGCGCTCCCGCCGGCCTGGTCGTTCGGGCTGTGGCTGACGACGTCCTTCTGCACCGAGTACGACGAGGCAACGGTCACCGCCTTCGTCGACGGCATGGCCGAACGCGCCATCCCGCTCTCCGTGTTCCACTTCGACTGCTTCTGGATGCGCGAGTACCAGTGGTCGGACTTCGCCTGGGACCCGGACGTCTTCCCCGACCCGGAGGGGATGCTCCGCCGCCTCAAGGCGCGCGGCCTGCGCATCAGTTTGTGGATCAACCCGTACATCGCCCAGAAGTCGGCCCTCTTCGACGAGGCCGCCGCGGCAGGCTACCTGGTACGGCGGCCGAACGGCGACATCTGGCAGTGGGACCTGTGGCAGCCCGGGATGGCCCTGGTCGACTTCACCGACCCGGCCGCCCGCGAGTGGTACGCGGGCAAACTGCGCGTCCTGCTCGACATGGGCGTCGACAGCTTCAAGACGGACTTCGGGGAGCGGGTGCCCACCGACGTCGACTGGCACGACGGCTCCGACCCCGAGCGCATGCACAACTACTACACGCACCTCTACAACCGCACCGTCTTCGAACTCCTGGAGAAGGAGCGCGGCAGCGGCGAAGCCGTCGTCTTCGCGCGCTCTGCGACCGCGGGCGGCCAGCAGTTCCCCGTGCACTGGGGCGGCGACTGCTTCGCCTCGTTCACGGCGATGGCCGAGTCGCTGCGCGGCGGCCTGTCCCTGTCCCTGTCCGGATTCGGGTTCTGGTCGCACGACATCGGCGGCTTCGAGGGCACTCCCGACCCGGCGGTCTTCAAGCGCTGGCTCGCCTTCGGCCTGCTCTCCTCGCACAGCCGCCTGCACGGCAACGTCTCGTACCGCGTGCCGTGGGAGTTCGGCGAGGAAGCCGTCGACGTGGCGCGGCAGTTCACGCTGCTCAAGCACCGGCTGATGCCGTACCTGTACGGGGCCGCGGTCGAGGCCCACCGCACCGGCGTCCCGGTGATGCGCCCGATGCTCCTCGACTTCCCCGACGACCCGACCTGCCGCACGCTCGACCGGCAGTACATGCTCGGCCCCGACCTCCTCGTCGCCCCGGTCTTCACGGCCGACGGCGACGTCGAGTACTACCTTCCGGAGGGCACCTGGACGCATCTCCTCACGGGCGAGCAGGTGCGGGGCCCGGCCTGGCGCAGCGAGCGCCACGGCTTCGACAGCCTCCCCCTGTACGTGCGCGAAGGCGCGGTGCTGCCGCTCGGCGCGGACGACCAGCGCCCCGACGGCGACTGGCTCGACGACCTCACCCTGCTCGTCGCCCCCGGCGCGGACGACGTGAGCGTGACGGTGCCGGGCCTCGACGGCAGCGCCGCCGCCACGTACCGGGTGCGGCGCGACGGCGGGAGCGTGTCCGTCGAGGCTTCCGGCACACAACGCCCGTACGAGGTGAAGGAGTTGTAGCGGCGGCGGAGTCGGCGGGTCAGTCCTCGACCGGTGTGTGACGGAACCAGTCGAAGGCGACGGTCCCGGACGCGGCGTACATCCCGATGACGCGTCCGGTGAACCCGCCGGCCACCTCCGTCGACAGACAGCGGCCGTCGAGCGAGGCGAGCGCGCCGAACGAACCGTCCGCCTCCTCGACGCCGAACGTGAGGGTGTCGGGGCCCGAGCGCGGGTCGCGCGGCGCGGTCACGGGGACACGTCGACGCCGAGAACCACGAGCCCCTCGGCCACCGGCCGGGACGCCACCTCGGTGCGCAGCGGGCCCGCGCCGGCCGGCACCGGTGTGCGTATCGAGGGCGATCCCGTGCTCAACCTCTCGGTCCGCCGGTACAGCGACCAGCACCTCGCCGAGGCCCGCCACCAGCCCGACCTCATTCCCGAACCCGTGATCCACCTGCACACGGACCACGCGGTCCAGGGGCAGCGCGGCCGTGGGGCCGGGCGTGCTTCCACAGCACCGGCTGACCACGCGCGCGGCCGAGTTCACGCTGACCCTCACGCCTGTGACCGACGACTGACGAGACTTTCAGCGCTTTCCACTTCTCAACGAAGGGCTTGATCGTGGGCAACATCGCTTCGAACCCGATCGTTCCGGGGTTCCATCCCGACCCGAGCATCTGCCGGGTAGGGGAGGACTACTACCTCGCGTGCTCCAGCTTCGAGTACTTCCCCGGGGTGCCGATCTTCCACAGCCGCGACCTGGTGAACTGGCGGCAGATCGGTAACGTGCTGGATCGCCCGAGCCAGCTGCGGTTGTCGCGGGCCTCGTCGTCCGGCGGGATCTACGCCCCGACGCTTCGGCATCACGACGGCCGGTTCTGGCTGATCACCACGAATGTCAGCGAGGGCGGGAACCTGTTGGTCACCGCCACCGATCCAGCCGGCCCCTGGTCCGAGCCGGTGATGCTGCCCGGGGTGCCCGGCATCGACCCGGACCTGGCGTGGGATGAGGAGGGCATCTGCTGGTGCACCGTGGCCGGTGTGGGGCAGGTGCGTCTGGACCTTGAGACCGGCGGAGCCCTCGGTGAGTCTGCGCAGGTGTGGTCGGGAACGCGCGGTGCCAAGGCGCCGGAGGCTCCGCACCTGTACCGGATCGGCGAGTACTGGTACCTGGTGATCGCCGAGGGCGGCACCGAGCGCGGGCACGCCGTGTCGATCGCGCGCGGACCGTCGCCGAGCGGACCGTTCGAGCCGAACCCGGCCAACCCGATCCTCACCCACCGCGGCGTTGAGCATCCGGTGCAGAACACCGGCCATGCGGATCTGGTGCAGGGCCCTGACGACTCGTGGTGGCTGGTGTTCCTCGGGACCCGGCCCGGCGGCGGCACGCCCGGATGGCACGTCCTGGGCCGGGAAACGTTCCTCGCCCCCGTCGAGTGGCTCAACGGCTGGCCGGTCGTCGGCGAGGTCGTCACAGATCTGTCGGAAATTCCGTGGCCGCTCCAAGATCCGGTGGCCGAGCCGGTCCGCGATGACTTCGACGGCAGCACGCTGCGGCCGCAGTGGATCTCGCTGCGGGGCCGGCCCGAGGAACTCGTCACCACGCAGGACCGGCCTGGCTGGTTGACCCTGCGGGCGAGAGGGAAGTCGCTGGACGCTGACGACGTCGTCTTCGTCGGCCGCCGCCAGCAGCACCTGTCGTGCTCTGCCGGCGCCCTGATCGACGCGGCGGAGGGCGAAGGCGGCCTGGCGGTCCGGCTCGACGAGCACCACCACTACGGGATCGAAGTCGCTGACGGCGAGGTGCGGGTGGTGGCTCGCATCGGCCCGCTGCGCACAGTCGTGGCGTCCCGGCCGGTGCCGGCGGGTCCGGTCGAACTCACCGTCCGCATCGCGGAGGAGCAGCCGCGGGACGCGCGTGGCGGACCGGACACCGTGTCGTTCGGCGTGGCCGAGCCGGGCGGCGCCGCCACGGACTTGGCCACCCTCGACGGCCGATACCTGTCCACCGAAGTGGCGGGCGGCTTCACCGGCCGGGTGATCGGCATGTACGCGACGGCCGGCACGGTTCGTTTCGAATGGTTCGACTACGTTTCCGGAGGATCTCGATGAAGACCGTGACCGACGTTCTGAACACTGTCGACCAGACCCTGGGGGTGGGCCCGTTCAGAGCGACCGACCCGGCCCGGCCCGCGACGCTGCTCTTCCGCGGAGTCGACCTCACCGGCGCCGTCCGGGTGGAGGCCGAGACCGCCCTCGAGGACGCGGAGGCCGGCGCGGCACGGCTGGAACTGCAGGCCGGTGACCAGCTGCTGGCCCAGATCGGAGTGCCCGGCACCGGCGACCGCCCCACCTGGACGACCATCGCGGCCGAGCTCGCCGCCCCGCTCGACGGCGTCCACGACCTCAGGATGACGCTGCACGGCGGCTTCCGGCTGGCCGCCTTCCGCTTCGTCACGTCCGACTGAGCCCCGCACCCGCGCGACCGGCGGCCCGACCGGCGCGGCACCGCACCACCACCCTGTCATCGCCTCACCCGGAGGAACACATGCCGCTCACAGACTTCGGCCCCGACGAACTCGACAGCTACCGGCCCGAGTCGCCCGCCCCGAAAGACTTCGACTTCTTCTGGCAGCGGACCCTCGCCGAAGCCCGCTCGTACGACGGGGCGGCCAAGTCCGAGCGGGTCACCTCCGCGCACCTCCTGCGCACCGTCGAAGTCGACGACGTGCGCTTCCCCGGCTGGCGGGGCGAGCCGGTGGCCGCCTGGCTGCTGCGCCCGCGCGACGCGGCCGGACCGCTGCCGGTCGTCGTCACCTACATCGGCTACTCCGGCGGACGCGGGCTGCCCACCGACCACCTGTTCTGGCCCTCGGCCGGCTACGCCCAGCTCGTGGTCGACAGCCGCGGCCAGGGCCACGACACCCCGGACCGGGGCGAGGGCGAAGGCACCCAGTGGTCCGAGGGCTTCATGACCCGCGGCATCGATTCACCCGGCAACTACTACTACCGGCGGCTGATGACCGACTGCGTGCGGGCCGTGGACGCGGTCGCGCAGTTGCCCGGACTCGACACCCGCCGGATCGTGCTGGCCGGCGGCAGCCAGGGCGGCGGCCTGGCACTCGCCGTCGCCGGCCTCACCGGGGACCGCGTATCGGCGGTGATGCCGGACGTCCCGTTCCTGTGTCACTTCCGCCGCGCCGTGCAGATCAGCGGCGAGGGCCCGTACCCGGAGATCGTCAAGTACCTGCGGTGGCACAGCCGCCACCGGGTGGAGCCGACCTTGGCCACCCTCGACTACTTCGACGGCGTCCACTTCGCCCAACGGGCCACCGCTCCGGCGCTGTTCAGCGTCGGCCTGATGGACCCGGTCTGCCCGCCATCCACGGTCTACGCCGCCTTCAACCACTACGCGGGCCAGGACCGCACCATGACGGTGTGGCCGTTCGCCGACCACGGCGGCGGCTGCGGCTCCAACCCGCCCACCCAACTGGCCTGGCTGCACCGGCGCGGCCTGGCGCCGGAGCTGTGACCGTCGTGTCCTTCGCATCCGGGCCCACCGTGTGCCCGTTCCCCCGAACTGCCCGCCGGGTTCCGCTTCGGAGCCGCGACCGCCGCCTACCAGATCGAGGGCGCCCACGACCAGGACGGCCGCGGCCCGTCCATCTGGGACACCTTCAGCCACGCCCCCGGCCGCACCCTCGGCGGTGCCACCGGCGACACCGCCTGCGACCACTACCACCGCTACCGTGAGGACACCGCCCTGCTGCGCGCCCTCGGCGTCGACAGCTACCGCTTTTCGATCGCCTGGTCCCGCCTGCTGCCGCAGGGCACCGGGCCGGTCAACGCCAAGGGCCTGGACTCCTGGCGGTTGCCCGGCGACCTGGAGCTGATCGGCGCCCCGCCGGACTTCCTCGGCGTCAACTTCTACCGCCCCGTGACGGTCGCCAACGCCCCTCACCGCGTGACCGACCCCGAAGCACGCTCCGCCGTGGACATCGGCGTCACCGAGCTGGACCCGTACAACACCCGGCACACCAACGTGGGCTGGCCCGTCGTCCCGGAGGCGTTCACCGAGCTGCTCTGCGGACTGAACGCCCGCTACCCGCGGCTTCCACCGGTCTGGATCACCGAGAACGGCTCCGCCGAGGCCGACACCGTCGCCCCCGACGGCCGGGTCCACGACACCGCGCGGATCGACTACCTCACGGACCATCTCGCCGCCGTCGCCGAAGCGGTCGCCGCCGGGGTCGACGTGCGCGGCTACTACGTCTGGTCGCTGCTGGACAACTTTGAGTGGGCGCGCGGGTACGGCCAGCGCTTCGGCCTCGTCCACGTCGACTACGACACCCTGACCCGAACGCCCAAGGACAGCTACCACTGGTACCAGGGCCTGATCGCCGCGCACCGTGCGCGGACGGAGGAATCCATCGAATGAAGTTCACCGACGGCTACTGGCTGATGCACCCGGGCGTCACCGCGCGCTACGCCACCGAGGTCGCGGACGTCCGGGCCGACGAGCACCGCATGACCCTCTACGCACCGGTGAAGCACGTACTCAGCCGCGGCGCCACGCTCAACAGCCTTCTGCTGACCGTCGAATGTTGGTCGCCGGCTGAGGGTGTGATCGGGGTACGCGCCACCCACCACACCGGTACGGCGAGGTGGTCGAGCTCAGTGCCGGTGAGCTGTCGCTGCGGGTGGACACCTCCAAGCCGTGGCATCTGGAGTTCACCGCCGGCGGGCAGGTGCTGACCTCTGTGGGCGAGCGCGGCACCGGCTTCGTCACCGACGCCGCCGGCCGGCACTTCATGCTCCGGCAACTCTCCCTGGGCGTAGGGGAGTCGGTGTACGGGCTGTAGGAGCGGTTCACCCCGTTGGTCAAGAACGGGCAGGTGGTGGACATCTGGCAGGCCGACGGCGGCACCAGCAGCGAGCAGGCGTACAAGAACATCCCCTCCCGCGCGCCCCCGCAAGGGCGTGCGGGGCCTCTCCCCTCCACATCAGGCACCCGGAGGTACGCGTGAAGAGCCGCACCAGACGTCACCTCGGAGGCCGTCGGCGAAGCGCGCATCGCTGGATGCGCGCCTGCCTGTCTTCCCCGGCCGCGGTGCGGACGGACCCGACGGCCAGTCCCAGCACCGGGTCAGGAGTGAGGGCTGTCCTCCACCTTCTCGAAGAAGAACTCGTGTTTGAGGAAGGAGATCTCGTACTCGTGCCCGGCCTGAGGCGGCAGCAGTTGGGAGGCCTGGAACAGGCGCCACCCGTCGAGCAGCGCGGCAAGCCCTGTGGGATAGGGAGGCTCGTCGCTGTCGCCGGTCGTCGGACAGGTCCGGCCGGTCCCGTCGTATCGGGACCAGCCCACGACATCGGAGTCCAGCGTCGACGTCGCGAGATAGAGGACCAGCACCTGCTGTCTCATGCGGGACTCCTCAAGGCCGGTCGATTGCTCACGCGGGTGACCCAGTAGTCGACATCGAACGAGTCGTCGCCGGTCAGGGCCCGCCACAGGAGGACCCGGTTGTAGATCTCCAGTCGGGCCGTGGCCTGCTCGTACCAGGGGAGATATGTATTGAGTTCCGCGGCCACAGCAGGGTCGTGCAGGTCGGAGACGTCCCACAGACGCACCTGCGGCACGGTCGGGTTGAGGCGGATCTTGTACATGTAGCGGCTACCCGCGGTGTCGTTGCGGCGGCCACTGTGCCAGATGCCGTGGTGCACGAGAACGACCGTGCCTGCCGGGCAGGTCAGACGGGTCTGCCCTCTGAGGTTCTGGACGCGGCCGATGTCCGTCTCGTTGATCCTGCGCAGATGGCTTCCGGGCACGCTGAGGGTGCCGCCCATTTCGGCCGTCACCTCGTGCGGGTAGTACATGAGCTGGATGTCGAACGCATCCGGCCGCACATCGATGATCGCGTCTCCGTGGAGCGGCTGCGCATGTCCCTGGTGCGGCTCGCGCACGTGCACCGCATGGTGGTCGACGGTCGGTTCGGGGCCGACCAGGCTCTCGACGGAGCCTGCGATGACTGGCAGGGTGAGCAGCTCGTGGACGAAGGTGTCTTGTGCGAACGCCCGGTCCAGTGGCGTGCCGTAGGACACTTCCGGCAGGTTCTCGGTCAAGGCCGCGATGGCCCGTTCATTGATCTCCTGCGGGACCACCCCGTCTAGGCGCAGGAATCCCTGCGCGACGAAGCGCGCCACCTGAACCGATGTCAGAAGTTGTTTGCTGGTTGACATGACGACGAAGGTACGTGTCGTGTCCGGATCGGTCGTGGGTTGAAATCGTCCAGTGCTGGTAATTTTTCATCCTCGTGAGACACGTAACGCTACGGCTCGACGAGGCGCCGACCGTGGTCGATGCAGGCATCGGGGTGCATGGCGTCTCCATCGCCCACGACGTCTTCCGGCTGCCGGACCTGTGGCAGCTGCACCTCTACAACTACGAGGGTGCTCTGTCCGTCGGGGAGTCGGTCCATTCCATACGCCCCGGCCACGTCAGCCTGGTGCCGCCGAACACGGAGGTGCACTTTCACTACCAGGGCAGGTCGGAGCATTTCTACGTCCATCTGCGGCTGCACGACGGCGGAACCGCGCGGGTGGTTCCGGTGATGCAGGACGCCGTGGCCGAGGGCACGCGCCTGTCCGATCTGCTCCGACATGCCGTGACGGCCATGCCGACTTCGCCCTCGCGAGCCTCGGCCGAGGTCTGGACCGCTCTGTGGCGCATCGCCGAGTTGCCGCAGGGTGATGGAGCCGGGCGCCGCCACCCCTTCGTGGCAGCCGCCCAGGCCTACGTCGAGGAACACCTGGCCGGGCCGTTGTCCGTGCCGGACGTCTCTCGGGCCGTCGGAATCTCCCACACGCACCTGACGCGCGTGTTCCGTGCCGAAACCGGCCTCACAGTCGTTTCGTACATCCGGCATCGCCGCCTGCAGCGCGCCCGCCACCTCCTGTTGTCCTCCACCCTGTCCATCACCGCCATCGCCGCGTCCGTGGGTATCGCCGATCTCCAGGCATTCAACAAGGCCTGCCACCGTGAACTCGGCGCGAGCCCGCGTGACGTGCGTGCGGCCGCCCTTGCGGGGCTGGACGGCCCAGGGCCGTAAGGGGGCCGGTGGCGTGCAAGGAGGCCATGAAGCCGTTGCCGTCGAAGCGGCGGTCCCACAGGACCAGCATGGGGGAGTCGAGGTGGTGCAGCAGTCGGGGGGCGTAGGCGGTCTCGCCCTCGGCGGTGGGGCCGAAGACCGCGCCGATCACGGCCCGGGTGCCGGTCCCGACCAGCGTCATCAGCTCGATCTGGAGGTAACCGCCGTGCGAACAGCGCCCAGCCACCGTTGGTTGCGCTCACTGTCGGGCACCTTGATCGAGCCGCAGCCCTCGAAGGGGACCGTACGGTAGGTACCGAAACCTACTCCGGGCGCGTGTGGCCGGGCCAACGCTCCGGCCACCGCCTTGAACAAGGCCCGCATGGGTGCGCAGCCCACTCGGCGGCGTAGATCCCGCAGCCGCCGCTGGACTGCCCGGTGCTCGTGCAGGACGGCGTCCACCAGCTCGAAGGGCAGATATGTGGTCAGGGAGCCCAGATGCCGGGCGGCGAATCGCCCGGTAGCCACGGTGATCTCCTGGGACAGCGTCATCAGGGCGGGCGGGGAGGCAAAACACTTCAAGAAGGGAATGCTCACCGGAGCCATCAAGGGCTGACACCCGAGAAACAGGCTCGCGAAACGGCCCGCCGCGCACCGCGCTCTCAGGGGGGTGTCACGGTTGACAGGGCGTCACATCACGCGGAACGCGCGCCGGGCCGTCGAGGGGCTCATGGTCGAACCAGTCGAAGTGGACCGCGCCCCTGGCGGCGTACATGCCCAGGACCCGGCCGGTGAAGCCGCCTCGTCCCTCGGACGGGTCGATCAGGGCGCGCGCCCGGCAGGCCGGGTGCTGCTGACGACGGCCGGTGAACACCACATCGGATGCGCCCAGGGAGCCACCCCTGGGCAGTTCGGCAGGCAGGCGCAGTGGCGCTCAGGGGACGTCCGGCGTCGCATGCGCGATGCGGAGCAGTACCGCCGAGGGTGCGGCGGGCAGGGTCACCGTGAGCTCGCCGGTGGCAGGGTGCCAGACGGCGTTCGCTCCGCGTGCGGCGGGGTACAGCACGTCGGCGCGGGTCTCGCCCGGCCTCTGCGGCAGGCGGACGGTCACCGTGTCCTGTCCGCCCGGGCGGCGCCAGACGGTGAGGTAGGTGGTATCGGGGGTGTGGAGCGCGAGGGCGGTCCACGGGGCGTCCCAGACGGGAAGCCCGAGCGGCCAGGACGGTACCGCCCGCGGCAGATCGGCGCGGATGGTCCGGTACACGGCGATCGCCTCGTGGACCAGCGCGCGGGACTCGGGCCCCAGGTCCGGCAGGCCGCCGGAGAGGTGGATTCGGCCCAGGAGAGCGCTCGTCATGGTGAAGGCGACCTCGTCGAGGGAGTCCTCGGGCTGCGGGTACGCCCACACGGCGCCCTGCTCGGGGGTGACGGCGGTGGGCGCGGAGGCCGCGATGGGCGCGTAGTGGGAGAGGTTCTGCTGGTCGCTGGTGGACTGCAGTTGCAGCCGGGACAGCAACGCGTGGTCCCAGCGCATGCCGCCGGAGGCGCAGTTCTCCACCACCAGATGCGGGTGGCGGTCCAGGATGCCGTCGAGCCAGTCGAGGTGGGCCCGGTTGTGGCCGAGCAGGCCGGCGCCCGGGCTCTCGCCGGGGTGGGCGCTGGTGCCGGAGCCGGGGTCGATGTTGTGGTCGAGCTTGAGGTAGCCGACACCCCACGCGCCGGCCAGGCGGTCCACGACCTGGTCGAGGTGGGCGCGGGCGGCCGGGTGGCGCAGGTCCAGATGGTGCCGGCCGGATTCGGTGATCCGGACGCCGTCACGGCGGAAGAATGCCTCTTCCGGCAGGGACTTGGCCACGGGGCTGTCCACACCGATGACTTCCGGCTCCAGCCACAGCCCGGGCGTCATACCGCGGGCGCGGATGCGGTCGAGGACTTCGTGGATGCCGCGCCCGCCCGGGAACCGGGAGACGGACGGCTCCCAGGCACCGACGCTGGTCCACCAGCCGTCGCTGTCGTCGTACCAGCCGGCGTCGATGACGAAGTACTCGGCGCCCGCGTCGGCCGCCGCGTCGATCAGCGGCAGCAGCTTCTCGGTGGTGGGGTCGCCCATCAGGCAGTTCATGTAGTCGTTGAAGATGACGGGCAGACTCAAGTGGTCGGCGTGCAGGCGGCGCTGGGCGCGCCGGTAGCGGGTCAGCGCGGCGAACGCGTCGTCGGGGCCACCGTCGGCGCTGAACGACAGGGCCGCGGGGACGGTGCGAAAGGCGGCGCCCGGTTCCAGGGGATGCCGCCAGCCGTGGTGGGTGTCGGTCGGGCCGAACAGCGCCACGTACGCCGCCCCGTCGTGCTCCTGACACTCCCAGCGCCAGCCGCCACCGTTGTGCTCGATCTGCCACACCCCCGTACGGCCGGTGTGACGGTCTGTCAAGCCGCCCATCGGCAGGTGCCCGCAGCTGGACCAGACGCCGTGGCCGTTCAGGTCGAAGCCTGCCTTACCGTGCCCGTACGGCACCCGCCCGCTGACGGGGGGCGTGGTGTGGCGCAGCGGCTGACGCTGCCAGCGGCACTCGGAGAGCCAGTCGTTGTCCGCCCACAGCACGTCGGACGCGTCGATCGCCGCCGCGTCCCGCGAGGTGAGACAGCCCGCGACGAGCGAACTGACCGATTCCAGATGCAGCGTGACGGACCCCTCGTTGCGCAGGAGTACGTCGCTGCGGAGTACGGGGACGCCATCCGGCGACCGGTAGGTCACCTCTGCGGTGAGACCGGTCTCCGGGTCGTGAAGTACCACGGTCAGGGTGTGCCAGTCACCGTCCCGGCCCTCGTGGTGCTCGCGATGGCGCAGCCGTGCACCGAGACGGGTCCCGATCAGGCGGCTGCCCGACCAGCCTCGGCCATGACCTGCGGCCGTCACTTCCACGAGCGGCAGGGACGCGCCGGGATCGCCGCTCACGTCGCCGGGAAGTCCGAGGCGGGCCAGGCGAACGCTGTCGTCGCCGCCGAGGGTGAACTCGAGTTGCAGGGCTCGGTGACCCCAGCGAAACGACCGCTGTTCTTTGTCCATGATGTTCTCGGTGTCCCTTTCCATGTTGTTCCGCGGGGATGCCAAGTGGCGGAAGTCCGGGCATCGAAGCGCTTCACTTTGTCTAGGACGCTAATCGAGTCAATTCCATGGAACAAGGGGCGAGTTGGGGTGGACGCCCAAGGAAAAGTTCCACTGTCGGGTTCATTGACATCCATCGAGCGCCAATGTCAGCGTTGATGCGCTTCGACAACGCCCCTCCGCCGTTACTCACCTCCCGCCTGCCGAGGGATTTTCCACGTGGCTCCTGTCTGCTCACCCGCGACCGCACCACCCTTTCGCGACCCTGCACTCGCATTGCACGAGCGTGTCGAAGACCTGTTGGAACGGCTTACGCTCGACGAGCGGCTCGCCATGCTGCACCAGTACGTCCCCGCCGTCCCCCGCCTGGGCATCGCCGCGTTCCGCACCGGAACAGAGGCGCTGCACGGTGTCGTCGGCCTCGGGCAGGCGACCGTGTTCCCCCAGGCCGTGGGACTGGGCGCCACCTGGGACGAGGCGCTGGTGCGCGCAGTCGGAGAGGCCGTGTCAGCCGAATTGCGAGCGTTGCACCAGCACAGGCCTGTCCCGACCGGACCCGGCCCCAACGGGCTGCAGGTCTGGTCGCCCGTGGTGAACCTGCTGCGCGATCCGAGATGGGGCCGCAACGAGGAGGGCTACTCGGAGGACCCGCTGCACACCGCGCGCGTCGCCACCGCGTACTGCCGGGGGCTGGCCGGCGATCACCCCACCTACCTGCGGACCGCTCCCGTACTCAAGCACTTCCTCGCCAACAACAACGAGAAGGGCCGCAGCGTCACCTCCTCCGGCCTGCGCCCGCGCGTGCTGCACGAGTGCGACCTGGCCGCCTTCCGCCCGGTCATCGCCTCCGGCGCGGCCACCGGTGCCATGGCCGCGTACAACCTCGTCAACGGCCGTCCCTGCCACGTCAGTCCGCTGATCGAGCGGGAACTGCGATCCTGGGCCCGGCCCACGGGTCATGAGCTGTTCGTGGTCAGCGACGAGGGCGCACCGACCAACCTCGTCGCACCGGTGCACTACTTCGACAGCCACGCCGAGGGCCACGCCGCTGCCCTGAAGGCGGGCATCGACAGCTTCACCGACCTCCGCGAGGACAGCGCGACCGTGGTCGGCCGACTGCGCGAGGCTCTGGAGCACGGCCTGATCGACGAAGGGGACGTGAACCGCGCCGTCCGCCGCCAGTTGCAACTCCGCTTCCGCCTTGGCGAGTTCGACCCGGACCTGGACCCGTACTCAAGCCTCGGGCCCGAGGTGGTCGACTGCCCCGAGCACCGCTCCCTCGCCCGCCGCGCGGCGGCAGAGTCGATCGTGCTGCTCAAGAACGACGGCCTGCTGCCGCTCGACCCGGCCCGTGCCCGGCGGATCGCGGTCATCGGCCCGCACGCGGACGCGTTGTACGAGGACTGGTACAGCGGCACCCTGCCGTACGAGATCGGCATCGCGACCGGTATGCGCTCGGCGCTCACGCCCCTGGGAGGTGAGGTGGTGTGCGTGCCGGGCACCGACCGTATCGCACTGCGCTCCCGTACCACCGGCGAGCCCCTGGGCAAGACCGCCTTCGACGTTCAGGAGTGGGGCGACGGCGTTCTCACCCTGTGTGAGGCCGGGACCGGCCGCTATCTCTCTCCTTCCGACGACGGCTCACTCGCCGCCGAACGGACGTTGCTCAAGAGCTGGTTCGTCGACGAGACGTTCCGCCTGGAGCCCGCCCCGGACGACGAGGACGACACCTTCGTGCTCCGGCATGTGCTCACCGGCCGTTATGCCGCCCTCGATGCCGGCGACGGCAGCGTGCGCGTCACCGCCCAGAGCCTCGCGGCGGCCGAGCGCTGGCAGCGGGAACTCCTGCACGACGGCACGGCCGAGGCGCGAGCCGCCGCCGAGTCGGCCGACGCGGCGATCGTCGTCCTCGGCAACCACCCGATGATCAACGGCCGCGAGACCGAGGACCGTTCGGGAATCGCTCTGCCCGGGGCCCAGGAGGCGCTGCTGCGCGCGGTCGCCGCAGTCCGCCCCGAGACCGCGCTCATCGTCATGAGCAGCTACCCCTACGCCGTCGACTGGGCCGACACACATCTGCCGGCGGTTCTGTGGACCTCGCACGGCGGCCAGGAGACCGGCCACGCGCTGGCCGATGTACTGCTCGGCGAGGCCGACCCCGCCGGACGGCTGCCGCAGACCTGGTACCGCGGCGACGACGAACTGCCGGACCCGCTCGACTACGACGTCATCAAGGCCGGCTGGACCTACCAGTACCACCACTCTGCGCCGCTGTACTCGTTCGGGCACGGTCTGTCGTACGCCGAATTCACCTATCGCGACCTGCGGCTCTCCACGGACACCATGGCCCAGGACGGCCAGGTGGACGTCACGCTGACGCTGGCCAACTCCGGCTCCCGGCCCGGCAGCGAAGTCGTCCAGCTCTACGTCCGTCCCCGTAACGCTCGCTACCAGGCGCCCCGGCTGCGCCTCGCCGACTTCCGCAAGGTCCGGCTCGAACCGGGCGAGACCAGGCGGCTCGACTTCCGGATCCCGGCCGAACAGCTCGCCCACTGGGACGTGGCGACCGGAAGCTTCACCGTCGACCCCGGCGACTACGAGGTACTGGCGGCGCGCTCCGCCGGGAACGTCGTCGGCAGCGCGCGGCTCCATGTGACCGGCCCACCGCCCATCCCCCGGCCGGTCGTCGGCCACCGCACGTACGCCCGCGACTTCGACGACCACACGCACGCCGTCCTTGTCGACGCCACGCGGGCCGCGGGCGACGCGGTCGCCCCCGCCGATCCGTCCCGCCCCACGACTCTGCTGTTCCGCTCGGCCGACCTGACCGGCGCGGTCCGATTCGAGGCCGAGGTCGCCCGCCAGGGCGTAGCCGGGGGCGAAGCGAGCGTGGAGGTGCGGGCGGGCGAGCGGAGCCTGGGTGTGATCACGGTACCGGTCACCGGCGACCGGTACACGTGGACCACCGTCGCAGTCGAGCTGTCCGGCGTCGAACCAGGCCCACACGACCTGACTCTGGTCCTGCACGGACCCTTCCGGCTTTCCGCGTTCCGCTTCCACTCTGCCCAGGCAGGCAGCTGAGCGTTCGCGTCGCCCATCAGCGCGAGACAACCCTGTGCGGTGCCTGCGGTCACTCGGGCACCCCCTTGTAGCCGGACCCGCTAGCCGCATCCGAGACGAACATGGGAGACACCTTGTCCTACAGCATTCGCGCGGGAGGTCTGGAACGCCACACCGAGGGGGAGATGCTCCGCATCGAGCCCTGGGGCCCGGACGCCATCCGAGTACGGGCCTCGGCCGGGAACCTCGACCCCACCGCCCCCGGAGCTCTGGAGGACCCGGCGCCCACCACCCCCGTCTCCCCGTCCGCGTCGGAGGAAGGCTGCGCCCGACTGGTCAACGGCCGGCTGGCCGTGGAGGCTTCTGCGGACGGCCGGCTGACCTTCCGTCACGCCGCCTCGGGCCGCGTACTCCTCGCCGAGCGTGACCCGCGCTCCCATCACAGCGGCCCCCGCGTCCACGGGGCGGGCGGCCGTACGCAGCAGTCCTTCGACGCCTACGACGGCGAACGGTTGCACGGTCTTGGGCAGCATCTGCACGGACGCCTCGACCAGAAGGGCTGCGTGATCGACCTCGTCCAGAGCAACACCGTGGCAGCCGTCCCCTTCCTGCACTCCTCACGCGGCTACGGACTGCTGTGGAACAACCCCGCCACCGGCCGGGTCGAACTGGGCGCGGACGGCACCAGGTGGACCGCCGACGCCGGCGGGCGCATCGACTACTGGATCACCGCGGGCGACACCCCGGCCCAGATCCTCGACGCCTACACACAGGCGACCGGTCGGCCGCCCCTCCTGCCGGAATGGGCGTCCGGCTTCTGGCAGTCGAAGCTGCGTTACCGGACGCAGGACGAACTCCTTTCCGTGGCACGGCAATACAAGGAGCGCGGCCTGCCGCTGTCCGTCATCGTCTGCGACTTCTTCCACTGGCAGCGCATGGGCGACTGGCGGTTCGAGGAGAGCGAGTGGCCCGAACCGGCCGCCATGGTCCAGGAGTTGGGGGACCTCGGGGTGCGCCTTGCGGTCTCGGTGTGGCCGACCGTCGAACCCGGCAGCGACACCTACGACGAACTGCGCGCGGCCGGACACCTCGTCAGGGACGCGGACGGCGGCCTGCTCACCTTCCCCTGGCCATCCCGCCACGGCGGCGACTCGCTGATCCGCCCGATGGCGTACTACGACGCCACGCACTCCGGCGCCCGCGCGGCACTGTGGCAGCGACTGAACGACAACTACCGTGCCATGGGTGTCGGTTGCTTCTGGCTGGACGCCTGCGAACCCGACCTGCCCCCGGCGTTCGCCGAGCGCGCCGAGTACGCGGCCGGGCCCGCCTCCGCGGTCGCCAACCTCTACCCGCTGCAGCACGCCCGCACGGTCGCCGACGGCCTGCGCGCGGCGGGCGACGACCGCCCGCTGTCGCTGATCCGCTCCGCGTGGGCGGGCAGCCAGCGCTACGGTGCCCTGCTGTGGTCCGGCGACATCCCCACCACCTTCGACTCCCTCGCCCGCCAGATCCGGGCCGGCCTGAACGTCGCGATGAGCGGCATCCCCTGGTGGAACACCGACATCGGCGGCTTCGCCGGCGGCGACTCCGACGATCCCGCCTACCGCGAACTGCTCATCCGCTGGTTCCAGTACGGAACCTTCAGCCCCGTCATGCGACTGCACGGCGACCGCGCCCCGAACCACCCCGCCTTCTCCACCGACATGACTGGCGGACCGAACGAGGTCTGGTCGTACGGGGATGAGGCGTACGGCATCCTCCGCGATCACCTGCTCCTGCGCGAGCGCCTGCGCCCGTATCTGACACAGCTCTCCGAGGAGGCCCACCGCACGGGCGCCCCGCCGATGCGCCCGCTGTTCTTCGACTTCCCCGACGACAACCGCGCCTGGGACGTGGACGACCAGTTCCTGCTGGGCCCCGATGTGCTGGTGGCGCCCGTGTACGAGGCGGGCGCCCGGACCCGCCGGGTGTATCTGCCATCCGGAGCCGACTGGCTGGACCCTGCCACCGGAGCCGTGCTGAAGGGCGGAACGACGCTCGATGCCGAAGCCCCCCTGGAACGCATCCCGATCTTCGTACGGGAAGGGACCGACATGGCGGCGCGGCTCTCCTGACGTCGCCCCGGACGCCCACTCCTCGTTCGAACGCCAACCAGTTCAGACCCCCAGGACACCCACCAGACAGGCAGGACTCTCCATGCCCAGGACCTCGCACCTCTCGAGACGCGGACTTCTGGCCGCCGGCGCGACAGCGGCCGCGCTCCCGTTGTTCTCCCCCTCCGCCGCGTCCGCCGGCGCACCCGCAGCTGCTTCCGAAAGGGGCGGAGCGCCGTACCGCTTCCGCAACGCCGAGATAGTCGGCGGCGGCTTCGTCACCGGCATCATCTTCAACCAGCGTGAACCCGGACTGGTGTACGCCCGGACCGACATCGGCGGCGCCTACCGCCTCGACACGGCGTCCCGGCGGTGGATCCCGCTCACCGACTGGATCGGCTGGGACGAGTACGGACACACCGGCATCATCAGCATCGCCACCGACGAGGTCGACCCCGACCGCGTCTACCTGGCGGCGGGCACCTACACCCTCCCCGACTGGGACCCGGACATGGCGGCGATCCTGCGCTCGACCGACCGCGGCCGCACCTGGAAGACCACCCCCCTGCCGTTCCGGCTGGGCGGCAACATGCCCGGCCGGGGCATCGGCGAGCGGCTGGTGATCGACCCCAACCGCAACAGCATCCTCTACCTGGGAGCGCGCGGGGGCCACGGGCTGTGGCACAGCACCGACCACGGCAAGACCTTCGCGAAGGTGACCAGCTTCCCCAACGCGGGCGACTTCGTCCCCGACCCCACCGACCCCGACGGCTACAACGGCGACAACCTGGGCGTGCTGCAAGTCGTCTTCGACAAGCGCACCGGCAGAGCGGGCAGGGCCACCCGGACCCTCTACGTCACCGTCGCCGACAAGGACAACATCCTGTACCGGTCCACCGACGCGGGAGCCACCTGGCAGCGCGTGCCCGGGCAGCCCACCGGATTCATCCCGCACCACGCGGTCTTCGACCACGTCGGCGGCTACCTGTACCTGGCGACCAGCGACACCGCCGGCCCCTACGACGGCTCCAAGGGCGACGTGTGGAAGCTGGACACCGCCACCGACACCTGGACCCGGATCAGCCCGGTCCCGTCCACCAGCGACGACAACCAGTACGGTTACAGCGGCCTGACCATCGACCGGCAGAACCCGGACACCCTGATGGTGTCCACCCAGGTCAAGTGGTACCCGGACTGCCTCCTCTTCCGCTCCACGGACGGCGGTGCGAGCTGGACCCGCGCGTGGGACCTGGGCACGAATTCCGAGCGCACCCTGCGCTACGACATCGACATCTCCGACTCCCCCTGGCTGACCTGGAACGCCTCGCCGTCGCTGCCGGAGATCGCACCGAAGCTGGGCTGGATGATGGAGTCCGTCCAGATCGACCCCTTCGACTCCGGCCACTTCATGCACGGAACCGGCGCGACGATCTACGGGGCCGACAACCTGACCGACTGGGACAGCGACGGCACGGTGCACATCTCCGTGCGGGCCCAGGGCCTGGAGGAGACCTCGGTCGGTTGCGTGATCAGCCCTCCCGCCGGGCGCGCACACCTCTTCTCCGGCGTGGGCGACGTCGGCGGCTTCCGGCACACGGATCTCCACAAGGCGCCGAAGATGTACGACAGCCCGACCTTCGGCGCAACCCCTGCCCTGGACTACGCGGAGCTGGCGCCCCACACCATCGTGCGGGTCGGCAACCCCACCAGCGGCTGGACCCAGCACTTCGCCATCTCCACCGACAGCGGCGACACATGGAAGCCGTCGGGCAGTGAGCCGTCCGGTGTCACCGGGCCCGGAGTCGACGACCAGGCCGTCGCCATCAGCGCCGACGGCAGGCGGATCGTCTGGTCACCGGCCGGTGCGCCGGTCAGCTGGTCCGACGACCACGGAGCGACCTGGACGGCCTCGGAAGGGCTGCCCGCCGCGGCCTCCGTACGTTCCGACCGGGTGAACCCGGCGAAGTTCTACGCCTACAACGCCGGTGTCTTCTACCTCAGCACGGACGGCGGCAAGAGCTTCAAGGCCACGGCGGCGACCGGTCTGCCCACTGCGGGAAACGTCCGGTTCAAGCCGGTACCGGGCCACGAGGGCGACATCTGGCTGGCCGGCGGCACTACCAAGGCCACCACCCCCACGCCGTACGGGCTGTGGCGGTCGACCGACTCCGGAACGTCCTTCACCAGGTTCACGGCGGTGGACGAGGGCGACGTCGTCGGATTCGGCAAGGCCGCGTCCGGCGCCACGTACCCCGCCGTGTACACCAGCTCCAAGATCCGCGGCGTGCGCGGCATCTTCCGGTCCGACGACGCGGGCCGGACCTGGGTCCGCATCAACGACGACCGCCACCAGTACGCCTGGACCGGCAACACCATGACCGGAGACCCCCGGGTCTACGGTCGCGTCTACTTCGGGACCAACGGACGCGGAGTCATCTACGGCGACCCGGCGTGAATCCCGGCTCCGGGGCGGGCCGGCAAGGTCGGCGCTCAGTCATGGCCCCTCCCGGGATCGCGGGCTCTTCGTACTGCTCCACGAGCTTCCTGAGCAGGCGTCAAGCCTTGTTATCGGCTGGTTCGACGGACTACGGATGCTCGCGTCGGAACTTTGCCGGGGGTGCGCCACAGAGAGAGGTGAACACGGCGTAGAACCGGCTGACCGAACCGAAGCCGACTGCGGATGCGATGTCATTGATCGGGAGATCGGTGGTGATCAGCAGTCGGCGGGCCTCCGCGAGGCGGTGCCTGGTGAGGTAGGGCGACATCTGGGTCACCGACCTGATCCCGGACCGGGCCGCCCGGCTGGCAGCCGAGTACGACCTTGCCGGGACCCTGCCATCCTTCGAGGCCCTGCTCGACTCGGACGTCGACGCGGTAGCGATCTTCACCCAGCGCTGGACCCACGGGCCGCTGGCCGTCCAGGCACTGCGGGCCGGCAAGCATGTGTATTCGGCGGTGCCGATGGCGGTGGCCGAGGAGGAGATCGAAGCCATCATCACGGCGGTCCAGGAGACCGGGCTGATCTACATGATGGGCGAGACCAGCCACTACAACCCGGCCACCGTGCACGCCCGCAACCAGATCGCCGCCGACAGTTTCGGACGGCTGTTCTACGCAGAGGGCGACTACGTGCACGACATGGACCTCGGCTTCTACGACGCCTACCAGTACAGCGGCGGCGAGAACTGGAAGGCCACTGCCAGCTACCCGCCGCTGCTCTACCCCACCCACGCGATCGGCGGAGTGCTCGGCGCCTGGTAGACGTATGCGACCAGCGTGTCCGCCATCGGGGTCGTCGACGATCGCGGGGACGGAGTGTTCGACAAGTCGGTCAGCCAGTTCGGCAACGACTTCTCCAACGCCACCGCGCTGTTCGAGGTCGCGGGCGGGGGATGCTTCCGGACGAACGAGTTCCGGCGGGTCGGCTACCCCTCGTACATCCGCGAGTCGCGGTTCCGGTTCTTCGGTACGGAGGGGAGTCTCGAGCAGCTGGCCAACGTCAGCCTGTGGCAGGACAAGAGCGGTGTCACCGACATCACCGACCACCTCCAGCCCAAGCCCACCCTGCCGCCCGACGATCCCTCGCTCCAGCATGTCGCTCCGGCCCTCAGGGACGCCTTCACCTCGGGTTCGGCCCCGGTGCACGACCGGTCCCGGCTGCCTGAGGAGTTCGCCCACGTCTCCAACGGCCACGAAGGCAGCCACCACTTCCTCAGTGACGACTTCGTGCGGGCCGTCGCCACCAAGACCCTGCCCCCGGTCAACGCCTGGGTCGCCGCACGCTACACGCTGCCCGGCATCATCGCGCACCAGTCCGCCCTCAAGGACGGCGAGCGGCTGGCAGTACCGGACTTCGGAGACGCCCCCCAGGCGTGACCGGCAGTGGGCCTACTTCGCGTACAGCAGGGTGCCGAAGCCGAGCTGGCCGCGGCCCCCGGAGGCTATGACGGTCTGATTCACGTTGTCGCAGTTGTCGTACGTGGTGTAGGGGACGTCTTCGCCGAGGTTGTACTTGGCCACGTACTGGGCGGCCTTCATGAACCGGTTGCCGTCCGCGGCGTAGAGGTCGACGCCCTGGTTCCAGGCCATCTCGCAGATCGCGCCCATCAGGCCGATGCCCATGATGCTGTGGCCCTGGTCGCGGCCGGATTCCTGCCACTGGGCCAGGCCCTGGTCGTCGTAGACGAACGGGACCGCGTTCTGGAGCGAGCCGGTGCCCTTGCCGCTGCGGAAGTAGGCCTGTGCCGCTCGAAAAGTCATCGCTGCACGTCAGGCTGCGTAGCGATATTCGTTGATGTTTCCCCTGAGTATGGGCGTGCGCAGGATTCGGCGGGCGTCGAGTTCGTGCACGGCAGCGGGGCGGTCGTGAGCGTCGGGAGGTAGCTGGTCTCGTGCTTGGTGGGGTCTGTGCTCGTTGCAGTGCCGCTGGTAGGCGGCAAGTACACGCTGGGCGTGGGATTCGTTCAGGACCAGGATGTGGTCGAGGACTTCGCGTCGGAGGCTGCCGATGACCCGTTCGCAGTGGGCGTTCATCCGCGGCGTCTGCGGGGCGCTCTTGAGGATCTGCACATCCTCGGACTGGAAGACGGCGTCGAAGGCGGGGGAGTACTTGTCGTCGCGGTCGCGTAGCAGGAAGCGCAGGGACTCGAAACGGATGCCCAAATCGGCGGAGAGATTCCTGGCCTGTTGCACGGCCCAATCTCGGGTGGGGTGGGCGGTGACTCCGGTGATGTGCAGGCGCCGGGTGCCGTGTTCGAGGAACGCCAGCGCGTACAGCCTCCTGCCGAGCGCGGTGTCGATGTGGAAAAAGTCTGCCGCGATGAGACCCTCGGCCTGGGTGGTGAGGAACTCGCGCCAGGTCGGGCCGGAACGGCGAGGCGCTGGGTCGACACCTGCTGCGTTCAGGATCTCCCACACCGTCGATGCGGCGATCCGGTGCCCGAGTCCAGCCAACTCCCCCTGGATTCCTCGATGCCCCACCTCGGATTCTCCCGGGCCAGCCGCAGAACGAGCGTCTTGATCGCCTCTCGGCTGGGTGGGCGTCCGGTGCGTCGGCGTGCGGTGAAATCCCACTTCGCGGAGATGAATCTGCGATGCCAGGCGAGCAGGGTGCCTGGGGTGACAGGGAAGACCTCGCGCCAGCGCCGCCGGGGTATCAGCCCCGACAGGGCTGCGAACCAGAACCGATCCGCCGGCTCATAGCGGACCCGACCGGCGGGGCTTCGAGTGGGAGGTCGGCTGGAACCCGATCACGATCGACGAGACGACCTGGCAGCCCACCACCCACCAGGGCATCAGCATCTGGGGCCACACCCCGGTCGGCCAGACCATCACCGACAAGCTCGACCAGTTCCGGGCCGGCGCGCGCTCACTCCTCCACCCGGAGGCGACGGTTCCCGCGCTGAGCGGGGCCGGTATCCCCGACGACTGACCCGGCACCGTCAGTGAGCACGTCGGGCATCGAGGGCGCGGGCATGTGCCGCACGATCTCGGCGGGCGTGGCCGAAGCGTTCGACGCCGTCTACGGGCCATCACCGGGGCCTGGCATCGCGCGGCGGTTGTTCGTCGCCAGGATGGACGACCACTTCCACGGCGACATCACGCTGGGCTCGGACGGACTGCATCTGACGGTCTGACGGCCCGACCGTCCGGACCGTCCCGATCCAAGGACTTGAGACATCGAGGAGCGCCCCTGTGAGTACGTCCGAACCGGCTGCCGAGGAGCGCGCCCCCTCGTGGTGGCGGCGCCGCCGCGACCGGCGGGCGGCCCAGTCCCGCGCCCGGCGCATGGTCGGCCGATGCCTGACCGCGCTGAGCGTCTGCGTGGTCCTCGTCCTCGTGGCCGCCGGGGCCGGTGTGGCCGTGCTGTACCGGCAGGGCACGCGGCCGCCGGGCGGGACGGGGGAGTACGTGGCGCTGGGCAGCTCGTTCGCCGCGGGCCCTGGCGTGGGGCAGCGCGCCGCTAACAGCCCCGCCCTGTGCGCCCGATCCGACGCCAACTATGCCCAACCCGTAGCCCACTCAAGGGAGATGAGTCTGACCGATGTGACGTGCTCCGGCGCCACCACGCACGACGTCCTCGACGGCGGTCAGTTCTTCCAGCCGGCCCAGGTGGACGCCGTGCGATCGACCACGCGCCTGGTCACGGTCACCATCGGCGGCAACGATGTCTCCTACCTCGGCAACCTGGTCGCCTGGTCCTGCGGCAACGCCCGCGACCGGGTGCCGCTGTACTGGCGGCCGATGGTGTGCTCCGCGACGCCGCGGACCGAGGTGGACGACCGCCTTGATCGCCTGCCCGGCCAGTTGGACCGCATCGCCCAGCAGGTGCACCGTCGCGCGCCCCGGCGAGGCTCGGCTTTGTCGATTACGCGACCGTGCTGCCGGCCACGGGCTGGTGCCGGGACCGACTGCCGCTGGACGCGGACCAGTTGAGGCGCGCCCGGCAGGTGGCACGGCGCCTCGCGGCCGTCACGGCCGAGGCCGCCCACCGCGCCGACGCCGACCTCGTCCGCGCCTCACGGGTGACCCGCGGCCACGACATCTGCTCCGCCGACCCGTGGGTGAGCGGGTTCACCTTCCCCGCGACACCGCTGAGCTTCGCCGCCCCGGCCTACCACCCGAAGGGTGCCGCGATGCGGGCCGTCGACGCGACCATGTCCCGCTCCGCCCCCTGACGGCAGACCGCGCGAAAGTTCTGGACGGCCGGGTCACATCGGGCACGTAGTTTCTTGGACTTCCACTCAGGCGCCACCCCGACGTTGTTTTCGCGCGTCAGGGGGCTGCCTTCGGCTGACCCCTGACGCGCGTTCGGGAGCATGTCCGGGAGCCCTCGCCCCGGGCCGGGATAGCGCTTCTGCTATCGCACGACGGTCAGCGTCACATCGCCGTGCCGGTAGGACACCCTGAACGTGTGACCGCCGGCCTTCAGGGTCTGCTTTTCCGGCAGGGAGAGGAAGTTGCCCTTGATCGAGTCGCCGCTCATTATCTTCAGTTCCGCGCCCCGAGCGAGGGCTGCGCGAACGTCCAGGGTGAGTCTGCCTTCAAGGACCAGGTCACCCGCAGCCCGCACGCTCGTGCAGTCGTGGTTGCCGGAGATCGTGATGGCGAGGCGGCCCGCTCTGCGGATGGTCACGTCGCCACCGACGTTCAGGACGTTGCCGGGAGCGATCTCGGTGAGGGTGATGCGCAGCGCGGACGCCGCTTCGCCGGCCGACAGACCGGGCTGGAGCGCCCCGCAGTCGACGTCGACGCTGCCTGCCACGAAGCCGGTGCCGCCGAGCTTGCCGCCCTTGACGTCGATCGAGCTTGCGTGTGAGCCGGTGATCGAAAGCTTGCCGCCTTCAATCGTTGTGCCGCCCTCGTAGGTGTTGTCGCCCGTCGTGATCAGCGTCCCGGAGCCCTGCTTGGTCAGAGAGGCCGTGTAGAGGTTCTTGTCGATCTTTTTCTGAATGTGGGCCGCGCGCTTGTCCATCCATTCCTTGCGCCACTTGACGGCGTCCTTTTGGGATATCTTGTCGTACAACTCGGGGTGGCCGTCAGTGATGGCTTGGACTTGAGGATCAGCCAGAATGCCCTGAAGCATGAAGGCCTGCTCGTCGAGCGTGCCATCCGGGTTCAGCACGTTGGGGCTGAATTCACCGGCGTAGGCGATGCCTTCCTTCTTGTAGCGCGCCAGCCACGCCAGATCTTCCTTTTCTCTTTCCTTTATCGCGATCTGGCTTATGTCGTTCGACCAGACGTCCAGGGGTGCCTTGTCCATGTTGTAGGTCATGGGGCTCAGGAACTGGCCGGGGCCGTACATGCCCTTGGCCAGATCGGGTATCCCCCAGCCCCAGCGTTCGTCCGGGAGGCCGTCGGGCGCGGTCCAGGCGATGGATTTGCCCGAGGGGGAGTTTTGTCCGGTCCCGAGGAATTTCACGCCGTCGGACATTTTATTGTTCGTCGTGGTCAGCATCAGCTCACGCACTTGCTTGGCGTTCATGTTCGGATAGCGGGAGAGCAGGACCCCCATCACCGAAGTCGCAACGGGCGTCGCCGGTGACGTGCCGCTCGAGTTCGAATAGATGGTGTCACCGCCGCTGTTCGCGGTCCGGACGTTGTTCGAAGGGGCCGACACGGTCCACCATTTGGCGAGCCCCGCCTCGTTGTACCCGTACTGCTTTGTGTATTCGGGATTGGCCTCAGTGGGCGGCTGCACTCCGCCGACGGCTACCCACTGCTGCTCCGCCTGGGGGTTGAAGAAGGGATATGCCGGGCGATAATACGGGTTGCTCCAGTCGTTGTTGCCGGCCGACCTCACGTTGACGGTGCCGCTGTCCTTGATGGCGTCCCAGATGGCTTCCATGAAGGAACGTCCGGGGTGGTCCGGATTGTATTGAATGCCGTCTTCCGAGTAGCTCTTCTTGAAGAAGAAGTACTGGTACTCCAGGTCCTTCAGGTCCTCGTTGGGGACGATCGTCGCCATCGCCGTGGCGCTGGCGCTGTCCTTGCCGGGAAGTTGGTAGGCCTTGGCGAGGTTCCCGTCGGGTCCGAGGTCGTTGCCCAAGCCGTCAAAGCGGGTTCTGTTGAGAGTCTGGACGTAGGAGCCCCAACTGCTGTTGATGACCTGGGCGCCCGCGTCCACCAGGGCCTTATTGGCCGTGTACCAGTACACGTAATCGTGGAAAGGGCCGTGGGACTGGGTGTCGGAACCGCCGGTCTTGGCGGCGTACATCGTCGCCCCGGAGGCGATGCCGTGCTGGCCCTTACCGTCACGTATGCCGGAGGTCACCCCGAGCATGCCGGTGCCGTGCCCGTAGTCACTTGTTCTCGCCTGATCGCCGTCCACGATGAACGGCTCGCCCGCGGTGAACGGGTTCGCCGGGGTAGCCGTGTTCCGATATCCGAAGCCGGACGTGCCGTAGACGCCCTCCGCTCGCACCGGAACGATCCGCTCGGTCTGGAACGCTTCGTGGGTGACTCTGTAGCCGGAATCCATCATGCCCAGCGCGACGCCGCGCCCGCAGTACCCGAGGGCGTAGGCGGTGGACGCGTTCACCGCGACAAGCTGCCATGGAGAATTGATCTCTGTGCCAGAAGTGGCGGGGATATGGCCGGTGTAGTATCCATATTCCGGCGTTTCCCAACTGGCTTTGGCGGCATCCAGTTCCTCCGGTCTCGTGGCGACAAAGCCGGGGTCTCCCGGGTACGAACACTGCGCGCAGCCTTGCGAGTACGCCGCCCCGCCGCCCGTATAGCCAGGGGTCTTGGGCGATGCCGAGGCGAACCCAGCGGGAGTGAACGCGACTCCTGCTCCGACAGCAAGGGTGCCTCCCAGTCGCTGAAGGAACTGCCGCCGATTCGTTGACCTCATGCTCATCTATGGTTCCTTTCTGATGGGTCGACATCTGACGGACCGGAGTGGCCTGTTGCGTCCCGGCCCAGTGATGTGCACGCGCCGGTCAAGGAAAGGTGATGTGCCGTTCCGTGGACTTGGAATCGGGAATCGGCTCCTGAGCGCGATGGCCCTGGACGGGCCTGGGAAGACAGCCGGGCCACCGGCCCACGCGACGAACGGGCCGGCTGGCGGGTCTGTCCTTCCGGCATCGAAGCCGCAGGACGGTCGGCGCCCTCGAAGGAGCGCGGACGTCATCGCCCGCGCGAAAGAAGCTCACAGCGCAGCCGCGCTCAGAAGGGGGCCCTGCCGCGTCGGGGCGGCGAACTGGAACTCCCCCACGCGTGACCTCCCCGTAGATCACAGCATTAGACTGCGGCGGAAGTGCCTCGTCAAGAGGCCAACGCCCCTGCACCAGAAGTGATTTGGGCGTAACTCTCCTGTAGTGAGGGCGTGATTCCGTGCGCCTTTGCCGTCGGCGATGGCGGCAGGGTCATTGCGCGAAGTGGATTCACCGGATTTGTTGGTGACGATCCGTCATGGCATGGTCCGTGCGGTTCTGGGGGCGGGGGGAACGCAGTACAGGCACGGCGCCGGCGATCACGTGAGTGAGCGGCTCTGTCGGGTGCGGCCCGGTGTCGGCGAAGATCTGCACGTGACTGATGACGATCTCATCCTGGCTGTGCGTGAGGCGGTGGCTGACCGGGAACTGCCGGAGCCTGCCGCCGAGGAGGATGTCCGGGCGGTGGAGCGGATGGTGGGCCACCCGATGCCCGCGCTGCTGCGGCGGCTCTATCTCGAAGTCGCCAACGGGGGGCTTCGGGCCGTGGGATGTCGTGTCGCTGACAGATACCGGCGACTGGTTCAGCGATTGCGCGGACGTGACGGAGGCGTACAGGGATTTCGGTGATCCCGAGAGGCCGCTCCCCCAGGGATCGTCCCGTTGATGGACCGGCGATGCGCGATGTGGGCGCTGGTCGACTTCAGGACGGCCGACGGCCAAATGGGGGACTGGGACCCTAACCTGTGTTGCGCGGAACATGCCCCGGCCCCGCTCGGGCAGTCGCTGGCCGAGTGGCTCACCGACTGGTTGAACGGCGCCTTGCCGGACGGGCCCTACCCGCACCGCGAGTTGGCCGCCGTGGGCCGCCCCGCGCGCTGACGCGACCCACGTCGCGACCAGGTCCAGGGCGTCGCCCCCGACCTTGCGCTGCACGAACAACCCGTGGCGCGCCCCGGGAGCGGCAGTTCAGCCGGACAGCCAGGTCACGGCAGGGTCGGCAGGGGGCGCCGGGCGACGTCGTGGGCGTCGGACGCGGGAACGCCCAGCATGCGCAGGACCATCCCGGCGAGGTTGGACGCCGCTTCGTCGCCGTCCAACTCGGGCCGGGTGAAGCGCAGTTCGACCAGGGCGAGCAGGCTCCCGCCCAGTGCGGACAGGGCGATCGTCGGGTCGACGACCGTGAAGCGGCCGGACGCCATGCCGACCTCCAGGTCGCGCAGGGCTCGTGGGGTGAGTCCCCGGTCGGAGTGCAGATGCTCGAGGCCGCGGCGGCGCAGGACCTGCATCAGCTCGGGGTGCGAGTCGGCCATGCGGGCGCTGAGCCGGAAGCCCGCCGCGACGAGCTCGGCGGGATCGTCGATCGCGGCCAGAGATTCGTCGAAGGACCGGCCGAACTCCTCCAGGGCGTCCACCACCGCCGCGTCGAACAGCTCCGTCTTCGACGCGAAGTGGTTGTAGAACGAGCCGAAGCCGACGTCGGCGCGCTCCGCGATCGCCTGGATGCTGGGGCTGGTGTCCCCGGACTCGGCGAGGATCTGCCGGGCCGCGCGGACGAGGGCGCCGCGCGTCTCGGCGCGTCGCCGTTCGAAGCGGTTGCGGGGCGGGGTTGACGTGGGCATGGGAGCAATTCTAGCCCGGTCAAAGCCGCGCCACAGATCTGATGGATTCATCAGATAGGTGCGATCCGAGAGGTCCAGTGTCTTGACGGGCATCCGATCAGAGCTGATGATTTCATCAAAACAACGACGTTGCGTTGGAGGACACCATGTCCGAAACCCGCGTCCAAGGGGCCTTGGCCCCCGACGTCGCGACCGCCCATCAGGACCTTCACAGTGCGGCGGGAGCCCTGCGGGGCGAGCATCCGGGCCGGTCCCGGAACCCCGTGATCAAGGTGGCGGACCTGGCCTGGCTGGAGTTCGAGAAGCCGGATCTCGACCCCGCCGAGGTCTTCGCCCGCGACTTCGGCTTCGGTGTCGCCGCCCGCACCGAGCGCGAGCTGTGGCTGCGCGGCACGTTCGCGGGATCGCCGTGCATGGTGATCCGGCGTGGTCGCGCCTCGCGCTTCATCGGCCCCGCCTTCCGTGCCGCCGAGTCGGCCGACGTCGACCGGCTCGCGCGGGTGACCGGTGCGGCGGTGCGCGAGGCGGATGTCCCCGGCGGCGGCAGGACGGTCGACCTGCTCGACCCGTCCGGGTTCCGGGTCCGTGTCGTGCACTGCGGCGAGGAACTGGCCGAACTGCCCGGCCAGCAGCCGCAGCTCCTCAACTTCGGCACCGACCGCCCGCGTGTGAACGCCCCGCAGCGCCCGCCCCGCGAGCCGTCCCGCATCCAGCGCCTGGGACATGTCGTCCTGGAGACCAATGTGTTCGCGCGGGCCCTGGACTGGTACCTGGACACGCTCGGCATGATCGTGTCCGACTTCCTGTTCCTCGACGGGCAGCGCGAGCGCGGCCCCACCATGGCCTTCATCCGCTGCGACCAGGGCACGGTCCCGGTCGACCACCACACCCTGGCGATGCACCTCGGCCCGGCGTGCGGCTACGTCCACTCCGCCTACCAGGTCACCGACCTCGACGCGCTCGCGGCCGGCGGCGTATACCTCAACGAGCGCGGATACCAGCGCAGTTGGGGCATCGGGCGACACATTCAGGGCAGCCAGATCTTCGACTACTGGCGCGACCCCGACCGTTTCATGCTGGAGCACTTCGCCGACGGCGACCTGTTCGCCCGCGACCTCGAACCCGGCTGGGCGCCGATGTCGACGAGTGGCCTCGCCCAGTGGGGCCCGCCCGCCACCCGCGACTTCCTCGGCGCGAGCCCGTCCCCGTCCCGGGTCCGGGAGGTCGTGCGCGCCTTGCGCGGTGACAACGAACTCGCCCCCGCCCGCCTGCTCGGCCTGCTCAAGGCCACCAACTCCTGACCCCGTCCCCCTTATCGACAGAGGCACTGACATGAGTACGAACATCCTGCGCACCGCCGACGGCTGGTGGGTGGTCCGCGACGCAGGTGCCGTCCGCATCGAGACCAAGGCGGACACCACCGCCGACCTCCTCGCCGACCGCGCCGCCGTGCACGAGGCCGCCGCCTCCGAGGATGCCGGTACACCGGTCGCGGAACTGGACCCGGTCTCCCCGGTCACCACGCCCTGCCGGGTGGTCGCCCAGATGGTCAACTACCGCAGCCACGCACGCGATTCGGGGTTCACCGGAGAGTTCCCGCCCGCCTTCTTCCGCAAGGCGTCCGGCTCCGTCAGCGGTCCGCGGGACACCATCGTCCGTCCCGCCCACGTGAAACTCCTCGACTACGAGGTCGAACTCGGCCTGGTCATGGGCGCGCCGCTGCCCGTCGGCACCGTCGTCGAGGAACGGGACCTGCCGACGTACGTGGCCGGACTCGTGCTCACCAATGACGTCAGCGCCCGCGACATCCAGCTGACCCGGACCCAGTTCTACGAGAGCAAGTCCTACCCCACCTTCACGCCCACAGGCCCCCACCTCGTGCTCCTGGAGCCGGAGGACTTCGCCCACTTCCTTGACCTGCGGCTGCGGCTCTCCGTCAACGGCGAGCTGCGCCAGGACCGCACCCTCGCCGACGTGATCGTCCACCCCGCGCAGGCGCTGACCCTCCTGGCCCGCTTCCAGGAGCTCGCCCCCGGTGACCTGCTGCTGACCGGTACGCCCGGCGGCACGGCCCTCAAGGCGCCGCCGAAGGCCGTCAAGAAGATCGCGGCGCTGCTCCCGCCCGCCGTGAAGTGGCAGGCGTTCTTCAAGGGGCAGGCCAAGAACCCGCACTACCTGCACGAGGGCGACCTCGTCACCGCCACGATCGCCACGCCCGACGGGCGCATCGACCTCGGTGAACAGCGCACCCCGGTCGCGTACGCCCACTGATGACAGGGGAGGGAAGTCGCATGACAGCGGAACAGGCCGCGCCGGCCCACATCCCGGTCGTGATCGTCGGTGCCGGTCCGGTGGGCGTCACCGCCGCGCTGCTGCTCGCCCGGCGCGGCGTGCGCAGCGTCATTCTGGAGCGGCACCGGGACGTCTACCCGCTGCCTCGTGCCGTGGCCATGGACGACGAGGTACGCCGCATCCTCCAGGCCGCAGGAGTCGCCGACGCCTTCGCTGGCCTCGCCCGTCCGGGCCGGGGGCTGCGCCTCCTCGACGCCCGGCATCGGCGTATCGCCGAGTTCCGGCGCTCTCCGGAAGGCCATCACGGTTTCCCGGAGACGAGCATGTTCGACCAGCCGGAACTGGAGCGGGTGTTGCGCGCCGCACTGGCCGAGCGTCCCGAGTCCGAACTGATCGGGGGCGCGGAGGTGACCGCCGTAGAGCAGGACGGTGACGCCTCGGTCCGGGTGACCTACCGCGATGACGAGGGTGACCATGTCCTGCACGCCGACGCCGTTCTCGGATGCGACGGCGCGGGCGGCCTGACGCGCGACGCCATCGGCGCGAGATGGGAGGACCTGGACTTCGAGGAGCGCTGGACCGTCATCGACGTACGGACCAAGGCGGCTGTCCGCTGCTGGGAGGGCGTCGACCAGGTCTGCGACCCGCAGTGGCCCGCCACCTTCATGAGGGTCGGCGAGGACCGCTACCGATGGGAGTTCCGGCTGCCGGACGCCCCGGACGCCCCGGACGGCCCGGACGGTCAAGTCGGCCAAGTCGGCCAAGGCAGGCACCTGGATCGCGCGCGGCTGCTCGCGCTGGTCGCCCCATGGGTGGACCTCGCGAACGCGGTGGACTTCGAGGTGATCCGGCAGGCGCAGTACACGTTCCGCGCCGCCGTCGCCGACCGCTGGTCCCGCGGGCGGATCTTTTTGCTCGGCGACGCGGCTCACCTGACCCCGCCCTTCGTCGGGCAGGGGCTGTGCACAGGGTTGCGCGACGCCCACAACCTGACCTGGAAACTCGCCCGCGTCCTCCAACAAGGCGCCGACGAACGGTTGTTGGGTACATACGAGCGGGAGCGCAAACCGCACGCACGCCATGTCATCCGCCTCGCGGTCGCCACCGGCTGGGCCATGACCGGAGGCCAGGACCGCGCCGCCGCACTGCGCCGGACAGCCGTCTCCGCCCTGTTCCGCATCCCCGGAGCAACGACCCTGGCAGGCCGCAACTTCACCCGCGCCCTGCCCGCCGGTCCGCTCGTGCACCGCAGCCGGCTCGGCGGCACCCCGTGCCCCCAGCCCTGGACGAACACCGACGGCACCCGCGCCCGGCTCGACGCCACCCTCGGCGACTCCTTCGCCGTCGTGACGGCCGCACCCCCCACCCCGACCCTGCGGGCCCTCGCCGAAGGCATCGGCGCCCCGCTCGTCGACGCGCGGACCATCGGCGACGGCGGCACCGTCGCCGCCTGGCTCCGGCGCGGCCACGCGGACGCGGTCCTGCTGCGCCCCGACCGTGTCGTCCTCGACGCCGTCCCCGCAGGCGGGACAGACTTCCCCGGCCGGACGGCCTGGGCACCCCTGCTGTGCACCGCCCGCCCCGCCGACCCCGTACTGAGGAGCAGCGCCCGATGACCACCACCGCCCCGTTCTGGCTCCCCGACCCGCACAGCGCCGAGGACAGCCGCATCGCCGACTTCGCCCGCCGCAACGGCATCGACCCCGCCGACTACGCGGCCCTGCACCGCTGGTCGGTCACGGACCTCGAAGGGTTCTGGGGCGCGGTCTGGGACTACTTCGCCATCGACGCGGCCACGCCCTACGAGCGGGTGCTGGCCGAGGAGAAGATGCCCGGCGCCCGCTGGTTCCCCGGCGCCACCCTCAACTACGCCCACCACGCCCTGCGCCACCTGCGGCCGGACACGCCGGCGATCGTCGCCCTCGACGAGACGGGTGCGAGCCATGAGGTGACGGGCGGACAACTCCGGTTCCAAGTAGCCTCGTTGGCCGCCGCGCTGCGTGACATCGGGGTCCAGGAAGGCGACCGGGTCGTCGGCTACCTCCCCAACACCCCGCACGCCATCGTCGCCTTCCTCGCCACCGCGAGCCTCGGCGCCGTCTGGTCGGTCTGCGGCCAGGACTACGCCCCGAAGGCCGCCGCCGACCGCTTCTCCCAGCTCGAGCCCACCGTCCTGATCGCCGCTGACGGCTACCACTTCAACGGCACCGCGCACGACCGCCGCGCGGCCACCGCCGAGCTGGCCCGAGCGCTGCCGACGTTGAAAGCCACCGTCCTCGTGAACCACATCGGGCTTCCCTGGGACGCCGACCAGCAACCCGGCCCCGTGCTTCCCTGGCCGGATGCGACCGGCCGCACCGAGCAACTCACCTGCACCGACGTACCGTTCGACCATCCGCTGTGGATCGTGTTCTCCTCCGGTACCACCGGCCTGCCCAAGGGCATCGTCCACGGCCACGGCGGCGTCCTCCTGGAGCACCTCAAGACCCTCGGCCTCCAGAGCGACCTCGGCCCTGGCCAGCGCCTCCTCTGGTACACGACGACCCACTGGATGATGTGGAACCTCGTCGCCTCCACCCTCCTGACCGGGGCCACGACCTGCACGTACGACGGCAGTCCCGCACCGCACGCACGCCCCGACATCCTGTGGGACCTCGCCGCCCGGCACGGCGTCACGGTCTTCGGCACGAGCCCCCAATACCTGCTCGGCATGGCCAAGTTCGGCATCAAGCCGAACACGTACGACCTGTCGGCCGTCCGCAGCATCGGCTGCACCGGTTCCACCCTGCCCGCCTCCGCCTACCCCTGGGTGCGCGACCACGTGGGCGCGCACATCCAACTCGCCTCCAGCAGCGGAGGGACCGACGTGGTCTCCGGTTTCGCGGGCGGCGCACCGACGACACCCGTGTGGGCCGGGGAACTCTCCGCGCCCCACCTGGGTGTGGCCCTCGCCGCGTACGACACCGAAGGGAGCCCTGTCGTCGACGAGGTCGGTGAACTGGTCGTCACCCGGCCGATGCCGTCCATGCCGCTCTCCTTCTGGAACGACCCGGACGGCAGCCGGTTCCACGACGCCTACTTCGCCGCGTATCCGGGAGTGTGGCGGCACGGCGACTGGATCACCCTCACCGCCCACGGATCCGTGATCGTCCACGGCCGCTCCGACTCCACCCTCAACCGCAACGGAGTCCGCTTCGGCAGCGCCGACATCCACGACATCGTCGAACAACTCCCGGAGGTCGCCGAGGCGTTGGTCATCGGAGCGGAGGAGCCGGACGGCGGCTACTGGATGCCCCTGTTCGTCGTCCCCGCGCCCGGAGCCACCCTCGACGACGCCCTCCGGGACCGGATCCGCACGGCCGTCCGCGAGGGCGCCTCACCTCGCCACGTCCCCGACGAAATCCTCGAAGTCCCCGCGATCCCGCACACCCGCACCGGCAAGAAGCTGGAGGTCCCCGTGAAACGCCTGCTCCAGGGCGCGCCGGTGGAGGAGGTAGTCAACCCCGGCGCGGTGGACGCCCCCGACGCGATCGACCACTACGCCCGGCTGGGAGCGGAGCGCCGATCCCGACTGCGCGGATGAGCCGCCGCCTGCCCTGGGCGGGTGTGCCAATTCAACGGTTTGGTCGACGAGCTCAGTCGCGCCGCCGACGGCCCCGGCAACGACGTACTGGGCGCGAGCGGCGCGGTGGCATGCCCGTACTTAGTGCGGGCAGCGGATCGGAACCTGCTGCTCGAGGCCGGCCTGCACCGGCGGTTCGAATATCTCATCGACGGTTCTCATGGTGCGCGAGGGGCGCCAGCCTCGCGCGGTGATGGTGTCTGGCATGCGAGCGAATGTGGCGTACGGGGGTGATGTCGAGTGTGGGAGTGAGGAGTGCGTAACCGGATGCCATGTCACGAATCCAACACTCGGGGGGTCTCCGTCAACTCTCCGATACCAACGAAGTGATGCTTCATCTCGCCCCCATGTCCTGCTGCCTTGGGTGAGCTGAATGGGACTCGCCTCATAAGGTCGCATCAACGAATCCCATCCTCCGGTTCATGGCTATGGCGCTCGCGTTCGCCGGGTGAAGGAACGTCTGGACCTTGCTCGCTCCACACTCCTTGGCGAATCCCATCCCGAACGTCTTCATGGCGATCGAAATGCCACGGCCTCGGTGACCGGCTCGTACTCCGGTCATCTCGTTGAATACGAAGTCCCCGTGATTCGACGTTGCCGCCATACCGATCCAGGCCTCGCCATCCAATGCGATCACAACCCCGCGAGGATCGTAGGAAGCGACTGCAAAGCGCCGCTCCGCATACTCGTCGAAGCAGTAGAACTCCCCCCGTTCCGGGATGTCGGCAGAGCACTCCTTGTTCAGCTCGTACAACGCGCGACGATGTTCCGGCGTGTCCCCCAACTCGGCAAGAGTGGTGAGGCGAATACCCTCGACCCGACACCTCGTCACATACTTCTCTAATTGCTGCGCATCAAAGGCGGCGACATCGAGTTCGAGCCTCACCCAGTGATCAGCCATGGTTCCCCTCCAGCCGGCCCAGTCCCACTTTCATCCTGCTCGTTGCCCGAACTCAGGACAAGATCACCGCAACGCCGACGAGCCTTCTGCAGGTCGTTTCAGGCCGTCAGCACCATCACGCCCATCAGCGGCACCATGAGCGGGCCGCCCAGCCGGGCGAGCCGTGCTCCCAGTGGGTCGCGGACTGGTGTACGGGGCGGCAGGGTGCCTGCGAAAAGGGCCGCGCGTGCGGCCGCCCAGGCCAGCGTGACAGCGACGGTGACCGGCACGGCCGCACCGGGAAGGGCGGGATGGCCTGCCGGACCGTCGGGTGTGGATGCCGCCCAGGCGGTCAGGGCGAGCAGCACACCGCAAGCCACCAGGTCGGTGCAGGTGTACCAGCTGACGGTAGCCGGGCGGGTGGTCGGCCGCGTCGACCACACCGCCACCGCGGCCAGCGCCGCCGCGCCCGTCCAGGGCACGACGGCACCGGCGTCCGGCAGGCAGACAGCGGCCATGACGACCCCCATGACGAGGTGTGGCAGCCAGCACCGGCCTGCGCTGCCCCGCCGCCCGGACCACAGTGCGGCCAGTGCGCAGACCGAACCGAGGATCGCCATGACCGCCATCAGCGCGGTGTGCAGCGCTGATCCGTGCAGCGCTGATCCGTGCGCCGCCGAACCGTGACCCGCTGTGCCGTGCACCACCGCGTGCCTCAGTGGCACGCCGACGCCTGCTCATCGCCGTGGCAGTGCCCCCCGCTGCTGCTGCGCGGCACGTCAAGGGTGGGGTTGCGGTCGAAGAAACCGACGGGCTTGAGGGAGAAGCCCGCGTAGTCGACCGGCATGACCGGCCAGTCCTCGGGACGCGGGAAGTGGGTGAGACCGAAGGTGTGCCACAGCACGATGTCCTCGCCCTCGACGCTGCGGTCGGCGGCCGTCCAGGCAGGCAGTCCCGCGCCGCCAGGGTGCTGGTTGACCAGGTCGCCCGCCGGGTAGCGCTCGTCGTCTGCGTGGCGGGTGACCCACAGGTGGCGGGTGGCGAAGGCTGCTCGGGAGGTGACGGACGCCGAGTCGTCGGCGAGCAGTGTCGGCAGTCCTTCGGGGACGAGGGCGTAACCGACGGGCTGCCCGAGCCGGTTGGTCACCTCCGGGTTGACCACGTGCCAGACCCTGCCCCGGCTGCCGTCGGCCTGCCGCTGCGCCGCCTGCTCGCTGCGCAGGCGGGTGACCTGCCGTCCGAAGGCGTTGCCGTGCGGGTTCTTGTCGCTCACGGGCACGCGTACGGCATCGATCTCGTCGACGGCGTTGAACTGCCCGTCGACGGCCATGTCCAGCCGGGCGGAGAAGAGGTGCTGGTGGAAGGGTGCGCCCAGGCCGGGGGCGATCTCGGTCGCGAACTCCCGCCCCTGCTCCGGGTACCCGGACGTGAAGACGACGCCGGTGGCCTTGGACTCGCACTCGATGGTGCCGTCCAGGTAGAGGTACCAGTAGAAGCCGTAGTCGTAGTTCCCGACGGTGGTGAAGAACGAGATCACCAGGCGGCGCTGGCGGCGGGTCTCGTTCGAGCCCGCGAAGAGGTCGGAGTGCTTCCACAGCACGCCGTAGTCCTCCTCGTGCATGCAGATCGCGTTGCGGATGGTCCGCGGCTCGCCGTGCTCGTCGGCGACGACGACGTCCGTGTAGTGGATCTCACCGAGGCAGTCGCAGCCGAGCTCCAGGGAGTTGGTGTAGCGGCCGAAGAGGTATTCGCCCTGGTCGAAGTAGTTCTGCCAGAACCGCACCGGGGACGGATCGGCGTACGGGACGACCATTTCCGCGATCGAGGCACGGTGCACGACGGACCGGTCGCGACCCTTTTCACGGTCGTGGAAACTGATCTGGTGGAGGGTCAGGCCCTCGCGGACGTTGAAGCCGAGCCGCAGAGTCCAGTTCTCCCAGCGGACGACCCCGTCCTCGACGGAGAAGCTGACGCCCTCGGGCTGCGTGATCTCGATGGGCTTGAGGGTGCTGCGGGCCGGTCCGGTGTACGCGGGGTCCTGGAAGTTGCCGGGCTCCTCGGGCACCGGGACCAGCTCGTCGTCGATGACCTGCACGACGGTGCGTGCCGTCAGGTCGACGTACGCGACCAGGCCGTCGACCGGGTGGGCCCAGGGGTGGTCCTGCTCGTGGTCCTGGTGGAATCCGAAGCTGCGGACGATACGGCGGCCTGCCTCGCTCTCGTACCCGTAGTGGCCGGCGGAGAGCGGGACCGCTCGCACGGTCGAGGCATCCAGGCCCCGGCGGGCCAGCGCCTTCCTCCAGGAAGCGTCCGCGTCGAGGATCTCCTGAACGGTCTCGAACTCCTCGTCGAGGATGGGAAGTTGACCGGACGCCGCGGTGTCGATCTTCTCGAAGCGGTCCACGGTGCCGCGCGTGACGGAGACGATCGTGTCGTACGAGGCGCCGTTCGCCCGGTCGAGGAGCAGGATCCGCAGCCGCCGGTCCACCGGGCCGCCGGGGGAGAAGGCGAGCAGCTCGGCCTTGGCCGGCTCCTCGGGCACCGCGGAGACGAAACGCACGCCGTCGCCGAGGTGCCCGGCCGCGTCCAGGACGGCGCGGGCGGCGTGTATCTCGTCGGCGGTGAGCATGGCGAGGGGGTGCGCGGGCGGGGGCACGGTGAGGGCCCCGGTGGCAGCGGTGTCGGTCACGGTCATGGAATGCTCCTGGATCTCTGGATGTGCGGGTGGTCAGGGGTCGGGACGGTGGGGGGAGGACCCCCCGGACTCAGGCGGGGACGGGAACCTCGCCGGTGGGGCGCCGCCGTTCTCGTACGACACCGACCACGAAGGAAGCGGCCGGCACGCCGAGCAGCGCTGCGGCCAGGGTGGTGGAACCGCCGATCAGCAGAGGGAAGTTGAGGACCGTCAGGGTCAGCAGCGCGGCCAGGCCCAGGCCGCCGAGAGCGGGCGCCCAGCGGGTGTGCCAGGGACGGGTGTCGCTTCCCGTGCGGTGGAAGAACACCAGCACCGCGACACACGTGAGCAGCATCAGGACGTCGACGCCCGCGGTGGCCACGCCCGCCATCCACGTGAAGATCTGGGTGATGGGATCCATCCCGGCGAGGGTGAACACGGCGATCAGCGCTGCGGCGCTCGCCGTCTGCACCAGGGACGCCGTGTACGGCGAGTGGTGGCGCGGGTGGGCGCGGCCGAGCCGTGAGGGCAGGGCCTCGCGTTCGGCGAGCGAGTGCAGATAGCGGGCGATGACGTGGTGGAAGGACAGCACGCAGGCGAAGAGGCTCGTCACGAACAGGGCCTGGGCGAGGTGTTCGGCGAACGGCCCGAGGTAGCGGCTCACGGTCGCCATCAGCATGCCCTCGGGGTCGCGGCCGGCGGCTGCCACCGCCTGCTCATCGCCCCACGCGGACACCAGAGCCCAGCTGGAGAGCGTGTAGAAGCCGCCCACGAGCGCGAGGGCCAGATATGTGGCGCGCGGAATGGTCCGGTCGGGGTCGCGGGCCTCGCTGCGGAAGACGGCCGTGGCCTCGAAGCCGATGAACGCGGCGATGGCGAAGGTGACCGCGACGCCCGGCGATCCGGAGGTGAGCTGCGAGGGAGTGACCAGCGCGGTGGACAGACCGTGGTCGCCGCCGGTGGCCACGACGGCTGCGTCCAGCGCGAGGACGATGCCGACCTCTCCGATCAGCAGTGCGCCGAGCACCTTGCCGCTGAGGTCGACATGCCGGTAGCCGAGCACCCCTACCAGGGCGATCATGGCACCGGTCCATACCCACCACGGGATGTGCGGCCCGCCGTAGGACTGGACGAGGCTGTCGAGGGCGACACCGATGTACCCGTACACCGACACCTGGATCGCCGTGTAGGTGACCAGGGCGAGGAACGCGGAGCCGAGTCCGGCGCGCCGGCCGAGGCCCTTGTCGACGTATGCGTAGAACGCTCCGGCCTGGCGCACGTGTCGTGCCATCGCGCAGAAGCCGACCGCGAAGAGCAGCAGCACCACGCAGCAGACGGCGAAAGCGGCCGGATACGCGGGGCCGTTGCCCAGGGCGATGCCCAGGGGGACGGCCCCGCCCACGACGGTCAGCGGTGCGGCGGCCGCCAGGACCATCAGCACGATCGAAGCGGTGCCGAGAGAGCCGCGCAGCCCGGGGCGCGCCGCGATGCTGTTGTCGGTCGCGGCGGCTGCGGGGGGTGGTGGACTCGCCGTACTGCTCACGGTGCCTCCAGGGTGATCGGCGGGAGTTGGCCTGCGCGGCAGTCTCAACGCCTCCGATTGCCGGTCCGTCACACCTCCGTCACGGACCGCGGCATGCCGAACGGGAAGGTCAGACGCAGGTTTTCCCGTTCGGGGAACACACCCTCGCGATCCGTTGATCACATGGCTGAAACATGCCGCCCCTACCCTGCCGGACGGCATCGGCAGCGGCATCGGCATCGGCATCGGCACCAGAGCTTGTCCGAGCGATCCGGGCCGGACAGGATCCAGGAGGACGGCCATGAGCGCCACCAGTACAGCCGCACAGGCCTCGTCGCCCCCGCTGCTGCGCGACAACTCGCCCGTCGCGGGCCTCGACCGGCGCTCTCTCGGGCCGCTGCCCGTGCTCGCCCAGTCCGTCTCGGCCGTCGCCCCGGCCGCCGCGATGGCCACAACGCCCGCCCTCGTGACCGCTCAGGCGGGCACCTCCGCGGTGTGGTCGGTGGCGCTCGCCGCGCTCCTCGCGCTGCTGGTCACCGCGTGCGTACGCACTTTCTCGATCCGGATGGCCGCACCCGGCGCCCTGTACAGCTTCACGGCCAAAGGCCTGGGACCGGCCGCGGCCTTCGCCTGCGGATGCGCCCTGCTGATCGGCTACGGCGTGCTGACGATGGCCGCCCTGACCGGCGCCGGACTGTATGCAGGCCAGCTGTTCGCCCGGCTCGGCCTGACGGCCTGGCCGCCCGAACTGCCGGTCGCGCTCGCACTGTTGGCGGCGGGCGCCGTCACCGCGTACTTCCTCGTACGAGGAGTGCGGTTGTCCGCCGGCCTCGCGCTCTGCCTGGAGGCCGCGTCGATCGTCCTGGCCCTGGCGTTCTTCGCCGTGCTGCTCATACGCCACGGCCTGCATCCCGACATGCGGCAATTGGCGCCGCCCTCATCGAGCCCGGTGGCACTCGGCTCGGTCGTCGCGGGGGCACTGCCCGCGTTCGGCGCGTTCATCGGGTTCGAGAGCGCGACCGTGCTCGGCGCCGAGGCCCGCCGGCCGTTTCTCGTCGTGGGGCGCGCCGTGCGGTGGACCGTCGTGTGCTCCGCCGCCCTGTATCTGCTGGCGACCTACACCCAGGTGCTGGCAGGGGTGGAGGACGGCGTGCTGTCCCCGCTCGACGACTCCGGCCGCCGCGCCGCGATGCGGCTGCCCGTCCTGCTCGACCTGGGCATCGCCATCTCGTTCTTCGCCTGCGCCATGGCCGCGGGCACCGCCCTCGTGCGCCTGCTGTTCTCCATGGGGCGCGAACGCATGACACCGCGCCGACTGGGCAGCACGCACCCCACCCACGGCACCCCGCACATCGCGGTCCTCCTGGTCCTGCCCGTCGTCGTTCTGGTGCCTCTCGGTCTGCTCGCCGCCGGCTTGGAACTGCGCACTGTTTTCGCGCTGATGCTGAACCTGTGCACTTACGGGTTCCTCGCCGCGTACGCCTTGGTGTGCCTGGCCGCACCCGTCTTTCTGCACCGAATAGGCGAGCTCACCCGCGGACCCGTGGCCGTGGCCGCGGTCTGCGTCCCGTCCTTGCTGCTGGTCCTCGGCGCCCACACCCAGCGAAACGTGTCCGCGGGCAATGCGCTGGTGCCGGGCCTCTTCGCCCTACTGATGGGTGCGGGATGGGTCTGGTTCCTGCTGGCCCGCCGACGTGACCCGGAGCGGGTCGGGGCGATCGGTGTGTACGACGAGACGAGCGCGGCCGACGTCCTGCACAGGTCGGGTGACGTCCTCGACGTGCGCGGCCTTGCCGCGTACGCACGGACCGTCGCACGACACCTGCCGGCCGACGCACCACACCCGCCCCCTCATACCGCGAATAGCGGGCCTGCGCCCTCCGACGGCCGGCAGGCACGGTGAGCGGTGACACGATCGCCCTGAGCGGGCGCCAGCCACGCGCCATACGCAGTGCACTGGCCGTGCTGCAGCACGTGGCGGCAACCGGTCCCGGCGTCACCGCCAAAGAGATCTCCGCCGCCCTGCGGCTGGCATCCGCGACGACGTACCGGCTCCTCAATCTCCTGGTCGAGGAGGAATATCTCGTACGGATGCCCGACCTGCGTGGCTTCGCGCTCGGACGCAAGGTCGCCGAGCTCGCACCGCCGCGTCCGGTGCCCGCGGCGCCGGCCGCCGCGCATGCCGTGGTCTCCAGGCTGCGTGACCACGTACGGTTCGGCGTCCATCTCGCCGGATACGCGGACGGCCGCATCGACTTCACCGATCCTGACCCGGATCACCCGCCCACCGATGCCGCCCTCCTCACCCGCCACCCACACGCTTCGGCTCTCGGCAAACTGCTCCTCGCCGACGCACACGCCGTGCCGGCCCAACTGCCCGCGCTGACACGGCACACCATCACCACGCCCGAGGCCCTCGCCGCCGAACTTGTCCGGGTCCGCAGCGACGGCGTCGCCATGCAGCAGTGCGAGCTCGACCCGCACCATGCCTGCCTGGCCGTGCCCGTCCACAGCGAGACCACGGGCCGCCTGGCAGCAGGGCTCGCGGTGTGCGGCACTCCCGACCGGATCGGCGCACTCGCCCGGCCCGGAGAGCCGGGCGCTGCGCTCGTCGACCGGCTACGGGACTGCGCGCGACAGCTCGCGGCATTGGTGATCTGAGGTAGCGAGCCACCTCCGCAGTGGCGCGTCGCACTCGGCGTCAAGAGCTGTTGATCAGTTTCTTGACCTCAGGGGGCAGCGTCTTGTTGGCGTCGACGGCGACAAAGTGGACATCGCTGGGTGCGTCTCCCACCGCGATGGCGATGCCGGGGTCCAGTCCCTCGACCGCATAGGCGGTCGTCAAGGTCGCTGGCGCCCCGTCGTCATCGTCGTTTGGTGTGTCGTCGCACGGCGGAAGGGTTGCAGTACCGAGTTTCTCCCCGACTGAGAAGTCGACGTTGGCCACGTCCGAGTACGTGCGGTTCTTGTACTCGACCAGGAACGCGCAGGACGACGCGGAATCGCCGCCCCCGCTCGACGAGGTGCAGGCGGCGGACACCGCGACGGCAGCTGCCGCCAGCAGTATCCACACGGATCCGCTCTGGCCGACTCGGAATAGGGCTTTCATCGGTACGCCTCCTCTGTGTCCGGCTTCATGACACAGACGGAGTAGATGCCGTTTTCGTTCGGACAGGTGCACGCGAAGACCGGACCGGGCCCGGACGCAGCCCCGGAGCACACCATCACACACATCTGGGCCCAGACCTGGACACCGAGACTGCGGGTGCCGACAAATCATCCGCCCAGGTGAAGGCATTGATGGCCGATCTTGGGCCGTATTCGCCGCCCGCCCCGCTGTCTTCACCTGTACTCGGCAGGACGGCAGGATGGCGTGTCATGCTGCTGCGCCTGGCCTACCTCACCGCGACGGCGACCGTTGCGCTCCTGCGCCTGGTGCCTATGAGTGACCGGGAGAAGGACATCGAAATACTGGCGCTGCGGCACCAGTTGCTGGTCCTGCAGCGCCAGGTCGGCAAGCCCGCGTTCAACGATGCCGACCGCGTCGTCCTCGCTGGCCTGCTCCACCGCCTCCCGGGGGGAGAAGTTGCGGCACGTCCTGCTGCTGGTGCGCCCGGACACGCTCTTGCGCGGGCACCGCAGTCTGTTCAAACGGCGCCACGCCGCGACCTGCGTGCCGAGGCGACGCGGTCGCCCGCCGACCATCCGTTCGATCCGCGCCCTCGTCCTGCCGCATGGCCCGCGAAAACAGCCCGGGGGGGCACCGCCGGATCCATGGTGAACTCGCGGCGCTGGGTATCAAGGTCGCCGCCTCCACCGTTTGGGAGATTCTTCGTGAGCACGGCATCCCTCCCGCCTCGGAGAGGGAAGGCACGTCCTGGGCCGACTTCTTGCGCAGCCAGGCCGACGCGCTGCTGGCCTGCGACTTCTTCGAGGCCCGCACCCTGGCCGGGGCACGGTTGTACGTCTTTGCAGTGATCGAGCACTCCGCCCGGCGTATCCGGGTTCTCGGCGCCACCGCGCACCCCACCGCACAGTGGGTGGTGCAGCTTGGGCGTAACCTCGTTATGGACCTGGAGGATGCGAGGAGCGGGGCCAGGTTCCTGATCCGTGACCGTGACTCGAAGTTCACGCAGGCCTTCGACGGGGTGCTGGCCGACGCCGGGCTGAAGGTCGTCACCAGCGGTATCCGGATGCCGCGGATGAACTCCATCATGGAGCGCTGGATACAAACCTGCCGGCGCGAGCTGCTGGACCGCATGTTGATCTGGAACCACAGCCACCTGCTCCACGCGCTACGCGAGTTCGAGTCCTTCTACAACGGGCACCGGCCACACCGGGCCTTGGATCCGGCCTCCCAGCTCCGCTCACCACCCGAACCGATCATCGAACCAGGGGAGATCGAGAACCTACAGGTCTATCGACGAGAGCGACTCGGCGGAACGCTGCATCAGTACCGACGTGCGGCTTGACCAGGCCGGGATGATTAATCGGCACCCGCACAGTCGCAGCAGCACGGTGGACCATCATGCCGCGTTGATCACCAACCTCACCGACATGCGATCCGGCCGACCGCGATCAACCCGTGCACCAACTCCCACCAGGGCGGATGTGGTTACCGGCAAGGGCACCGTGGACACGGCTCAGTGGCGCCTCTTGCGCTTCTTGCGTTTGCCTGTGGAGCTCCCGCCGCCCTTGTGTCGTCGGGCGGCGACCGCGCGCAGTCGTCCGCGGGAGGCTGCCTCCCTGTGCAGCGCGGCGATGTCGATCCGGCCGAGCCGTTGCAGGCTCGTCTGGTCCGGGTGGCCGGAGGCGAGAGCCACGTCGAGCATGGTGGCGAACGCGTCGGCGTCGCCACGGTGATGGCCCGTATGCTGCAACAGGGCTTCCTCGCCGCCGACTTCGCGCATCAGGAGCAGGCTTTCGGCGGCCGTCAGGGCGATCTCTCGGTCATCCAGCTCATCGCCTGCCCGGGCCAGCGCCTGGGCTACCTCCTCGGGAGCGCCGTCCGCCTCGTTCGCCGCTTGCTCCTGTGCGACCAACAGTGCGCTGGGGCGCAGTTCGTTGTCGCCGGTGAGAGCGGAAAGCAGCTCGGGCCCGCGCCCGTCGGGCAGTTCCTCGGCCAACAGACGCAGCAGCGCATGGCGTCGGGAGTGCAGTCGTACACGGCCCAGAGCGTCGGTGAGCATTGTGCGGGCCGGGTCCCAACCGCCGCGTGCCTCGATCCAGCCGGCCAGTTCCGTACGGGCGTGCGCGGGGTCGTACTCGTCAAGGAGGGTCGCCAGGAGCGCGGGCCCTTCGGCGTCCCGCAGGTCGCCGATGGCCGGGGCGCTGCGGCCGAGGGACATCAACAGGCTGCGGACGGCGTACGTGCCCAGCGGGGTGAGGCGGAGGAGTTCCGTGTCGCCGCGCGCCGCGGTGCCGTCCAAGTCGCGCAGGTGTTCCGCGAAGACGGCGTCGGGCGTGCCCCGTTCGAACGTGACCATGCCCGCCGCGGCCAGCAGCTCCAGGACGGCGCGCAGTTCGGCGGTGGATCGCTCATCGGCCGCCTCCCGCGCCTCGGGCGTCGCGAACCAGCCGTCGTCCGCCAGGTGACCTTCATGGACCTGGGCGCACAGCAGCGGCCACGGCATGGCGAACGGCATCCCGTACAAGGTGGCCAGGATGTCGGTGAGCAGCAGGTCGAAGCGTGGGTAGAGATCGGACGGCACGTCCCACACCGGGCCCGTGAGCAGGGGGTCCCGCAGCTCGGGCAGGGCGGTCAGCGCGCGGGTGGCCAGAGCGAGCGGATCCTCACGCACCGCGCGGGCGCCGGCCACGGCGACGAGGCGGCCGCGGTACACCCGTACGAGCCGGGCCTGCCGCGCCCAGTCCACGAGCAGCCGCAGGAAGGGGAGCTGGTCGGCCCGGCGGACGCGTTCCCGGGAATCTCCGGCGAGATGGGTCAGGGGACCCGCGGCTTCCCCCAGCCCTCGGTCGGTGCCGAGATGGCCGGCCAGGGCGAGGGCGTCGGCGACCTTGAGGCGGCCCGTCCCGGTCACCGGCCGCCCCTCGGCGCCCACCCAACGTGCCACCTCGGCGAGTTGTTCCAGCAGGTCCGATCCGGCCGCGGCCCGGCGCAGCGCTGCCGTGTCGCCGAGGTCGACGACGGGCAGCGGCAGCGCCCGCTCCTGCAGCAGGCTGCGACCGCCCGGCCCGGCCCCGGTGTTCAAGGCCGCCCCGAAGAACTGGTTCTCCATGATCTGGGCGAGCTGCTTCTCGTCGTACGCGACCCGTCCGGCGCGGGCGTCGGACAGGAAGCGGTCCAGGGCCCGCTCGTCATGGATGTCGACGCCGTCGCGGGCGGCGGTGAGCATCCAGAACTTGGCCGGCCCCATGAAGTGCGGGTCCTGCATGGCGGCCTCGTGGTCGGCCCGCAACTCCTGTGCCAGCGAAGCCAGTCGGTGTGGATCGTCGGAGCGCGGGTCGAGAACGCCGGTGTCGGCCAGGAATGCGACGAGGGCGGTCAGCGCGCCGGGTGCGTCGTGTTCGGCGGCCTCGTCCAGCGGAACGGTGACCCGCCGCGGCAGCCACTCCAGCAGCACGGCCCGCACATGCTCCTCGCGCCACAGGGCAAGGCGTCCGTCCACCGTGGAGAGGTGGCGGTACTCCAGCATGTTCCCCAGGAGAAACGCGTCGACGGTGGAGCCGAGTGGGCCGCCGGGTGCCGGTGCTCGGCCGGTCGGCGCCTCCTGCCGATCGGCATGGTGCTCGGCGACGAGGCGTACCAGCATGTCGCAGGTCGTCTCGAATGCGTCGCCTTCGGCCTCGGTTCCCGCCTCGTCGGGGGATTCGGCCTCGGGATCGAACAGTAGCCTCATTCTTTGCTCCCCTTTGTCTTGCCCGTTTTCCCGGGCGCCGGGCCTGCGCGCTACGAGGCTACGCGACCGCGCCTCTGGCGAATCGGGCCCGCGATCGGTGGTCTGCCGTGGCTTCTGGGAGATGCGGCACCGCTCATCTCTGCTCGAGCTCCGGCCGCAGTCTGTCGACGACAGGTGCGATGCCTTGCATACCGAGATCCTTGACCAGCGCGTCCATCACCGTTTCCTCTTCGACGCGCACGCCGAACTCCCTCAGGGCCGGGGCGAGTTCGGAGTCCCACGGGGCGGCGACCGGGGTGCCCGCCAGCGGCGGCAGGCCCGGGCGATGAGCGGCTTGCCGGTAGTCGGCCGTCCGATAGCGCCATGGCCGCCAGGGCACGTGGCGCAGCAGGCCGGCGGCGATCCTGAGGCCGCCCCAGTCGAAGTCGCCGTGGTAGTGGAGGGTGACGCCCTGCGCGTGGGCCCGACGCAGGAGGGTGAGGGCGGCGGCCGACGGCTGGCCCTGGAGGCAGATGAGGGGTGGGCAATGAGGGCCGTGGGCGTCCGCGGCGGCCGAGAGGACCGCCGGGTTCTCGCAGACCCAAAGGGATCGAGCGGTCAAGTCAATTGGACGATAGTTGAGTTGGCGTAGTGTCAGAACGGCTGGTTCACCTGCGTCAGCATGCCACTCCAGGGCCGGTGTGCCGCGCAGGTTCTGGGTGAGAACGGTGGAGGAGACGTCGTCCCTGAGCAGTCCGGCGGAGGCCCAGGCGTCGCGTCGCCACTGTGCGCCGGAGCCGGGAGGGTGCCCGGTGAGCGCGCGCACGCCGGAGAGCAGCACGGTGGCGAGGGGGCGGCCGTCGTCCAGGGCGTGCGCGTCACCGAGTACGCGGGCGGCGAAGGTGCTCAGGGCGAGCGGCGGTTCGGCGGGCAGCTCCCGCAGGGCGCGTACCGTCTGCTCGACGAGGAGCGCGGCGGTGTGTGGATCACCGGCAAGGCGGCGCACCAGGCCCTCGCGGGGCAGCCGCTCGGACCAGACGGCGAGCGCGGGGGAGCTTGAGGGCGAGGTGGCTCCGGCGGGCTCATGGAGCGCAGCGTCACCGGCGGGCTCGCCGAGTGCTGTGCCGCTGTCAGCTGGGTCGAGTGGTGTGTCTCCGACCGGCTCGGCCAGGGATGTGTTTCCGCCCGGCTCGGCCAAGCGTGTGATCCCGCTTGGCTCGGCCAGCGATGTGGCCCCCGAGAGCTCCCCGAGCGGTGCGTACGCCGCGTCCCAGGCCCGCGTCTCCCGCTCGCGGGCGGCACTGATCGGCTCCACGGGGCCGCCCAGGGCGACGAGGGCGGCGGCGAGTCCTTCGGGGCTCACGCCCGAGCGCCGCAGCAGTTCGTCCAGCGCGTCCAGGCGCACGGTCAGCGAGCGGCCCGCGCGTGGGGCACGCCCCAGGAGGCGTTCGACCGCGGCCCGTTGGGGCGGGGTCGGGGCGGCCAGGGTGACGGGTCCGGTCAGCGGCTCCTCGCGTGCCATGCGCCGCCGGGCCCGCTCGACGAGCCAGGTCAAATCCGAGTCGCCCAGCAGTCGTTGGAGTCGTCCCACATCGACGCTCACACCGTCACCTGCTCACGCGGGTCGTCGACGCGCGTCCGCGCGGTGCCGTCCCACTCCCAGCGTGTGACGAGCACGGCCGCGACCTCGTCGACGCGGGAGAGCTGGGCGATGGCGACGCCGGGCACCTGCGGGTAGCAGGCCCACTCGCGTTCGCTGGTCATCACCACGTCCAGGTCGAAGGCGTGGAGCAGGCCGAGGCACTTGGCGCGCGAGTCGTCGTCCACGCCCGCGAACGCCTCGTCCAGGGTGATCAGGCGCGGCGCGTACGGGCTCGCGGCGCTCGCGTAGTGCGAGGAGGCGGCGGCGAACAGCGGGACGGACACGGCGAGGACGCGCTCCCCGCCGGAGGCGGGCCCGGTCGCCGGGACCCACTTGCCGTGCTGCCGGCGCTCGACGCCGAACTCGTGCCAGGTGCGGTAGTCGAGGGCCTGGGTGAGGTGTTCCAGCCAGCTGCCGGAGGCGTCCTCGGACTGGTGGCGGGCGATCTGTCCCTGCAGGAACTCGCCGACGGCCGCCCGGTCCTCGCGCGACCATGCGTCGGCCGACTGGCGCAGCCGCTCCCGGGCCTGCCCGAGCCCGGCCGGCGCGGAGCGGGCGGGCCGCCACACCAGCCTGAGCTGCATGCCGGTGGAGGTCGGCCGCTCCTCCAGCTCCGTGTTCATGGCCTGCACCCGACGCTCCGCCGTAATGATCAACTCCTGGAGGGTGCCCGCGACTTCGGTGAGCAGATGCGTTTCCAGGATCTCCCGCTCGTGCGCGGACAGGATCCGCTGCAGCTCGCCGACCTCCGTGCCGAGCGCCTCGGCGAGCTCCGCGACCCCGCGTTCACGGCCCTGGTACTCGATGTCGACGATCATGCCGTCCTCGACCATCCGCGCGGACGCGCTGTGGCCGCCCCGGGAGAGGCTGTCCTGGAGCTTCTTCAGCTCGGAGTTGAGGTGCGACTGGACGCGTTCCCAGGCGGCGTCTGTGTCCTCGGTGCGGGTCAGTTCGGCCTCGACGGCGCGGGCGAGGGCGACGGCGGGGGTGGCGGCCCAGGCCGGTCCGTGCGGGTCGGGGGCGGGAATGTCGGGCAGGGCGAGGGCGAGTAGTCCGGTGGTGGCGAAGCGCTGCAGGGCGCCGATCGCCTCGGCGCGGCTCGCGGCGGCCTGTGCCACGTCCTGGTCGAGCTGGTCGATTCGGCCTTCGGCGCGGCTGGCCCGGCGGTCGGCGGCGGCCCGTTCCTCGGCCGCCCGGCGCAGCGCCGTCTCGGTGTCGGTGAGGGCGCGGGCGGTGTCGGCGAGGCGCCGTTCGAGTTCGGCGACGGCCGCGCCGACCGTGGAGCGCAGCGTGGTGTGATGTTCCTCGGCCGCAGCGGCCTCATGGCCGCGCTCGTCGGCGCGCAGGGCGAGTTCGGCGGTGCGCTCCCCGGCCTGCTCGGCGTCCGCGCGTTCGCGCCTGACGGAGGACGTCGCCTCGGCCCGCTCGCGTAGGGCGGGCCACAGGGCGGCGAGCGCGAGCGCGTAGTCGGTGAGCGCCTGGCGTACGGAGGTCAGGGCCTCCCGCTCTGCGGGCAGGGCGAGTTCGGCCGCGGCGGCGGTGAGCTCGGTGCGGGCCGCGTCGGCCCGCACCGCGGCCTCGGCCAGATCTTCGGTCCGCTCGGCGTGCCGTTCCTGGGCGCGCCGGGTGGCCTCGCCCGCCGCGACGGACCGTGCGTGCGCCTGCCGCAGCGGTGCGTCGTCGGGGACGGCATCGAGTTCCACGTCCAAGGTGCGACGCCGCACCGTGACGGCTTCCCGCTCGCCCAGACTGGAAGTCAACTCGCCTTCCAACAAGGTGAGTTCATCGTGCAGTACGTCGATTCGAGCGCGCCGCGCCTCCTCGCGTGCGCCTTCGCCGACGAACTCCGCGGCCGGCTTGGCCCAGCTGCCGCGCAGCACGCCGACCCGGAAACGGCCGTCGACGGCGACCCAGGTGTGCGCCCCGTCCTCTTGCGCTCCGAGTCCGATCGATGCGAGGAGCCGCTCGACGGCCGTCTCGCCCACGGCCGACGCGAGCCGGTCGCCGTGATCGACGGCCGGGCGCAGCACCTGGCCCAGATGGGGTTCCGCAACGGGCCCCTCGGGTGCGACGAGGATGACGTCGTGGCCCGCACGCGGATCGGCATCGAGATCGAGCAGGGCGCCGTCCGGACTCACCCAGGCGTCGAGCAGCCCGCCCGCCTCCAACGCGGCCTCGACACTGGCCCGTTGGCCGTCGTCGAGGCCCTCTCGGAAGTCGACGAGCCGCCACAGCGGAGCGCCCGGCCGACCTTCGCGTACCGAAGGGGTACGGGTCGCGGGTGCGACGGGAGCCCGCTGCCCACCCGTCTCCAGGCGTGCCAGCTCGGCCCGCGCTTGCGCGGTCCGCGCCTCGATCTCGTTCTGGCGCTGCGTCAACAACGCCTCCAGCTCGGCCAGTTCGCGCCCCACGGCGCGATGGGCGGCCGCGGTCTCCTCGCGCACGGGACCCGGCCCCTCCAGGTGAGCGCCCCAGTCCTGCAGCCGGTCGAGCAGCCCCACCGGGTCGGCTGGCCTCAACTCCGTACAATCATCGAGGTGTTCGGACACGTCGCAGACCAGGCGGCGTACGGCGTCGGCCACGGCTCCCTCGGTGTCGGCCTGCCGGGTGCGGCACTGGTCACGTTCGGCGGCCGCCTCGTCCAGGCGGCGCAGCGCGGTGAGCCGCTCGGCCTCGGCAGTCCCGTCATCACGGGCGAGCCGCTCGACGTGGTCGACGGTGCGGTGCCGGCGGGCGAGGGCCTCCTCGGCGGCACGCCGCAGTTCGGGCACGGCGGCATCGTCGCTGCCGCCTGGCCGGCCGTCGTCGCCCAGCCGATCGTCGATGGCGGGCTCGCCGTCCAGGGCCCCCGCGCTCGCATGCTCCCTCGCCTGGCCGAGGATCTGGGCCACCTGTTCACCGGCGGCCTCGGCCCGCCGGTGCGCCGTGCCGAGCCGGTCGAGCGCCCGAGTGTGCGCGAGGGCGGCCCGGTCCCGGTCGTCGGCGGCCTGCCGGTGCGCCGCCGCCGTACGGGAAGCCTCCCGCGCGGCACGCTCCAACTCGCGGGCGCTGCGCATCTCGGGACCCGCGCGCAGCGCCGCGTCCTGCGCCTTCAGCCGCGTCGTGGTCTCCTCAAGCTCTGCGATCCTGACCTCGGCCTCCTCCCGCTCGGCCACGGCGCCGCCTTTCTCCTCCTGGGCCTGGGACAGGTCACGGTGGAGCTGCTCGTAGCGCGCGTGCTCACTGCGCGGCGGCCGGGCGCGGCGGCGCGAGGCCACGCGCGCGTAGCGGCGGTAGTGCTCCAGGAAACCGCTCGCGGCGCGCTCGGCCTCCGCCGCGGCCCGCAGCTCGTCCTTCTCCTCGTCCAGGGAACGGAACGCCTCCGCCACGTCGGCGACCACGGCCTGGTCCATCGGCGGCAGTGCCTCGGTCAGCGCCTTGGACAGGGCCGCCTCGTTGGGCCGCTTGGACAGCTGCGGCTGCCTCAGCTGGACGAGCAGGTCGACCAGGGCCGCGTACCGCTGTTCGCCGAGCCCGAACAGCGCCTCGTCGACGGCCCTGCGGTAGGCGCGCGCCTGGTCGTACACCCTGCCGTGTCCGCCGATCGCCTCGATCAGACGGTCCCGGCCCAGCGCGCTGCCCGTCGCGTCCAGCAGCCTCAGCTCGGGCCCCATACGCTGCTCCGTGACGGCGAACCAGTGCCGGGCGATGCCCCTCCCCGTGACCGCCTTGAGTCCGCACAGCAGGGTGCGGTAGTGCGCGCGCCCGCCCTCGTCGAGGCGCCCGAACTCGATCCAGGTGTAGCCGAGCCGCTCCGGATGCGGGTGTTCCCCGCCCAGGAGCAAATTCCACTCCATGCGCTTCTTCGGGTCACCGTCGGGCTCGACGCGGCGCGCGGACAGGTCGCCGTCGAGCAGGAACGGCACGGTCAGGGCGAGCACCTTCGACTTGCCGGTGCCGTTGTTGCCGCGCAGCAGCAGCCGTCCGTCGCGGAACCAGAACTCTTCCTCGTCGTAGTAGAAGAGGTCGACGAGCCCGGTCCGCAGCGGCTGCCAGCGGCCTCGGGCGGGGGCGGGCAGGGTGCCGCTCTTCACTGGGTGGCCTTTCGTGCCGAGGCGGATACGTGGGCGCGGGCGCGTCGTTCGAGGACGACGGTGTCACCGACGGCGTAGCGGGCGAGCGCGGGACGGGGCGCGGCGCCGTCGGCGCCGCGGGTGATCAGATCGAGGGCGGCGAGCTTGGTCAGTGCCTGCTCGACGAGCTCGATCTCGGCGCCCGCCGCCTTGGCGCTCTTGGACCAGAATCCGGCGAATTCGACGCCGAGTTCACGGATATGGCGGTGCAGTTCGACGTCCGCCACCGGTGTGCCCGCCGCCGCGAGATGCTCGGCGAGCAGCAGCGTCACATGCCCGTGTGTACCCTGCTCCGGCATCCGTACGTCGGTGAGGTCGTCCTGCGGGTCGACCATCGCGATGCCCTCGGCGCGGACCTCGGCGACCAGGCCGGTCAGTTCGCCGATCCGGGCCAGGATGAACGGCCGCTGCTTGGTGAGATAGGCCAGCTCGGCATCGCTCAACTCGTCGTAGTACAGCACCGGATCATCGATCAGGCGGCGCGTCAGATGCCGGCGGATCGCACTGAACCGCGCCTCCTCGGTGTCGAGAGCGCTGTCGGTGGTCAGCTCCACGAGCCGCTCGTACGCCTCCGTGGCCCGGACCGTCGACGGGCCGCGGCGGGTGGCGAGCAGCCCGGCGAGCACCCGCCGCTCGACGTCGTACAGCACATCGCCCGCGCCGCTCACATACGCGTCCTCGTCACCGGCCACCCGGCGCAGCACGCCGAGATCGAGCAGCACCCGTACGACGGCGGCCAGATCAAGCCGCTCGTCCCGTCGCTCCAGAGTGAACTCGATCCCGGTGGCGGTCAGTTGGGGGTCGGCGGCGTCCAGGACGATGTGCTCGGCGAGCCGACCGAGCGCGATCTGTGCCTCGCCGCGCTCCAGGGCCGCAAGGGCCAGGCACAGCAGGACGTAGCGGCGCCGGGTGAAGGGGGCCTGGGTACGGGTGGCCTCGCGGGCGGGATGGGTCGCGTCGTCGAGCCTGCCCGGTGTCTTGCGTAGCCGGGCCGCCTCCGCGTCCACCTGCAGCGCCCAGCCGGTGTTGCGCTCGAACCACTCGCGCAACTCGGAGGCGTGACGCCGTACGAGGCGGAACTCCTCCGCGTACGGGCCGTGCGCGAGCAGCAGAGGTCGCTTCAGCAGGGCGCGCGCCGCCCGGCGCAGCTCGGCGGCGCGCTGCCCCTCCAGAACCTCGGCCAACGGCGTACTGGCTGTACTCGGCGTGCTCATCGTCCGCTCCCGCCCGTGATGTCGCGGATCTCAATCAGGTGGTCGGGCCCGCGCAGAACCCCGTCCGGTGTCCGGATCTCGGCCCGTCCGCCGCCCGGCAGCAGTGCGAGCCGGATCTCCATGGAGCCGTCGTTGCTGGTCGCCACCGTGCGCGTCATGCCGGGCCGCCAGGTGGCGAGCGCGTCGCCGAGCAGCTGCAGGAACAGGCCGAACGCCACCTGATCCAGCTCGCCCAGATCGGAGAGGCGGACCTCTCCCCGCGTCACGAGACGTCGCCGGGCCTCGGCCATCTGTGCCGATTGCTGGGCCGCGAGTGCGGCAAGCGCGCGCCGCCCCGCCGACCGGTCCTCCACCTTGCGGGCCTTGCCGCGCCGCTCATAACTCCCGGTCCGCCGCAGCTGCGGGCTGATCCGCAGCGGATCGGCCCGCTCCCACGATGTGGCGGGTGGCACGGGATCGGCGTCCCGCGCCGCCAGGGTGTCGGCGTCCACCGTCAGATGCCGTGCCGGATACAGGCCGAACGCGGTGCGCCACAGCCGGTGCCGTGCCGCTTCGTCGGGCGCCTCGGCGAACCAGCGGGCGAGCACCCGAAAGTCCGCGGACCGGTCCGAACGCCCGGACCTGCGCTCGTTCAACATCCTGACGACAGCCAGGAGTTGCGGAATCGCACCGAGCGCCTGCCCGCGCAGCAGACGGGCCTGCGAAGCACGCCCCTCGCCCTGTGTGTCCGACAGGAACCAGGCGCGCAGTCCCGCCCACTTCTCCCGCCACCGCTCCAGCGCGGCCTTCTCGGCGATCGAAGCTTCCGCCGGTGAGGCGTCGGCGGCCTCGCGCGCCGCCGCAGCCCGCAACAGCGGGTCCACATCGCCGAGTTCAGTGAGGAGCAGGGCTATTCGGCCGCCCAGGGTGATCAGATCCTGGATGAACCGCTCCAGGTACTGGATCAGCCGGTCCTTGTACGCGAGGAAGTCCTCGACCTCCACCTCGTGCAGGTCGATGGTGCGCTGCAGGGACCCCATGAACGCCCGCGCGTTCTCCGCGAGCGCGGCGAAGCGGCTGCCGAGCGCGACGAGGGTGAGGTGCGTGCGAGTGGGGTCGGGTGCGGGCTCCGCCGCGAGCACCAGCAGGGTACGCAGTTGGGCGACGATGTCGTGCAGCGCCACGGCCTGCAACGCGCCTCGCCGCCCGAGGGCCTCGCCGAAGACACCAAGCGCCTCCTCGGCGGCCTCACCGGCCCGGGTCAGCTGGTAGATGAACCGTTTGCGGTAGAAGTCCTCGACCGCGGTGACCCTCGCCGTGTCCGGGTCGGCCCGCAGATTCCCCCAGCCGACCAGGCTGTCCAGGGCCTTGGCCACATCTTCCACGTCGGCGGGGCGCCGCTCGGTGGGAAGCGCGGCCTGCACGTCTTCGGGCCGCAGATGCACCGTGAACCGCTCCTTGGCGCCGACGAAGACGTCCATCACGGCGCGGTAGAGCGCGGCGTTCGGCACGGTCAGGTGAGCGAACGCGGCGTAATCGTCGGACGGATCGAAGCCAGGAGGTTGTGCCTTCATCATCGGCCATTCTTCCTGATGCACGACGTCGGCAAGCGTGGCCCTGCCACATCCCTTCGGGGACCACGGAGCCTCACGGCCAGGGGCTCACCGCCAGGGTGAGGACCCGTCGTCGGCGACGACCGGACAGTCGCCCCGGTGGACCACCCAAGTCTCGTGCTCGTCAGGATCGACCTCGGCCCAGCACAGCGCCGCCAGTTCGACGGGAAGCAGCAGGTCGGCGGCCGGTCCGCCCGCGGGCGCCGCCACCGTCAACGTCTCCTCCGTCGGCGCCCGCGGCACCGGACCCGCCATGGTCTACACCGTCGCCAAGGCGGGCCTGGAGAACCTGACCAAGGGCGCCGCCACCACCCTCGGCCCGCGCGGCATCCGCGTCAACGCCGTCCAGGTCGGCGGCATCTGGTCCTCCTTCGCCGCCGCCAACATGGCCGAGGGGATGCGCGAACCACGCCGCCGCGCCATCACCCTCGGCACCGAGGGCACCCCCTGGGACATCGCCTACGCCGCCCTCTACCTGGCCAGCGACAAGGCCCGCTGGGTCTCCGGGCACGTCCTCACCGTCGAGGGCGGCGGCATGACCCGCCCGAGCCGCTGAACCCGCGAGGCGTCCGGTGCTCTCAGGCCGACGCACCGCGCAGCCGTCGCTCGATGCGTTCCGCCGCCGCGGCCACCATGGGGGCCATCGCGCTCGCCTCCCGCCCTGTGGACATCCGCGCCCGGGGCACCGCCAGCGTCACCGCGGCGCGCGGCTCGCCCGTGCCCGTGCGCACGCACGCGCCGATTGCTGCCACACCGCGGTCGCTGTCGCCGAAGGCGGCCGCCCAGCCGCGCTTGCGTATCCGTTCCAAGTCGCGCAGCAGGCCCGGCCAGTCCGCGCCGTCCTCGCTCAGCAGCGGGCCCGGAATGCGGCGGCGCAGCTCCTCCTCGTCGTAGCAGGCGAGCATCGCCCTGCCGCCGGCCGTGCGGTGTGCGGGGAGCACGACGCCCACGCGCGAGGCCACCCGGTCCCGGCCGCGGCCCTCCAGGCAGGACACGAACCGGATCCGGGGACCTTCGAGGACGACGAGGCCCGCCGTCTCCCCTGCCTGCGCGGCGAGTTCGCGCAGGACGGGATCGGCGGCGTCCCGGAGGCTGATCGCCGCCGTCGTGGCCAGGGACAGCTCCAGGACCGCGGGCCCCGTGATGTACGGCGCGCCAGGACGGTCCTGCCGTACGAAGCCGACGTGCTTGCACGTGCGCAGCAGCCGGTGCGCGGTGGAGGCGCCGACGCCCAGCTCGGCCGCCACTTCGGAGAGGGTCACGGAGCCGCGCTGAGCCACCAACAGGACAAGCCGCAGCGCGTGGTCCGCCGACTGGAGGACTCCGGTGGACGGTTCCTGACCCGGTGATTTCCGCATAGAGGAATCGTAGGGAGTTTCCTTGCTGCCGCAGGAAATCCGCTGTTTACCTGACTGTGACGAGGGTCACTGGGCTCGCCTCGGAGGGCCGCCCCGTCAACTCACCAGCCCCGCACGCCCTTTGGAGATGCCGCATGCCCGCGCCCCGATTCCCGGAGACCCCGGTGTTCACCGGCGCCAACGCCCCGATGCGGGTGGAGGCCGACATCATGGACGTCGAATGCGTGCAGGGAGAGGTGCCCGCACAGCTCGACGGCACGTACTACCGGGTGGTCGCGGACCACCAGTGGCCGCCGCTGCTCGGCGACGACATCAAGTTCAACGGCGACGGCATGGTCATGTCGATGCGCTTTCGCGACGGCCACGTCGACTTCAAGAGCCGCTACGTGCGCACCCCCCGTTTCGTCGCCCAGGCACAGGCGCGGCGCGCGCTGTTCGGCGCCTACCGCAACGCCCACACCGACGACCCCGCCGTGGCGGGGATGCGCCGCGGTCTGGCCAACACCAACGTGTTCTGGCACGCCGGCAAGCTCTTCGCGGCGAAGGAGGACAGCCCGCCGATCCGCATCGACCCGGACACCCTGGAGACCCTCGGCGAGGACACCTTCGAGGGCGCCCTGACCTCCGAAACCTGCACCGCACACCCCAAGTTCGACCCACGCACGGGGGAGATGGTGTTCTTCGGGTACGCCGCGAAGGGCGAGACCACGCCGGACATCGCCTACTACGAGGCCGACGCCAAAGGCCGCATCGTGCACGAGACCTGGCTCACCGCCCCGTACGCGAGCATGGTCCACGACTTCGCCGTCACCCAGAACTTCGTGGTCTTCCCGATCATCCCGCTGGTCAGCGACGCGGAGCGACTCAAGGCCGGCGAGCCGATCTTCGCCTGGGACCCGTCGAAGGACGTGTACCTCGGGGTGCTGCCGCGCAAGGGCCGGGCGCGGGACGTGCGCTGGTACCGGGCCTCCAACCGGTTCGCCAGCCACATCATGGGCGCCTGGGACGACGGCCGGCACGTCCATGTGGACACACCCGTCTCCGAGTCGAGCTACTTTCCCTTCTTCCCGGACCTGTCCGGTGCCCCGTACGACCCGGCGCGCACCAAGGGCTTCCTGTCGCGCTGGACCGTCGACACCCAGGCGGCGCCCGAGGACGGCTTCACGGAAAAGCGGCTGACGGACACGGCCGGCGAGTTCCCGCGGATGGACGACCGGCACGAGACCCTCCCGTACCACTGGGGCGTCATGGCCGCATACGAGGTGCCCGGCCAGGAGCGGCCGGGCGGCGGCTTCCGCTGGGTGGCGGCCGTCGACCACCGCACCGGTGCCACCACGACGCACTACGCCGGCGACCACACATCCGTCGCCGAGCCCGTGTTCATCCCCGCCCACGACGACGCCGCCGAGGGCGAGGGATATGTCCTCGCCGTCGTCGGCCGCCTCGCCGAGAACCGCAGCGATCTGCTCATCCTCGACGCCCGCGACATCTCCGCCCCGCCCGTCGCCACCCTGCGCTTCCCGATGCGCGTCCCCTACGGGCTGCACGGCAACTGGATCACCGCCGCCGAGCTCGCCCACCGCGCCGTCTGACCGCCTGCTCCCACCACACACGCCACATACGGAGGAACCGTGACCGTCACCCTCGAGGAACTCGCCCGGCGGCTCGACCGTGTCGAGTCCCTGCTCGCCATCCGCAATCTGCAGCACGCGTACGGCTACTACCTCGACAAGACCCTCTACTCCGAGGTCGTCGAGCTCTTCACCGAGGACTGCCAGATCGTCTTCATGGGCGGCGTCTACCGCGGCCGCGCCGGCGCCGAACGGCTGTACCTTCAGCGCTTCCGGCAGAGGTTCACCGACGGCCGCAACGGTCCGATGCAGGGCTTCCTGCTCGACCACCCGCAGCTGCAGGACGTCATCACCGTCTCAGAGGACGGCGGCAGCGCCCGGGCGCGGCTGCGCACCCTGATGCAGGCCGGCACGCACTACACCGTCAAGGCCGCGGGCGAGCAGCGCAGCAGCCGCGACCAGTGGTGGGAGGGCGGCATCTACGAGAACGAGTACCTGCGGGTCGACGGCGTCTGGAAGATCCAGCGGCTGAACTACCAGCCGCTCTGGCACGCCGACTTCGAGACCGGCTGGGCCCGCAGCGAGCAGCACTTCGTGCCTGAGGACGTCGCCTTCCCGGAGAATCCAGTCGGCCCCGACGAGCTGGTCGACAAGCCGCACGAGCTGTGGCCGTCCACCGACGTCGTCCCCTTCCACTACCCGCACCCGGTCACCCGCGAGGAATGGAAGCAGCAGTGAGCACCGCGCCGGTCCTGATCGCGGGGGAGCCACGGCACGGCATCGCATACGACGATGTCGTCAACCCGGCCCGTACCCGCGAGGTCGTCGGGCGCTATGCGCGGGGCGGGGCGGACGACGTGGACGCGGCGGTGCGGGCCGCCCACGAGGCCTTTCCCGGGTGGGCTGCCCTGACCGCAGCCGAGCGGGCCGCGTATCTGCTCCGGGCCGCCGACGAGTTGGACGCCTCCGTCGAGGAGCGGGCCGTGCTCATCACCAGGGAGACCGGCAAGGTCCTCGGCGAGGCCCGCGTCGACGCCGGCGGCGCCGGGAACCTGCTGCGGTCCTTCGCCGCGCTCGCCGCGCAGGTCGACGCCGAGGAGGAGCTGGCCACCGGCATCGGTCCGGCGCTCGTCCACCACGTGCCGATGGGCCCGGTCGGCGTCATCGCGCCCTGGAACACGCCCGTCCTCCTGGCCTTCATGGCGCTCGGGCCCGCCCTCATCGCCGGCAACACCGTCGTCGTCAAGCCCCCGGAGATCGCGCCGCTCGCGCTGAGCCGGACCCTCGCCGCGGTGGCGCGGGTGCTGCCGCCGGGGGTCGTCAACAGCGTCCCCGGCCGCGGCGACGGGGCGGGCGCCGCGCTCACCGCACACCCCCGCGTACGGAAGATCCTCTTCACCGGCTCCGTCGCCACCGGGCGGGCCGTGATGCGTGCGGCCGCCGGGAACCTCAAGTCACTCGGCATGGAACTGGGCGGCAACGACGCGGCGCTGGTGCTGGAGTCGGCGGACATCACGGAGGAGCTGGCCCGGGAGTTCATCGCGGGCACGTTCAGCGCCGCCGGGCAGATCTGCTACAACGTCAAGCGGATCTACGTCCATCGGTCGCGCCACGACGAGTTCGTCGCGGCCTACACCGACCTCGCCGCGCAGATCGTCGTCGGCGACGGACTCGACCCGCGTACGCACATGGGGCCGCTGGCCACCCGCGAGGGCTGCGAGCGGACGGCGCGGCTGCGCGCCGACGCCGAGAAGGCGGGCGCCCACGTGGCCACCGTCGGAGTGCGGGGCGAGGCGTGGGACCACGGCTGGTTCCAGTTGCCCACCGTCGTCACCGGCATCGACCCCGGCGCCGAACTGGTCACCACCGAGCAGTTCGGGCCCATCGTGCCCGTGCTCGCCTTCGACGACGAGGACGAGGCGGTACGGCTCGCCAACGACACCGAGTACGGGCTTGCGGGGTCCGTGTGGTCCACAGATGTGGACCACGCCACCGCCGTGGCCCGCCGGCTGGAGTGCGGCAGCGCCTTCGTCAACGTCCACCGCGTCGGCGCCTCGCCGATGGCCGTCCCCTTCGGCGGCATGAAGCAGTCCGGCATCGGCCGCAACCACGGGCTGCCGTCCGTACGGGCCTGCCAGGAGCCGCAGGCCGTCGTCCGCGTCGACCCTCCGGGCGCCCTGCCCGGTCTTCAGCACTGGACCGGGCTGACTCGCAGCTCGTAAACCCGCAAAGGACCTTGCATGCACGACCTCACCACCGGCGGCGACCGCGGCTACCTGCGCATCGCCACCGAAGAAGCCTTCGCCACCCCCGAACTCCTCGCCGAGTACCGCACGCTGCTGGACTCCGGCGAGGCCGACGACCCCGGCTTCAGCAGCCTCTGGGGCTTCTACGCCGGCGACAGCCCGCGCGCCCGGCTGCTGCGCGAACGCCTCGTCGACCTGGGCGAGCGCCGCCTGGCCGACATGGACGCCACCGGCATCGACCGGGCGATCCTGTCGCTGACCTCGCCCGGGGTGCAGATCTTCGACTCGGGTCGTGCGGTCGCCCTCGCCGAGCAGGCCAACGACGTGCTCGCCGACGCCTGCCGCCGCCACCCCGACCGCTACACCGGCCTCACCGCCATCGCCCCGCAGGATCCCGGCAAGGCCGCCGCGGAGATCACCCGCGGCCACCGCGACCTCGGCTTCCGCGGCGTCATCGTCAACTCCCACACCCAGGGCGCCTATCTGGACGACCCGCGCTTCGAGCCGATCCTGGCCACCGCCGAAGACCTCGGCACCCCGATCTACCTCCACCCCAACACCCCCTCCAAGGGCCTGATCGGCCCCCTCCTGGAGGCGGGCCTCGACGGCGCGATCTACGGATTCGCCGTCGAGACCGGGATGCACCTGCTGCGGCTCATCACCTCCGGCGTCTTCGACCGGCACCCACGGCTGCGTGTGGTCGTCGGCCATCTCGGCGAGGCGCTGCCGTTCTGGCTGCCGCGTCTGGACTTTATGCACGCCGCCAGCGTCAAGGCGGGCCGCTACGAGGCGATGCCGCCGCTGGAGCTCAAGCCCAGCGAATACCTGCGCCGCAACGTCTGGGTCACCACCTCCGGCATGGCCTGGCAGCCCGCGATCCGCTTCGTCCACGAAGTCCTCGGCGCCGACCGCGTGATGTACGCCATGGACTACCCGTACCAGTACGTCGCCGACGAGGTGCGCGCCCAGGACGACCTGCCCTTCCCCGACGCCGAGCTGCGCGCGTTCTTCCAGACCAACGCCGAGCACGTCTTCGGACTCCCGCCCGCCTGACCCTCCGCCTGAGCTCTGCCCGAGTCGCAAAGGAGCGACTGTGAACGCACCGTACTCGGCACCCCGTATGCGGGCCGTCCTCGTGGTGTTCGTCTACGTCACGCTCGGCTACGCCGTCTCCACCAACATGCTCGTGCCCCTCCTGCCGCAAGTGCAGCGGGAGTACGGCCTCGACGAGGTGCAGGCGGTGTGGGTGACGATCTCCACCTTCCTCACCGGCGCCCTGTTCATCCCGTCGCTGTGCCGACTCGCCGACATCCGGGGCTGGCGCAAGCAGATCCTGCTGGTCGCCGTGGCCTGCGTCGTCGTCGGCGGCGCGATCGCCGCCCTCAGCGAGAACCTGCCCACCTTGCTGCTCGGCCGCGGACTGCAAGGCATCGGCGCCGCCGCCACGCCGATGACCTCGGCCATCGTCAACGAGCACTTCACTCCGACCCTGCGCCGGATCGGCCTGCCCATCAAGGCGGCGTCGCTCTTCGCCGGCGCCGGTGGCGGCGGCATCATGGCGGCGCTGCTGGTGGACGAGGCAAACGGCTTCCGCACCCTGTTCTGGGTGTCGGCGGCGGTGCCCGCGCTGGGCCTCGCGCTGGTGGCGACAGCCGTGCCGGCCACGCCCACGATCCCGGACAGGCGGATCCGGGCCGTCGACATCCCGGGCGCGATCGGCTTCGTCCTCCCGGTGGCGGCGCTCGCCATCGCCTTCTCGTATGCCACTCAGTGGGGCTGGAGCTCGGCCCGATTCCTGGGCCTGTGCGCGTTCGGCGTCCTCGCCCTTCCCGTCTGGGTGGCGATCGAACGCCGCACCCGCGAACCGCTGGTGGACCTGAAGGTGTTCTTCTCCCGGCCCATCACCATCGCCAACATCTCCTCCGTCTTCGTGGGCTTCGCCATCTTCGGCTCGATGGCCTCCACCTCCACGTTCATCCAGATGCCGCCGGTCCCCGGCCTCGGCGGCCTGGGCAGGTCCGGCCTGACGGCGGCGCTGCTCATCCTCCCCGCCGAGCTGCTGATGCTGGGCTTCGGCCCGGTGATCGGCCGCCTCACGGCCCGCTGGGGCAAGGGCATGTTCCTGGTCGCGGGCCCGGCGGTGCAGGCCCTCGGCTACCTGCTCCTGATCGCCTCGCACGGCAGCCTGGCCGAGGTCGTCACCGCGATCGTGGTCATCGGCGCGGGCACCGGCCTGATCGGCCCGGTGTGGGCGCTGATGTACGTCGAGGACATCCCGCCCCAGCACGTCGGCCGGGTCTACGGCATCGCCCCGATCCTCTCCCAGGGCGTGGGCGGCTCCATATCCGGCGCCCTCTTCGCCGCACTGCTCGCGTCCAACCGCCTCCCCGGCGGCAAACTCCCCTCGGCGGACGGCTTCATCGCCTTCTGGTGGCTGGCCGCGGCGAGCGCGGTCCTCGCGGGCATCTGCGGCGCGGTCTACCTGAAGAGCTACGGCACCGGCGGCCCGCGCGACGGCGTGACGGAGTCCGCCGCGGCCCCCAAGGCCCCCAGGGACTCCGCTCCGACGGCCGCTTGACCTTCCCGTATCCCACGGCATCCGCCGTGGGATCACGACCCCCTGGAAACGTAAGGACAGATTGCGGATGACTCTGCTCAAGGACGGCACCTGGCAGGAACGGATGCTCGCCGGCGGCTGGCGGCGCGGCGGTGCCGGCACCTTGCCCGTCACCTCCCCGGCCACCGGCGAACGGCTCGCCACCGTGGGCGCCGCAGGCCCCGAGGACGTCGCCGCGGCGGCCGGCGCCGCCGCCGACGCGCAGCGGGCCTGGGCCGCCCGGCCGCACCAGGAGCGGGCCGCGGTGCTGCGCCGGGCCGGCGAGCTGTTCGAGCAGCACGCCGAGGAGATCGGCGGCTGGCTCGCCGCCGAGACCGGCGCGGCCCCGGGCCTCACGCACTTCCAGACCGCCACCGCGGCCGAGGAGTGCCACGAGGCGGCGGGCCTGGCCTCGCATCCGTACGGGGAGCTGCTGCGCACCGCCCAGCCGCAGCTCAGCATGGCCCGCCGGGTGCCCGTCGGCGTGGTCGGCGTCACCGCCACCGTCGAGGCCGGCGCACGGCTGGCCGCCGGCGGCACGTACGACGGGCTCTTCTACCGGCCCACCGTCCTCGGCGACGTCCCCGCCACCGCGCCCGCCTTCACCCGAGAGATCTTCGGTCCAGTGGCGCCCGTGACGACGTTCGAGACCGAGGACGAGGCCGTCGAGCTGGCCGGTGCCACCGAGTACGGTCTGTCCCTCGGCATCCTCACCGGCGACCTCGGCCGCGCACTGCGCCTCGCCGATCGCATCCCCAGCGGCCTGGTCCACATCAACGACCAGACCGTCAACGACGAGCCCACCGCCCCCTTCGGCGGCGTTGGTGCCTCAGGCACCGGCTCGCGCCATGGCGGCCCCCAGGCCAACCTGGAGGCCTTCACCGAGACACAGTGGCTCACCCTCCGCGCGGAGCTGCCGCACTACCCGTTCTGACCCGAAGCGGGCCCGGCCGGCCTGTGCCGGCCGGGCCCGCCGAGCGGCACCATGTCCAGGTCCTCACCGGAGATCACGCGCCCCGTCCCCGTGCGTGGTCAGGCTCCCGGTCGGACGGCGGCGTGGACGGCCTCCTCGCCGGGGGGACCTCACCGGCCAGGGCGTCCAAGGCCTCGACGGTGTCAGCCAGTTCGAAGGTGTGGGTGTGCAGCTTCTCGAAGGGGGAGCTGCCGGACTCCAGGAGGCGGATGGCCTCCGCGTAGCCACGCGAGTCGACGCCGTACGCCCCGACGAGGGTGAGCGCCTTGTTGACGATGAGGTCGGAGTCGAGCGGGATCTTCGCGCCGCCCTTGAGGCCGGCGACGATGCGGCCGCCGTGCCGGGCGGCACGCAGCGCGTCGTCCAGCGGCTGGCCGGCCATCGGTGTCATCTCCAGGACCACGTCGGCCAGTTCGCCGTTGGTGATCTCGGTGATGCGGGTGACGGTGTCCTGCTCGTCGACGACGACGGTGTGGTCCGCGCCGAACTCGCGGGCCAGCGCCAGCTTGTGCGCGTCGGCTGCCAGCCCGGTGACGACGACGGTGGATGCGCCCCGCCGCCTTCGCCGCGGCGGCGAGGATGCCGCGCTGGCCCGCGCCGAGGGTGGCGACGGTGTCGCCGAGGCCGACCTGCCCCAGGTGCGCGGTCCACCGCACGCCCGCCCCCAACGGGTTGTACATGACCGCGACTTCGGGCGGCAGATCGCCGCGTACATTGTGCAGCACCGCGTTCGGTTGCAGGTACAGGTACTCGGCGAGCCCGCCCCACAGGCCCGGCGCCCGGTCGAGCGGCGTACAACCGTGCGTGGCGCGGCGCTGTGCGCAGGACATGTACTGGCCCGACAGGCAGCGTCGGCAGGCCCGGCACGGCACGAGTACCTCGACCGCGACCCGGTCGCCGACCTGTACGCCCCAGCGTTCGGCGGCCGCGTCGCCGACCGCCGAGGCCGAGGGCGGCAACACCGCCGACACAGAGGTCACCGCGGATCCGCGAGATGCGGACGCGCAGTCGGCGCGGCGAAGCCGAGTCGCAGGTGCCGGTGCGGTGTGAAGGGGTGGCCTGGTCGGTGGTGTCGGTGGACTACCAGCGCTGCGCTTGCCGAATACCTCATCCACGCTGGTCAGGCAGCATGTTGGTACTCGTGGAGCGTGCCGCCAAGTCGTGCTCGTCGTCGTATGTTTAGGCGGGCGATCCGGTCTGGGTCTTCGATAGGGGTGGGCAGCGGGTGGAGGGCGGGCGTTGGCGAGGCCCTGGTGCGGCCTGTGCTCGTTGTAGAACGTCTCGAACTCGCTCAGGGCGTACAGGAGATGGCGCTGGTTCCAGATCAACGTGCGGTCCAGCGTTTCTCGCCTGCAGGTTTGAACCCACCGCTCCGTGATCGAGTTCATACGCGGCATCCGGATGCCGCTGAGCACCACTTCGATGCCCGCATCGTTGAGCACGTCGTCGAACAGCTGCGGGAACTTTCCGTCCCGGTCGCGGATCAGGTAGCGGGCTCGGCAGCCGGCGTCTTCGAGGTCCATGACGAGATTCTTCGCGGCCTGGACTACCCAGGACGCGGTCGGGTGCGCGGTGGCGCCCAGGATCCGGATCCGGCGGTTCGCGTGCTCGATCGCGGCGAACACGTACAAGCGGGTCCCGGCCAGGGTGACGGTTTCGAAGAAGTCGCATGCCAGGAGCGCGTCGGCCTGGGAGCGCAGGAAGTCCGCCCAGGTGGTCGAGGTCCGCTTGGGAGCTGGGTCTATGCCGGCCTCCTTCAAGATTTCCCAAACCGTGGATGCTGCCACCTTCACGCCGAGTACGAGCACCTCTCCGTGTAGGCGCCGCTAGCCCCAGCTTGGGGTCTCCCTGGCCAGGCGCAGCACCAGCACCCGGACCGAGCGCACGGTGCGGGGCCGGCCTCCGCGCTTCGGCCGGGATCGAGCGGCGTGTCGGCGGGCGATGACGTTGCGGTGCCAGCGAAGTACCGTGACTGGCCGTACCAGCAGCCGCATCCGGCGCAACACCTCCCGTGGCAGGCTATGGAGGAGCGATGCCAGGAACGCCCGGTCGCTCGCGTGGAACCGAAGCTGCTGCCCGTTCAGCTGCCGTTCCAGAACGCCGATCTGATGGCGCAGGGCCAGGCTCTCGGCATCTTTCTCGCGATCGCTCATCGGCAGCAGTCGCAGCATCGCGACCGCATTCGTCACACCCAGGTACGCCAGTCTCAACAGCACGGCCGATCATCATGCCGCCTCCACCGCCCCTGTGCGAGAGCGCTGACGCGGGTGATCATGGCTGGCACCGAAACCCGCTTCCACCTGCATGGATGAGATTATCGGCAAGGGCAGGCGTCGGTCGCGGCTACCGCCCGAAGAGATATCGCCAGTCCCCGAGGGCCGCCACGGCCGCGCAGTGCGAATCGGCTGCGTTCAACGCCCCGGCGATCCTGCCCGCTTCCGCGACAAGGGCACAGGAGTATGGACTTCCCGCCGACGTCGCAGGGAGTACTCAGCTTCCGGAGACGTACTCGAACGGTGCGCAGGTGCCCCAAGTGTCGTCCATATGGCGGCATGCGAGCCCGCCGGTGGAGCTGATGGACATGCTCGGCGAATACACGTTCCTGCCGCTATTCATGCTCGTCGTCCCGTCGGGGTTCTCAACTGCGGTCGAGACGGCCTGGAACTGTTGGGTTCCAAGGTTGGGCACGGAGCAGTTCGCCATGCTGCTGTACCAGGTGTCGCCGGGGTTGATGACAATCCCTTCGGCCGGATACCGACTCAGCGGGCAGTCCTTCGGATTGCCCCCGTACAGGTACTGCACCAGTACGGATGCCGTGACTTGATCCTTACTGTCGTTCCTCACAGCCACGCCGAACGCGGCGTCATGGCCGGTGACACGAACACAACCACGCGCCTTGAGGACCTCGGAACCTTCGGGTGTCGATCTCCACCCCGAGCAGTAGGTGTTCGTCTCCGCGAACTCCACGGTCGCTGACGCAGGCTTCTTCGTGGCCGTCGGTTTGGCGCTGGTGCCCTGTGCCGTACCTGTGGGCACCGCCGGGGCGGACCGATCGGCGGACGGTGAGGATGTGCTCTTGTCGCCATCCGGTTTGTTGATCAACGCGAGGGCAACGGCGGTCAGCAGGCCAGCGACCGCCACCACCGCCACGACAGTGAACGCCGCGCGGTGGGCGCCAAAGGTCATGTGCTTTGCCTGGTACGCGTCGCCGCCCACCCGAGAGCCGTCGGAAATCTCGTTGCTGGTGCGGTCGCTGGAATCTGACGCGGCGGGCGCGGGGACGGCAGGGGACGGAGAGCCGGAGGTGGACCTGGAACGCGACCCGTGTGATCCCACCGAACTATCGCCCTTGGCCTCGAGAGCCGCGGAACGAGAAGCGCCCCTTGAGGTTCACGTTCTGGCCCTGGATGACGGACCCGTGCACCGTGCCGGAGACCTGGTTGGAGATCTCACGGGCGGGGCTAGGGTCGGCCGCGTTCAGCCAGTCAAGCAGGTCCGCAGCGAAGTCCGGATCGGTCTCGATATACCGTACCAACGCCGTGGCGAGAGCCGTGGGGTCCGAGGCGGCGTGATCGATGGTCGCTGTGGCCTCGGAGTCGCGCCGGAAACGGTGCCGAATCATCTCCAGTGCGTTGTCCACTGCGCGAGTGCCGACGCTGTTCAACGCACCCTGTCCGACGGCTGTGGCGACCGCCACTGCAAGCGATGATGCGTCCATGTACCCCTCCGACAACTGGCGTGCGCGCACGACTGGCGGCCGGGCGGCTCACTCGCCCGGGCCGGCGCAGGGTTAGATGATGCCAGAGGGATCCCTTGAGTGGCGACTCAACTCATGCTGTACACACGATTGTTGAGGCGAAGGAAAGGTTTGCGTGCACATGGTGTCGGGCCCTCGTCAGATCGGTCCGCTGAGGCACCTTGAGTAGGCTCAAGGACGTCACACTACTCGGTGAGAGGTCACCTCCCGAGTGCAGCTGCTACCTCATCATGCGCCCAGACCGTGAGCTTTTTTCAACCTCGGTTGCAGCAGGTCAGGTACAGGACGAGGACGGCTTGGACGAGGTGGGTTATGCGGGTGGTGGAGCACCGAAGCTTGCGCAGTAGCCGCCAGGTCTTGAGGGCGGCCATGGCCTGTTCGACGAGTGCGCGGATCTTGGCGTGTGAGCGGTTGACCGCTTGCTGACCTGTGAACAGCGTCTCCCAGCGGCCCCAGTAGGGCAGCCGGACAGCGAGCGTGGATGTGCCGAATGGCAAGGCCGTATCCTGCGGTGGGCGAAGCAGGCGCTGTAGATGCGCCGGTTATCCATTGCAGTGGGCGCATCCCCACTCCGGGGTGCCAGGCACCCGACGAACTACCAGGAGGTTGACCGGTGATCACTCTGTCCGCAGTGGGAGGAGTGGCTCTGGTCGAACTAGGCATGGCCCTGACTCCGGGACCGAACATGATCCACCTCGCATCCCGCGCGATCACCCAAGGCCGCAGGGCGGGTCTGGTCAGCCTCAGTGGAACCGCCGTGGGCTTCCTGTGCTACCTGCTGGCCGCGGCTGCGGGCCTGTCCGCGCTGTTCACTGCCGTGCCGGTGGCCTACACAGTGGTCAAGCTTGCCGGGGCCGTCTACCTGGCCTACCTCGCCTGGGGCATGCTCAAGCCCGGCGGCCGTTCGCCTTTCGCCCCGGCCCAGGACCTGACCCCGGTCTCCGACGTCCGACTGTTTTCGATGGGGCTGCTGACCAACCTGCTCAACCCTAAGATCGCTCTGCTGTACGCCGCCCTACTTCCGCAGTTCCTGAACCCTCAGGCGGGTCCGGCCTGGAAGCAACTGCTCCAGCTCGGCGGTGTACAGATCATTGTGGGGATCACCGTGAACGCTGTGATCATGTTGGGTGCAGCACGGGTGTCCGGGTTTCTGGCCGCCCGGCCCCGCGTCATGACCGCCCAGCGGTTCACGGCAGGCGGCCTGCTCGGCATCTTCGCTCTGCGCACCGCACTGTCCCGCACCCCCGTCTCCACTTGAGCCATGCCTTCGTATCCGTAACGCGGCCAGTGCCGCATCCCGGCCCGGCTCATGCAGTGTGAGGGCCATCCCCGCGATCACATTGGTCGCCACATCGACGAACCACCCACGGACACGGGCCGCGTCCAACCTGATTCGGCGGGGTGGGTAGTTGAGGGGTGGGGCGGCGGTGAGACGTGAATAAGCTCATGGTAGACGGGTTCACGACCAAGATCGCCTGTCCGTCAGGAGTTTCCGCGTGCTTGTCTATCCTTCCGGCGTCGATGTGTCCACCGAGAGCCTGCGCTTCCTGACCGCCCGCCTGCGCACCAGCCGCCGGGAACGCGGCACCCGATGGCGTCGTCTGACCGCCGGACGGCAGGCCCTGCTTGTCCTCGCACACTTGCGATCCGGCCACACCTACGCTCAGCTCGCCGCCGGCTTCGGTATCGGCACCACCACCGCCTACCGCTACATCGCCGAAGCCGTCGAGATCTTGGCCACCCGGGCCCCGACCCTGGCTCAGGCCATGATGACCGCCTCAACCAAGGCGTTCGTGATGTTGGACGGCACACTGTTGCCGATCGACCGCGTTGCCGCCGACCGCCCTTTCTACTCCGGCAAGCACAAGAAACACGGAATGAACGTGCAGGTCATCGCTGACCACGCCGGGCGACTGTTGTGGGCCGCACCCGTACTGCCGGGCGCGGTCCACGACATCAAGGCGGCCCGGACGCACGGCATCATCGACGCCCTTGCGGAGGCTCGCGTGCCCTGCTGGGCGGACAAGGGCTACCGAGGCGCCGGCGGCACCATACGGCTGCCCTACTGGGGCCGTTGGGAGACGCTGTCCACAGGTCAGCAAGCGGTCAACCGCTCACACGCCAAGATCCGCGCACTCGTCGAACAGGCCATGGCCGCCCTCAAGACCTGGCGGCTACTGCGCAAGCCTCCGTGCTCCACCACCCGCATAACCCACCTCGTCCAAGCCGTCCTCGTCCTGCACCTGACCTGCTGCAACTGAGGTTGAAAAAGGCTCACTGCTCGGCAACGGGCTGCTGGGCGCCGTCGTCTCCAAGGGCGTCGCCGCGAACACCCTCCAGGTGATGCTCAGCCACACCAAGGTGCAGGACCAGCGCGGGCAGTGGCGTGCGGCCATCGGCTACTCCCGGCTGCCGATCGGCTGTCTCACCCTCAGCCTCTCCGGCGAGATCACGGCCGTCGACTGGACCCTCGACCTGTACAACGCCGAACTGCGCGGCACCATCACAACGGTCCGGGGCAGCGTCGCGTTCAGCATCATGGTGCACAACTCCCGTGACGCGCTGGTGGCGTTCACCGAGCCGAGCCCGGGGGAAGAGGACGCGGCCTGGTCCTTCACCTGGATGCCCGCCACCACGTCGCGCACAAAGGACAAGCCCGCCGACTACGTGGGCACCCCGGACCCCGCGACCGGCACTGCCGAGGGCACCTCCTATGTCGAGCAGCCGCTGATAGCGGGCGGCGGCTGGACCACGGCCTGGCGCGAGCGCAGCGACGGCACCCGCCGGGTGCTGGCCGCCCATGTCGTGTATCGGCACCCGGAGGAGCCGAGCGGCACCACGCGCCTCGCCCTCGCCGCGGTCGACCGCACCCTCGCCGCCTCCACCACGGGCCTGCTGAGCGAACACCGATCCTGGTGGCACCGCTACTACTGCCGCAGCTTCGTCTGCCCAGGGTGACGTCGCCGACAAAGCCGGACCCGCCGCCTACACCAGCCAAGGCACCTCATAAACCCCTTGCCACCAGCGCGAATCCGTTAACTACCCGGCCTTGGGGGAGGCCCCCAGGCCTCTAGGCATGCCGACTCCCTCGTGCCGCCATATGGTTGAAGCCCGCGACCCGAACCGTCGTGCTCGGTTCAGCCGAACACGCCGCTGTAGGCGTTGAGGGCGGGCTGGCCGCCCAAATGGGCGTAGAGGACGTTGGAGTCCTTGGGGATGTCACCGTCGCGGACGAGGTCGATGAGGCCGGCCATGGACTTGCCCTCGTACACCGGGTCGATGATCACGCCCTCCAGCTCTCCGGTGAGCCGGATGGCATCCAGGGTGGAGTCGACGGGGATGCCGTACAGGTCTCCCGCCCAGCCCTCCAGGACGGTGATCTCGACGTCGTGCAACTCCCGCCGCAGGCCGATGAGTTCAGCGGTGTTCCGGGCGATCTTCTCCACCTGGGACCGGGTTTCGCCGATCTTCGCGGAGGCGTCGATGCCGATGACGCGGCGCGGCCGGTCCTGGCCGGCGAAGCCGGCGATCATGCCGGCGTGGGTGGAGCCGGTGACGCTGCAGACCACGATGGTGTCGAAGAAGACGCCGAGCTCTCGCTCCTGCTGCTCCACCTCGTAGGCCCAGTTGGCGAAGCCGAGGCCGCCGAGCGGGTGGTCGGAGGCGCCGGCCGGGATGGCGTACGGGGTGGAGCCGGATGCGCGTACGTCGTCCAGGGCCTGCTGCCAGCTGTCCTTGAAGCCGATGCCGAAACCGGCCTGGACGAGGCGGACATCGGCGCCCATGATCCGGGACAGGAGGATGTTGCCGACCTTGTCGTTGACTGCGTCGGGCCAGTCCACCCAGCTCTCCTGGACCAGCACGGCCTTGAGGCCCAACTTGGCAGCCACCGCCGCGACTTGACGCGTGTGATTGGACTGCACCCCGCCGATGCTCACCAGGGTGTCGGCGCCCTGGGCGAGCACGTCGGGGATCAGGTACTCAAGCTTGCGGGTCTTGTTGCCGCCATAGGCGAGTCCGGAGTTACAGTCCTCGCGCTTGGCCCAGACGCGGGCTCCGCCGAGGTACGCGCTGAGTCGGTCCAGGGGGTGCACCGGGCTGTGACCGAACAGAAGGGGGTGGCGCTCGAAGTCCTTCAGGGGCATGGGTAACTCCATGCGAGAGACGGGCTGTTGGGGCTGGGGGCATCGTCCGGTCAAGGGCTTTCGGGGAGCGAGATGTCGAGCAGGGGGCGCAACGTCTGCCAGTTGGCGCGCGTCGCGGCCACGGCACCTTCGGTGTCGCCGGCCTCGCACAGGGAGATGATCCGCTCGTGCTGGGCCACTGAGCCGCGTCCGCTCAGGGAGGAGAAGTGGACGCGTTCGAGCCGTCGCAGCAGTGGGGTGAACTGCTCGAGGACGGTGCGCACCGCGTCGTTGGCGCAGGCGGTGACGGTGATGTTGTGGAAGTCGTCGTCGGCGGCGAGCGCTGCCGCGGCGTCATTGCCACGCAGGGCGTGAGCGAAGCGTGCGTTGGCGTCCCGCATCGCGTCGAGTTCGGTTGCGGACAGGTGGGGGACAGCTTCGCGTACGGCGAGTTCGTGCATGGCCGTGGTGACCGACTGGGCGTTGCGCACGGCCCGTACGTCCAGCGGACTGACGAGGGTGTAGCGGCCGGGCTTCGTCTGCACCAGGCCCATCTGTTCGAGGCGGGTGAGGGCCTCGCGGACCGGAGTGCGGCTGACGCCCAACCACTCCACAAGGGCCGCGTCGTTGAGACGCTCCCCCGGAGCGAATGTGCCGTCGACGATGGCGTCCCGAATCGCTTGGTAGGCCGTCTCCCGAAGGAGCGACCGGGAGACGAGTCCTCGGCTCTGCGGAACTGGCATGCAACATATTGCACTTCGCATGATGCGGCCTGTCAAGGGTTGGTGGTCACGTCGAGTGGCACCCGCAACGAGGCGGCGCAACAGAAGAGTTGGCGGCCGTCGGGCTCAGCCCCGCACGGATCGGCGGCGTCCTTGGCGGTGCAGTACGGCAAGGCTGCAGAGGCTCGCCATGGCCGCGATGGCCACCCAGTAGCCGGGTGCGGCCGCCTGGCCGGTCGTGTCGAGCAGCCAGGTGATGATCATTGGTGTGAACCCGCCGAAGAAGGTGACCCCGATGTTGTAGCCGAGGGCCATGCCGGTCGCCCGCGTCTCGCTGGGGAAGATCGCACCCATCAGGGCGCCCATCGGCCCGTAGTAGCAGCCCTTCATGAGCGCCATCACCATGACGACGCCGATCAGCAGAGCGAGCGACGGCGCGGCCGCCAGGAGCTCGAACATCGGGTAGATGAGCAGCAGGACGCTGCACGCCGCCGGCACCATGATGGCGATCTGGCCCACCTTGTCGGAGAAATGGCCCGCCACACTCGTCACCGCGAGCAGGACCAGGCCGCCTGTCAGGGTCGCGATGAAGCCTGTGGAGTCGGGCAGCCCGAGCGTCTTCGTCGCGTACGTCGGCAGGTACGTGAACAAGTAGTTGAGGCAGGTCGTGACGGCGAGCAGTCCGGTGGTGATCAGCACGCCGGTCTTGTGTCCGCGGAGCACCGTACGGATCGGCGTGCGGTGCTGCGCGGCGGCGGGCGGCTCGGGGACCGTACGGCGGATGTAGATCCCCACGGGTGCGATGAGCAGGCCGACGGCGAACGGGATCCTGAAGCCCCAGGAGCCCAGCTGTTCAGGGCTGAGGGCAGAGGTGAGAACGGTGCCGGCGAGTGCGGCGAGCAGCGTGCTCGCGGCCTGGCTGGTGAACTGCCAGCTGGCCGCGAAGCCCCTTCGGCGCGGCATGAGTTCGACCATGAGGGCCGTCGCGCTGCCGAACTCCCCACCCGCTGCGAAGCCCTGGTTGAGCCGGGCCACGAGGATGCCGATCGGCGCGGCCACGCCGATCGCCGCGTACGAGGGCATGACGCAGATGAGCAGCGTTGTAGGTGTCAAGAACCACGTCCGGGCTGGTCACGCCGCATGTTGGTACTCGTGCAGGATGCCGCTGAGACGGTCGCGTCGATGGACCTCGAGGTGGGTGAGCCGGTCGGGTTCGCTGATCGGTTCGGGCAGCGGACGTAGCGGCGCGGCGCTTGCGAGAGTGCGGTGGGGCCTGTGCTGGTTGTAGAACTGCTCGTACTCGCGCAGGGCGTGGAGTAGATGGGCCTGGTTCCAGATGAGGGTGCGGTCGAGGAGCTCGGTCCGGCAGGAAAGCACCCATCGCTCCATGATCGCGTTCATGCGCGGCATCCGGACGCCGGTCTGTACGACCTCGATACCTTCCGCCTACAGGACGGCGTCGAAGGAGGTCGGGTAGCTAACGTCCCGGTCCCGGATCAAGAACGTGACCTTGGCGCCCGTGTCCTGAAGGTCCATGACCGCGTTTCGGGCGAGTTGGGTCACCCAGGCCGCGGCGCGAGTTCGCCGTGGATGCGCCGGTACCCCCAAACCGGGTTCTCCCGGGCGAGCTGAAGCACCAAGACGCGGACGGAACGCAGGGTGCGCGGTCGACCGGGACGCTTGGGACGTGAGGCCTTGGTGTGGCGGCGGCTGAGTAGGTCGCGGTGCCAGCGCAGCAGCGTATCGGGTGAGGCGATCAATTGGAGTCGATGAAGTTGTACTCGGGGGAGGCGGTGCAACAGCGTAGCCAGTAGTGCGCGGTCGGGCCAGGTGAGCTTCGGCTTGTCGATCTGCCGTTGCAGCACGGCGAGTTGATAGCGCAGTGCCAAGATTTCCGCGTCTTTGTCGCGGGCGCCCATTGGCAGTAGCCGTATCAGGGTGAACATACTCGTCAGGGCCATGTACGGCAGTCACAGCAGCACCAGACCATCCCGGCGTCGGCGGCAGACAGCTGGCAATCATCGAGCAGGTCCCTGCCGTTACCCCCGACTGACAGGGACTCACGACTGTGCTCACACACAGCATGACCAGCACGGATGAGGTTACTGGCACCTACAACGTCGGAAAGACCGCCTCGGCGGAGTCCTCCATGAATACCAACATGTTGCTCGAGCTGCGTGGATGGAGTTTTCGGCAGGCGCAGCGTCACCAGTGAAGAAGCGGTCCCCGCCTGGTGCTAGGGGGCATGCCAGCGTCCACGGCGGCGCCTACGGCCGCCCCTGCGTCCTCTAGCGCAGCTCAGCGGCCACGGGACCTGGGGCATGCCGCACCGCCCCGGGGCGGCGGCCGGTCGCCGGCAGTCACATCACGGAACGCCTGCCTATGAACGCAGGGTCCCGGCGGTCTCGATGAACAGTTCCGAGATGGCCTTGGCCGACGGTGTCGGTTGATTGTCGCGCAGCCGGGTGAGCAGGATGCGGCGAACCGGGGCCGCGGGGCCCAGGTCGATGGTGGTGACGTCATCCCGCAGGCCGGCCAGGGCGAACCTCGGGGCGAGCGTGATGCCCAGGCCGACCGCCGCCATGGCCTGGGCCTCCTGGTAGTCGTGTGCCCGGTAGGCGATCTTCGGTTCGAAGCCTGCGGCACGGCAGCTACGGGTGAGCAGCTCGGCGACCGGGTGATCGCCCCGCACGATCCAGTTCTCCTCGGCCAGCTCCTCAAAACCGGCGGAGTGCCGGGCGGCGAGCGGGTGGCTGGTGGCGACGACCAGGCAGGTGTGGTCGTCCAGCAGATGGATGACATCGAGGTTGGTCTCGTCCAGGCGCCGCCACGGGTAGTCCCACATCAACGACAGCTCGATCTCCCGGCTCTCCAGCATGTCCATCAGGCCGGAGTTGCGGTCGCTGTGCACGACCAGCTCAACCTGCGGGTGCCGGGTGCGGAAGGCGCGCACGACGCGAGGCAGCAGGGATGCGGCGATGGTGGGGAAGGTGCCGAAGTGCAAGGTCCCGCTGTAAAGGCCCGCGATGTCATCGAGGGATCGGCGCGCGGCCCGCAGCTGGCGATCGATCCGTGCAGCATGCTCGGCCAGAGTGCGGCCGGCCTCGGTGAGCGTGACGCCCCGGGGGTGCCGCTCGATGAGCGGCTGCCCGGCCTCCGCTTCCAGCCTGCTGATCTGCTGGGACACCGCCGAGGGCGTATAGCTCAGGGCAATCGAGGCCGCCGTGATGGAGCCCCGGCGAGCCACCTCGGCCAGCACCAGCATGCGTCGTACGTCAAAGCTCACCCCAACCGCCTTAAGCATTCATGAAAGCAATATCAGTTTCTTTCGATTGTACTGATGGCATCTGCTGGCGCATCGTCGTATCTGACCGGCAGGCGGGCCGCACAGCCGTCGACCCGCTCACCGGGCCCTGGTGAAAGAGATCCATGCTGCGGCGCGTACGCACAAAGCCCCTGATCCGTACGCCCCAGGCCCGATAGGAACTCCGATCCGGACATCTGCTAACCGAACCCATGGGAGTACACATGACCGAGCAGTGGGACGTCGTCGTGGTCGGCGGCGGGAACGCCGGCTTCAGTGCGGCTCAGTCCGCCCGACAGCAGGGAGCACAGGTACTGCTGCTGGAGAAGGCCCCCCGCCAGTGGGCCGGAGGCAACTCCTACTTCACTGCCGGGGCGATGCGCACCAGCCACCGCGGGCTCGCCGACCTCACCTCGCTGGTCGAGCCGCTTCCCGCGGACCGCGCAGGACGCGTCGACCTCGCCCCCTACACCGACGACGACTTCCTCGCCGACCTGACCCGGGTGACCCAGGGAAGGACCGACCCTGAACTCGCCCGGATCCTGGTCGGTGAATCGCGCGAGACGATGACCTGGCTACGCGACCTGGGGCTGCGATTCGAGCTGATGTTCCACCGGCAGGCTTACGAGGTGGACGGGCGCTACCGGTTCTGGGGCGGACTGGCCGTCGGCGTGGTCGGCGGGGGCAAAGGAATGATCGACCAGCACCTGGCCGCCGCCGATCGCAGCGGCGTCGAAGTCCGCTTCGACAGCCCCGTCACCGACCTGGACACCGGACCCGACGGCGCCGTCCGCGGCGTGATGCTCGCCGACGGGCAGCGCATCGAGGCCGGCGGCGTGATACTCACCAGCGGCGGCTTCGAGGCCAACCCGCAGATGCGGGCCGGCTACCTGGGCGCGGGCTGGGACCTGGCCCTGGTGCGCGGAACCCCGCACAACACCGGCGAGGGCATCCGCATGGCCCTCGCGGCCGGCGCGCAACCCTACGGCCACTGGAGCGGCTGCCACGCGGTGGCCTGGGACAGCCAGGCTCGAGCGACCGGCGACCGGGAGCTGACCAACCAACTCACCCGCGGCGGCTACCCGTTCGGCATCGTAGTCAACGCCGAGGGCCGCCGGTTCGTCGACGAGGGAGCGGACTTCCGCAACTACACCTACGCCAAGTACGGTGCCGAGATCCTCAAGCAACCGGCGGGTGTCGCCTACCAGCTCTTCGACGCAAAGTCCGCGACGCTGCTGCGCCCCGAGGAGTACGCCTCAGCAAGCGTCACCAGGGTCGAGTCCGACACCGTGGAGGGCCTGGCCAAGCAACTCGACATCGACGAGGGCCAGCTGGCGGACACGGTCGACCGGTTCAACGCCTCCGTTGTCCCGGGTGACTTCGACCCGACGGTCAAGGACGGCTGCCGGACCGAGGGCATCACCCCTCCCAAGTCCAACTGGGCCCAGCCACTGACCACTCCTCCGTACGTCGCCTTCCCGGTGACCTGCGGCATCACCTTCACCTTCGGCGGGCTGCGGATCGACGCCGACGCGCGCGTGCTGGACCAGGGCGGCCACCCCGTCCCCGGGCTGTACGCGGCCGGCGAAATCGTCGGCGGGCTCTTCTGGTTCAACTACCCCGGCGGCTCCGGCCTCACCGCCGGTTCAGTACTCGGCAGGCGCGCCGGGCGCTCAGCAGCCACCGACAAGCGCTGACGGCCCCCCAGCCGAGTGAGACCTCGTAAGGCCAGACCGTCACGCGATCCGGTGCCACACGGGCTTCGATCCACGACCCAACGACATCAGCCGACAGCGGCGGGTCGGCAAGAACCTCATACGGCGCTGACGGCGCGCCATCGTTTTGTCCGTGCGAGGGAGGATGGGTCAAGGTCGGATCGGTGTGCCTCCCTTGATGACGTGCTATACGGAGCATGATCCAGACGGTAGAACCGATGCGCGGGGACCGGGTCCCGTTCCTCATGGCGACGGGCTTCAAAGCCGCATGAGATTCGTGTTTTTGAGCCCCACAAGTTCAGCGTCGGGAGTTTCTGTTGTTGCCGCCTATCAACCCGTAAGTGGTATGCACAGGATGAGTTGATTGGACGGACAACAGTTGTTCGTCAATAAGCACCGGGACGTCGACGTAGTCCCTCAGCTACGGCATGAGAGGACTGAGGCCCGAGCAGCCCGTGCCACCGCTCGGGTCCGGCGCGTACACCCAGTACAGCGCGAAGAGCTGGACGAACAGCAGCAGCGCGACTACGCAGACGAGGGTCACCTGGGCGCCGGTGAAACGGGGGGTGCGGCGGCAGGTGAGCACCAACGCGGCGACGCTGCACAGGGGCCCTGCCCACGCGGTGACGTACATCCTCGTCGAAGGCCCCAGATACTCGCAGTTCTGGAACGTGTCCCCGTCGAAGGAGATGTGAGCAGCGAGCAGCCCGGCCGATATGACGGCCAGCGCAACGGCGACGAGGAGGAGGCCGTTGCGGCTGCGGGACGGAGTCGTGGTGGGGCTCATCGTTGACATCAGTACCAGTCGGGGTTGGGTCGAACAATGCGGACGTTCTGCGCACCTTCGTGCTTCTCTGTGGCGTTGATCCGGCCTTCGAGGCTGACATTCTGGTACGAGTCGGTGTGCTGGGTGTACTTGATCTCACCATCCGGCATGACCGCCGTGACGATCGCCGCGTGGTGCGTGGTGCCCTTCTCGAGGGAGTCGTTGGGGCCGGCCTGCTCGTAGTAGAGGATGTCACCCGGCTTCACATCGGCGCGCGAGACCTCCTGGCCACCATGCCGGAGCATGAAGTTCTGGTTGTTCTCGGCAGCAGTCCAGTTGTCCGAGTAGGCCAGTTTCTTGTCGACCCAGTCGATGCCGCTCGGGTTGCCGATCATCCAGCTGTCGTCGTCGGTCGTGCCTTCCCAGAACGACGTCTTCTCCTTCATCCCGGCGGCGTGCAGCGCGTTGGAGACGAAGTTGGTGCAGTTGTTGCCGAAATCGGTGGGGTCGCCCTTGTCCCAGTTGTCCAGGGCGTACTGGACGAGTTTCACGCGGTCGTACTTGCCGTTGCCGCGCAGGTCTGTGCGGACATCCTCCGGGATGCCGTCGAGATTGCCGATGAGGACCGGCTCGGCCAGCATCATGTCCTTGCGCTGCTTGTCGGTCAGACCGCTCCACCATTGCCGGACCGTCGTCGGGTCCTGACCTACGGGGATATCGGCGGCCAGCATGTCCATCTGCGTGTGTGAGGCGTGGGTCTGCAGTTCGTTGAGTGCCTTGTCGGGGTCGGTCAGACCCGTCTGGTTCGCGAGCTTGGTGAACTCGGCGGCGGCCAGCTTGTCGGCGGTTGTCACCTGCTCGACGGCCTGGTTGATGAGGTCCTGCACCTGCGAGCGGTACGGGCCCATCTCCTCGGCCTCGGTCCTGTTGTGCACGGGTGGGCCGGTGATCGTGCCGTCGATGCCGATGGTCAGGCCGTACTGGTCGGCGAGCTGCTGTGCCTCGCGCATGGTGCTGTGGGCGGTCTCGATGGCTGTGGTCATGCCGTCGGCGACCATGTTGACGGCGAGGAGGATGTCGTAGGCCACCTCGAACTGGTTGGCCAGGTTCTCGAACTTGCCCGCGGCGCCCTTGCCAACCGCGTCGGTCCAATTCTCGGCGAGGGGTTTGACCCCGTAGTCACGCAGGTCCTTCGCCGCAGCCAGTGCGTACCCGGCCAGCGAGTGCCATTCGTCCGAGGCCGTCTTCCACTTGCTCGGGCGTGCGTTGTTGATGCCTTCGTACGAGACCACGCTCACCCCTTCCGTAGATCCTGGACGGCGGCACGCAGCCGGGCCTCCGCCTCGAGGTCCGCACCCTGGTAGCCGTTGGCCGAATCCCTCAACTTCGCGCTCAGATCGCCCATCTGCCTGGCGAGGGACACCATGTGTTCCTCCCAGTTCAGGGCACACACCTGAAGCTGGACGGGGCTGAGCCAGCCGTTGCCGTAGTGCGCCGCGTACACCTCGTCACTAGTGTCGAGTGCATGATCCAGGCGCTTCATGGCATCGCGCGACAGGGTCTCGGTGTCGTCGGCGGCGCCGCGCACGCCCTTTTGCTTGATGTCGATGTCTGGGCGGCCTCCGCCACCGCCGTCAGGGGCGGCAAGCTCATTGAGCCGCATCTGCGTCGACGGCCGATCGGATGCGCCAGCCGCGTTCCGGTGCCGCTCCGCTACCTCTGCCTTCAGCTGTTCCCACTCGTCCCACGCCATGAAGGTCCCCGTCCCCCGTACGTACTGCCCCACCTGCGCGCTCGCGGCGACACGATCGACGGATCAAGTCCGCAGCGCCGTACCTCACGGAGCAACCCGCAACCAATCAAGCTAGCAGCCCATAGCAATGGACACGCCAAATCCATGGGCGGGAGACATGTCCCCGCTGTGAAGGTTTTCGGGCAGCCCCCGGAAGGGTCCGGTCGCAGCTCGGTTCCGCTCTGCAGGCTGCACGGAGCCTGTGGGTGCCCGAAACTCGCCCGCCCTATGCGACCTGCGTGTATTCGTGGCTCACCCCTGTAGGTGCCAAGAACTAGGTCCGGGCTGGTCACGCCACGTGTTGGTACTCGTGCAGGATGCCGGCGAGGCGGTCGCGTCGGTGGACGTCGAGGTGGGAGAGTCGGTCGGGCCTGGTGATCGGTTCGGGCAGGGCGCGGAGTGGCGCGGCGCTTGCGAGAGCGCGGTGGGGCCTGTGGTGGTTGTAGAACTGCTCGTACTCGCGCAGGGCGTGGAGTAGATGGGCCTGATTCCATACGAGGGTGCGGTCGAGGAGCTCAGTTCGGCAGGAACGTACCCATCGCTCCATGATCACGTTCATCCGCGGCATCCGGACGCCGCTCTGGACGACCCCGATACCCTCAGCGTGCAGGACGGCGTCGAAGGCGGCGGGGTAGCGAGCGTCCCGGTCCCGGATCAGGAACTTCGCCCTGCCGCCGGTGTCCTGAAGGTCCATGACCATGTTTCGGGCGAGTTGGGTGACCCAGGCCGCGATGGGGTGCGTGGTCGCGCCGAGGATTCGCACGCGCCGGGTGGCGTGCTCGATTACCGCGAGGACGTACAGGGTCGTCCCGGTCAGTGTCTTGGTCTCGAAGAAGTCGGCGGCGAGGATGGCGTGTGCTTGGGAGCGAAGGAATGCTGCCCAGGTGGTGTGGTCGCGTTCGGGTGCGGGGTCGATGCCGTGCTTTTTGAGGATGTTCCACACGGTGGAGGCGGCGACGTTGATTCCGAGCGCGGCGAGCTCGCCGTGGATGCGCCTGTAGCCCCAGTTGCGGTTCTCGCTGGCGAGCCGTAGCACCAGGGTGCGGACGGAGCGCACGGTGCGCGGTGGGCCCGGGCGCTTGGGGCGTGAGGCCTTGGCGTGGCGGCGGCGCAGCAGGTCGCGGTGCCAGCGCAGCAGCGTGTCGGGGGAGACGATCAACTGGAGTCGATGAAGTTGCCCTCGGGGGAGGCGGTGCAGAAGAGCGGCGAGAAGCGCGCGGTCGGGCCAGGTGAGCTTCGGCTTGTCTATCTGCCGCTGCAGAACGGCGAGTTGATGGCGCAGGGCCAAGATCTCGGCATCCTTGTGGCGGTCGCCCATCGGCAGGAGCCGTATCAGGGTGAACACGCTCGTCAGGGCCAGGTAGGGCAGTCGCAGCAGCACCGGACCATCCTGGCGTCGGCCGCAGCGGGCCCGCAATCACCGGGCGAGGCCCCCACCATCACCGCCGAACGGCAGGGACCCACGACAGTGCCCGCATGCGGACTGACCAGCACGGATGAGATTGCTGGCACCTACAGGCCTGTCCGGTTCGGGTACGTCCACTTTTTCGTCACCAGCCGACGGTGCCACCGCAGATGTCGGGCGTGATGAGATGGTGTCGTCGCAGTTGCCGGGGTAGCTGTCGGATCAGCACGGCGAGGTAGGCGCGGTCGGCCCAGTCGAAGCGTGGTTTGGGGTTCGTGCGGCGCAGCACCGCGACCTCGTGCCGCAGCACCAGCAGCTCGATGTCCTTGGACGCTGAGGAGCGGCAGAGAAGCGCCAGCCAGCCGAGCAGTCGGGTGAAGACCAGCTAGTGCAGACGTAGCGACACAGTCCGAGATCCTTCCCGGCGCGCGTTGCTCTACCCATCCGCGGCTGGTCACCGGGCCAGGCCGGGTTCTGGAACCCCACACGCTCGCGCGGCTTCTTGGGCTATTGGAGCCCATGGTGACGGAGGATGCCTTGAATGTCGAGGAGCCATTGACGCAACGTCACATCACCGGGTGGAGCAATCCGCAGGCCGAGAACGCGAGTGGCTTCCTGCAGGTCGTCGTCGCTCGTGTTGACAGCGAGGAATCCGACAACTTCCTGATCAACGGCCTCATGGTCTTCTCCTGCCTCGATTGAGAGGTAGTCGTCGATCGCCTCCCCCCGGGACTGGTACTCAAGCGAGAAGTCCTGATGGAAGTAGGACGTCAACAGGTGTGAGAGAGCTGGAAAGCGGTGCCGCCATTCCCACGAAGTCTGCGGGCGGAAGCCGGCCTTGGGCGCGGGGCGCTTCGCCAGGAAGATGCTCAGATGGTGCCGTACGGCACGCAGACACTCCTCAACGCCGACGCCCTTGGAGGGCTCGATGTGAGGCAGGAGGTCAACGTCGTCGGCGATCTCGTCGCTGAACAGACCGGCGGCGAGGAGGTCGTCGATCTCTCGCGCCGCAGTCTCCGCTCGCTCGGGTGCGAACGCTGCAGTACGCAAATAGGAACTCAGCGCGGTGCCGGGTGTCTCCAGGGTGTCGTCGAAGGTGTGCCCGGTCGATTCGTAAGCGCGGAGCAGGTCGCGCAGTTCGCGGAAACGGTCGTTGGGCGTCGGCGTCATGGGCTGCCTGTCCGGTGTGGTGTTCATGGGGTGGTGGGGTAGGAGGTCAGGACTCGGTAGCCCAGCGCAGCGGTCGGATCCTTCTTCAGAACCACGGTTGCGCCGTGACCCATTCTGGGGGCAAGCCGTTTTTGAAGTTGCTACGCGACAAGCTCAACCCCGTGGGCTCGCCAAGGTCGACGGTGAAGTCCACGCCGATCTGGTGGCGCAAGGCCAGGATCTCGACATCCTTCTCCCGATCGCTCATCGGCAGCAGTCGCAGCATCGCGAACGCGTTCGTCACAACCAGGTACGCCAGTCTCAGAAGCGCGACTGATCACCATGCCGCGCCTACCGCCGCCAAGCGATAGCTGGGACTCGAGCGGTCTCAGCCGGCGCCGCTACCCGCTCCCTCCTGCATGGAAGAGGTATTCGGCAAGGGCAACGCCAGTCGCACCTGCAGCGTCGATCATCATGCCTCGACAACCACCAGCCGCGCGAGAGCGCCTGTTCAAGCGACAACCTTCGATGTCCCGTCACCTTGTACACCCGGCCCCACCTGGGCGAATGAGGTTTCGGACAAGGGCAACCCCGGCAATACCGCCCCTGGCACACCATCAGCCAACGACTCGGTTCCGCAGTCCGGGACGGCGGGAGTGCCGTTGAGGTCGGTGAACATCAGAGTGGGCATCTCGGGGCTCGGCTGCATACGGCCTGCGGCGGGGGCGAGCGTGAGGTGACTCTCAGGTGGTGGGGCGGTGGTGGGCGAGGATGTCCTGGATATCGGTGAGCCACTGACGGAGGGAGACACCCTCGGGCGGATAGATGCTCAGGCCGAGGACGCGCGTGGCTTGGTCGAGTTCGCTGTCCGAGGTCAGGAGTTCGGTGAAGGAGCGGAGCTCTTCAGCTGCCTGGGTGAACATCTCCGGAGGGTTTCCGGTGAAGTAGTCGTCCAGTGCCTCCCTGTGTGAGGCGTAGAACCTGGAGAAGTCCTGGTGGAAGTATCCGGCCAACAGGTGTCCGAGGTCGGGGAACTGCTTGCGCCATTCCCAGTCGGTCTGGGGGACGTCGGAGTGCTGGTAGGCGCCGTCGTTGCGGATGCGCTCCAGGTGGGCCCGGGCCACCTGGAGGCACTGCTCGACCGTGCAGCCTTCCGGCGGTTCGATGTGCGGAAGGATCTCCACGTCGTCGGCGATTTCATCGCTGAACAGGCCGACCTGCAGCAGGTCGTCGATCTCGCCGATCACCTCGTCGAGCAGACCGGGCGTGCGGAGGGCCTGACGTACGTACGCCTGCAGGGCAGGGCCTGGTGTCTCGACGGTGTCCGTGAATGCGTTGCCGGCGAAGGCGTAGGAGTCGAGCAGTTCATGGAGCTGGGGGAAGCGCTCGTCCTCCTCCATGAAGTCCTCGGTGATGTCCTTGGGCTGGGGCACGGGTGGTCCTTGCTCTCAGGCTTTCGGATAGGCGGTGTGGATGCGATAGCCGCTTGGCATGTCGGGGTCGCGGCGTAGGAGAACGAAGACCTTGTGCACATTGTGCGGTCCTGTGCCTCGGACGAAGTCATCGCGGGACATGCTACGGCCGGTGGTCTCCTGGCCGAAGTCGACGTTGAGCTCCAGCTCCTTCTTGGGGGTCTTCTCCAGCCAGCGCTTCACTTTGGTCTGTTCTTGATCACGGCCCGGTCGGTGAGGTCTTGGGCCGCCTGCTCGTTAATGAAGCTGGAGCTACCGGTGATGTTCTTGTCGGAGCGCAGTCGGGCACGCAGGTCGCGGTCTGTCTTCTCGACGTGCCGATCGATGGTGTGGGCTCCTTTCTGCCCCTCATCACCTGCGAGATCACTTCTGTACTTCGGCTTCTGTGCCCCCTTGCGCTTGCTCCGTGGCCAGGCACTGGGTTCCCCGTCGCCCTTGATGAGCAGTCCGAGGTCTTCGAGGCTTGCCGATTCGCCGCCCGCGACGGCGACCTGGGGTCCGAAGCCAGGCATGCGTATGCCGCCGAGCAGTTCGGTCGTTCCGCCCGCACTCTGCGCGGCGCGGTACGTGGCGCACGCGCCGCCGAGAGCTCCGCCGGTGAGGGCGCCGTAGAGCAGTGCCTGATGGGCCTCGTCGAGGTTGAGGCCCTTGCTCTCTCCCGTGGCCATGGCGACGGGCTGGGTGACGGCCAGGTCGACGGTGATCGATTCGATGCCTGCTATCGCCGCGGTGGCCAGGGTGGTGCCCGCGATGGTGGCGATCTCCGTCGAGACGGCCACGCCGAGGATGGCGGCCAGGTCGACGATTGTTGCGGTGGTCGCGGCGGCGGCTTCGGAGATGCCGGCGGTGAAGACGGCCAGCAGGGTTCCGGCGGCGATGGTCGTGCCGACGATCTCCAGCTCGTGTTCCAGACGCTTGACGGCGTGGTGGACGGCATCGGCGTACTGGTCGAGGGCCTTTGCCATGTCGCGGGCGCCGTCGATCATGTCCTGGAGCCAGCCATGCCCGTCGTGGTAGTAGCGGCGCCAGTACGGGTCGTCGAAGGCGGATATCGCCTCGCCCTTGTTGTGCTCGATGATGCCGCGGGCCGACTTGTTCGCGGCGGCCGTGACGTCTTCGAGGTCGTCGGCGAAGTCCCGCCACACCTTGGCCGCGTGTCGCAGACCGTCCTCATCGGCATCCGGCCACCACATGCCGGTCATGTCCTGGACGATCTTCTTCGCCTTGTCGGCCACGCTCACTGGTCGGTTCCGTGGCGGTCGTGCGGCGTGGCCTTGATCTTGCTGAACATCGAGCGGACGAGCTCTTCGTTGTCGATGTGGCCGTCCGACATGTCCTTCATGGCGTCGTGGATGCTGGCCAGGCCGAGGGCCAGGATCTCGGCCGCGTGCTCCATCTTCTTCACGTTCGGGCCGTAGTGCCCGTGGAACTGCTTGCCCTGCTTGTCGTCCCCCCACGGTGAACCAGCCGCCGCCAGGCCCGTCTTGAGCTTGGTCAGCGCCTTAGCCAGGTCCGTGCTGAGCGTGTGGAAATACGGGGCTGTCTTCTTCAGGTCGGTGATTTTGATGTCGAGTATCTCGCCGTCGTCGCCACTGCCCTGGTCACCCATGGTTCTCTGCCCCGTCCCCTCCGTTGGCTCTCCAGCCCGAAGACCCTGAATGGTTTGCGGGTTTCGCAGTCGAGATCGGCGTCAAGCGACAGCAAAGTTCCGTTCAAGCTTCCGCAGGGCGGGCAGGTCGGCATGAGTGCTGGGAGCCTGGTAGGGCGTCGGCTCGCAGAGGTCTCGCGTCGTGGCACGATCGACTCCTTCTCGCCGTCCACCTGCCGCCCTGGCCACCTCATACGAGCACAAAACTTCGGTGGCGATTACGAGAGTTGAGGGCACGCCTTCTCGGCACGGGGGCCTCGTACTGATGCCAACAATCTCTTCCGGCGGTGTACGTGCTGCAGTGACTCACGGCGGGCGTCGAGGGCGTCAGCGGATTGAGTAGCTCTGTCTCGATGGGAGGCACGGTGGGCGTGCGAGGTGCGCGTACAGCCGGTAGTCGAAGAAGCTGACGCGCGAGCGGGAGGAATACGGCCTGCTGCGGCAGTACTTCCCCAAGGGCACCAACCTGGCCGTCCACACCCGCGAGCACCTCGACGCCGTCGCAGCCGAACTCAACGGGCGGCCACGCAAAACGCTCGGCTGGGAAACCCCAGCCGAGCGCCTGCAGAACTGCTCGCCACCACATGTCAGTAATCACGTGTTGCGACGATCACTAGAATCCGCCATCAAGCTCCGGGGCGTTTTAACGGCAGTTGCCGCTCGGATTACCGGCAAACGTCAGCCGTCGTTCTCCGCCGACGGGATGAGCGCGCCCGGCACGTCCTGGGGGGCGTAGATCTTCTTCTCGCCCGGGAACGGCTTCTTCCAGTTGTACCGCTCGTACCAGGCCAGGTGGTTCATCTGCGCCGGGGGAGCGTAGTCCGGCACGGCGTGGGGGCCGGTCAGCCGCTGCTTCGACTTCCACTGGTCCCACTCGGCGGCGACGTTCTTCATGTCCGCCGGCACCGAGGCCGCCGGCACGGCCTCCGCCTTCGGGTTCTGCGCCGCGGGGGTGTCCAGACCACAGGACGGCGCGCCGTTCTTCACACCGTCGGTCAGCGAGACCCGGTTGGGCAGCGCGCTGAACGGCGTGAAGTCCGGGCTCTGGGTGAACGCCGCGGCCATCGGGCTGGCCGCGGTGTCCTTCTGGTTCATCGGCTGGACCCCGAGGATCTGCTCGATGGTCCGCATCATGTTGATCTGCGAGTAGTAGTGGCTGTCCACCGCGCCGTGCTTGGCCCAGGGGCTGATGATCTGGACCGGGGCGCGGTGGCCGTCGACGTGGTCGGTGCCGGCCTGGGAGTCGTCCTCGACGACGAAGATCGCCGAGTCCTTCCAGTACTTGCTGTGCGAGATCTCGTCAACGATCTTGCCGACGGCGAGGTCGTTGTCCGCGACCTGGGCGGCACCGCTCACCGGGCCACCGGTGTGGTCGCTGGACAGCCAGAACATGTTCAGGTTCGCCGGACCGTTCTTCTGGAAGTCCTTCTTCCAGATCTCGGAACGGTAGACGTCCGGGACGCTGGTGTCGAACTTCGGGAAGCCGTGCACCGACACGTCGTTGAGCGACGGGATCGGCGAGGTCGAGTTCAGCGGATAGGCGGTGTCCTGACCGGTCGCCGCCATGTTCTTGCTGTCGCAGTACAGGTTCTGCCAGCTCGCACCCGACGGCTTGGTCAGGAACTGCTGGAACTCACCGAAGTTCCGCACGGACTTGCCCGCGTCCTGCGCACCGGTCCAGATGAAGCCGGTCCGCTGGTGGCCGAGGGCGTCGTCCTCGGTGTCGTAGCTGCGGGTGTACTCGCCGGCCGAGGACTCGGTGTACTCCGGGTTGTCGGACTGCATCAGCCAGTTATGACCCTCGGCGGAGTTCGTGCCGATGTCGTACGTGTTGTCGAACAGGCCGAACTGCCTGGCCAGGGCGTGCTGGTTCGGTGTGACGTTCTCGCCGTACTGCGCCAGCGACGGGTCGCCGTTGCCCTGCGGCATGTCACCGAAGACCTGGTCGTAGGTCCGGTTCTCCTTGACGATCATGAAGACGTGCTTGATCGTCGAGGGGTCGCCGAGCTTGACCGGCACCGGCACCGGCTTGGCCGGGGAGCCGTCGGACTTCTTGAGCGACTCGCCGTTCCAGCCGTTCTGCTTGAAGACCTTGCCGGTGTAGGACCTGATCACGCTGTCGTCGGGCAGCGTGAACTTCTGCACGCTCGACGTCGTGTCGTGGGTGCCGTGACCGCTGGCCTTCCGGCGCGCGTCGATACCACGGGTGTTGGAGACGTAGACCTGGTCGCCGACGGTGCTGATCTCCGAGGGGAAGTAGTCCGTCGGGAGCAGGCCGACGTAGCTCACCGGCTCCTGCGCGGACGTGTACTTGTAGACGGCGACGGCGTTGGCGCGGCCGAGGGTCACCAGCAGGTGACCGTCGTCGGTGAGGGTCACCGCGTTGGGCTCGTAACCCACGGAGGCCTTGGCCCACGGCTGGGTGGCGATGGTCTGGACGACCTTGCCCTTCGCCGTGTCGATGACCGACACGTCGTTGGTCGCGGTGTTGGTGACGAACAGCGTCCCGTTCTTGGCGTACAGGGCGGTCGGGTGCAGACCGACATCGATGCTGGAGACGGCGGCGTCCTGGTTCGCCAGGTCGATGACGCTGACCGTGCCGCTGGTGGCGGCAGCGGTCTTCTGGTCGGCGAGTACCTGCGTGCCGTACGAGTTGATCGTGGGCTCGCCGGGCTTGGCCGGGCGGCCACCCTCGTTGCTGACGTAGAGCTTCCCGCCGACGACGATCATGTCGCGCGGGGCGTTGCCCACGGCCCAGCTCTGCTTGATGGTCCCGGTCGCCGCGTCGATGGAGACGACCCGGTTCTGGCCGTTGACCGCGGAGTACACGGTCTTGCCGTCGGCCGAGAACACCGCCTCGCCCACCAGGGCGTGCTTGGACCCCTGCGCCGCGATGGTGACGGTCCTCGGGCTGGAGACGCTGCCGTCCGCGTTCACGGTGAGCACGGTGTAGCCGTCCGGCTGGCCCAGCCACAGCTGCTTGCCGTCGGGCGAGTACGTCGGGCCTTCCTGGCCCACGTTGATGCTGCTGAGGCGGGGGTTGGACGACGCGGCGTTGCTGACGAGCTGCTGCGTCTTCCAGTTCTTCAGGTCCACGATGGCCAGGGCCGCGCCACCGTCGGTGACCGAGGCGGCCATGTGCGTGCCGTCCGGGCTGATCGAGGACGACATGATCTTGCCCTCGTTGATGACAAGTCGGTCGCCGTACGGGGCGATGTACTGGTTGGCGGAGACGACCTGGCCGTCGGCAGTGACCTGACCGACCTGGTCCGTGCCGAACTGGTGGGTCTGCGCGAACGCGGTGCCGGCGGCCACGAGAGCGACGGCGGTGGCGCCGGCCGTGAACAGCGGTATCCGTCTGCCGATGAGTCTGCCGAGGAGGCTGATCCGAGCCTCCTCAGCGAGCTTGCGGCGGCGAGTTACCTGCATGGAGTGTTATCCCTTCAGGGTGGTGTCGAGCAGCTCGACGTTGCCGTCGAACTGCCACAGAGGGTTCGGTGCGTCCCCTTCGGGGGTCCGCACCAGGAAGTAGCCGTTCACTTCCTTCGGTCCATCGCCATCGGCCATGAACCGCCCGTCCGGAGTGACGTCGAGTTGGTAGATGGCCTGTCCTGTGGCCTCGACGCCGGGAAGATGCCAGGTCACGACGCAGCGCCAGTCGTTGCCCGGGCCTTGCGCTGCGACCCCGGTGCTTCCCTTGTCGCACGCCGCCGTGGCCTTCAACTGGGCCTCGGTGACGGCGGGTCTGTTGAGTTGGCCGGTCTGCATGCGGTACAGGTGCGCGAACGCCGTGGCGACCGAGCCCTGCACCTTGTCCTGCGTGACCCCGGAGCCCGTCGCCGAAGTCATCGCGGCGACGACCGCGAACGACACGGCGGCCAACCCGACCAGCGGCAGGACCCCGACGGTGATCGCGCGGCGGCCCGAACCGTCGTGGGTCGGGTTGGTGAATTCGCGCCGTACGAAGAGCACATAGGCCAGCGCCGTCGCGACCACGGCCCACACGAGGCTGACGACGACGCCGATCAGCAGCGGGCCGAGCTGCTGCGGGCCGGTGAACAGTCCGTTCCAGGAGATGAAGGCGTAGCTGGGCAGGGCGACGCGCACGGCCGCGGGAAGCGGCAACATCTGGGCGACCGCCATCGCGAGCGAGACGAGTACGGGCACCAGGAGCCCCATCGGGGAGCGTCCCAGCGTGACCGACCCGAGGAAGCCGAGCGCGGCGAGCGCCAGGGTCGGGGCGAGGGCGCAGATCCAGGAGAGCAGGACCTGAACGGCGGCGTCCGACGGTGCCAGGAGGTGGCCGTCGAGGCCGACCAGCGGCTGGTTGCCGACCGCGAGGAGGCCGCCGACCGTGCTGGAGACTGCGAGCCCGGCCACGAGCAGCAGCAGGACGGTGAGGCTGGCGGCTGCCTTCGCCACGAAGATCCGCCGGGGCGAGCGGACCGCCACGAGCAACTGGCGCCAGGTGCCGAGCCGGTCCTCGGAGGCGAACACGTCACCGGCCACGATCGAGGTCAGCAGCGGGAGCGCCCAGGTCCCCGCGAAACCGAGCATCACCAGCGGGCCGGCCCACCCGGAGGCGTGCATCCAGCGTCCGAAGAGGGTGTCCACGGGGAGTGTGCTCTGCTGGCTCACGCCGGCGACGAAGAGGGCGGGAGCAATCCAGCAGGCGAGGACCAGGAGGCGGATCCGCCACTGGGAGACGAGCTTGACGAGCTCGAAGCGACAGGCGCGGGTGACGGGGACGCGACGGCCCCTGGTCACCTGTTCCTGTTCCCGGCCCCGGGTGAGGGTCGTGGTCATCTGCCGGACTCCTGCTGTTCGGTGAGGGCGAGAAACGCGGCTTCGAGCGGCGACACGACGGGAGTGAGCTCGCGCAGCGCGACGCCCTTCTCCACGAGCCGCGCCACGAGTCCGTCGAGGGCGGGCAACAGGGCGCGTACGACGAGCAGTTCGGCGTCCTGCCGTACCCCGGCGTCGTCGACGACCTGGATCCCCGGCGCGTCGTCGGCCACCCGGCGGGCGGCCTGCGGGTCGGAGGTGAGCAGCCGGTAGTCGAGTTCACGGCTCTCGGTGGCGAGCTTGCTCAGCGGGCCGGAGAAGACGACGCGTCCGGTGGCGAGGATGGTCACCTCGGAGCACAGCGCCTCGAGGTCGTCCATGCGGTGGCTCGACAGCACGACGCTGGTTCCGCCGGCAGCGAGCCGGTTGAGGACACCGTGCACTTGCCTCTTGCCCGCCGGGTCGAGGCCGTTGGACGGTTCGTCGAGCACGAGCAGCCGGGGCTTGGTGAGCAGAGCGGCGGCGAGCCCGAGCCGTTGGCGCATGCCGAGGGAGAAGCCGCGGGTGCGGTCGTCGGCGACATCGGTGAGCCCGACCTGGTCGAGCACGTCGTCGATTCCCGTCGTCCGCGCGTCGTGGCCTCGGAGTGCGGCCAGCGCCGTGAGGTTCTGCCTACCGGTGAGCGAGGGGTAGAGACCTGGCCCGTCCACGAAGCCGGCGACGCCGTCGGCAACGTCGAGGGCCCGCCCGACCGGCGTACCCAGGATCTCGAGGCTGCCGCTGTCGGCGACGGCCAGGCCCAGCAGGAGGCCGAGCAGTGTGGTCTTGCCGGCGCCGTTCGGTCCGACCAAGCCATGGATCTGACCTCGCGTCACATCCAGGTCGATGCCGTCGAGTGCGACGACGTCGCCGAAACACTTGGTGATCCCGCGAGCCTTGAGTGAGATAGGCCTGTCCATAAGTCCCCTCCTTCGTATCTTCGGGGACTTTAGGTGTGGCAACCAACGTTCGGCAGGAAGGCTGGTTGAACGTTCATGGAATGGAAGATGGCGGGTACCCGCGCCGATGCCCCGCCGATTGCGGTCGAGATCGAACATCGCCGCCGGTTGGATCGTGATCACGACCAGGTGTCGCGCGTGCGTGTTGCGCGAAGTAGCAGGCACCAAGCCGGACTTGTCCAACCACGACGGCACCGCCACCTTCGCGGGCCCTTCTCGCCCGACCGCCAGACCCTGTGCGCGAACATCCAGATGCCGGGAGTCCTGCATCAGTAACCGCCCGCCGGGGCAGTGAACTCGACCCGTTCAAGCTCTACTTGGAACATCGCTGGGTCGAAGCCGGAAGGTGGGTCACCGCCGCCGTGGAAGGTGCTCGCCGCGCCCGCCGCGGGGACGGTCGGAGTTCACGCCAAGCAGGCGGACCTCACACGCGTATGAGGACCGCCTGCTGGTCTTGTGCCCGCCGTCCGGGCGCACGGGTGGCCCTACTTGGCGCGGCGCGCCACCGTGAAGTGGTCGATCCGGTCGCCCGTCTCGGCGATGCCCTGGACCTTCAGCCTGGCGTAGCGGCCCTTGGGCGCGGGCTCGACGTCCACGCGCAGGAAGGAGTAGTTGAGGTAGCGAACCCGGGACCAGGCGACCGTCTCGTTCTGCTTTGCGCCGTCCTTGAGGCAGATGAACGAGGATACGGACTCGACCTCGTTCTCATGACCCTCGTACGAGTCCGGGGCGGTGAACGCGTACAGGCTGCGGCCCGCCGCACCCGCGGTGACGTACACCACGCCCTCGGTCTCGGGGTACGCCGTACCGCCGATCGGGAGCTTCTTCGCGACCTCGTTGCCCTTGATGACGTCGGTGCGTTCGTACTGGTGGTTGTGGCCGTTGATGACGAGGTCGACGTCGTACTTCTCGAACAGCGGCACCCACTCCTGGCGCACGCCTCCTTCCGAGGCGTGCGCAGTGGAGGTGCAGTACGCGCAGTGGTGGAAGAACACGATGACGAAGTCGACGTCGTCCGATGCCCGGAACTTCTTCAGCTGAGCCTCGAACCACTTCGTCTGGGTGCCGCCGGAGATGCCGAGGTTGGCCGGGATCTCGAACGAGACGTCGTTCGGGTCCAGCGAGATGATCGCCGTGTTGCCGTAGACGAAGGAGTAGACGCCCGGCAGGTGCTGCTTGTCGGGGCCGTTGTCGGGGAGCGTGAAGCGGGCTTCCTCGCCGCCGTAGCCGTTGGGCGAGTACCACGCCTCCATGTCGTGGTTGCCGTACGACACCATCCACGGGATCTGCTTGGCGACCGACTCGGTCTGGTACAGGAACTGGTCCCACGTGCGCGAGTCGAAACCCGTGTCGGAGGCCTTGCCCTGACCGGCCGGGTCACCGTAGGCGATGTCGCCGGCGTGCAGATGGAAGACCGGGTTCTGACCGAGGATCAGGCTGTCGTTGGCGAGCGCGTGGTAGCTGACGCCCTGGTCGCCGAAGGCCGTGAAGGTGAACGGCTCCGCCCTCGCGGGGGCCGTGGTGAAGGTGCCGAGGGTGCCGAGCAGGTGCGACTCGGCCGGGTCGAAGCCCGCGTGGCCGACGCCGTAGTAGTACGTCTTGCCCGGCCGCAGGTTCGTGAGCTTGGCGTGCAGGTAGTACTGCGTGTGGTTACCGCTCGCGCCGACGCCGGCCGGGGTGTAGAGGGTGCGCACCTCGGCCTCGATCTTGCGGGAGAGGTCCAGGGGGGTGGCACCGATCCGGATGAAGGGGTTCTTTACCGCGACCGGGACCTGCCAGGACACGGTGATCTCCGTGCGGGGGTCGTTGCCGAAGGCGAGATGGCGGCCGAAGGGGGCCACCAGGGCGCCGTCGACGGTCTCGACGGCGGGGGCGGTGCTCTGGGTCGGAACGGCGGCCTGAGCGACGGCCCCCGGCACGAACGCGCCACCCGCGACGGCGCCCAGTGTGACGGCGCCGCCTCTCATGATCGTGCGTCGCGAGAACTTGGAGCGCAGGTACTCGTGCTGTTCGGCCATGCTCATGCGCCTGGCCAGCTTCTCGGGTACTCCCATGCGAGGTATGTCCATGGCATATGAAACTTGTCTGCGCAGGCGACGAACCGTCAGTCGTTGAATGCACGGATGCAAGATGGCTGATGGACATTCGGCGAACGGGCCCGGTGAGGAGCGAGCGCTCGCTCACGACGGCGGCCTTTGTGGTGGCTGCAGAACTCGTCGATGCCCGTCGGTCGTCCCCGGCCCGCGGCCGGGCCGACGAGGCGGCCGGCTGCGCTCGACCGGGAACGTGGGTGGTCAGGCGTCGTTGCCCGGCGCGGAGACCGCCGCCGCGCCCCCGCGCAGCGCCTCGGAGATCCGCTTCGCGGTGCCACCGCCCGGTCGGTGTAGGTCTTGCGGCGGGCGTCGTCGAGGCGGAACTCCGGGCAGGACAGGGAGAGGGCGGCGACCGTGCGGTCGTCGTCCCGGATGGCGGCCGAGACGGCCCATATGCCTTCGTCGATCTCGTGGTGGCTGACGTCCCAGCCGCGCTCGTCGGCGATGTCGACGCCTTGCAGGAACTCCTCGCGCTCGTCGGCGATGTCGACGCCTTGCAGGAACTCCTCGCGCCCGTTCAGCGGTGGCACGGCGCCGGACGCGAGTGCCCGGTCGACGTAGCGCTCCCGCTCGGCTTGCGACAGACCGCCGAGCAGCACGCGCGCACTGGCACCGCGCAGCGGCGGCAGATTCTGGCCCACCTCGAACGACAGCCGGTACGGACGGTTGCTCTCCGCGCCGTGCACGCACACCGGAAGCCCCTGCACCAGGCGGATGAGCAGCACCGTCTCGGAGACCTCATCGGCCAGGGCGCGCAGGAAGGGGTCCGCGACCTCGCCCAGTGAGGTGCCCTGCCGGGCCGCGCGGCCCAGCGCCGCCACTCGCATCGTCAACCGGTAGCGCCACCGGGTGTCCTCCTCCACCAGGGCCATGCGGCGAAGGCGGAGTACCCAGCGCTCCATGATCGAGGTCTGGCGATGCTGGCCAAGGAGGCCGGGGTGGCCTCGGCGACGGCGTATCGGCACTTCCCGGATATTCGTCAGGTGTTCAAGGCGTATTACGAGCAGTTGGTGGATGAGCTGATCGCGGAGCTTTCCGCCATTGAGGCGGGTGAGCCGGCGCTCGAGCGGTTCGAGATGGCGTGCCGGGTGTGGGTGCGGCATGCGGCGCGGTGGAGCCGGGCCGCTGTGTACATCCGGTCGACGGACGGTTTCTTGGCCCGGATGAAGGCCAAGGACCCGATGGTGACGCGCATTTACGAGGTGCTGGCGCCGCTCACACAGGACTTGATGGCGAGCGGAGACATCGCCACGCAGGCACCGGAGTTCGCCGTGCTGGTGTGGGAGACGTTGTTCGATGAGCGGGTGGTCGTGGACCTGATGGACAGCATGAACTGGTCGATCGACCGGATCGCGGCCGAACTGACCCGCAGTGCGCTCGGCGCGTTGGGGCGGCAGGAAATGTAGGTGCTGTCAGGGGGAGGCGCTGTCAGGGGTAGGTGTCAGAGGGTGGCGCGTTCCTTGGCGAGTTCACGTTCGAGGGTGCCGGCCGGAACTTCGGGGAGCATCTGCCGCATGGGGTGGACACCGCCGGAGCCGCGAGCAGCTCGTGTACCACCCGATACGCCAGTGAGACGATCTCCCGGACAGGGTTCCAGCAGACCGTGATGCCGCGCCAGACCCCCTCCGAGCAGCAACGATGAGTTTCCGAACGGCACAGGCTCCGGCTCCCGGCACGTTCCGGGGTATCAGTCCTCGCCGCTGCCGTATGGCCTGGTCAGAATCTCGAGGTTGTGTCCGTTGGGGTCGTCGAAGTACGCCCCGCGCCCGCCATCGTTGTGGTTGATCTCGCCGGGGTCGTGGTGGAACGGGTCCGCCCAGTAGGTCAGGCCCGCCTCGCCGATACGGGCGAAGATCGCGTCGAACTCGTCCTCGGAGACAAGGAACGCATAGTGCTGTGGGCTGATCGCCTCGGCCGTGTCCATGTAGTCCAGCGTCACGCCGTTCGGCATCTGCACCGGAACGAACGGACCGTACTCCGGTGCCACCTCCAAACCCAGCAGATCCGCGAGGAACCGTGCGGACGCCATCTTGTCGTGCGCGGCGACGATCGTGTGGTTGAGTTCGACTGCCATCGGTCTGCCTCCTTCCCCCTGGCTACGAGAACCGCTTTCCACGCTAGCAACGGTTCGGGCCGGCGCCATCGGTCTCTGGTCCCGTCCAGCTCCGACCTGCGACCGAGAACCAGGGGGCGAGGGCCCTTCCTGGCACTGCACAGCAGCGCGTGATCAACGAGTTTCAGGACTCGGAGTCGACGGCGAGGGCATAGAACGGTTCGGCATGGTCGTCCTGGCTGTCCCGCCCGCCGCTGGTCTCGCCATGGTGCAAAGGCTGCTCAACCCGGTGTATCCGAGGAGTGGTGGGATATGGCGAGGGCTGCATCACCGGGCATTGGTCGGCCGCTTCCGTCGGCTGACGCCGTTCAGGTGGGCCACGGCTGTGCCGTCCCTGAGGCGTCCGAGGCTGATGGGCGGCGGCCAACGATGGCCTCTGTGAAGGGGCGGGGTAGGGCCCTGACCAGCGAAGTCCCAGCTCACCAAGATCCCCGACAAGACTCAGGGCAAGAAGAGGAAACCTCTAACGATCAAGCCCCCTACTGGCGAAGACCCGCGGGTAGGGGGCTTGTCGCTGTGGACTCCGATCGCGGTCAGGCTGCCCATATCAGCGATCCCGCGATCTGACGATCAGAGAGAGGCGGTGACGCCGACCTGGTGGTACTGGCCGACGGTGTCCAGGACCTCGTCCTTGACCGCGCTGAACTGAGCCACGAGGTCCGAGCTGCTGAGCGCCGTGGGGCCGGCGGCGATGCCGACCTGCGGGCTCAGGCCGCCGGAGATGGTGTCGAGCTCGGCGTCAGATATTTCAAGGGTCTGAACCTGGGGAGCGGAGTTCATGATGAAACTGCCTTTCGTATGGATGTTCCACAGGGGGAGCGGCCAAGCTGGGGATAGACGTTGGGCCGCGACCGCAGGCGCGCACCATCCGTTTCCGGACGACTTGGCGTGATCCCGGCGGCGCGAAGGATCAAATCACGGAGCGTGCCCGGCATACAGTCGGTCGCTGCTCCCAGCAGGGCAGTTGAAACCATCGGCTACTCATCCGTGCGCCCATGCACACGAATTGAGGGCCGCATCTCTACATGCAGCCCCGCACGGGAGATCGACAGCTATTGCCACGGCCGCTCCGACCACGACAACTCGTACAAACAGAACGCGCCCGTGCTGCAGTTGCGCATTCACTGTGTAGATTCATTCATGTATGCACAGTTGATGACTTCGGGCAGCGCGGGGGTCGTGCAACTCGGCGCCTGCCGAAAACCCTATCCGCGCTGTTCAAGCGGCATGTTGGCATTCGTGGAGGACCCCGCCGAGGCGTCCGGCGCAGATCGTCGGCCCGCAGCGCGAAGGAGCGGGACCCGCCGCCGTGGGCCGCAAGGTACACGGGCGTGCCGCCCGGGCAGTTCGCGCTCCACGTACAGACGGGCTTCACGTGGGCGTCGGGTGCCGGGGCCGGGCCGGGCCAGTCTTCCTCACCTGTCGTCCCGCGGACAGATCCGTCCTGGAGGAGGAGGCCGAGGACCCCGGTTCGGCTCATCGCGGCAGGCCTGTTTCTGAACCCCCGCCTGCGCCCCGACGCCCGGCACGCACTCTCGGACCACACCAGCTCACCCCGCGACCCTGAACCAGGAGCCCCGCATGACTGCGCTCTCCGTGCTCGATCAAGGCCCCGTCCGCGCCGGCGGCGCACCCGGCCACGCCCTGCGCGACGCCCTCGAACTCTCCCGGACCGTAGAGGAGTTGGGATACAGCCGCTACTGGGTGGCCGAGCGCCACTCGACCGCCATGATGGGCACGTCCGCGCCGGAGATCCTCATCGCCCACCTCGCCGCGCACACCACGCGGCTGCGTCTGGGCACCGGCGGCATGATGCTCCCCAACCACCGGCCCCTGCACCTGGCCGAACAGTTCCGCACCCTCAACGCCCTGCACCCCGGCCGCATCGACCTCGGGGTCGGACGCTCCTCGGGAACCGGCGACGACCTCACCGCCGCCGCCCTCGGCAGGACCCCCGAACGCCGCGACGCCTTCGACGAGTTGCTCGCCGAACTGCTCGGCGACGAGACGGCGGAGTGTGCCCGCTGGCCGCCGACCACCCTTACGCCGCGCTGCGCGCCGTCCCCGTCGAGGTCCCGCTGCCGCCGGTCCACGTCCTCGGCTCCAGCGTCTCCTCCGCCGAGCGCACCGCGCGCCGGACTGCCGTACGCCTTCTTCGCCGCGTACGTGAACCCGGACACCGCCGTCGCCGCACTGCGCCGCTACCGCGAGGCGTTCGTGCCCCACACGCCGGACGCGCGGCCGCACGCGATCCTCGCCCTGCGCGTGTGGGCGGGAGAGGACGACGAACACGCCCACCGGATCGCCGCCCCCGGCAAACTCGCCGTGCTCCAGGTCCTCACCGGGCAGGACCCGCGGCTGCTCCCGGAGGAGACGGCCCTCGCGCACCGCCCGACCGAGGCCGAACGGGCCGCCGAGGCACCCCTCGACCAGCGCTCCGACATCATCGGCGGACCCGACACCGTCCGCGAACGGCTCGGCGCGCTCATCCGGTCCTCCGGCGCCGACGAGGTCATGGCCCTGACCAACACCTACGACCCCGGCGAGCGCCGCGCCTCCTACCGACGCCTCGCCGAGGCCTTTCAGGTCACCGGGGCGGTGGCGGCGCGGCCTCCTCGGACAGCGTGAGCGCGCCGGACGGGCACAGCGCGACGGCCTCCCGCACGGCCTCGTACTGTGCCGCGTCCGGCTGCGCGGCGAGCAGCACGGTCAGCCCGTCCTCGTCGTGCTCGAACACGCCCTCCGCGCTCAGCACGCACAGGCCCGCACCGATGCACAGCTCCCGGTCGGCCCGCACGCGCAGCGCGTCGGGCTCCTCGTCCCCGCCGGCCCGGCTCACCACGTCACCAGCAGGGACTCGAGCCCTTGCATCGTCCCGGTCTGCCGCATCCGCAGCTCGCTCGGGTCCACGGCGGGGCGCAGCCCCGGAAGGCGCCGCACCAGCGTCTCGTACGCCACCTCCAGCTGGGTGCGGGCCAGACTCTGCCCCAGGCACTGGTGAATGCCGAAGCCGAACGTGAGGTGCTGGCGGCTGCCCCGGGCCAGATCGAAGGCGTACGGGTCGGCGTGCACCGAAGGATCGCGGTTCGGCATCGTCGACGAGACGACGATGCCGTCGCCCTCCTTGATGAGCCGGCCCGCGATCTCGATGTCGGCGGTCACCCAGCGCACCCCGCCGAAGTCCGTCACGGCGGTGATGCGCAGCAGTTCCTCGACGGCGGACGGCACCGCCACCCGCCCCTCGCGCAGCGCGGCCAGCTGGTCCGGGTGGTCGAACAGGGCCGCCACACCCAGCGGGATCATCGACGACGTCGTCTCCAGGCCCGCGATGAGCAGCACCATCGCGAGCTGCACCAGCTCGTCGTGGCCCAGCTCCCCGGCCAGGACCCGCCGGGCGAGCCGCCCGAGGAGTTCCTCGCCGGGATCGCGCTCCTGTGCCGACACCAGCCCGTCCAGGTAGCCGAAGAGGGCCTTGCCCGCGGCGTTGGTCTCCTCAGGGGTGCTCGCCTGCATGACCCCGCGCGTGGCGTCCTGGAAGAAAGCGTGGTCCTCGAAGGGAATCCCCAGGAGCGCCGACATCGCAAGACCCGGAATCGGCATGGAGAAATCCGGTACGAGATCGGCCGGCGGCCCCTTTTCCAGCATGGCGTCGACCAGCCGGTCGATGTCGGCCTGAATGCGGGGCCGCGGCGCGCGGGCGTGTTTCAGCCCGAATTCCGGATTCAGCAGCCGGCGATGGATGTCGTGCGTGGGCGGATCCTCACCGACGAGTACCAGTTTCCTGGCCTCCTCGGCGCCGAGATGCGGTGCCATGGTGGGGTATTCGTCGAAGCTCCGGTCCGAGGAAAGGCGCGGGTCGGAGAGTATTTCCCGGCTCTCCGCGTACCCCGTGAACAGCCAGACGCGGCGCCCGTTCCGGAGAGTGACCTCGTTGGCGTATCGCCCACTGTCGACCGCGAATCGGCCCGCGAGAAGTATCACGAATTCCTGCGCCAGGTGGAGTGGGCCGGCGGCCACGACTTCGCCGGCATCTGGATCACCGAGCACCATTTCTCCGGCTACAGCCTGAGCGCCTCACCGCTCCTCCTGCTCACCCGGGCCGCCGCCGCTGCCCCGGCCCTGCACGTCGGCACCGGCATCCTCGTCCTCCGCTGTGGTCGCCCCCCACAGCCGCCGCCTACAGCGCCGCCGACACCCGCGCCGCGAGATCCAGGACGTGCCGGTCGCTGCCCCGCGGCCCCACGAGGCACAGGCCCACCGGAGCGGTGCGGCTGCGGACGGGGACGCTGACGGCGCAGCGGCCCGACAGGCCCGCCAGGCAGGTGAGTTGGAAGGTCTGGGCCCGGGTCCGTTCGATCGCCGGGCCGCCGATGGAGGCCTCCTCGCGGGTGGGCGCCACCGAGGACGCGGACGGCAGGAGCAGGATCCGGTCGCCGAGCAGGTCGTCGACGCGGGCCCGTGCCTCGCGCAGCACGCGTTCGGCGGCGGCCAGGTCGGCGGGGGTGTAGCGCGAGGCCGTCTCGAAGCGGGAGCGGACGTCGGGGTTGAGGGAGTCCCAGTGCCGCGAGACCCACGAGCCCCAGTGCTGCCACGCCTCCACGCCCTGCTTGGTCTGGAAGGCGCGCACCCATCCCGGCAGCACCCCGGCGTCGAACCGTACGGTGCCCAGGCGCGGCAGATCCGCCGAGCCCCGCCACCCGGCGAGCGCCCGCCGCACCGAGGCGGCGACCTCCGTGTCGGCCACGTCGACGATCTCCTGGGAGAACACCGCGGCCGACGGTGCGGGCCCCTCGGCGCGTGGCAGGAGCACCCGGCCCGCGGCGCGCAGGGTGTCGGCGTCGCGGGCGATCCAGCCGACCGTGTCGAAGGACGGGGCGAGCGGCAGCAGCCCCGTGGTGTCGACCGCCCCGTGGCTCGGGCGGATGCCGTACAGGCCCTGGTAGGAGGAGGGGATCCGGATCGAGCCGCCGGTGTCGGTGCCGAGTCCGATGTCGGCCTGACCGAGGGCGACCGCGCTGGCAGGTCCCGAGGTCGAGCCGCCCGAAATCCGGTCGGGGGCCGCGGGGTTGGGCGGCGTACCGTAGTGGCCGTTCGTGCCGGCGAGGCTGTACGCGAACTCGTCGGTGCGGGCGAGGCCGGCGACGTCGGCACCCGCAGCGAGCAGCGCGGCGACCGCCGCGGCGGTCGCCGCCTGCGGGCGGCTCTCGGCGAGCCACGCGGGGTTGCCCGCGCCCACCCGGTGTCCCTGGATGGCGAACAGGTCCTTCACTGCCACATTGAGCCCGGACAGCGGGCCGTGCCCGGTGGCGGGCACGAGCGGCGTGCCGAATTCCCGCCACACCGTGGGGTCGGGGAGGGAGCTCGCGGAGGCCGGGTGCGCGCCCGGAGGGAACACCGCACCGGCGCCCGCCGCGGCCGCGAGGCCGAGGAACCTTCTTCGATTCACTGTCTTCATGCTGCCTGCGTTCTTTTGGATCTTCTCAATGTGCGTGCTGGTGACGGGAGTTGAGCGGGCAGCGGTGGCTAGCGGCCGAAGTCGCTCTTCCTGATCACCGCGTGCACTCCCGTGGTCCGGTCGACCACCTGTGACACCTCGAAGTCGGCCGCCGCCGACAGATACGCGTACGCGACCGGGCGGCTCATGCCGAGGTCGGCCTGGAGGAAGTCGAGGGCGTTGACGACGGCGCGGCGCATCGCCGTGTCCAGGTCGGAGCCCTGGCCCCCGGCTCCGGCGGAGCCGTCCGGGTCGGAGAGGCCGATGGGTAGCCACGCCTCGTCGGTCTCGCCGAACGGGTAGTGGTACGCGACGGTGGGGGCGTCGCCGGAGCCGGGCTTGCAGACGGTGAGGCGGAAGGTGGTGCGCAGTGAGCCTTCGAGCGCCGTCAGCGCCACCTCGCCGTTGCCCATCGCGAGGTGCGGGTCGCCGGTGTGGAAGAGGGCGCCCTCGGCGTGTACGGGGAGGTAGAACGCGGAGCCGGAGCCGAGGTGGCGGATGTCGATGTTGCCGCCGCCGAGGGTGGGCGGGATCGAGTTGAGCAGCGGGTCGGTGAGCGAGGCGGCATCGGCGAACGCGGTGCCCATCAGGCCCATGTGCGGGTTGAGCGGGAAGGTGACCTCGCCGGGACCGTCGAGTGGGAGGACGCCGTGGCCATCTCGGCCCCCAGCCCCGCCGCCGCTGCGGATCGGTGCGAACACCGAGACATTTCCGTACTGTTCGGGGTCCTTGGCGGACGGCCGGCCGTCGGTGTCGACGGGCGGCATGACCTCGTCGCGGGTGATGCCGGCGGGCGCGCCGCCGTCCCGGGTGCGGGTCAGGGCGCCCTTGCCGTGTCGGCTCGACACCACGCCGTAGGGCACGCGCGGCAGCAGCGACAGTGTCTCCACCTTCAGTACGTCGCCGGGCTCTGCGCCCTCGACATGCACCGGGCCGAGGACGACGTGCGGGCCGTCGGTGTCGAAGGAGCGGGGTGTGCGGGAATAGTCGCGGGCGAGGTCGACGGCGTCCCGTAGCACTTGGTCCCTGCCGACGCCGTGTTCGCCGAACCAGGCGACGGGGTCGCGGCCCTGGTCCTCCAGCAGACCCTCGTGCGAGAGGGCGTCCACGGTGACTGTCTCGCCGGACCGTATGCGCAGCACGGGGTCGGCGTCGCGGGCGGGCACGTAGCCCCAGCGGACGGTGTCCGGTGTGGCGCGCAGATAGTGCTGACCGTCGATGGGGCCCTTGCCGGGCTGCAGGATGCGCTGCGGGCGGGAGACGGTGGCGGGCCCGTCGGGCGCTGCGGCGGCGGAGTGCGCACCCGCGGCCACCGTCCCACCGGCCGCGCCGAGCCCCGCCGCGATGCGCAACAGCCCGCGCCGCCCGAGCCGCGAGGCCAACGCCTCGTGCACCACGGGGAGTTCGGCGGATATGGCGGCGGCTGCGGGCGTGGCGGGAAGATCGGTCGGCACGCGCGGCTCGTGTGACATCAAGGCCCCTCGTCGTAGCGCGGTATACACATGCCACGATGTGGTGACGTGTGGTGTGTGCGGTGACGTGTCATGTCTATGCAGCGCCTGTTACCGGGAGGAGTTGCCGCCGGTTTCCTGCGCGTAACGCGCCGAGGGGCTGCGCTTGCCGAATACCTCATCCGTGCTGCTCACGCCGCATGTTCGTACTCGTGGAGGGTGCCACCCAAGTCGCTCCCGTCGTCGTACGTCCAGATGGGCGATCCGGTCCGTGTCCTCGATCGGGGCGGGCAGCGAGTGGAGGGGGCGGGCGTTCGCAAGTCCCTGGTGCGGCCTCTGCTCGTCGTAAAACGTCTCGAACTCGCGCAGGGCGTGCAGGAGATGGCGTGGAAGGTCTGCCGGGGCGGAGGTGCCGGGTGAACGTCCATTTCCGGGCGATGAGTTGTCGGTGCCAGGCCAGGAGGGTGGTGGGGGTGACCGTGAAGGTTTGGCGCCAGCCCTCGCGGGACGAACCGCGAGACGAGGCGGCATCGCTGTCGCAGCCGGCGTCCCAGGGCCTACCCCTTCCCAGCCCGCAGTCCCGGTGTAGCTTCGACCAGGCTGTCGAAGCCCGATGGCGGGCGGCCCAGGAGTTCCGTCACATCGTTGGTGCTCCGGTCGTAGCGGTTCTCCCTGTGCAGGCGGGCCATCGTGGAGATGTGGGCAAAGACATGCGGCGTCAGGCCCAGCGGCTTCAGGTCGCGCTCAACCCATTCGTCGTACGGCACGTCGAGGTACGTCACGGTGCGTCCCAGCGCATCGGAGAACTCGGCGGCGACCGTGGCCATGTCGCGGGAGGCGGCGCCGGTCAGTTCGTAGACCCGGCCGACCGGTGGTGAAGGGTCGAGCAGCAGTCGGGTGACCACCTCGGCCACGTCGCGGGTGGCCACCGGCGAGGTGCGTGCGGTGCCGAAGGGGAGCCGGATGGTGTTGTCGCGTTGGATGGAGGCCACGGCGAGCATGCCGAAGAGTGGGTTCTCCATGAACACCGTCGGCCGGATGTGGACGACGGGCAGCCTGGACCAGTTGAGGACGTGTTCGGAGAGCCAGTGCAGCCGCTGCTGGCGCGACTCCGTGCTGCTGGCGAGGTTCATCTGAGAAACGGTCATCTGTGAGATGTTCACCAGCAGTTCGAGCCGGCCGCTCTCAAGGCCCGCTGCCGCCACGGTTGCCGTGGCCTCCAGATAGTCGGCCGAAGGACTCATCCCGAAGTACGCTCTGCGGCATCCCTCCAGGGCCGCCACCACATCCGCTCCACGCGTGAGATCACCGACCATCACCTCGACGCCGCTGATGGCCCGCAGAGCGGCGGCACGGTCGTCGTCGTGGTGCACCAGGGCTCGCACCGGCACCCCGTGTTCGCGCAACTCCCCGACGACCTTCCCACCCACACCCCCGCTGCCACCGGCGGCACCGGTGACCAGGATCGGATCAGCACTCGGCAAGGTGCCCTCCCACAGTCGACAACCTGTTCCGTCTATCTATGACACGCGGACCGCCCCCCTCCGCGCCCCGGCCGCGGGGGCCACCCGTCAGGAGTAGCCGCCTTGGGCGGTCGGCGCATCAGATGGGCCCCTGGTCGGGGTGGCAGCCGGTGAGGCGGGCGACGCCGATGACCGCGCCCAGGCGCAGTTCGCGGCCGCGGATCGCGGTGGCGATCAGCGGATCACGCAGGGCGGGGCGCTCCAGCTTCTGCCCGGCGTGGATCAGGACCCAGCCCCGCCACAGCCAGGGCCGGGGCTTGTCTTCCGGGCTTCACGGCGAGGATGCAGGTGGCATAGGGCTGGCGAATCGTGATGCCGCGGATCCAGTCGCCCCGGGCAGGGTGGCGATGCTCATGCGGCTGGCCCCCCGATTCCGGTTCCGTGGCGGCCGGCGCGGCGCCCGTTGATGGACGGGTGAGTTGTCTGCCGGGCGTCGGCGAGGGCTGCGTGGCCGGAGTGCTTGCCGTCGTACAGGGCAGCGTTGGCGGCTCCCCGGTCATCGAAGGCGCGAAAGGCGGCCGCGGGCTGGTTCTCCGCTGCAGGTCGTGGACAGTTCGGGTCAGGGCAGGCAGCAGCGGGGGAGGGTGCCCTGCCGCCGGAGAATCTGCGGGCTGTCCTGGCGCCGGTCGACCTGGTGTGGGTGCGCCTGGACCGTCCGGCCCCCTGGCGGGGGCCGGGGCCCGCAGCGAACTGGCCCGGGTGGAGGGCTTCACCGGTCGCCCCGACGCGCCGCAGGTTCTCGCAGACCGCCTCTCGAGGCGCCTGGGGGATCAGATGCGGCTGCACGGCCCGATCAAGGACCCAGTGGGCTGGCTGATCGGCCGGGCCCTGCCCCAGCGCCAGCTGTGTGCCGAACCTCGGTGCGACAAGGGCACGTTGCTCGATTCCGGCCGCGTCCGCCGCCGTCCCCGCGGACGCGGTGGCCGACGACCCCGTCTGCTCGCGGCGTAACTGTGCCATGGCACAAGAGCGACATGTGTGACCCCTTGAACGACGGCGGGGGAGGCCGGAGGATCCAGTGATCTTTCACTCTTCGCCGCGTCCCAGGAGTCTTCCTTGCCCAAGGTTCCCATCCCCCGGCCCGGGCCGATCGCCCTCGCCGTGGCGGCCGCGCTGACACTCGGCGTCATACCGGCGACTGCCGCTGTGTCCGCGTACTCCGCCGGTGAGGTGTCGCACAACGACACCGGACACCAAACCGCCGGCGATGCCGGCACGCACACCGTCACCCTGATCACGGGTGACAAGGTCACCATCGGGACCGCCGCCGACGGCACCGTCGTGCGCTCCTTCCAGGCAGCGAGCGGAGCCACTACCGGCTTCCACCGTGCTGTCCTGGACGGCGCCACCTACGTCTACCCCGACTCCGCGCTGCCGTACGTGAGCGCCGGGAAGCTCGACAAGCAGCTGTTCAACGTGACGCGGCTGATCGCCGAGGGTTACGACGACGCGCACAGCTCCCGGCTGCCGCTGATCGTGCGCTACACCGATGCCGCCGCCAAGTCCCGCACCCGGGCGAAGATGGCGGGCTCGACCGACGTCCGCCGCCTGGACAGCATCCGGGGCTCGGCCCTCGCGCAGAACCACAAGCAGGCACCGGAGTTCTGGTCCTCGCTCACCAGGGGTTCCGGTGCGGCGGCTCGGTCCGCGAAGCCGTCCTTCGCGGGCGGCGTCGCCCACGTGTGGCTCGACGGCAAGGTCAAGGCCGACCTGGCCGACTCCACCGCCCAGATCGGCGCGCAGAAGGTGTGGGCGGAGGGCGACACCGGCCAGGGCGTGAAGGTCGCGATGCTCGACAGCGGCGCGGACACCGAACACCCGGACCTGGCCGGGCAGGTGTCCGACAGCGCCAGCTTCGTCCCCGGCGAGGACGACATCGCCGACTACAACGGCCACGGCACGCACGTCGCCTCGACCATCGTCGGCACGGGCAGCGCCTCCGACGGCAAGGAGCGGGGTGTCGCCTCCGGCGCCCGGCTGGCCGTCGGCAAGGTGCTCAACTCCGAGGGCAGCGGCCAGGAATCCTGGATCATCGCGGGCATGGAGTGGGCCGCCCGCGACCAGAAGGCCAGGATCATCAGCATGAGCCTGGGCGGCGGCGGTGACAAGACCGACCCGATGAGCCAGGCCGTCGACGAACTCAGCCACGAAACCGGGGCGTTGTTCGTGATCGCGGCGGGCAACGGCGGCCCGCACTCCATCAGCAGCCCCGGTGCCGCGGACTCCGCGCTGACCGTCGGCGCCGTCGACTCCACCGACACGCTCGCCGACTTCTCCAGCCAGGGCCCGCGTGACGGCGACGGCGGGCTGAAGCCGGAGATCACCGCGCCCGGCGTCGACATCGTCGCGGCGCGCTCGCACTACAAGCGCGGCTCCGGCTACTACACGACGATGAGCGGTACGTCGATGGCGACGCCGCACGTCGCCGGTGCCGCCGCGCTCCTCGCCTCAGAGCACCCCGGCTGGACGGGCACCCAGCTCAAGGAGGCGCTGGTCAGCAGCGCCAAGGCGACCCCGGCGTACACCCCGTACCAGGCGGGCGCCGGCCGGCTCGACGCGCTGGCGGCCGTGCACACCACGGTCTTCGCCACCACGAGCGCCTACTCCGGCTTCCACACGTGGCCGCCGAAGCCGGGGCAGAGCGACGCCCAGACGGTGACGTACACCAACGTCGGCGACGCACCGGCCGACCTCGACCTGGCGGTCAACGGCACCGTCCCGGCAGGGTTGTTCCGCCTCTCCGCCGACCACGTCACCGTGCCCGCCCACGGCACCGCCGCGGTCACCCTGACGGCGGATCTGGACAAGCTGGGCGGCGACCAGTCGGTCAGCGCCCTGATCATCGGTACGGACGGCAGCGGAGCGGTCCGCGCCCGGACCCTGATCGGCGCGGCCCGCGAGGGCCGGCGGCAGAATCTGACCGTTGTCGCCAAGGACCGTTCGGGCAAGCCGCTTGAGGGCCGGGTCGTGCTGACCGCCGAGCACCTCTTCACGGTGATGGACCTCGACGCGTCCGGCACCGGTACGGCGCGGCTGCCCGTCGGCAGCTACAGCGGCTGGCTCACCGGTGACGTGCAGGGCGCCGAAGGCCCGCACTCGCGCGGCATGGTGCTGCTCGCCTTCAACGACGTGAAGCTGGACCAGGACCGTACCGTCACCCTGGACGGCCGCAAGGCTCGCCGGATCCTGGCGCGCGTGCCACAGCAGACCACCGCCGTCGCACCGCGCCTGGACGCCCACCGGTCCTTCACCGACAGCCTGGTGGAGACGTCGATGCTGCCGGACCCGTCGTACGACAGCATCTGGGCGCTCCCGACCGGCAAGAAGGTCACCGACGGCGAGTTCGAGACCGGCGCCCGCTTCCGCCTCGAGCAGCCCGCGCTGACCCTGAGCACGAAGTCGACGACCTTCGACGACCCGCTGGTCAAGCGCGCGGCCACGCCACTGCCCGCCGGGACCCGGAATCTGACGGCGGTCTTCGCCGGTGACGGCACGGCCGAGGAGCTCGCGCGGCAGAACGTGCGCGGCAAGGCCGTCGTGGTGCGCGGCGCCGGCACGGAAGGGATCAAGGCCCAGGCGGAGGCCGCCGCGGCCGCCGGCGCCCGGCTGCTGCTGGTCGTCAACGACGGCGACGGCCGCCTGCAGCCCTGGGACGAGAACCCCTGGAGCTCGCAGAGCACGGCCCCGGTGACGGTGGCGACGCTCAACGCCGACCAGGGCGCCGACCTGCTCGGCCAACTCCGGCACGGCGCGGTCTCGCTGAAGGTCACCTCGCACCCCACGACCGACTACGTCTACGACGTCGTGCACCACTGGACGGGCGCCGTTCCGACGGACCCGACCTGGCGTGAGGACTCCAAGGACCTCGGCCGGGTGAACGTCTCCTTCCGGAACTACCGGCAGGGCAAGGCGATGGAGTTCCGTCCGGACGTCTGGCGCGGCTGGGCCGTCGGCAACCAGCTCACCGCTCCCGCCCAGGGCGAGCGCACCGACTGGGTCACCGCCGGCACCACGTGGCTCGACGACGCCTTCATCCAGGGCGAGACCGGGCAGCACTCGATCGACCCGCTGACCTACCCGGCGCGCAAGACCGGCAAGGTCAGCTGGTTCGGCCCGATCCAGCGGCCCCGTATGGGCCCGGTCAACTACCAGCCGGTGCGCTACCTCGACACGATGTACATCACCGCGCCCGGCTGGGGTGACTCGGGGTCCGGCCACGTCGGCGAGGCCGGCGCGAACTTCGACGTCAAGGACTGGATGTCGCTCTACCAGGGCGACCAGCAGCTCGACTGGGGCAACGCCGAGTACCTGCAGGTTCCTGGCCTCGGCGCCGAGCGCCTGCCCTACCGGCTGGTCCTCGACAACGACCGCGGCACCTGGGCCAACCCGTACTCGACGCACACGCTGACCGAGTGGGACTTCACCTCCACGGTCACCGGCAGCGATGCGGCGGTGTCCCTGCCGCTCATCCAGCTCGACTACGGCGTGGACACCGACAAGTCCGGCCGTGCCGACCGTCACGCCGGCCTGACGGTGACCGCCTCGCACCTGCCAGGCACCACCGCCACCATCGGGAAGCCGACCGTCGAGGTGTCGTACGACGACGGTGCGACCTGGCAGCGGACCGCCCTGAGCCGGTGCGACGACGGATGGCGGACGAACCTGCGTGCGCCGCGGTCCGCCGACTTCGTCACCCTCCGGGTCGGCGCCCGGGACAGCGCGGGCAACACCGTCTCGCAGACGATCACCCGGGCCTTCGGCCTGCGCTGACGTCACATCCCCGGAGGTCACCCGGGACAGCACCGCGTGGGTGGGACCGCAGGCGGCGGCCATGCCCACGCGGCGTTCCCAGTTGTCAGAGGACCTATGAGGACACCTCGTCGCGGAACGGCAAGCGAGTGCTCGTGGACCGCCTGTGACCCCGAGGAACGAGCAAAGAACGGGCCTACCTGGACGAATGGCTCCGCGACGTGGCGCCGTCGGCGGATGTGCGCCTGGGTCCGTCATCCGGCGGGCCTGGCGGACTGCGCGGCAGCAGGTTCTTCGTCCGGAGGACTTTGCTTCACCGCTCGGCAAACGGGTGTACGACCTGCGGCGCACCCGTCTGCGGGTCGACTCGCGCACTCAGGACTATTTCGAGCGCCGGATCAAAGAGGGTAAGACCCGTCGCGAAATTGTCCGTTGCCTCAAGGCTATGCGGCCCGGGAGGTCTTCCACCTCGTCGGACAGCTACAGCCGGGACCTCGCTCATAAGGGCTGTGCGATACGGGACATGGTCACTTCCGAGACCCGGTCGTCCGTCACGATCTCCGTCGTGTGAGCGGAGCGAGGCTGCCGAGGGGCAGCATCTCCGGGCGGAACTGCTGGCCCGCCCAGTGCTACATCGAGGTGGGCAGGTGCGGGGAGCGGAGTACGAGCAGGGTGATCTCGCTGGGGGCGAAGACGCGGAATGGTGGGCCCCAGAAGCCGGTTCCGCGGCTGGTGTAGAGGAGGGTGCGGGGGCCGTGGCGGCTGAGGCCGGCGAGGGCGGGTTGGTCGATGCGGACCAGGTGGTGGAAGGGCCAGATCTGGCCGCCGTGGGTGTGGCCGGAGAGTTGGAGGTCGATGCCGGCGGCTGCCGCCTGGTCGATGAACTTGGGCTGGTGGGCCAGGAGCAGGACGGGGTGGTCGGGGCCGGCGCCGTTCAAAGCTCCGGCGAGGTGGGCGCGGTGGCCGGCGAGGCCGGAGGACTCGGCGGTGACGTCGTCCACGCCGGCGACCACGAGGGTGTCGCCTCCGCGTTCGAGCAGCAGATGGCGGTTGCGCAGCGGCTCCCATCCCAGCTCGTCCATGAGGTCGACCCAGCCCTGGGCCTCGCTGTAGTACTCGTGGTTGCCGGTGACGTAGACCCGGGCCCGGGTGGCCTGCACCGTGCCGAGTGGGGCGGCCTGGGCGCGGCGGCGTTCGGCCGTGCCGTCCGCGATGTCTCCGGTGTGGCAGACCAGGTCGGGCTGCAGAGTGTTCACCGTCTCGCAGACCCGCGCCGACCAGCGGGCGCGGTCGAGCGGGCCGTAGTGGGTGTCGGTGATGAGGACGACGCGCGTGCCGTCCAACCCGGCCCCCAGGCGCGAAAGTTGCACGTCGAGGCGGCGTACCCGTGGTACCCGGCGGGCCTCGGCGTACCCCCAGGTGAGCAGCACGGCGGCTGCGCCGAGGACCGCCCAGGTGACGATCCGGGCCCGGTCCTGGGGGTCGCCGACGCCACTCACGGTCAGGGCGAGCCGCAGGAGGACGCCGAGCAGAACTGACCAGGTGAACAGGACCCAGATGGTGCCCAGCAGGGTGTCCCCGACGATCGCCGCCCAGTCCTGCTGCCGTCGGCCGTGGCCGCGCACCATCGCGAGCGGCATACCGATCAGGCCGAGGGCGAACAGGGCGGTGCAGGCCAGAGTGACAGGGAGCGGCCAGTGCTGGCCGGTGTGCAGCAGCAGCCAGTAGGGCACGGTCCACAGCAGGACGGGGGCGATCAGGGGGAGGTAGCGCATCAGGCGGTGCAGTCGGCTCCGCTGGGTCCCGTGTGCCGCACTGTCGGCGGATCGGGTTTCGCTGGTGTCGGTCACGCTTCCCCCTCAAGCAACCGGGCTGCCGTCGCGCGCACTGTATCCGGCCGTCTTCGGGCCGGTTGGACGGGGTGCTCGTGGTAGGCAGCCCCCATGCAGCGAAGGGGTCTTTGCCGGGCGGCAAGACTCCGCTGCGGCGGCCGGGGTGCCGACTACTACGGCCCGGGCCCCCCGGGGGCTGATCTCGGTCCCCGGGAACACACCCTGTTCGCGCGGGCGGTCGCCGGGAGGCGCATGTTCTGGCCGGGCAAGCTCGGCCGCCCCGTCGCCTCGGCTCCCTTCGGCGCGGCGGGTTCCGTCCGCTCGGGGCCCTGGCCCCGCCCTCGGCTGAGCTGCGCCCTGGAGCGGCGGGTGGCTGATCTTCGAGCTGCCCCCCGCAGAGATCGCCGTACACTCCGCCGAGGGCCCCCAGCACGAGTTCTGTCTGATGCGCGACGATCTCGACGCCCAGCTCGGGGAACTGCGTGCGCGGGGCGTCGAGATCACCCGCCCGGTCGGCGAGCAGCGCTGGGGCAGGCTGACGGCGGTGCGTCTGCCCAGTGGCCGAACTGCTGTTGTACGAACCTCGCCACCCCGTGGCCCACAGTCTGTGACACTCGAGCGGCCCCGCCCCGGTTCCACGGGATGCTGACGGCACCGCCCCCGGCACGGTGACCAGATCGCCGGCGACAACCGTCGTGGTGCCGGGTCGCAGGGGCTGGTGGAATCATCCGCCGGGACGACCGCGTTCCCCGGCGGAAACCCGGGCGGAGGCAGCCCGGACGGTGAGAAAGGTGGCGACATGCTGGAGACGGTGGGCCTGACGGCCGACGAGAGCGAGGTGTACCGCCTTCTGGTCGCCACCGGGACGGCGTCCGCCCAGGACATCTCCGGCCGCTCGGCCCTCGACGTCGTGACCGCGCGGCTGCTGCTGCGCGCGCTGGAGCACAAGGGCCTGGCGTCGGCGGTCGAGGACAGTCCCGAATGGTTCACGGCCGTGCCGCCGCAGGTGGCCCTCATGCCCCGGCTCCAACGCCACTTCGACGCCCTGGAACAGACCCGGGCCGCCGTCTACGAACTGGCGGAGACACACCGCCGCAGCGCATGGGCCCGGACCACGGACGAGGCCGTCGAGATCATCACAGGCGCTGCGGCACTGCGCCAGCATCTGCGGCAGCTCCAGGACGGCGCCGCCCGCGAGATGATGTGGTTCGTGAAGGCCCAGTACGTGGCCATGTCCGCGGAGAGCAACCAGGAGGAGTTCGACGCGCTGGACCGGGGCGTGCTCTACCGGGCCCTGTACGAGCAGGCGTACTTCGACGACCCCGACTCGGTGGACTACGTCGTCAAGGGCGTGTGCGCCGGAGAGGTCGCCCGGGCGGTGCCTGTGCTGCCGCTGCGGATGGCGATCGCCGACCGCTCGGTGGCCATCCTGCCGCTGGCCGCCTCGGGCACGTCCCGCAACCCCCGCGAACTGCGGGCCGCGGTGGTGCGGGAGAGCAGCCTGCTGGACGCGCTCATCGCCCTGTTCGAACACCACTGGGACATCGGTGCCCCGCTCCGGGTGACCGAGGAGGGCCAGATCGGCGGCGCCGGCACCACGGATCCCGCCTCGCCCCTCGGGGAGGACCGGCACCTGCTCTCCCTGATGGTCGCCGGCATGACGGACGAGGCGATAGCCGGACAGCTGCGGGTCAGCAAGCGCACCGTCCAGCGCCGCATCCAGGGCCTGATGAGCCTGGCGGGTGTCGCGACCCGTATGCAGCTGGGCTGGCACGCGGCGCGCCGCGACTGGCTCTGAGCACGGCGGACGCCGCAACGCACACGAACAGGGCCCGCCGGACGTGTCCGGCGGGCCCTGTCTCCCTTCGTCCGGCCGCTGCGGCCGGGCTGCGCCACTCGCGGAAGCAGCTACTCGAGGACGTGGCGACTCCGCGACGGCGCCTACTTGAGCAAGTAGCCCTTGACGACGGTCTCCTTGAAGGAGTTGCCCGCCGCGTCCTCGACATGGACGCGCAGGCTGACTGAGCCGCCCGCGGCGCTCCGCGGGTGCTCCACCGTCACGGTGCGCTCCATGCCGGAGCCCTTGACCCGCACCGACTGCCAGGTCTTCCCCTCGTCGAAGGAGACCTCGGTGGTGAAGACGCGGACGGGTGACGCCGGGGCGCCAGCCGTCCGCTGGATCAGGACCGGGATGTCGAGCCCCCGGCCGGCCTCGGCCCGGTTCCACTCGTCCAGCTTCGGCGACATACGGACCGCGTACAGCGGCAGCGCCTGCCGGGTCGCCGTGGTCTGCGACCGGAACCGCCATTCCGCCCGCACACTCGTGGAGACGGAGCTGGGGGCCAGGTCACGGTTGTGCTCGACTGTCAGACGGTAGTCGGCGGGGGTGGCGTCGGCCGGGACGTCGCTCATGCTCCAGTCCTGGGAGACCAGCTCGCCGTTGCGCCACAGCTTCACCTCGGGCAGGCCGGACGTGGTGTCGGCCACCAGGTCGAGGTTGCCGTTCGCGGCCGACAGGAAGGGCCGGTACATCGTGTCGCCCTCACGGAAGGCGACCATCTGGGAAGAGAGGCCCACGGCCTGGATCCCGCCGTTCCAGCGCTCCTCGACCTGGGAGCCGGCCTTGTAGCCGTGCAGGTCGCTCAGGTAACTCTGCCCGCGCGTGTCCGGGTCGAAGAGGTTGTTCTGGTCGAAGGCCGCCTGCCAGCGCAGGCCGTCGGCCGCCGAGAAGTAGTCGACGCGCCGGGCCGGGACCGGAATTCCCTCCATCGCCCGGCCGCTGAAGCGGACGTTGTCGACGTACGTCCACACGATGCGCGTGGCCGTGGTGCCGGGCGTGGTGGCGGCGAACGTGGTGTTCACCCTGGCCAGCTCCGACTTGCGGGGGTTGTAGGCGGGATCCGCCGGGATGGCGCCGTGCACCGGTCGCGTGAGGTAGTAGACCGAGGAGGGGTTCTCGTCCGCGCCGGCCGGGTCGCCCCAGACGCTGGTGACGAGGTAGGTGAACTTCGAGTCCTTGTACTGGGCAGTCGGCACCGCGTACACGCCGTCGATGTGGTCGGTGCCGATCGCGTTGTACATGGTGACCGAGAGCAGCTGGTCGGCCATGCTGATCGTGCCGATCTCGGCCGACATGATGCGCGCGGAGCGGCTCGGTGCCGACACCGTGACGGGCTTCGCCTTCCGGGCGTCGATGGTCACCTGCCGGTCGGTGCTCATCACGACCTTCGGCACACCGACGATGGTGCCCTCGGTGAAGGAGGCGTCGAAGTAGAAGCCGCTCACCGAGTAGGTGTCCTTCGGCAGTCGCACCACCGTGCTGCTCTTGCCGAGCGCCTCGACCTCGTACGCTTTGCCGTCGGCCGAGTTGACCAGTAGGTAGGCGTTGTCGGGGGCGGCGCCCGTGCGGCTCTTCATGTCGATGCGCAGGTCGTACGACGGCTGCTCGACGTCCATGCCGAACGGGACGCGCACCGACACCTGGTGGTCCGCGGTGCTCGCGGTCACCACACCGCTGTAGGCGGCGTACGCCGTGGTGGCTTCCGGGGTCGCGGTGAGGGTGACGGCCGCGGTTCCGTGTGCGGGCACGGTGACCGTGTCGGCGCTGAGCCGGAACAGGCCGGCGGGGGCGGGCACGTCCTTCTTCCCGCTGCTCGGGTTGTCCTTCAGCTGAAGGGTGACCGGCGCGGCGCCCGAGTTGCGGTAGGTGAGGGTCTTGGTCACCGGTGGCCGCCGACCGTCCGTCCAGCGGATCAGCCCGAAGTCCAGTGCGGTGGTGTCGGCGGTGACGTCCTGGTCGACCGCCCGGGCGACGTCGACGCGGCCGGCGCCCTGGAAGTAGGCGCCGTGTTCCTCGGCGCCGGTCGCCGACTGCATCAGCTGGCGCTTGACCTGCTCCGCCGTCCAGTCGGGGTGCTGCTGGAACAGGAGGGCGGCGGCTCCGGTCACATGGGGCGTGGCCATCGACGTGCCGCTCATCGCGACATAGCCGTCGTCGGCGGTGGTGCCGCCCGCCTGGGCGGCGACGACGTTGACGCCGGGGGCGATGATGTCCGGCTTGAGGCCGGAGTCGCCCACCCGCGGGCCGACCGAGCTGAAGACGGCGAGGTCGTCGTCGTCCTCGGCCGCGCCGACGGCCAGCGCGCGGTCGTCGGAGGCGGGCGAGGAGACCTTGCCGGGACCGCTGTTGCCGGCCGCGGCCACGACCAGCGTGCCGTAGTCACGGGTCACGGTGTCGACCATGGCCTCGAGGGCGTCGGTCTCCGGTGTGTCCGTGTCGCCCAGGCTGAGGTTGATCACCTTGGCGCCGTGCTGGGCGGCCCAGGCCAGGCCCTCGACGATGTCGGAGTTGTGGCAGTTGCCGTCCGCGGTGCACACCTTGCCGGACAGGATCTGCACACCGGGTGCCACACCCTTGTAGCGGCCGTCGGAGGCGGCGCCGGAACCGGCGACCGTGGAAGTCACATGGGTGCCGTGACCGTTCAGGTCGTCGGTGTTCGGCTCGGTGGTGAAGTTCGCGGACTCGGTGACGAGGCCCTTGAGGTCCGGGTGGTTGGGGTCGTAACCGGTGTCGAGCACAGCGACCTTGACGCCGGTGCCGGTGTAGCCCTTCTCCCAGGCGTGCGGGGCCCCGATGCGCGGCACCGTCCTGTCGAGCTGGATCCTTGCGTGGCCGTCCAGCCAGACCCGGCGCACACCCGCTCCGAAGGAGGTGGCGTCCGCCCGGCCGGGGGCGATGCCCTTCCAGAACCCGGCGGCGTCCGCGCGGTGTTCGCCGAGGGTCGCGAAGGGGGTCCCGCCGATGGGGCGGACGGTGTCGGCGCCGGCGGCGGTCAGCTGTCGCCGGGCGGTGCCCGCGCCCCCGGCGTACTCGACGATCAGCGGCAGGCTCGACCGCTGCGCGTACTTGCCCCGGACGAGGGCGGAGACGTTGAACAGCGCCTTGTCGAGGCGACCCGTCGCGAGCAGCGGGAGCGTGTCGGCGGGTATGACCGTCCAGTCGCGACCGTCCTGGCGCTTGATGAACGCGACGCGTTCGCGGCCCTCGGCGGGCTCGACCGACACACTCTGCTTGCCCGAGGTGTCCCTCTCCAGCGTGACTCGGTCGCCGGTGATCAGGGTGAGCTGATGCCGGGAGATGATCGGCGACCGGGCCGCTCCGGTCTGCGCGGCGGCTTCCGTTCGCCCGGTGTGCGGGCCGAGGTCCTGAGCGGCGCCGGGGGCGGCGGTCAGACCGGCCACGAGCGCCACGAGGGCGGCGGCGGACACCGTATGCCGAGGCCGGGGAGGGCGGATCCCGCGGCGCCACCTGTTGTTCATGTCTCTCATGGGAGGACAGCGTGGTGCCGTCAAGTGCCGAGGTCAGCAGTTTGCCCTGTCCACCAGGCGTCAAGTCACCTTTACGCCAACCCCTATACGTCACAAAGAGGGCAAAATTGGCCAAGCTTGCGGCCCATGGACGAACCGAGCGAGCCGTCCGATGTCGAGTACGCCTTCGTGCTCAATACAGAATGGAGGGCGCCCGTCGCAGGCGTGCGGGCTCAAGACTCCGTGCCGCCGGCTCAACTGAGGCGGCGTGGGCCGTCGGCAGCTCTTCGAAGACGGCGTGACCAACTGGAATTCACGCAGGTTCCGTGAGGGACGCAGTGCGCGAGAATGTGCAAGTGAGCAGGTGAGAGCCCTCATTCTGCCTGCCACTCGTGCATGGCGACTTCTCCGAGTGACTGGCAGAACCTGCGAGTTCGGCCAGCGACTTGCGAGGCGATGCGGGATTCTGGAAGTCGCCGCCGTCCAGCGCCGACTCAAGAGGCGCTGGAAGAGATCCATCGTCGTTGTTCCGATGTCGGTCCAGTCCCACAGCTTCGAACTCGTCCTCGCCGAGACTCCGCCTCACGCCGAGTTGCCGAAGAGCCTGCGAGATCGGGCTGACTGCTCGGGAGAACCACTTCTCCGCCGGGGTATCCAATGGCCCCACTGCCAGCGCTCCATCAGCCCAGACGGCGGCCCGTTGCTCTGCGACGCCACCGAAGCAGTCGGCCTCGACATAGGCGACGGGCCCTGTAGTGGACCACCGAGCGAGCAACCTCTCGAAGCCTCCTGGCAGCTTCCAGAATCCCAGAGCGCTCTCTGCGGTGCCGTCCGTGACCGCGTCGAAGACTTCATCCGTCATCGGCATCAGCGACAGGTCCCTTTTTCCGCATGGTCTTCGACGTCCTCCTGCGGTGATCGCCGCTAGGCCGTGCTGAGGACTCGTAGGCGCCCCTACCCACACCAAGAGCTCCGGCCGACCCGCCGAGGCAGGTGCCTGCAAGCCTGAGACGGTCAGGGGCTCCGCAGGCCGCGACCGGCACCCGGCTGCGGCTCTGCACGAAGCGCGGTACGAGGGAGTCCCTACGACCTCAACCAGCGGACCGCACCGAACCCCGCGCGCCGACGCCGAGGACACGGGTCGACCGGCGGATACTCGCTGTCCACGCCCGTACCACTGGGCTTACCGCGTTCCCAGGATCAGTGCCCAGGTGCGTGACCAGCGAACCAGTGAGCCATGAGAGGGGCGCCCGGCTGATGAGGGCACCGCGGAACGCCTGGCTGCGGCTGCGTCGCCGACATCGCACCGCCGTCGCGGACCCTCCCGTGGCGATGGCCTCCGGAACTGGTGGGCCTCGACTTCACCGCGTTGGAGAGGAACACGACATGCACCCGCGTCATCACCTATCTGCCCGTGGGCAGCGATCAGTTCGCCTCCTGGCCCTTGTGCTCGCGCGCCTCGCCCGCCTGGCCAGGTGCCTCGCCGGCCGCATGCGGTCCGAGTTCGTCGTCGAAGCGCTCGCCGCCGCCGAGCGCACCCGCGACGGCCCCGCCACGGCGTCCACGCCCACCGATTAGGGGCACATTCAGCCTCGCGGGCCTTCACCGAACGCCGCTGGCGGGCCCGGCCGCCCCATCGACGCCCCTTTGGCCAGCCACGCCCGGCATGACCGAGCAGGAGACCGACATGAACACGTTGCTCGCAGAGGCTCTCGATGCCCATGGTGGCCTCGACCGCTGGAACGCACTCACCACAGTCCGCGCCACCATCGTCAGCGGTGGCGACATGTTCGTCATCAAAGGGATGCCGCAGGACCCTGCCCCCCGGGAGATGACCGTCTGGCTGCACAAGCAGCATGCCTCCTTGATGCCGTTCGGCGCCCCCGACCAGAAGACCGACTTCACGGCCGACAGAGTCGGCATCGAAAAAGTCGACGGCCGCATCGTGGCCGAACGCAACGAACCGCGGAAGTCGTTCACAGGTCACGGCCTCACCACCCCGTGGGACCCGCTGGACCGCGCCTACTTCAACGGATACGCACTGTGGACGTACCTCACCACGCCCTTCCTGCTGGCGATGCCAGGCTTCACCGTCACCGACATCGAACCGTGGCAAGAAGGAGACGAACTCTGGCGCGGCCTGCGTGCGACCTTCCCGCCCCACATCGCCAGCCACAGCACCCAACAGGACTTCTACTTCGGCCCCGACCATCTCCTGCGCCGGCACGACTATCACGTCGACATCGCGGGCGGGTTCGCCGCGGCACAGTACGTCTACGACACCGTTGAAGCGGACGGGATCCGCCTGCCCACCAAACGCCGGGCCTACCGAAGCGATGCGGACAACCGCCCGATCCTGGAACAGACCATGGTCTCCATCGACCTCAGCAACGCTCGGTTCACTTGATACCGGCCCTGTACGCGGCGCGTGCTGAGCGGGACCGGCGGCTGCGTGCGGGGTGCGGACGGACGGCAGTGGTCTGACCGATCTAGTGGTCAACCCGCCCGGTGACATTTCCCAGGAGTATGTGGGCGTCGCGGTCGATCGCGTCCGCAGACACCTCTGCCGTCCCGCTGCCCGGCGGACCGGCGGAAGAACAGGGGGATCATGACATCACGTCCCTGCCCCATCCGCTCACGGGGATGCAGGCCTCAGCAGCCGCTGAACGCTCGGCACCGCCCTACCTCCCTTTGAGAGCTTCTGCTGCATTCACGGCGTGACCCCCTCGATCGCCACCGGAAGGTGGCGGGGGCCGCGGAGCACGGCGTTGGCGCGGTAGGGCGGCGGGTCTTCGAGCAGCCGGGAGAACTTGACCCGGCGGAACAGTTCGGGCACGGCCAGATGGAGTTCTATGCGGGCGAGAGGGGCGCCGAAGCAGTAATGGATGCCGGTGTAGAAACCCAGGTGCTCGTTGTCCTTGCGGTCGGGGTCGAACCGGTCGGGGTCCGTGAAGCGCCGGGGGTCGCGGTTGGCCGCGGCCAGCATGAGCCAGACCGGGGAGCCCTTGGGGATCGTGGTGCCGGCGACGTCGATGTCGGCCAGGGCGGTGGTCCACGGGACGAACTGGACCGGGGGCTCGTACCGCAGCACTTCCTCGATGATCGGGACGGCCAGCTCCGGGTCCTTCTGGAACCGCTCGAGGATGTCGGGGTGGCGCAGCAAGGTGAGGGTCGTGTTGGTGATCGCGTTGACGGTGGTCTCGTGGCCGGCGACCAGGAGCAGCACCGCGGTGGCTTCCAGGTCTGCCGGTTTCATGTCGGGGGCGAGCGCGCTGAGGATTCCGGGGCCTGGGTGGCGGCGTTTGGTCTCGATCAGGTCGGACAGGTAGGCGCCCAGCTCCTGGCGTGCCTGCTGTGCCTTTTCCGGGCCGTCGTCGTCGCCGGAGTGGGGGTCGACGGACGACGCCAGGGCATCGGCCCAGGAGTGGAAGAGCGGTTCGTCCTCGCGTGGCACGCCCAGGACCTTGCAGATCGCGGTGACGGGAAGGGGGTAGGCAAAGCCCTCGACGATGTCGACCTGGTCCTGGCCTTCGAAGGCGTCGAGCAGCTCGGTGACGACCTTGGCCAGCTCTCCGCGCAGGCCGTCGAGGAATCTGGGGCTGTGCGGGGGACCGAACGGCCGGTTGATGGTGTCGCGCAGCCGGTCGTGCACGGGCGGGTCGGTGAAGATGAAGCTGGGCGGCAGGCCACTCTCCGCCGCTGGTTGCCCGGGGCGGTCATGGCCGGCTGGGCGGTTGCTCGTGTCGTTGCTCAACCGCGGGTCGTTGGCCAGGCTCCGCACCTCGTAGTAGGTGCTGACCAGGTAGGTGCCGTCGTCCTCCCGCCTGACTGGTGTCTCGCGCAGCTCCGCGTAGAGCGGGTACGGATCGGCTCGATTGGCGTAGTCGGTGATCTGAGCGACGATGCTGCCGGACGTCATGGTGCCTCCTGAGGGCTCCGGGCGGTACAGGGCCGGTGATCAGGCATGCGACGGAACGAACGCGACGCGACGCTCGCTCGGCGAGTGACCCGTCAGCGTGACCGTGGCCCCATGGGTGGGCAGATGGGGGTCGGGGAAGGCCGGGTCGATCGGATGCAGCGTCTCGGTCCGGCGGTCGACCGCGCGGTACTCCGGCGGGAACGGGGCGCCGGACGCGATCTGCTGCTCGTAGAACCCCAGCCACTTGGCTCCGTCGAAGGCGGCCGCGGCGATGATGCGGCCGCGGTACCCGTACACCGCGACGAACCGCTCCTCGGCGAGCGCCCCCTGGGCGACGACCAGCTGGTCGCCCAGCGTGGGAACACCCACCGACTTGATGTTGACACCGAACTGGGTGGACCAGAACATCGGCAGCCACAGGTGCGGACGGCGATCCGGACCAGCACAGATCATGTTGCGGGCGGCGATCTCGGCCTGTTCGACCGCGTTACCCCAGTGCTCCAGCGCCAGGAACTGATAGTCGAACAGCGGGTGGGGGCTGCGTGCGACATCGCCGGCGGCGTAGATGTCGTCGGTGACGATGCCGTTGACGTCGAACACCCGGCACCCTGCGTCGCACGCGATGCCCCGGGGACCCGCGGCCACTCCCGAGCCGGCGAGCCATTCCGTGTTCCGCATGGCCCCGAGCGAGACGACCGCCACCTCCACGTCGATCACCGCACCGTCTGACAGATGGGCACGCTTGAGCCGTCCCACATCGTCGCCTTCGAGGGCGGTGACGCTGACCCCACAGCGCAGGTCGACTCCGTGCTTGCGCTGCAGCCGATCCGCGACCGCGCCGATCACTCCGCCGAGCGCGCCCACCAGCGGCGCCGGGCCGCGTTCGGCGACCGTGACCTCGAGGCCAAGCTCCCGGCAGGCGGAGGCGACCTCGGAGCCCGTGAAACCGGCGCCGATCACCAGCACCCGGGACACACCCCCGGTCAGCTTCCGTAGCAGGCGGGCGGAATCGTCGCGGGTACGCAGTACGAACACCCCGTCCAGCGCGGCCTCTTCCGGGTGGAACCAAGGCCGCGCTCTGGTCCCAGTGGCGATCAGCAGGCGGTCGTAGGGGACGGTGTCGCCGTTCGTCAGGCGTACCTGCTTGGCGTCCCGGTCCAGGCCCTCGGCGGCGACGCCCAGACGCCACTCGGCATCGATGTCCCACCGCCGCGGAAGCGCGGTGTCCTCGGGCCGTGCCCGCCCGAGCAGTGCCTGCTTGGACAGCGGTGGCCGGTCATAGGGCTCGTACCGCTCGTCGCCGATCAAGGTCAGCGATCCCGTGAAGCCCTGCTCGCGCAAGGTCTCCGCCGCGCGCAGACCGGCCAGCGAGGCACCGACCACGACAATGCGGCCCTCGCGCCGCAGGACCTCGACGTCCGTGTCAGCCGACATGGGGATCCACCCGCTTCGTCGGCTCATCGGAGTAGTCGACGAGGATGGCCTGGACCGGGCAGGCGGCAGCAGCCTTCTCCACCCGGTCACGCTGTGCCTCGTCGAAGCGAGGGGAGAACAGCAGCGCCTCTTCCCCGTGCAGAGTGAAGACGTCCGGGGCGAGGAAGACGCACTGCGCGAACCCCTGGCACCGGTTGAGATCGACGACAAGCCTCATTGGAATCGCTCCCTGCACGGGCTGCAGTAGCCGAGCCCCGCAGCCGTCTGCGCTCGGTCCATGTGGTCTGTAGGCACGCCTCATCACCAGGTTCAGCCCTACGTCCAGGTCTCGCAACGGGACGAGGCGCTGGAAGACCAGGCCTCGCTCGAGGCGCCGATCGACTGATCCCTGTCCCGCTCGAAAATACGATTCGGTGCTGTGATCTGCGGCGATGCGGTTAGGTCAGGCGGCGCGGTGATACTCGTTGATCAATCCCCCGAGGATTGGTTGTCGTCGAATTCTGTGGTTCTGGAGGTCGGTGACGGTGGCTGGGGCGGGCGGTTGGGCGCGGTCCGGGGGCAGCTGCTGCCGGGATTGGTGCGGCCGGTGCTGGTTGTACTCGGTCAGCACCCTCACGGCATGGGCCTCGTTGTAGATCAGCATGCGGTCGAGGAGCTCGCGGCGGAGGGTGCCCACGACTCTCTCGCAGATCGCGTTCGCTTTGGGCGCTCGTGGTGGGCTGAGGAGGACCTCCACGTCGTCGGCCTCGAAGACGGCATCGAAGGCGCTGGTGTACTTGCCGCAACGCCAGAACTTCCGCGTCCTTGGCCACACGGTTGCGCAGTACGGCAGCAGGCACCTTGTTCAGGTTCCGGACCAGCGCGGTGGCGATGGACAGCGGCATCGAAGAATCGTCGCAGCTGCTGTGCGGGCCAGTCCTCTGATAGGGGAACTTTCCAGGGCAGGCCCAGAATCGTGTTTTCGAGCGGGACAGGGTGCCCCGCGTGGAGAAGCTGCAGGCCAGAGCCGGAATCGTATTTCCGAGCGGGACACGACCAGATCGATGTGCACGAAGTCGCAGGCGATGATGCCCTCGGCCTGCGCGGTCAGGAACTCATGCCACGTCGGCCCGCCGCGGCGCGGGGCACTCCGCGAAGGCTCCGCGCCCCGGAGGACATGGGCGCGCTGGAGTCTTTTGCCCCGAGATCGCGGTCGCCGACGCAGGCCATCCAGTGCCTACTCGCGATCAACTGATGCAGGTCTTCGCGCGGGAGTTGGGGACAGGAGAGGATGCACGATGCGTCCGTCTGTGACGCCGCTACCGGTACCAGTCGTCTCCTTCGCTCCCTAGTGCGCTGCGCAGGTACTGCTCCAACGAGGGCGCGACCCAGATACGACTGTCGGTCTCGTGGTCCCAGACGAAGACGTCGTCATGGTCCGGGGTTCGTACGAATGCGAACTGGTCGCCGCCGCCGTTGTCTCCGAAGAACATCAGAGCGTCGAACGGCATGTAGAGGCCGCGAAATTCTTCATTGCTGCGAAAGGAGCTGTTCTCTTCGAGGATCTTCTCGGCCGTCCAGGCCACCTCGGTTCCGTAGTCCGCCTCGATCCCATCGGTCTCCAGCAGCAATTGACGCAGAGCTTCGGGCAGCGGCTGGCCGAGCTGTTCCTCGACAGCCGCCAGGGCGTCGGGAGCGGCTGGATCTTGCAGCTCAACTTCCGGGAATTCTGAGGCCAGTTCACGCCACATCTCGGCCTGTTCTCCATTTCCTGTCGATCATCTGATGCGAGGGTTGAACCAGTCCCGAGGCTTTCGGCTGGACCTCGTAACCACATGCACCGAGGGCCGCAGCCCTAGCGCGGAGTATGGCCCTCAACCGCTGCTTGTGCCCCATGTGACCGCAGCCGGCGCCCTGCGATACCAGCTCCGCCGCCTGGCGGGCGCCATCAGCACCAAAGGAAACGGCGTCTCATGCGTGCTGCCGATGAGCATTCTGAAGGGCCTACGGGGCCGGATGGCCACGGTGGTGTCCCACGTCGGCATGGCGGGAGGGCTCGGGCAGGCGTAAGACAGGGGGTAAAGGGGTCCGCCCCGGGCCCCCTCACCCCCAGGAGGAGCCATGACCCAGGCCGGATCCATGACCGCGATGAGCAAGCAGATGCAGGACTGCGTCGCAGCGTGCATGTCGTGCCACAGCGTCTGCGAGGAGACCATGAGCTCCTGCATGCACATGGGCGGCCAGCCCCAGATGCAGATCATGCGCGCGCTCATTGACTGCTCCGAGATGACCCGCATGTGCGCGGACATGATGATGCGCCGCTCGCCGATGTCGCCCGAGATGTGCGCGATGTGCGCCAAGGCGTGCGACATGTGCGCCGAGGCGTGTATGTCCATGCCGGACGATCAGCAGATGATGCGCTGTGCCGAGGCGTGTCGCCGCAGCGCGGAGATGTGCCGCGCGATGGCGGGCGCCACGATGTGATCCCTGCCTGATCGGCTTCGACGGCGCCCGGGCCCGGGCGCCGTCGAAGCCCACGGCGGCGCCAGATCGGACTGGGGGTCCTCCAAGTGTCTCCACGGGTCGCCCAGTGGATGTGATTTTAGAGCGCGCCGTCCGCGATCAGCAGTGCTCGCGCCGCCGCGGTCAGCTCCTCGCGTGCATCAGCGGTGTTATCGATGTATTGCATGCGGTCCGCCCAGCCGGGAGCGCCCTGCTCCGCGTCCCGGATCAGCCGTCGAGCGTCCGCTTCGGGAACGTTCAGAGCTGCGAGCGCGGGCTCAGCCAACTCGCGATGCGTTGCACGGTCCGCCGCTGAACTCCTGGAGACGGTGCCGCTGCGAGGGTGACGGGTCACGTCACCAGGTGCGGAAGCACCTCTGCGCCCAGCAGGTGCAGATGTGCCGGGTCCTGGGCGTCGTACAGATGCAGATACACGGTGTCCGCGCCGTCCTTCGCCAGGCCGCGGATGCGCTGGACGACGGCGTCCGGAGTGCCGGCCACAGCTGCTTCACGTAGGAACGCGGAGGTGGCGACCGAGGCACGGCGGTCGGTCTCGGCGCGGGTGCCGCCGCAGAACACCGGCAGGATCACCGAGTGCCGGGCGGTGGCGGGATCACGGCCGATCCGTTCACAGGCCGCGTCGAAGACGGCGAAGCGTTCGCGCATGCCGTCGGGGAAGGTGGCGTTGAACTCGTCGGCGTGGCGGGCGGCGAGGGCGGGGGTACGGCGCGGCCCCGCACCGCCGACGATCACCGGGATGGGGTGGGCGGGCCGGGGCGGGGTGCGGTTGTCGGAGAGGCGGTAGTGCGGGCCGTCGTGGGAGAACGGGGCGCTGTGCCACAGGCCGCGGACGACGGTGAGCTGTTCCTCGAGCCGGTCGAACCGTTCCGCGAGCGGAGGGAAGGGGATGCCGAACGCCTCGTGCTCGCGTGCGTACCAGCCCGCGCCGAGGCCGAGTTCGACGCGGCCGTTGCTCATCTCGTCCACGGTGGCCACCGTGGTGGCGAGCAACCCCGGGTGGCGGAAGGTGGCCGCTGTCAGCAGGGTGCCCAGGCGTATGCGGTGGGTGTCGCGGGCGAGGCCGGCGAGGGTGGTCCAGGAGTCGGTGGGGTGGTGAGCGGCCCGGTCGGGGACGGCGCCGAGGAGGTGGTCGGAGCGGAAGAAGCCGTCGAATCCAGCGTCCTCCGCTGTCCGGGCCAGGTCCAGGAGTTGTGCGTACGTCGCTCCGGTGGCGGCTTCGAGGAGGATACGAGCCTTCATCAATCGAGTCCCGCTTCGTCGAGCCCTGCTTCGTCGGCTCCGTTCCCGGCGAGCCCCAGGAAGCGCAGGCAGGTTCCGGCGGCGACCTGGGTGTGGTCGGCGGGGGAAAGATCCAGGGCGCGGAGCGTCGCGTCGGCCGGGCTCTCGCGGTCCATCGCGGGGAAGTCGCTGCCGAGCATGACCTGGTCGGGGCCGAGCAGGTCGACGAGGTAGCGCAGCGCGCGAGCGTCGAAGACGAGCGAGTCGTAGAAGAAGCGGCGGGCCTGGTCGAGCGGGGAGTCGGGGCCGGGGGTGTCGCGGACCGGCGGCTCCTCGTTCCGGCTGCCGCCCCAGAAGAAGCGGGCCCGGGGCAGCATCAGCGGGAAGCCGCCCGCGCCGTGGCTGAAGCCGATGCGCAGGGAGGGGAACTTCGCGGTGGTGCCGGTGGCCAGGAGCGAGGCGGCGGCCAGCGAGGATTCGGTGTTGAAGCCGTAGGTGCCGGTGGCGGTGGCGGGGAGGCGGTCGCCCAGGGAGGGACTGAGGGCGTGCACGTAGACGGCCAGGCCGAGGCGCTCGGCCTCGGCGTAGAAGTCGTGGAAGCGGTCCTCGCCGAGCGAGGCGCCTGCGATGTTGGTGCCGATCTCGACGCCGCGCAGGCCGAGTTCGTGCAGGGCGGACAGTTCGGTGGTGGCCAGGTCGGGGTCCTGGAGGGGTACGGCGCCCAGGGCGTGGAAGCGGTCCGGGGCGTGGGCGACCAGCTCGGCGGCGTACTCGTTGGCCGCCCGGTGCACGGCCAGGGATGCCTTCGCCGGGAGGCGGTAGTCGAGCAGCGGCGGCATGGGGGAGAGGACCTCGGCGTCGATCCCGAGAGCGTCCTGGTCGGCGATCCGGCGTTCGGCGTCGAAGAAGACGGCGCGGGCCGTGTACCGCAGGGCGCCGGCGGTAAGTTCCCGTGAACCGTCCACGGCGGCGGGGCCGATGCAGGGGCACGCCGCGTCGACGGGGCCGGGGAGGGAGGCGGGCAGGAAGTGGGCGTGGGAGTCGATGAGCATGGGGCTCCGTAGGGGGGGAGGGAGGAGGCGTCTCGAAAGCAGGGAGGGCCGGGGGCCGGGACCGGCCCCCGCCACAGCGCCCCCGTCAGCCTCCGCCGCCCGGCGTCACCGCCACATGCACCGCCTCCTCGCCCGTGATCTCCCCGGCGAGCGTGGCCAGGGCCCGCTCGGTCTCGGCGAGTTCGAAGGTGTGGGTGTGCAGCCGCTCGAAGGGGAAACGGCCGGACTCCAGGAGACGGATGGCCTCGGCGTAGCCGCGTGAGTCGACGCCGTACGCGCCCACCAACGTCAGCGCCTTGTTGACCACCTGGTCGGAGTCGAGGGGGACGGGGCGGCCGCCCTTGAGGCCGGCGATGACGATACGGCCGCCGTGCCGGGTCGCCCGCAGCGCGTCATCGAGGGGCTGGGCGGCCATCGGGGTCATCTCCAGGGTGACGTCGGCGAGTTCACCGTCGGTGAGTTCGGTGACCAGGTCGACCGTGTTCCGCGCGTCGGCGTCGTCCACGACGAGCGTGTGGTCCGCGCCGAACTCCCTTGCCAGGGCCAGTTTGTGGGCATCGCGGGCGAGCCCGGTCACGATGACCCGGGCCGCGCCCGCCGCCTTCGCGGCCGCCGCCGCGAGGATGCCGCGCTGCCCCGCCCCGAGAATGAGCACGGTGTCGCCGAGCTGTACCCCGCCCAGATGCGCGGTCCAGCGCACCGCCGCGCCCAGCGGGTTGTACATGACCGCGACCTCGGCGGGCAGGGCCGAACTCACCTTGTGGACCACCGCATCGGGGTGGACGTACAGGTACTCGGCGAGCCCGCCGAACAGGGACGGCTCGCGGGAGACGGGGGTGTAGCCGTGGGTGACGGAGCGGTTGCGGCAGGACATGTAGCCGCCCGACAGGCAGCGGGCACAGGCCCGGCAGGGCACGAGCACCTCCACCGCGATCCGGTCACCGACCTGCACACCCCAGCGGGCGGCGGCCTTCTCGCCGATCTCCTCGACGACGCCGAGCGGCTCGTGGCCCGGGATCACCGGGTAGCCGCCGCGCATCGGGACCCGGCCGTGGAAGGTCTCCAGGTCGCTGCCGCACAGGCCGTTGGCCTCGATACGGACCAGGGCGTCGTCGGCGCCGGTGCGAGGCCGGTCGAAGGAGCGGAACTCCAGCTTTCCCGGGCCGAGTTGTACCGCGGCCCGGACCTTCTGTGTGGTCGTCATGTGTGCTCAGCTCCCCGCGTTCAGGACGACGGCCTTGACCTGCGTCCAGTCCTCGACGGCGTCCGCGCCCATGGAGCGCCCGAAGCCGCTGTGCCGGTAGCCGCCGAACGGCGCTCCGATCGCTCCGAACGGTCCGCCGGAGCCGAAGGTGTTCACCGACACCTGCCCGGCCTCCACGCGCCGCGCGAACCTCACCGCACGGGCCAGGTCCCCGGTCCACACGGTGGAGGTGAGGCCGTAGCGGGTGCCGTTGGAGAGTGCGATGGCCTCGTCCTCGTCGTCGTAGGAGAGGACGGAGAGGACCGGGCCGAAGATCTCCTCCTGGGCGATCCGCATCTCCGGTTGTACGCCGTCGAAGAGGGTCGGAGCGACGAAGTAGCCGTCCCGGTACGGGACTTCGGTCAGCGCGGCGCCGCCGGTGACGACCTCGGCGCCTTCCTCGCGGCCGATCCGCAGATAGTCCAGGACGCGGTCCCGCTGGCGGGCGCTGATCAGCGGCCCCATGTCGACGGGGCCCGAACGCCAGGAGCCGACCGTGACGCGCTCCATCCCGGCGGCGAGTTCGGTCACGACCCGTTCGCGCAGCGCGCGCGGCACCAGGACGCGCGATCCGGCCGCGCAGACCTGGCCGCTGTTGAGGGTGATGAAGCGAACGATCTGCGGGATCGCGCGGGCCAGGTCCGCGTCCTCAAGGAGGATCTGCGGGGACTTGCCGCCCAGTTCGAGGTGCAGCGGCGTGAGGTTGCGTGCGCAGGCCTCCATCACGGCGGCCCCGGTGACCGGCGAGCCGGTGAAGCTGACGCGGCGGATGTCCGGGTGCGCGGGCAGCGCTGCGCCCGCCTCGGACCCGTATCCGGTGACGACGTTGAGGACGCCCGGTGGTATGCCCGCCTCCAGGGCCAGTTTGGCCAGGTAGAGGGGGGTGAGCGGGGCGTCCTCCGCGGCCTTGAGGACGACGGTGTTGCCGGCGGCCATGGCGGGCGCGGCGTTGAACACGGTCATCGGGCCCGGCGCGTTCCAGGGGATGATGACGCCGACGACGCCGTAGGGCTCGCGCAGGGTCATCCCCAGGACGTCCGGTGTGTGCGACGGCAGGGTGCTGCCGTGCACCTTGTCGGCCTGCCCCGCGAAGAACACCAGCTGCCCGGCGAGCGGCGAGGGACCGGTGGGCCGGCCGACCTCGGTGGCCTCCAACTCCTCGATGGCCTGCTCGTGTTCGCGTACGAGGTCGGCCCAGCGGAAGAGGAGTGCGGCGCGGCGGGACGGGCTCAGGTCGCGCCAGGCGGGCAGCGCGTCGCTCGCGGCGCACACCGCGTCGGCCACGTCCTCGGCGTCGCCGCGCGGGACCCGCGCGACGACCGTGCCGTCGCACGGGTCGACGACGTCGATGGTCCGCTTGGAGCGGGCCTGGAGCCACGAGCTGCCGATGAGATGGGTGGCGTCGTCGAGGTCGACGGGCAGACCGCGGGTGGCCGGGGTGTCCGGGGTGGGATGGTCGGTCATCGGGGGAGTCCTTCCATGGCCGTCCAGGAGTTCGGGGTGTTCCGGGTGGCGGGGGCGGCTTGACGGGCTTCAGGAGTCCGGGCGGTGATCTTGGCGGCGGCGTACTCGGCGGTCATGACCACCGAGAGGTGCGGGTTGGCGCGCGGGATGTCCGGGAACACGGACGCGTCGACGACGCGAAGGCCGGGCACACCGAGGACCCGCAGGTCCGGGTCGACGACGCTGCGGGGGTCGTCGGCCGCGCCCATCCGGCAGGTGCCGGACAGATGACGGTTGTCGGTGCAGGTCGGCAGGATCTCCTCGGCGGTGGGGAAGGTGATGGGGCCGTCGAGCAGCGCCCTTACCGCCTTGTGGTCCGCGAACCGGCGCATCAGGTCGAGGGAGTGCACGATCCGCTCGAAGTCCCTCGGGTCCTCGAACACCCGCTGTCGGACGAGGGGTTGGACGGCCGGGTCGGCGCTGCGCAGGGTGAGGTCGCCGCGTGAGAAGACCTGCTCCTGCTGGGCCACCAGCATGCCGCGGCCCTGCGAGCGGCCCTGGCTGTCGTACATGCCGTTGTTGGGGACCATGAACATGTCGTTCTCGCCGGCACCACTGAGTTCCGAGGAGTAGCGCAGGATCGCGTTGGTGACGGGCCGGTCGGGGTCCTGGCCGAGGTCGCTGCGGGTGGGGATCGGCACCATCAGCATCCCGTGGTCCTGCAGACCCCGGCCCACGGGCAGATCGGCGAGCACCTTGATACCGAGCGCGGCGAGCTGCCCGGCAGGGCCGATCCCTGAGCGCATGAGCAGGGCGGGGGAGTGCAGGGCGCCCGCACTGACGATCACCTCACCGCCGGAAGCCAGCCGGAACTCCTCCCCGCCGACGAGGGCGACGCCTTGCGCCGCGTGCGTGGCCGGGTCGAGCAGGACGCGGGCGACCTCGCTGCCGGCGCGGACGGTGAGGTTGGGGCGTGCCCGATGGGGCTCCAGGTAGGCGTCGTTGGTGGTGACCCGCCGCCCGCCGCGCATGTTCAGGGCGAAGGGGCCTATCCCGGTGGTCCGCGGTGCGTTGTGGTCCGCGCACCACGCGTACCCGAAGTCGCCCGCCGCCTCGGCGAACGCCAGGTCGAGGGCGCCCCAGCGGGCCTGCGGGGTACGGCCCACCGGGATCGGGCCGCCCTGCCCGTGCCAGGTGTCCAACGGGTGATCGAGCTCGTCCTCGAGTCGCCGGAAATACGGCAGGACCTCGTCGTACGACCAGCCCTCGGCGCCCTCGCGCGCCCAGCCGTCGTAGTCGTCGGGGACGCCGCGGATGGCGAACATGGCGTTGACGTTGGCGGTGCCGCCGACCCCGCGGCCGCGGCCGTAGGGGGCCTCGGGCTGTGCGCGGTTGCGTACGGTGGTGACGTCCTGCCACCAGAAGTCGGGGTGGGCGCGCGGGTCCATGTTCAGCCGGACCGTGCGGAAGGCCTCGGGGAGGGTGGCGGTCCGCCAGTCCCCTCCCGCTTCGAGGAGCAGCACACGGGTACCGTCCCCCTCGCTGTGTTCGACGAGGCGGCCCGCGAGGGTGGCGCCCGCGGAACCGGCTCCGACGACGATGTAGTCGTAGTGGCCGACGTGGTCGTGGTCATCAGCTCGTTCGCTGGACATGGGGTGGGAACTCCCTGCTTCTCTAAGACAGTTCAGGGCTCGGCCGCCGCTCGGCGGAGGACGTGGCCGGTGTCGCCGGCCCCGGGGCCGCGTTGATCGCGGACAGCGCGCGGCCGGTGGTGGGGATGGCGAGAAGGAAAATGATCAGCGCGCCGAACGCATAGCCCGCACCGATCAGCAGCATGGACATCCGCGGGTCGGCGGTCGCGATCACCGAGACGAGGACCAGTGACTGTGTGATGCCGCCGACCTGTCCCAGGCCTCCGGCGAGCGAGGCGCCGGTGGTGCGAGCGAAGGTCGGGAAGATCTCCGCGGCGTAGCTGTAGCCCGGAACGAAGATCATGGGGCTGAAGCCGTGCAGCATGATCGACGCGATCAGGTACGAGGTGAAGCTGCCGTCCCCCACCGCGATGACCAGGGTGGAACCGGTGGCGATCAGCAGCCCGCACACGATCAGTGTCCGGCGCTCCACCCGGTCGATGATCAGCGGCATCGCCAGATAGCCGGCGATGCCGAGCACTTGGCCGACGCTGGTGAGGCTGGTGATCTCCCGCAGGGACATCCCCATCTTCTCCAGGATCGCGGGCTGCAGAGTGAGGGTGGCGCGCACGGCCCACTGGAGTCCGAACCAGAAGGCCGCGACGACCAGGAGGCGTTGCAGGAAAGGCGGCTTGAGGAGCCGGGCGACGGGGAAGCGCGGCGGCGGCGGTTCGGATGCCTCGAATTCGGGCTCGGGCAGTGTCTCGCCGGCCCGGCGCAGCCGCTCCTCCATCGCGTCGACGATGGTGTTGGTCTCGGCGTCGCGGCCCCTGGCGGCCAGCCAGCGCGGCGACTCGGGCAGGATGCCGGGCCGGGCGGCGACGAGCAGGACGAACGCCAGGGCGCCGATGCCGTACACCCAGCGCCAGCCCGACGCGGACAACGGCACCAGCCAGCCGGACAGTTGAGCCGCCCCGAGGCCGCCGACGCTGGAGGCGAGGACCGTGATCGAGACGTACCGGCCGCGCCGATGGGCGGGCGAGAACTCCTGCACGTACGACGTGCACACGGCGAGACCGCCGCCGGTGGCCAGGCCGGACAGCACGCGGAAGACCACCAGGGACGGCCCGTCCCAGGCCAGCGCGCACACCAGCGCGCTCAGCCCGAGCGCCGCCATGCCGATGAGGTAGGTGCGGCGGCGGCCCAGGATGTCGCCCAGCGAACCGAAGAGGAAGGCGCCCACTGCGGTGGCGATGGCATTGCCGGTGAGCATCACCGTCACCGCGGGGGTGGAGAGGTGGAAGTGCTCGGTCATCGGGGTGAGTGTGTAGCCGACGATGCTGACGTCGTAGATGTCGATGAAGTAGGCCAGGCCCAGGATCACGAACGCGAGCCGGGGCAGGCCCCAGCGGGGGAGCCGTTCGATGCGGGCGGCGATCGTGTCCGCGGTCGAGGGGGCCGGGCCGGGGGGTGATCCAGGTGGTGGCGCCGGGGTGCCGGGCATGGTGTGGGTCCCTTCTCACGAGAGCGCGTCGTTGCGGGGGAGGGGAAGGGCAGCGTGAACACCCCGCCGGAAGGGCGGAGTTCGTACGTACGGGACTTTCTCGGCGTACCGAAGTCGGCTCGACGCGGCCGGAGGGGCGGGGTGTGGGGGCGGACCGGACCTCACGTGGGTGCTGCGCCACGCCACATGGAAGGCGCTGAGCCTGACGTATGTCAATGAGTATGTCTTGCTTTTCTGTTGACGGTCGTCATGGATCTGCATAAGTTGCCGGACGGAATCACCTCCGGTCGTCTCTCCGGGCGCCGGACCAGTCAGTGGGAAGGACCGCCCGTCATGGCCGCCTCCACCGCAGTTCCCGGTTTCGTCCCCGCCGACCGGGCCGCCCGTACCGATGCGGCCCTGCGCTCCCAACTCGCCTACACCGTCGCCCGCTCACCGTTCTACGAGCGCCTGTGGCGCGCGGCCGGCGTCTCCCCGGGGCGTATCCGCACCGTCGCGGAGCTGGCCGAGCTCCCCTTCACCGAGAAGCAGCAACTCCGCGACAGTCAGGTCGCCGCGCCCCCGCTCGGCACGCACGCGGCAGCCCCCATGGCCGAGATCATCCGCCTGCACGCCTCCACCGGCACCACCGGCCGGCCCAGCTGGGTCGGTGTCACGCGCAGCGATGCCGACGCCTGGACCGACGCCGTCGCGACCGCCCTGAGCACTCAGGGCCTGACCAGCGACGACATCGTCATACACGGCTCGGGCCTGACCCTGTTCGTCGGCGGCCTCCCCGTGCGCGATGCCGCCGAGCGGATCGGCGCCACCCTCGTCCCCATCGGCACCGGCGCGTCCGAGAAGGCACTGCTCGCCCTCGACTCGATGCCCGTCACCGCCCTGCACTCCACCCCCTCCTACGCCCGTTACCTCGCCGACTACCTGCGCGAACGCGGCCGCGATCCCCGCGAGTTCGGACTGCGGAAGATCATCGTGGGGGGAGAGCCCGGCGGCGGCGAGCCCGCCTTCCGTGAGCGGGTCCGGGCCGACTGGGGCGCCACCGTCACCGAGGGCCTCGGCAATGCCGACATGGCGCCGATCATCTTCGCCGAGCCGCCCGGCGCCGCCGGAATGCGGCTGACCGCCCAGGACATCGTCCTCGTCGAGCTCATCGACCCCGTCAGCGGCGACGTCATCCCTGCGGAACCCGGCGCGAGCGGCGAACTCGTCTACACCTCGCTCGGCCGCCGCGCCTGCCCCCTGATCCGCTTGCGCACCCGCGACCGCGTCACCGTCACAGGCCGCGACGCCGACGGCGCTCCGCTGATCCGCTGTGTGGGCCGCACCGACGACATGCTGATCGTGCTCGGCGTCAACGTCTTCCCCTCGGCCGTACGTGACGTCGTCCAGACCCTGCACCCGCGTACCACCGGCACCCTCCGGGTCCTCCTGGAGAGTCGAGGGCCCCGCGTGGAGCCCCCGTTGAGGGTGGAGGTGGAGGCGGCGGTGGCGGAGGGGAGTGATGCGGATGTCACGCTCGGCGCGGACCTGGAAGGGCTGATCAGGAGCCGTCTCTCGATCCCGGCCACCGTGCGGGTGGTGCCGGCAGGCACCCTGGAGCGGTCCGAGATGAAGACCCGGCTTGTCCATGTGGTGGACGGGCGGGCGTGATGAAGGCTGGTGTCACCGTGCAGGACGTAAGCGCCGAGTCACCGGGAAAGGGCCCTGGGGGCGCCGCGGATCCTGGGGAGGAAGCACCGCAACAACGCGGTCCACAGCGCCTGTTGATGATGCTCCTCGGCGACTACTGGTTCGACCGCACCGAGGCCATCCCGTCCGCTGCGCTGGTCGCGCTGCTCGCCGACTTCGGGGTGAGCGAGGTCGGCGCCCGCGCCGCGCTCAGCAGGCAGGCCCGTCGTGGTCTGCTCGACGTCGACAAGCAGGGTCGGCGTACGTTCTATCGCCTGAGCCCACGGTCCGTGGAGCACTTCACCGAGACCGGCGCCCGTATCGCGGCCTTCGGCGCGGAAGCTCCCGGCCGGCGGTGGGACGGCCAGTGGTCACTGGTCGCCTTCTCCGTCCCGGAGCAGCAGCGGTCCGTCCGGCACGCCCTGCGCGAACAGCTGCGCTGGCTCGGCTACGCACCCCTCTACGACGGAGTCTGGATCTCGCCGCACGCGAACGAGCGAGAGGTGCGTGAGGCCCTCGACGAGCTGCACATCACCACCGCCACCGTCTTCCGCGCACAGGAGTCCGCCCTCCCGCAGGGCGGCACGGGAGCCCTCGGGGCCTGGGATCTCGACGAGCGCCGGGAAGCCGTCGAGGGGTTCGTCGAGTCTTGGAGCGTGTGGGACAGGCGCGCCGGGAGCGGCGACGTGGCACCGGCCGACGCGCTGCGGGCCCGCACCGAACTCATCACGCAGTGGCGGACGTTGATGACCCGCGACCCCCAACTGCCGCGTGAGCTCCTGCCTGACCGCTGGCCGCTGGCCCGCGCCCGCGCCGTGTTTGTCTCCGTCTACGACGCGTTGGGGCCGCTCGCCGAGTTCCGGATGCGACAGCTGATCGCCGTACACGACGAGGAGCTGGCAGCGCTGGCGATGCACCACACCGTGACGGACCTCGCCGGGCTCTGACGCGGACCGCCGTTGCTGCCGTGAGTGAGGGTGGATCACATTGTTGATGTAGCTTGCGACGCTCGTCGTGTGAAGTGTCTTGTAAGGAGCGCCGGTTGAGGCGAGACTGTGGGAGTCGCCTCGACGCCCGACCCGTCCGGACCGCTGTGTCGGGACGCCGGAGCGGCCGGGCCTGCGCGCTGCGCATACGAAGCGATTGCGGCGTTCGAAGAACCCATCCGATGGCCGCAGTTGAGGCCCACTCCCGTAGCCCCGCGAACCGGGCCCCACCCAAGGAGGTAGCGGTGCCGAGCACCATCCTCGACCCCACCGGAGGAAGTCCCGCCGCACAGGACGGCGCCCCCGGCCCCCGCACAGCCCCAGCCGCCTCCGCGATCCAGCTGCGCGGAGCCCGGATCGCCCTGCTGGAGAACACCAAGCACAACGCGGCCCTGCTGCTCGCCGAGATCGGCGCCCTGCTGCGCACCGAGCACCAGGTCGCCACCCTGATCCCGCACACCAAGCACAACTTCGCCGTCCCCGTCCCCGACGAACTGCTGCACGAACTCACCGACACCGTCGACGCGGTCGTCACCGGGATCGGCGACTGCGGTTCGTGCAGTGGCTCGGCGGTCGCCGACGGCATCATCCTCGAACGCCATGGCATCCGGGCCGCGGTCATCTGTTCGGACGCATTCACGGCGAGCGCCGACGCCATGGCGGAATTGACCGGCGACGCCGCCTTCGACTACCTCACGACCGCCCACCCGGTGGCTGTACTCACCCCCGAACAGGTCGGCGAGCGCGCACGGCAGCTCCTGCCCGAGATCGTCACCCGGCTCACCGGGGCCGCAGTCATGGCCTCCTCCGCCGGCCACTCGGCCCCCGAGGCAGGCCGTCGATGACCGCCACCCCCTCCGCGTCCACCCGCGCACGCACACCGCACCCCGCCCCGGTGGAGGTCCCCTTCGACGCCGAAGCGGCAGGCCAGGCAGTCGAGTTCGGGTACGTCCGCGGCTGGTCGGACGGGCTTCCGCTGACGCCCGCGACCCCCGCGCTGGTCGACCGCTTCCTCGCCACCACCCCCCGGGACTCCGGCGAGATCATCGGCAGCCTGGACCACCTCGGCCGTGCCTGCACCGTCGAACTCGCCGCCGTCAACGCCGCCATGGCCGGCTGCACCCCCGATCTCTTCCCTGTCGTCCTCGCCGCCTGGGACGCCCTCATGCTGGAGCGGGCCGCACGGGGCGGCGCGTGGCAGTCGACCTCCGGGCCCTCCCCGCTGATCGTCGTCAACGGGCCGCTGCGCAAGGAACTCGGCTTCAACTCCACCGGCGGCGCCCTCGGCCCCGGGTTCCGGGCCAACGCCACCGTCGCCCGCGCCCTCGGCCTCATCATCCGTAACGCCTTCGGCATCCACCCGCACGGCCTGGAGCAATCCAGCCAGGGCGTGCCCGGCCGATGGTCCCTGTGCGTCGGCGAGAACGAGGAGGACAGTCCCTGGGAGCCGCTCGCCACCAGCACCAGCACCAGCACCAGCACCAGCCCCGGTGCCGACGCCCGCCCGGCCACCCCCGACGCTGTCACCGCCACCCTGCTGCGCACCTGTGCCTACGTCGACAACCGGCACACCGCCGACCCCGAACAGATCCTCTGGGACCTGGCCGACGCCATGTCCGCCACCGGCTCGATCATCTTCGAGCACACCTCCTGCGCCCTCCTCCTCGGCCCGGACCACGCCCGCCTCCTCGCCGACCACGGCTACAGCCGACGCGACGTACAGCGGTGGCTGTACGAGCACGCCGGCCGCACCGTCGCGGACCTGCGCCGAGCCGGCAAGGACGGGCTCGGCGCCGACAACGGCGTGCGCCATGCCACCGGCACCGCGCCCGCCGCTCCGGGCGGCGAGGAGTTCGTACGGTTCCTGCCCTCGCCCGAGTCCGTCCCCGTGGTGGTGACCGGAGCACCGGGGGCGGCCATGTCCATGGTGGGCCGGATCTTCGGCGCCTGGTCGGGCCGATCGGTGCCCGTCGTCCGGCGCGAGCCCCACCCCGCCACGGCATCGTGACCCGACCCGACCCGACCCGACCTGACCCCTTCACCAAGGACCAAAAGGACCAAGGAGACCCGACGTGTTCGACCCTGCAACTCTGGCACCCGTGAGCGCCACCCTGGAGGCCGACGGCTTCCACCTGGACGCCCGTTCCGCGCCCGACGGCACCTTGATGGTTACCGTCACCGCCGACGCGGGCACCTGCGGCGACTGCCTGGTCCCCAAGGACGTTCTGCGCCAGATCCTGCGCCGGGCCCTGGACCTGCCCGACCTGGCCATCGACCTCACCTACCCGAGCGATACGACAACCTCGGGGAGCTACCGATGACCGATGCCCTCACCGCGTCCGTCACGCCTCGCGACTTCACTGCCCCGCAGGACCCGGTGGCCGCTCCTGACCCGGCGGCCGATGGGCAATGGCTCGCCGGCCGCACCGCCCTGGTGACAGGGGCCGGACTCACCGGCCCCGAAGGCGGCGTCGGATACGCCGTCGCCCGCGTCTTCGCCCGGCACGGAGCCGCCGTCGCGGTGCTCGACCGCGACCCGCAGGCGGCGGACCGCACCGTCGAGGCCGTGCTGAAGGCGGGCGGCGAAGCCTTCCGGATCGACGCCGACGCCACCAGTGACGACGACTGCCGCCGTGCGGTCGAGGACACCGTGCGGGCAGGCGGCGGGCTGGACATCCTCGTCAACAACGTGGCCTCGGGGGAGCGTTCCGGCATCTTCGATGTCGAGAGCGACGACTGGGACCGGCTCATGGACGTCAACCTGAAGTCGGCCTGGCTGATGACCCGGCACGCCGAGCGGGTCATGGGCGAGGGCGCCGCCATCGTCAACATCTCCTCCGTCGGTGCGCGCAGCCCCGGCCCCGGCATGGTCTACAGCGTCGCCAAGGCGGGCCTGGAGAACCTCACCAAGGGCGCCGCCGCCTCGCTCGGCCCGCGCGGCATCCGCGTCAACTGCGTCCAGATCGGCGCCATCTGGTCCGCGATGGCGGCCCGCAACATTCCCGCCGAGGCGCGCGAGGCCCGCTGCGGCTCCATCGTCCTCGGCACCGAGGGCACCCCGTGGGACCCGGCCTACGCCGCCCTTTTCCTCGCCAGCGGCAAGGCCCGCTGGATCTCCGGCCACATTCTGACCGTGGAGGGCGGTGGGATGGGGCGGCCACGGACCTGAGCCCGACACGGGTGACCTGGCGAGGGGGCTTCCGGCCGGCGAAAGTCCCCTTGCCGCCGCACCGTCGTCCAGGGCAATCTCCGCCCCACCATGACTGAACCCACCACTGGACCCGCCACCGAATCCCGTACCCGCCCCTCCGCCCACCTGGCCAACCTGGACCTGAACCTCCTGGTCACCATGAGGGCACTGTTTCGCGAGCGCAACGTCACCCGCGCCGCCCGCGGCCTCGGTGTCACCCAGCCCGCCGTCAGCGCCGCGCTGTCCCGGCTGCGACGGCACTTCGGCGACGAACTGCTCGTACGCACCCAGGGCGCCTACGTACTCACGCCCCTGGCCGTGCAACTGGCCGGACAAGTGGAGACGGTGTGCGCGGCGACCGAGCGCCTCTTCGCGACCGGGAGCGCCTTCGAACCGGCCACCTCGCGCCGGGAGTTCACTCTGCTGATGGCCGACTATCCGGCGACAGTGATCGGCCCGCACCTGTCTCGACTGCTGGCCGGTGAAGCCCCGAGCTGCTCCTTGCACATGCAACTGGTCAGGGAGGTGATCGGCGGGGATGCCACCGACACGCTACGTCTCGTGGACGGCGTCATATCGCCCGCGCTCGGCCATTTCCAGGTGCCCGGAGCCGCATCGGCCCCACTGTTCCGGGACCGGTGGGTATGCCTGGTCGCGGCGGAGCATCCGTTGGCGGCGGCGGACCGCTTCGATACGGACGAACTCGCCGGGCAACCCTGGGTGGTGCCCTATCACCGCGACGACGGGTACCCGTCCGCGGCGCCCGCCACCCGGCAACTCAGCGCGCTCGGTATCCGTCCCCATATCGCCGTCCGGGTGGAGAGTTACCGGGCCGTACCCGACTTCATCGCGGGCACATGCCGCGTGGCGCTGGTCCCTGCCCGACTCGCCGCGACCCTGTCCGAGGACGCGGGCCTGCGTACCCTCGAGTGCCCCACAGCCCTTGAACCGCTCGACGAGCGCCTGTGGTGGGACTCCAGCCATGACCAGGACCCGGCCCACATGTGGCTGCGCTCCCTGGTGCGCAGGGCTGCGGACCGACTTCCCGCGCTCGTTCCCTGAGCCGGCCCCCTTCCGGCTTCCCGGCCCACGACCGTCTCGGCCCACGACGATAAACGCCATTGATACCCCTCAGTCGAACACCTTATTGACCAGGGCGTTCCCGTAGGCCGAAAGGCTCTCCTACTGTGCGGCGCAGGCCCTGACCAGCCGGGCCGCACCCGCTTCGCCCCGTCTCATCGCGCTGCACGGAGTCGCTGATGCCGCACGCCCTCACCGAACTCGAGATCCACACCGTCACCAAGTCACCCGGCACCGCACCCCACGAACTCACCGCCGACCTGTGTGTCGTGGGCGCCGGAGTTTCCGGTCTCTCGGCCGCCGTCGAAGCCGCCAGGCTCGGCCGCGACGTCGTACTCGTCGACTCGCTGCCATTGCTCGGCGGCCAGATGGTGAACTCCCTCATCGGCCTGTTCTGCGGAGTCTTCGGCAACGGCCCGGACTACCACCAGCTGACCCACGGCATCTTCGACGGCATCCTCACCGATCTCGACAAGACCGGTGACTTGCACTACAACCGCGGACACACGCTCACCGTCAACTATGACGAGGTGGCCCTGGGCCGCTGGGTGGAACGCACCGTCCACGACCTGGGCATCAGGGTCGTACTCGGCGCGGGCATCACCGAGGTGGAGCGTCCGGGCCGCCGGATCGAGGCCATTTCCTTCGCCACCCGGCACGGCGCCGTCCGCGTCACTGCGTCCGGCTTCGTCGATGCGACCGGCGACGCCGCCCTCGCCTGGGAAGCGGGCCTGCCCTGCCGGCTTCCCGAGCGCACCATCTACGGCTCGCAGCAGCTCGTCCTCGAACACCTCCACGAGGAGCACCAGCCGGGCCGTGACGAACTCGCCGCACACGTCGCCGCGAAGGCCGCCGCCTACGGACTGCCGCGCCGCGACGGCCTCGCCTTCTTCTTCCCCGGCCGGGGCACCGCCGTCCTCAACATGACGCACATTCCCGCGCCCCTCGACCCCGTCGCGAGCTCCGCGGCCCAGCTGGAAGGCCGCGAACAGGCCGACCGTGTGGTGGAGTTCCTGCGCACCGAGTTCCCCAAGGCGTTCGGCGACGCCAGGGTCCGCGCCTATGGACTCCCCGGCCGCCGGCAGACCCGCTGGATCAAGGGCGTCCACCAGCTGTCCCTCGACGAGGTGCGCAGCGGCATCCGCTTCGAGGACGCGGTCGCCCGCACCGCCTGGCCCGTCGAACTGCACGACCGGGCCGACGGCTACGTCTGGGAGACGTTCGACGCGGACCATGTGCACTATGTGCCGCTGCGCTCCCTCCTCTCTCCCGACTGCGACAACCTCGTCGCCGCGGGCCGCTGCGCGGACGGTGACGCGGCCGCCCTCTCCAGCGTCCGCGTGATGGGGCCCTGCGCAGCCATGGGGGCGGGTGCGGCGCACGCCCTGGACCTGGCAGGACCCGAAGGCAGCGTGCACACCGTCGACCCCACCGTGTTGCGGGCCCGCGTTGCCGCCAACGTAGAGAGCTGAGGGCCCTTCGCCATGACCGATTCCACCACCGAGCTGCGATCCACCGGACTGCGTAGCAACTACCGCCCCGGAACCTCCCCTTGGGCCGTCCGCCGCGCCCAGTGGCGCGCGCTCGGCCTCACCGACGAGGACATGGTCAAACCGAAGATCGCCATCGTCAACTCGTCGTCCCAGCTCGCCTCCTGCTACAGCCATCTCGACGAGATCGCCGTCGCCGCCAAACAGGCGATCGCGGACGCCGGAGGCATCGGCTTCGAAATACGCACCGTCGCCCCGAGTGACTTCATCCACAGCGTGGGCGGCCGAGGCGGCTACATCCTCTCCGCCCGCGACCTGATCGCCCATGACATCGAGGCGGCCGTGGAAGGCGCCCAACTCGACGGCATGCTGTGCCTGGCCTCCTGTGACAAGACCGCGCCGGGCCAGCTGATGGCCGCCGCCCGCCTGGATCTGCCCTCACTCGTCGTCGGCTGCGGCTACCAGCCCTGCGGCACCTTCGCGGGCCGCCACTGCGACATCGAGGACGTGTTCCTCGCCGCGGGCCACCACGCACAGGGCCGCCTCGGCCTCGACGAACTGACCGGCATGAGCGAGAACGCCGTCGCCGGACCGGGAGTCTGCGCGGGGATGGGCACCGCCAACTCGATGCACATCGCCTGTGAGGCCCTCGGTCTCGCCCTGCCCGGGTCGACGCCCGTGCAGGCGAACAGCCCCCGGATGTGGGAGGACGTGCGTGCGGCGGGCCGCCGGATCGTCGACCTCGTACGTGAGGACGTCCGCCCGCGCGCCCTGCTCACCCGCGAGGCGTTCGAGAACGCCGTCACGGTGATGCTGGCCCTCAGCGCCTCGATCAACTCCGTCAAGCACCTCCAGGCCGTCGCCGAGGAGGCCGAGACCGGCATCGACGTCTACGGCCTGTACGAGGAACTGGCCGACCGGGTACCGCTGTTGGCTGCGGTGCGCCCCAACGGGCCGCATTCCATCGAGGAGTTCGAGGCGGCCGGGGGAGCCCTCGCGGTCATCCGGCAGCTCGGCGACCTGCTCCACCGCGACGCGCCCACCGTGTCCGGACACACCCTCGGCGAGGAGAGCGCCCGCCATCCCGTCACCGGGCCGGAGGTCATCCGCAGCCGGGAGCGCCCGCTCGGCTCCCGCCCCACCATCGTGCTCGTGCGCGGCTCCCTGGCCCCCGCGACCGGCATCGTCAAACTCTCCGTCGACGAGGATCGCCCCGGGGCGTTCACCGGTCCGGCCAAGGTCTACGAGACCCCGACGACTGCCCTCGACGGGCTGCGGGACGGCGAGGTACTGCCGGGCCAGGTGCTCGTCCTGAGAGGCCTCGGACCCAAGGGCACCCCCGGCATGGGCATGGCCTCACGGCCCGTCTTCGCCCTCGACGGGGCGGGGCTGACCGGCAAGGTCGCGGTGGTCACCGACGGCCAGCTCTCCGGCCTGGTCAACAAGGGCATCGTGGTCGGGGAGGTGTCCCCGGAAGCCGCCGAAGGAGGTCCGCTCGCCCTCGTCCGCGACGGCGACACCATCCGCGTCGACCTGGCAACCCGGCGCATCGACCTCCTCGTCCCGGAGGCGGAACTCGCCCGGCGCGACGCCGACGGTGCCCGCGCCACCGTCGCACCCGAACCGGTCACCGGCTGGCTCTCCGTCTACCGGCGCACCGTCCGCCCCCTGCAGCAGGGTGCGGTCCTCACCCCGCCCCCATCGGCCGAAGCCGAAGCCAGGCCTGCGCGGGAAGTCCCGAGCGCGCCGCCCGCCCCGGCCGGCCACCACCCCCTCGATCGAGGCCCCGCCGACGAAAGCCGTCCCGTATGAACCTCACCGACTCCGACAAGGCCATGCTCGACGGCGCCGAAGGACCCGCGGTCGCCGCGGCCATGGACCTCTTGGTCCGCTATGGACAGGCTCTCGACGCCGAGCACCTCTGCGACGTACGCAACGTCGCCGGCACCATGACCCAACCCTCGCCCGCCAAGGCACGCCTGGTGGCCGAAGGCGGCTGGGACAAGGCGTACGCCGTCCTCAACCTGGACAGCGACGGCGACTTCACCATCCCCGACATGCGCGTCCCCACCTGCCAGCTCCAGCAGAGTTTCGGCCCCGACGCCGCGGGCATCGCCCCGCACCCCACCCACGACCTGGTGCAACTCCAGTCGGACGCCGAGTCGTTCTACGGCCGCAAAGGCGTCAACATCCTCGCCACCTGCACGCCCTACCAGGTCGGCAACATCCCCGTACGAGGGGAGCACGTCGCCTGGATGGAATCCTCGGCCGTCGTCTACGCCAACTCCGTGCTCGGCGCCCGCACCAACTGCGAGGGCACCGCTTCCACGGGAGCCGCTTCGCTCACCGGGCGCATCCCCTGCTGGGGAAACCACCGCAGCGCCAACCGCCTGGGCACCCACCACATCAAGGTCCGCACCCGCGTCACCGGCGCCCTCGACTGGGGCATGCTCGGCTACTTCGCGGGTGACCTCGTCCAGGAGGAACGCCCCGTCATCAGCGGGGATCTGGGGCAGCCCGACCTCCTCGACCTCAAGCACTTCGGTGCGGCCGCGGCCTCCTCGGGCGGCGTCGAGATCTTCCACCTGCCGGGTATCACCCCGGAGGCCCCCACTCTGGAATCGGCGTTCGCCGATGCCGCGATCCCCGAAGCCGTGTCCTACGGCGCGGACGAACGCCGCGCCGTCTACGAGGACCTCAACTCCCAAGGCACCAGCACCGATGTCGACTTCGTCCTCCTCGGCTGCCCGCACGCCTCACTCGACCAGGTCCGCGACACCGCCCGCCTCCTGGAGGGCAGACGCCTCAACTCCGGTACGCAGCTGTGGCTCATGGTGCCGCGTGCCCTGCGTACCACCGCCGACCGCAACGGCTGGACCGCGGTCATCGAGGCGGCCGGCGCCAGGGTCATGACCGACTCCTGCCCCGCCATGTCCCGCACCGCGCCGCCCGGCACCAGGGTGTTCGCGACCGACTCGGCCAAACAAGCCCACTACCTGCCCGCGATCCTCGGCATCGAGGCGTGGTTCGGGACGCTCGCCGACTGCGTCGAGGCCGCCGTCACCGGCCGCTGGCAGGGAGAACTGCGGTGAACCAGACGGAATGGGAAGGGGGAACTGCGGTGACACAGAGGCCTGTTGTGCTCCACGGACGCACGGTCGTCCCCGGGATCGCCGAGGGCGAGGCACTCGTCTCGTCGGCGACGGTCTCCGGCTGGGGCGGCATCGACCCGGCCCGCGGGGTCATCATCGAGCGCCGCCACCCGCTGTACGGCCAGTCCTTCGCGGGCCGGATCCTGGTCTTCCCCGGCGCCAAGGGCTCATCCGGCTGGTCCGGCTTCTTCCAGGCGACCCGCCTCGCGGGCACCGCACCCCTCGGCATGATCTTCGTGAAGGTGACCTCGAAGGCGGCGCTCGGCGCGGTCGTCACGCGGGTCCCGACCCTGACCGACCTCGACGCCGACCCGCTCACCGTCATCCGGACCGGCGACCGCGTCACCCTCGACGCCGACACGGGCACGGTGACCATCCAACCGGTCTCAGCCCTGGCATCCGCCCCCGTGTCCACGTCCGTTCACCACCCCTCAACGGCGAGGAGTTCCCAATGAGAGCGCAGCCCCCGGTCGTCGAACTCGCCCCGATCGTGGAGCGGCAGCCCGCCACGCGCCGCTGGATCGCGATGTACGCGGTCTGCTGCCTCATCACGTTCCTCGACGGCTTCGACTTCCAGATACTGTCCTTCGCCGCCACCTACATCAAGAAGGACTTCCACCTCACCGAGACCCAGATCGGGACCCTGGGGACGGTCGGCCTGTTCGGCACCATGATCGGCGCGTTGATCATGGGATACGTCGCAGACCGCATCGGCCGCAGGCCAGCCATCCTCGCCTGCGTAGTCGGCTTCGGCATCTTCATGCTGGCCTTCGCCTACGCCGACACCTATGCCCACCTGTTCGCCCTGCGCTTCGTGTCCGGGCTGTTCCTCGGCGGTGTGCTGCCGCTGACCTGGGCGCTGTCCGCCGAGTATGCGCCCAGGCGGTTCCGTGTCACCGGAGTGTCGATCATCATGGTCGGCTACACCCTCGGCGGTGCCGCGGGCGGCCCGCTGTCCAACCTCCTGGTCCCCGACCACGGTTGGCGCTCCGTCTTCGTGCTGGGCGGGGTCTGCTCCCTGCTCACCGTCGTGGCGGTGTGGATATGCGTCCCGGAGTCGGTGAAGTTCCTCGCGGTACGAGCCCGCGGCGGCAGCGACGAGCGGATCGCCCGCATCCTGCATCGCCTCCAGCCGGGCCTCGACCTGGCACAGGGCACCCGCTTCACCACCGGCGACCACCAGCAGCAGTCCGCAGTCAAGGGATTCACTCTGGCAGCCCTCTTCCGCGGCCCGCTGGCCCGTATCACCCCCCTGCTGTGGCTGGTGTACCTGCTGTCCTCCGCCCTGATCTACTTCATGGTCTTCTGGACGCCGATGATCAACGAGGGGATGGGGTTCAGCGTCGACGCTGCGGCCACCATCGCGGCGGCGGCCAGCGTGGCGGGAGCCTTCGGGCAGCTCGCGATCAGCCGTTTCGTCGACCGGAAGGGCGCCGGCGTCATCCTGTGGATGCCGCTGGCCGCCGTCGTCTGCATGCTCACTCTCGGCCTGGGAGCCCTCGCTCCGACCGTGTATGTGGTGGTCGTCATCTCGGCCAAGATGTTCATCAACGGTGGTCACGGCGGCATCACCAGTATCGCCGGCACCTTCTACCCGACGGCCGTTCGCGCCAACGGGGCAGCCTGGGCCTCTTCGGTGGCCAAGGTCGGCGCGATGATCGGCCCCTGGCTAGGCGGAGTACTGCTCGACACGGGCCTCGGCGCCCGGGGCGCATTCGTGATCTTCGCGGTCTGTCCGGCGGCGATGGTCCTGGTCCTGATCTGCCTGGGCCGCGCCCAGCGCCGGCTGCCCGTCGACGCGGAGGGCGCCGTCGCCACCACACCCGAGCCCACCGCCACAACGGCCGCGTCGTCCAGGACGGTCCCCCAGCCCTGACCGTGCTTGCTGACAGGGGCGGGATTTCCTGCCCTGAACGGCGAACGAAGCACCCCGCGTCCCTCGTCCTTGACTGCCTCGGCACACCCGATCCGCGGGAAGTCCCGGTCTTCGCCCCGCAGATCGGTAACGGCCTCCAGCGGGACCTCAGCAACACCTGGGTAGTCCTGCTCAGCGAACTGGCTTACGCCGTGGCGGCGGTGTTCATGGTCTGGTGGGCCCGGCGTTCCGACCGCACCGAGGGACGCCGCCGGCCGTGGCCTTCTCCTCCACCGTCGTCGACGTCAGCCCGTTCTCCACCGGCGGCGGCACAGTCCTGGCCAGGCCTCAGTGCCCGACGAACAACCCTTCCAGCTACGCATGGTCACCGGTGAACTGCGGCTGTGGATTCCCGTATGACCAGGCGCGGACGGAGCACCGCCTCGCGGGCACTGGTACGGCCGCCGTCCAGGCGCTCGACTGCGCACCGCCTGGGTGGATTGTTCCTGGGTTCTGGCTGACGGTGGTGAGGTTGAAGCAGCTCAGCCGGGACAGGGCGTCGTAGCCGGCGACGGAGACCCGGCCCGGCACCTGGACGCCGGCCGCGCGCAGGGTGGTCAGGACGCCGATCGCGCTGCGGTCGTTGAACGCCACCACGGCGGTCGGCAGTTCGCCCTCCGAGAGGAGTCGACGGCCGGCCTGTTCACCGGCCTGTTCGGTGGAGTCGTTTGGCAGGACACGGATCTGGGCGTCGAATCGTGGCGATGGTGCCCATGCCGCCGTCGACTTTGCGCCTGCCGAAAACCCCATCCGTGCAGTTCAGGCGGCGTTCCGGTATTCGTGGAGGACTCCGCCGAGGCGGTCTGTTCGGTGTACGTCGAGGTGGTCGATCTGTGTGCGAGGGAGCGGTTCGGGGACGGTGCGCAGGGGCGCTGCTTGCTGCATTGCCTGGTGGGGCCGGTGGGTGTTGTAGTGCAGTTCGAACTGACCGCGCCCCGACGTGGCACCGGACCTCTACTCCCGTTTCCCGGACGGTGTGCGCATCGTGCTGGGCTCACCGGTGACGAGCGCGACCCTGATCGCCTTCGGGCTGAACCTGGCCCTCAACCGGACCCGCCCGGCACCCACGGCGGACGGCGAGACAGAGGCAGAGATGCAGACTCGGCCGACGCCCACCACCCCGGCGGAATACGTCCCATAGCGCAGGTCCGTCGTCGAGCCGGCTGAACGACCTCTACAACTGTCGCTCTTTGCTCGGCGTTCTAGCGAGGGGCGTTCTGCACGGTGAGGATGTGCACCCCGGAGGGGTCCTGATCCTCCAGAACCCGCCAGCGGTGCGGGGTTCCGCCTGGGTAGAGCAGGCTGTCACCGGCGTGGAGGCGGTGCAGTTCGCGGCCGCCGGGGCCCAGTAGGTCGACCTCGATCGCGCCGTGTGTCACATAGAGGAACTCATCGCCCGGGTGGTCGTAGTACTCCTCGAAGTCGGTGGGTCCTCCCGTGTATTCGACCGGATGGACGGCGAATTGGGGTGCTCCGAGCATCCGGGCCGAGCCGCCGCTGTTGGCGACGGGGGTGCCGGTCCCTTCCCGTACGACATGGATGTCGGCGGGGAAGGTTGCCGAGTGCGCCAACAGGGCCTGTTGGGTGGTGCCGAGCGCCTGGGCGATCCGGTGCAGCGAGGGCATGCTCGGGCGGGTCAGCCCGCGTTCCAGCTGACTGAGGAAGGGGTGCGAAAGGCCTGCGCTGCCCGCGAGTTGGACAAGGGTGAGGCCGCGCTTCTTGCGTAGCCGACGGATCGCGTTGCCGAGCTGCTGGTCCGGATCGGCGGGGGTTTCGGTGGGGCGGTCTGCCATGGCGGAAATCCTAAGCCGTTACTTCGGAGTGGGATTTACTCCCGCGAAACACATGTCTCTTACGCTCAATGTTGATGTGACGAACATTCTAGGCGAGGAGCCCGAATGACCGCGACCACCGCCGACCGACCCGCCACGGCCGGGTTCCTCGATGCCATGGCCGCCCTCGCGGGCGGCGTCTGCGTCGTGACCGCCGCCGCGGCCGATGGCACACCTGCCGGATTCACCAGCACCGCCGTGATGAGCCTCAGCCGCGCGCCGCAGTTGATCGCGATCGGTGTCCAGCGCGGCAGCCGCACCCTGCCGCTGCTCCGGGACGGCGGCAGGCTCGCCCTCAACATCCTTGCCGCGGAAGGTGAAGCCGTCTCGCGGCGGTTCGCCGATCCGACCGTCGACCGGTTCGCCGGGCTGGAGTGGACGACGGGAGCGGGGGGTGTGCCGCTGCTGCTCGCGCAGAGCGCGTACGCCGTTCTGTGCCGGGTACGGGAAGAGGTGGCGGCCGGGGACCACGTGCTGCTGATCGCCGAGATCGACGAGATCATCCCCGGCCGAGGCGGGGCCGGCGCTCTCGTCCACCACGCCCGCCACTACCACGGCATCGGCGCATGAGCGGGCGCGACTGGTTCTCGGTACGGGAGACCGGACCCGGGACCTTCCTCATCGCCGAGCCCGGGCACGTCAACAGCTATCTCGTCGTGGGCGACGACCTCGCCCTGCTGTACGACACCGGGATGGGTATCGGGGACATCGGGCGCGAGGTGCGCGCGCTGACCTCGCTGCCGCTGCTCGTCGTCAACTCCCACCACCACTACGACCACCGGGGTGGCAACGCCTCGCTTGTGGGCGAGGCCAAGGACTTCGCCGTCCACGAGGCGGGCGCAGACCTGCACGGCGAGCCCGCGCCGCGCGAGTGGCTCGAGACGTACGGGCACATAGCCCAGGACATGCGACAGCGCTACATCGAGCTGAGCGCACTCTCCGCCGAGGGCTTCTTCCTGACCGACTCGCGGATCGAGGTGCGGCCCGTCCCCGAACTGACCCAGTGGCGTATCGACGCGGTGCGCCCGACCCGGCTGCTCAGGGAAGGGGAGCAGCTCGATCTGGGCGGCCGGAGGCTGCACGTCCTGCATACCCCCGGGCACTCGCCCGACGGCATCTGCCTCTGGGAGCCCGGGAGCGGCCAGCTCCTCGCCGGCGACACCCTGATCAGCGGCACCTTCTTCGCCCACGTGCCGGGCGCCGATGTGCCCGCATTCGCTGCATCGACTCGGCGACTGGCCGAGCTTCCGGTCAGAACAGCCCTGTTGGGACACAACCTCCGCCACCGTGAGGGCCATTACTTCGTGGGGCGGGTCGCCGAGGCTTTCGACCAGGTGGTACGCCGACGAACCCGCCCGGTCCGTCGCCAGGACATGTTCGGCGCGCCCGCGATGTGGCACGCCTTCGATGGCTTCGCGGTACTCACCGCACCGGAGAACGGGGACGTGCGATGACGGCGACGGCACTGCTGCTGCGCGGGGCGCGGCTGCCCGAAGGGCAGGTCCGGGACGTACTGATCGAGGACGGGCGGGTTTCGGCCGTTGCGCGGGCCGGTCAACTCCCCTCCGCCGGTGAGGAGATGGACCTCTCCGGCTTCCTGCTGCTGGCCGCCCCCGCCGAACCCCACGCCCACCTCGACAAGGCCCTCACGTGGGACCTGGCCGGTGCACCGCCCTGCGACCTGCCGGGGGCGGTCGCCGCCTGGCACGGCTATGCGGAGCAGGTGACGGAGGAGGGCGTGCTGGTCAGAGCCCGCCATGCCCTGGACGAGTTGGTCGCCAATGGTGCGACTGCCGTCCGCACCCACGCCGACGTCCTGCCCGGCCCCGATCCGCTCCGAGGGCTGCGGGCGCTGCTGCGGCTGCGCGCGGAGCTGAGTGAGCGGGTCGCGCTGCAGATCGCCGTACTGCACGTCGAGGCGCCCGACGAAGTCCTCAACCAGGCGCTCGAGTTGGGGGCCGACCTGCTCGGTGGCTGCCCGCACCTCTCCGACGACCCGCAGGCCGCTGTCGCCCGGGCCCTGACCATCGCCGAGCGGCATGGCGTCGGTGTCGATCTGCATGCGGACGAGCATCTCCGTCCGGACCCGAAGGATCTGCTGCTGCTCGCCCAGGCGGTACGGGACCGGGGCTTCGCCCACGGCGCGACCGCCAGTCACTGCGTGGGGCTGGGCGGCCTGGACCCTGCCGAGGCCGCCCGGATCGCCAAGGAGGCGGCTGCATCCCGGATCGGGGTCGTCGCACTGCCGCTCACCAACCTTTACCTCCAGGGCCGCGATACCCCTGCCCGCACCCCGCGCGGTCTGACCGCCGTACGCGCCCTCCTGGATGCGGGCGTGCCCCTCGCCGGGGGCGGCGACAACATCCGCGACCCCTTCAACCCGGTGGGCAGGGGCGACCCGCTGGAGACCGCCGGACTCCTCGTCACGGCAGGTCACTTGACGCTGCGCGAGGCCGTCCATGCGGTGACCGCCGGCGCCCGCACGGTTCTCGGGCTGCCCGCCGCAGGGCCGTACGAGGGTGCGATCGCCGACCTCCTCGCCGTACGGGCCGACACGCTCTCCGGGGCCGTCGGGGCCTCGTACCCGGACCGGATTGTCTTCAAGGGCGGGCGAGCGGTGAGCCGTACCACGGTGATCCGCGAAGCGCTCTGACTGGTCCAGGGCGTAAACGCCCGAGACATCCTCGCGAAACAATGAATGTTGATGCTACGAACATCAGTGAACGCATCACAGTCCTGACGGAAGGAGCCGACGTGGCGACAGCAGTGCAGACGGCGCTGAGTTTCGCAGCCGTCGACAAGCGTTTCGACAGCGGGACCACCGCGCTCTCGGGTGTGGATCTCCGCGTCGGGGCCGGGGAGTTCGTGGCGGTCGTGGGCCCTTCCGGATGCGGGAAGTCCACACTGCTGCGGCTCGCCTCTGGGCTGGATGCCCCCAGTGCGGGGGAGATCGACACCCCGGGCGGGGACGTCGGTTACGTCTTCCAGGACGCCACCCTGCTGCCCTGGCGCAGCGTCCTCGCCAATGTGGCGCTGCCGGCCGAACTGGCCGGCCGCCCCAAGAACGAACGGCACGAGCGCGCCATGGACGCTATCCGTCTCGTCGGCCTCGACGGCTTCGAGAAGCAGCTGCCGGGACAGCTCTCGGGCGGGATGCGGATGCGGGTCTCGCTGGCCCGCGCGCTGATGTTGCGCCCCGCGCTCTTCCTCTTCGACGAACCCTTCGGCGCGCTGGACGAGATGACTCGGCTTCGTATGCAGGAGGAGCTCCAGCGGATCTTCGCGGAGACGGGTTTCGCGGGTCTCTTCATCACACACTCGGTGACCGAGGCGGTGTTCCTGGCCAACCGGGTCGTGGTGATGTCGGCCCGACCTGGACGTATCACCGCCGAGTTCGAGGTGCCGTTCGCTCACCCCAGGCCTGCATCGCTCCGTTACGAACCGGAGTTCGCCGCGATCGCGGGCGCGGTCTCCGCAGCCCTGCGAGGAGACGCCCAGTGACCATGAACACCCCGGCCGCCGACGTGCCGACTGCCCACGCGACCCCTGCCGCTTCGGTCACAGTCGGCTCGAGCGGTGAACCGTCTGCCGCCTCCGAGCCGGTCGTCACCGGTTCGAGCGCTGCCGCTCCGGCCCACGAGGGGAAGGCCTCCGGGCGCCAGTCCGATGCTGCCGCCGGTGCCACAGCCGAGACTTTCCCGGCCGCCGAGGCGCCCGTCCGCACCCGCCGCAGCCCCGTCGCCCTGCTCGCCCCCATCGGCTCGCTCGTCGTCGCCATCGGCCTCTGGTACGCGGTGAGTTACCTGCTCCTCCCCCCCGCCCGCCGCTTCCTCGTACCGCCCCCGCACCAGGTCCTCCAGGTCGCCGTCCTCGACTGGACCCACCTGCAGTCCATGCTTCAGGCCCTCGCCCTCACCGCGCAGGTCGCTCTCGCCGGGCTCGCCATCGCCGCCGCCCTCGGCATCACCGGGGCCGTCGTGATGAGCCGCGCCCGCTGGCTGGAGCGCTCCCTCTATCCGTACGCCGTCATCCTGCAGACCGTCCCGATCCTCGCCATCGTCCCCCTCATCGGCCTCTGGTTCGGCTTCGGCTTCACCAGCCGGGTCATCGTCTGCGTCCTCATCGCCCTCTTCCCGTTGATCGCGAACACCCTCTTCGGACTGCAGTCCGTGGACCGCGCACACCACGACCTCTTCACCCTCCAGAAGGCGAGCCGCCGCGACCGCCTGCGCAAGCTCGAACTGCCCGCAGCGCTCCCCGCCATCTTCACCGGGCTGCGTACCTCCTCCGGGCTCTCCGTCATCGGCGCGATCGTCGGTGACATGTTCTTCAAGCAGGGCGCGCCCGGCATCGGCACCCTCCTCGATGTCTACCGCTCACGCCTCCAGTCCGAGGACCTCTTCGCCGCGATCATCCTCGCCTCCCTCTTCGGGGTCGCCGTCTTCGCGCTCTTCACACTCCTGTCCCGCCTCGCCATCGGTTCCTGGCACGCGTCCGGCCGCAGCTGAGCCGGCCCCACCCCCTCTCCGCTTCCTCGTCAGAGCCCCTTCCGGGAGACAGCCATGCCAATTGCCGTCAGAAGAAGCCTTGTTGCGGGACTGAGCGCCTCGCTTCTTCTCGCCGCCACCGGCTGCGGCGCCGGCGCAACCACCGCCGCCGGTTCGTCCGCCGACCTCAAGCCCGCCCCCGCCGCCCAGCGCCTCGACACGGTCTGTCCCGCCACCGTCGTCGTCCAGGCCGACTGGGAGCCCGAGGCCGAACACGGCCCGGTCTACAACCTCGTCGGCCCCGGCTACACCGTCGACACCGACAAGAAGCGGGTCACCGGCCCCCTCGTCATCGGCGGCAAGGACACCGGCGTCAAGATCCAGGTACGGGCGGGCGGTTCGGCCGTCGGGTTCCAGAGCCCCGCCTCGGAGATGTACATCGACCAGTCCATCACCCTCGGCATGGTCACCACCGACAGCGCCATCCAGGCGGCCGGCAAGCAGCCCGTCACCGCGGTCGCCGCGCTGATGAAGAAGAGTCCGCAGGTCCTGATGTGGGACCCCAAGACCCACCCGGGCTGGAAGACCGTCGCCGACATCGGCAGGAGCGGCGCCAAGGTCGTGTACCGCGACGGCGAGGTCTTCGCCCCGATGCTGGTGGCGAAGGGGCTCATCAAGAAGAGCCAGCTGGACGGGAGTTACGACAGTGCGCCGTCCCGTTTCGTCGCCGACCCCTCCATCGCGCAGCAGGGCTTCGCGACCGCGGAACCTTACCTCTACGAGCATGAGATCGCCGCCTGGAAGAAGCCGGTCAGGTTCCAGCTGCTGTCCGATGCCGGCTACACCGTCTACCCGCAGGCGCTCTCCGTCCGCACCGGCGCGCTGAAGAAACTCAGCCCCTGCCTGAAGAAGCTGGTCCCCGTCATCCAGCAGTCGGCCGCCGACTTCGCCGCCGCACCGGACACCGCGGTGACACTCATCGACGACATCGTCAAGCAGTACGGCACGAGCTGGGTCTATTCCAAGGGCACCGGCCAGTACGCCGCCAAGGAGATGGTCAAGCTCGGCATCCTCGGCAACGAGGTCGACGGATCGATCGCGAGCTTCGACAAGAAGCGGGTCGCCGACTCCCTGAAGACCTTCGGGCCGATCCTCACCAAGGGCGGCGTCAAGATCCCGGCCGGGCTGAGCGCCGACGACCTGGCGACCAACGAATTCATCGACACCAAGATCGGAATGAAGTGATGGCCGTCGACCCCAAGGGCACGACCCTCTCCGCTGCCGAACTGCGCCGGATGACCGAACTGGTCACGGACGACGCGATGTTGGGTGCCGGACCAGGTGCCACGCACCGCACCCCCGGCATCGAGGAATTCTGCGCGGAGGCCGTCGCACTACTGGGCGAGGAGGCCGTCGTACGCGAGGACTCCGCCCTCGACAAGGCGTCCCGTGACTGGGCGCACATGTCGCCGATCCTCGCCGCCAAGCTCCCCGCCGGTCGCGCCGAGGTGGTGTTGCGCCCGTCCTCGTACGAGCAGATCCAGTCCCTCGTCGCCCTCGCCCATCGCCTGCGCATCCCGCTCACCCCGCGCGGCAAGGGCACCGGCAACTACGGCCAGGCGATCCCGCTGCACGGCGGCGCCGTTCTCGACCTCACCGGATGCGGACGCATCCTGGGCGCGGGCAACGGGTGGATCAGGGCCGAGGCGGGCGCGAAGATGTCCGACCTGGAGGCGCATGCGCGCACGCTGGGCCAGGAGCTGTGGATGTTCCCCTCCACCTTCGGGACATCGCTCGGCGGCTTCCTCTCCGGTGGGAACGGCGGCACGGGATCGCTCGCCAACGGCACCAACGGGCACGGTTTTGTACGAGAGTTGACCGTCGTCCCGTGCACAGCGGAGGCCGAGCCCTTCACCGTACGCGGCGAGGAAGCACTCCCGTACATCCACGCCTACGGCACCACCGGCATCACCACGACCGCGACCGTCGCCCTCCAGCCGGCCCACGACTGGACCGGCCTCTTCGCCTCCTTCGACACCTGGACCTCCGCCACCGCCGCACTCTCCGACCTCGTGCGTCTGGAGCCCGCCCCGCGCCTGGTCTCCCTCGACGAGCCCGGCCTCGTCGAGACCTTCGAGGCCGACCCGGCCCTCGACCCAGCCGCGCTGAGCGTCCGCGCGATCATCGAGGAGCGGGCCGAGGACGATGCTCGGGCGATCATCGAGAAGCAAGGCGGCCGGGTGACGGAGGTGCGTCCCGCGCCGCACGGTCCCGCCCTCATCTCCTCGCTCTCCTTCAACCACCCCACGTACCACCTGATGAAGGCCGAGGACGGCTACTTCCACCTGGAGGTCGGCGGGGACGTACTGCTCGGCGACCCGGCGGCGGTCAAGGCCGTCTTCCCCGGGACGGTGCTGCACCTGGAGGGGATGCGCTCGGGGACCGTCGGCATGCTGATGGCGCACTACCAGGACGAAGCCACCGTGTACGAGGGGATCGCCGCCCTGGAGGCGCTGGGCGTCGGCGTCCATGACGTCCACAACTGGTACGTCGACCGGCGCCTCGACCTCGTCCGTGCCACCGCCCGTACCGCCGACCCGCTGGGGCTCCTCAACCCCGGCCACCTCCTGGGAGCGCGCTGACCATGACCTTCACCCGCTTCACCGACCTCAGCGGACCGTCGGTCACCGACCTGTCCTCCGACACCGTGGCCGTCCTTCCCGTAGGCGCGATCGAGCAGCACGGGCCCCATCTTCCCGTCGCCACGGACTACTTCATGGCGGAGGCGATAGCGGACGGCGCGGCCCTGGCCGCATCCGACAGCTGCGACATCACGCTGCTGCCGGGCCTCGCGTACGCCAAGTCCGACGAACACGCCTGGTCGCCCGGGACGCTGTGGCTCAGCGCCTCGACGCTCTTCGCGGTACTGGACGACCTGGGACGCTCTCTCGCCACGGGGCCCGTCCGGCGGCTCGCGTTCCTCAACGCGCACGGCGGCAACAGCGCGCTGCTGGGAGTCGCTCTTCGTGAACTCCGCACCAAATACGGTCTGTTCACCTTCCTGCTGCACGCCGCGCTCCCCGCGGACCAGGGCGGCGCGTCCCCGTCCGGCGAGCGGGGTCTGGGGGTGCACGGCGGGCTGCACGAGACCGCGGCGATGCTCCACCTCCATCCGGAGACTGTGGACATGTCGCTGGCCGAGCGGAGTGTTCCCGAGCATCTGACCGCCTACGAGCACATCGGCTTCGGCAAGTCCGTCTCCTTCGGCTGGACGAGCGACGACTTCGGTACGGGCAACGGCGTCATCGGCGACCCCACCGGAGCCACCCCCGAACTCGGCCGCAAACTCGTGGACACCGCGATCGCCGACAACGCGGCCGCATTGCGCGAATGCGCCCGCTTCCTGCCTTCCGCCTGACCGCCTCTTCCTGAACGCCTGACGTCGAGGACACCTGCCATGGCCATCCCCCCGCTCCACAAGCCGCTCAGCGAGATCAACGCTCACCACATCACCGCAGGCGACACGGTCAAGCTCGCCGTCCTCACCGGACCGGCTGACGGCTCACCGACCACCGTCGTCTTCGAGGTGTGGGAGCCGGGCGGCGCCCAGCCGCTCAACTGGCATTCCGAGTCCGTGGAGACCTTCGTGGTGCTCGCGGGCGAGGGCCGCGCGGTCAGCGATGAGCACGAACGCGACCTCGCACCGGGTGATGTCCTCGTCCTGCCCGTCGGCTCCAAGCATCGGATCACCAACACCTCGGCCACCGAGCGGCTCTACACCCTCACGATCATGTCCCCCGACGAGGGCTTCGCCGACCTGATCCAGCGCGGCCCCTACGCGGTGCTCGACGACGCGGACCTGGCCGTCCTCGGAGCCGCCCGATGAGTGAACTCCTCGACGCCTTCTGGTCGTACGAACAGGCCCTCGGCGCCAATGACGTGGCGGGCCTCGACCACTGGTTTCTGGACTCCCCGGACACGGTGCGCGCCGAGGGGTCCATGGTGCTGACCGGGCATGCGGCCATCTCGGACTTCCGTCGCGGCCGCAGCGGAGGAGCCCCGGCCCGAACGGTCGAGCGCGTCCATGAGGTGCGCATCGCCGAGGACGTCGCCGTACTGACCGCCGAAACGCTGCGGGCCGGAGGGTCGCGCGGGATGCAGACACAGGTGTGGCGGCTGACGGGGGAGGGCTGGCGGATCGCGGCCGCTCACGTCAGCGCGGTGCCGGATCCGGTGGCGGACGAGGCTTTGGACCCCGCGGTGTGGCGGGTCGTGGGCGAGCCGCTGGTCGCCGGGGCGCAGGAGGGACCGCTCGCCGGTGTACGTACTGCCGTCAAGGACCTCTTCGCTGTTGCCGGACAGCGGATCGGCGGGGGCAACCCGCAGTGGCTGGCCGATGCGCCGATGGAGCACCGACATGCCGACGCAGTAGGGGTATTGATCGGCGCGGGCGCCCAGCTCGCCGGGATTGCCCAAACCGACGAACTCGCCTTCAGTCTCGCCGGGACCAACATCCACTACGGCACCCCCGTCAACCCCGCCGCCCCCGGTCGGATCACCGGCGGCTCCAGCAGCGGCCCGGCAGCAGCGGTCGCCCGCGGCTGGGTGGATCTGGGGCTGGCCACGGACACCGCGGGCTCGATCCGGGTCCCCGCCTCCTACTGCGGCCTCTACGGCTGGCGCCCCACCCACGGAGCCGTCCCCACCGGCGGCCTGCTCCCGCTGGCCCCGTCCTTCGACACGGCGGGACTGCTCGCCCGGGACCCCTCCCTGCTGCGTACAGCGGCGAAGGTGCTCCTGCCCCGGGACGACGAAGCCCCGATGACCACGCTTCTGGTCGACGACGCCCTCACCGCGCTCGCCGAACCCGAGGTCCAGGCGTCCTTCGAGGCCGCATGCCGGGCGCTTTCCCTCCGTATCGGCCTGGAGCTCGTACGGACCGACACAGGCATGGCCCCACACCTGGAGGAGTGGCTGCTCGCCTTCCGTACCGTCCAGGCGGCCGAGGCATGGGCGGCGCACGGGGAGTGGATCGAGAAGCACCCAGGCGCGCTGGAGGCCGACATCGAGGCCCGCTTCGCCGGGGGGAGCCTGGTCACGGAGGGTGAAGTGCGTGATGCCACCTCCGGGCTCCTATCCGCTCGTTCGGTCATCGGCGAAGCCCTCCCGCCCGGTACTGCGCTCCTTCTCCCCGCCACGAGCAGCCCGGCTCCCCGCCCCGATGCGACACCGGCCGAGGTCGAGACCGTACGAGCCGCAACCCTCCGCCTCACCTGCCTTGCCTCGCTCGCCGGGCTGCCCGCCGTCACCATGCCCCGGCTGCGGGTCCGCGACCTCCCGGTCGGCCTCTGCGCGATCGGCGCACCGGGCACGGACCACGCCCTCCTGGAGCTGACCCATGCATGAGATCGGCCCCAACTCCCGCAACTCCTGGCGCGCGGACGTCACACACGTCGACCTCCGCCGCCCGCAACGCCCGGCCCGCCCCGTGACCGTGGAGGCCCAGCCCCAAATCCTGACGTTCGACCTGACCTCAACGGCGATCGTCGTCATCGACATGCAGAACGACTTCTGCTCGCCCGACGGCTGGCTGGCCTCGATCGGCGTGGACGTGTCCCTGGCCCGCGCCCCCATCCCCATACTCCAGCGGCTCCTCCCCGCCCTCCGGACGGCCGACGTCCCCGTCATCTGGCTCAACTGGGGCAACCGCCCCGACCGCGCGAACCTCCCGCCCGGTGTCCTCCACGTCTACGACCAGGATGGAACCGGAAGCGGCCTAGGATCCCAACTGCCCACTGGGGCCAGGGTCCTGGAGCGCGACAGCGCGTCCGCCGACATCACCGCACCCCTCTTTGCACCACCCGGCGACCTGCACATCGCCAAGTACCGCATGAGCGGCTTCCAGGACACCGAACTCGACAGCGTCCTGCGCAATCTCCGCGCCGACACACTCCTCTTCGCCGGAGTCAACGCCGACCAGTGCGTCCTCGCCACCCTCATGGACGCAGCGAACCTCGGCTACGACGTGCTGATGCTGGAGGACGCGGTGGCCACCACCTCACCCGCGTACTGCATGGACGCCACCGTCTACAACGTCCGCCAGTGCTTCGGCTTCACGCTCACCGCCGCCGACCTCGAGGAAGCCCTGTGACCCTCCTCCAACCCCACCGTGCAGACCGCATCTCTCCTTTGTTCAGATCGGCCCAGCAATAGTCGAGCCTGCCGCTGGCGAATGCCGCCGCTCGGAAGCCGGCTCGGCCGCCGTTGGTCAGCCCGATCGTCCAAGAGTCCAGGCGGTGGAAGACAACGCACGTGAAGTCGAACGCAGGCTTCGCCTCACTCGCCCGCCCGCACCACGGCGGACGGCATAGCGGCCGCCGGCGCCGTCGATTGGCCGACCATCAACTCGGTGGCGATACGCAGCCGTCGGGCCCGCTTGGAAGGCTTTACGTCGTGGAGGAGGCGGACGGCTGCGATGCCGGCCTCTTCGAGGGGCACCCTGAGCGTCGTGGTGTCGGGACGGTCCGTGCTGATCGCGGTCAGGTCGTCCGATGCGGCCAGGCTGATGTCCTCGGGGACGCGTACGCCCGCGTCGCGCAGGCCCAGATGGAGGCCGAGGAGCAGGTAACTGCTGTACGCCACCACGGCGGTGACATCGCGGGCGGCGGCGATGCGCTCGGCGACGGCCAGGCCCGCATCGATGCGGGGCGGGACGGGGCCCAGAACTCTGATGCCGACTCCGGTGCGCCGGGCGGCTTCCTCGACGGCGGCGCACCGGCGTTCGGCCATCCATGAGTCCTCCGGCCCGCCCACGTACGCGACGGACCGGTGGCCGAGGCCGGCCAGGTGCGTCACGATGTCGGCGACGCCGCCGGGGGTGTCGATCAGCACGCCGGGTACCGAGGGCACTGTCCGGTCGACAGTGGCGACCGGAAGCCTCGAAGTGAACGCGCGGATCGCCGGGTCCGGACTGAGCGGCGCGATGAAGACGAGCCCGTCGACGCGGGAGGCCAGTTTGCCCGCCAGTTCGCGCTCTCTGCTCTGGGAGCCCTCGGACACGGCGAGCAGGATGTTGTCGCCCTGCTCGGACAGTGCGCGCTGCACGCCCGTGACGATCGGGGCGAAGTAGGGGTTGGCGAGGCTGGGTACGAGGACGCCGATCAGTCCGGTGCGCCCGGTGGTCAAGGCCCGGGCGCTCGCGTTGAACTCGAAGCCCATGGTTTCGGCTGCTGTCGTGACCCGTTCGCGCGTGCCGGCGGCCACCATGTCGGGCCGGCTCAACGCCCGCGACGCGGTCGCCTTGGACACTCCCGCCGCCCGTGCGACGTCCGCAAGCGTCACCATCTCGCCCCCCAGTGTGTGTAACCGGATCTTTACACGAGTGCGTTGACGCCTCGCTTCGTACGAAAGTATCGTCCACATCGGCCGGTTGTTGCAACCGGTTGCAGCAACCGGTTGTAGGACTCCATGAGACGAGAGGAGGCGTGGTCGTGTCCCGGAAGGCCACCTTGGGGCTGCTGCTCGCGCCCGGCCTGGGCCTGCTGGCGTTCGGCTTCGCGTTCCCCTTCGTGACGACGCTCTTCGCGCCGCCCGCCGCAGAGAACCCGGACGTACTGGGCAGCTTGGGCACCATGCTCACCGACAGCTACGTGCTGGAGGTACTCGCCCGCACCGTGCGGGTGGCCGTCACCGTCACCGTTGTCTGTCTGGTCTTCGGTTTTCCGACCGCCTATCTCATCTCCCGGGCCCCCAAGAGCCGTCAGGGCCTGCTGCTCGCCCTCGCGGTCTTCCCGCTGCTGCTCAGCACGGTGGTGCGGACGTTCTCCTGGCTGGTCATCCTCGGCCGCAACGGCCTCATCAGTGACGTTGTCACGGCGACCGGCCTCACTGACCGTCCACCGCAGCTGCTCTACACGGAGTTTGCCCTGGTCGCCGGGCTCACTCAACTGTTCATGCCGCTGGTGATCCTCACCTCGTACAGCTCGCTCTCGCACATCGACCCGGGACTTGAGGACGCCGCGCGTGGCCTGGGTGCGAGCGCCGGCCGGGCCTTCCGGCAGGTCGTGCTGCCGCTCGCGCTGCCCGGCGTCCTGGTGGGGGCGACTCTGGTGTTCGCCGGAGCTGTCACCGCCTTCACCACACCGTTGCTGCTCGGCGGCTCCCGCAACCGCACCCTGGCGACACTGCTCTACAACTACGCGAATGTGAAGCTGGACTGGGGCGGGGCCAGCGCCGTCGCACTGATCATGACCGTACTGGTGCTCGTTGTCGGCTGGGCCTCGGGCAAAATATCGGCGAAGGTGGCCACGTCGTGATACGCCGACGCCCTGTTCTGTCTCTGCTGTCCGCCCTTGCGATGGCGTTCCTGCTCGGGCCCATTCTGCTCGTCGTCGCCATCGCCTTCTCCTCCGGCGACACCGTCGAGTTCCCCCCGCCCGGATTCTCCCTGCGCTGGTTCGGCCAGGCCCTCTCCAACACCTCGTTCCAGCAGGGCCTGGCGACCAGCGCCATGGTGGCCGCAGGCGCGACACTGCTCGCACTCGCGCTCGGCATCCCGGTGGCTCTGGCCGTGCAGCGCCACAAGTTCCGAGGCCGCAAGGCCGTCGAGACCCTCTTCCTTTCCCCCGCGATCGTGCCCGAGCTGGTTCTTGGCTTCGCCCTCTTCCAGCAACTCATGGTGACCATGCGGATCACGGCGCTCGGAGCGCTCCTGATCGGCCACACCGTCCTGCTGCTGCCCTACGCGGTGCGCGTCACAGGTGCCTCGCTCGCCCTGTCGGACCCAGCCCTCGAAGAGGCCGCCCGGGGCCTGGGCGCCGGACCGCTCCGCACGTTCTTCGCGATCACACTGCCGGTGATGACGCCAGGCATCGTGTCGGCGGCCGTGCTGTCCTTCCTGACCTCGTTCAACAACGTCCCGCTGTCCCTGCTCCTCAAGGGGCCGGGGACCTCCACGCTGCCCGTCGAGATGCTCAATTACGTGCAGTACTCCTACGACCCCGTGGTGGCCGCGGTGAGCACACTGCTGCTCGCGGCCACGGTCGGCGCGGCCCTGCTGACGGAGCGTCTCGTCGGATTCAACAAGGTCTTCAGTCGGTGAGCACCATACGCAAGGACAGGAAGTCGGCCATGACTCCAGTGGTTCAACTCGACGCCGTATCCCGGGAGTTCGCGGGCACGGCAGCCGTACGGGACCTCGATCTGACCGTACGCCGCGGAGAGTTCACCGCACTTCTCGGGCCCAGCGGCTGCGGCAAGACCACCACCCTGCGAATGATCGCCGGGTTCCTCGAGCCCACCTCGGGCCGCATCCTGCTCGAGGGTGAGGACGCCACCCGGCTTCCCGCGGAGCGCCGCAACATCGGCATGGTCTTCCAGTCCTATGCGCTCTTCCCCCACATGAGCGTGGAGAAGAACGTCGCCTTCGGGCTGAAAATGCGCGGTGTTCCGGACCGCGAGCTGCGCGCCTGCGTCGGCGAGGCCCTGGAGCTCGTAGGTCTCTCCCACCTCTCCGGCCGCAAGCCCAAGCAGCTGTCCGGCGGTCAGCAGCAGCGCATCGCGCTCGCCCGAGCCATCGCCGTACGCCCCTCGGTGCTCCTCCTCGACGAGCCCCTGTCCAACCTGGACGCGCGCCTGCGGATCCAGATGCGCCAGGAACTCGCCCGCATCCAGAAGGAGACAGGGCTCACCGCGATCCTTGTCACGCACGACCAGGAGGAGGCACTGGAACTCTCCGACAACATGGTCATCCTCAACCAGGGCACCGTCGCCCAGCAGGGCGCCCCGCGCGAGGTATTCCGCGCCCCCGCCGACCGTTTCGTCGCCGAATTCCTCGGCTACGAGAACTTCGTCGAGCTGCCGGACGGCCGAACGGTCACCATCCGGCCCGAACACGTTGACGTCCTCACCCCCGAATCCCCAGTGCCCGCCGGCGGCACCACGGTCGACGCCGACCTCACCGCCGTGCGGTTCCGCGGCACCGACTGCGTCGTCACCGCCACGTCCAAGGGCCGCACCGTCCTGGCCACCACCAGCGATTTCGCGTTGCGCACCGGCCAGCGGATCCGCCTCTACCTCCCCGCCGCTCACACGATCGATCTCCCCCGGACCGATCTCCCCCGGACGAAGCAGGAGCTCCCCGCCCCATGAGACGACTCGCCACCACCACCGCCGCGACCGTGCTGATCCTCCCGCTCGCAGGCTGCGCCGGATCGGCCTCCGGGCAGCAGGACCCCAAGAAGCTGACCGTTTCCACCTTCGGCTTCGGCGTCGACCAGTTCGAGAACAACATCGTCGAGCCGTTCGAGAAGGAGACCGGCATCGACGTCCAGATCGAGAACGGCGACAATGCCGAGCGGCTCACCAAGCTCAGGATGCAGCGCTCCGACCCGGACGTGGACGTCGCCATGATCTCCGACCTCTTCGCGCGGCAGGGCCGGGAACAGGGCCTGTTCGACAAGATCGACCCTGCGGCGGTCCCCAACCTCAAGAAGATCCATGCCTTCGCAAGGGACAAGGACGGCTACGCCCCGGCGTACACGTACCAGCTGCTCGGCATGCTCTACCGCAGCGACAAGGTCTCACCGGCGCCGGGCATCAAGGACCTCTGGAAGGCTGAGCACAAGGGCAGGATCGCTCTCCCCGACATCTCGACCAGCGCCGGCGTCCCCTTCCTCTACGGCACCGCGGCGACCTTCGGCTCGGGCCCCCGGGACACCGACACCGCGTTCAAGAAGCTGTCCGGCAACACCCCCAACGTGCTGAAGTACTTCAGCCGCAGCACCGAGGTCGTCAGCCTCCTCGAGCGCGGCGAGGTGGAGATGGCCCCGGCACTCGACCTGTTCGCCATCGACCCGGTCAAGGCCGGCAAGCCGATCGCCTGGGCACCGCTCGACAAGGGTCGCTACATGGTCTCCAACACCGCACAGTTGGTGAAGGGCGCGCACAACAAGGCGGGCGCGCAGAAGTTCATCAACTACCTGCTGTCGACGAAGGCTCAGGAGAAGGCCGCCACCACCTTCCACGACAAGCCGGTCAACAAGGACGCCAGGATCCCCGCGGACATCACCAAGGTCGTGGGCGACGCGGCGACCGACCCCGCAGCGCACGGCTTCACCATCCCCGACCTCAAACTGGCCGCGAAGAACAACGACGACTGGGTCGACCGCTTCGAGCGAGAGGTCTCCGGGTGACACACCCCGAACCGGTCGTTATCGACTGCGACCCCGGCATCGATGACGCCGTCGCACTGATGCTGGCCTTCGCGTCCCCCGAACTCGACGTCACCGGCATCACCACCGTCGCCGGAAACGTCGGGATCGGGCAGGTCGTGGCCAACGCGCTGGCCCTGTGCGACCTGATCGGCGTGGACGCGCGGGTACCCGTGCTGCGCGGACACGCCGGGCCGATCGCCCGCGCCGTGCGTGTCCCGGACGAGCCCGTCCACGGTGCGGGCGGGCTCGGAGGAGTGGAACTCGCGCGGTCCGCGCGCACGCCACACGCGACCCACGCCGTCGAGTGGCTGGCCGAACAGCTGCGTGAGCGGGGGCCCGCGGGCACCACGGTCATCGCGACCGCGCCGCTCACCAACATCGCGTCCCTCCTTCACACCCGTCCGGAGGCCGCCGTCTCGATCAAGGAGATCGTCCTGATGGGCGGGGCGGCCTTCGCGCCGGGCAATGTCACGCCATCGGCCGAGTTCAACTTCTTCGCAGACCCCGAGGCCGCCCGATTCGTGACCGAGGCCGGCGTGCCGCTGCGGATCGTCGGTCTCGACGCGACCCGCAAGGCGCTGACCACCCGGGACGACATCGCCCAGCTGCTGGCCGGCGGCGCGCCGGTCACCGACGCGGCGGGCCGGATGCTCGGCCATCTCGCCGCCCGCTACGAGCAGCGCCACGGCGTCGCAGCCTGCGCGGTGCACGACGCACTCGCGGTGGCGGCGGCCGTGCGGCCCGACCTGATCGAGTGGACGGATGCCTGGGTGACCGTGGAGTGCGGCGGCGAGTTTTCCCGCGGCAAACTCATCGCCGATGTGCACGGCCGCATGGGGCTGCCGCACAACGCGAAGATCGCCACCGGCGTCGACACCGTGGCCTTCCGCGCGTTCCTGACGACCCGCCTGCTGCGCCGCTACGGAGGCGACACCCCCGACCACATCAGCCACTGACCACGTACCACTCTGCCGAGCCGCGGCGGTCGCCACCACACCACACCGCACCGCACCGCACCGCAACGGACCGGCCGAGGCCCGACATCCGCGCCGAAGCCGATGCCCCGCGCTCGCCGCCGAGGCGGACGACCGAACGAGAGATCGCCGATGCCTGCGCCCAACCACTGCGACCTGCTGATCCGCGGAGCCCGCGTGGTATCCGTCCACACCGGGGAGCAGACCTCCGCCGATGTCGCCGTCACCGGTGATGTGATCCGTGCGCTGCTCCGGCCCGGCACACCGATCGATGCCGGTCAAGTCGTCGACGCCGACGGCCTGTTGGTGGCACCCGGCTACATCGACGCACACATGCACATCGAGAGCTCGCTGCTCGCTCCGCGCGAGTTCGCCCGGATCACGCTGCGGCGCGGCACTACGACGGTGCTTGCCGACCCACACGAAATCGTCAACGTCGCAGGCCGTGACGCCATGGCGTGGATGATCGAAGAGGGCCGCGGCGCCCAGCAGTCCATGCAGTGGGCCGTGCCCTCGTGCGTACCGGCTCTAAAGGGTTTCGAGACGGCGGGGGCGGCGCTCGACGCCGACGACATCGCCGAGATGCTCGACTGGGACGGCGTCACCACGCTCGGCGAGGTGATGGACTACCGGGCCGTCGTCGACGGCAACCACCGGATGCGCAGCATCGTCAACGCCGCCCGCGCCAAGGGCGTACGCCTCGACGGGCACTGCCCGAACCTCTCCGGTGACGACCTCGGCGAGTACCTGTGGGCGGGCATCGACTCCGACCACACCAAGAACTCGCCCGCGGTCGCCGTCGAGAAGGCCCGGCTCGGGATGCTGCTGATGCTCCAGGAGAAGTGCCTCACTCCAGAGTTGGTGAGCACACTTGCCAGTCTTCCCGTGCAGCCCGACTTCTGCCTGGTCACCGACGACCTCGCGGCGGACGCCATCGTCGAGCGCGGGCATCTGGACCACATCGGGCGGGTAGCGGTCGATGCCGGCATGGACCCGTTGACGGCGCTGCGGGCGCTGACTCTGCACCCAGCCCGCCGCCTCGGCCTGGACGACCGCGGAGTTGTCGCTCCCGGGCGGCGCGCGGACCTGGTTCTGCTGCGCGACCTGTCCGACTTCACGCCGGTCATGGTCGTCTGCGGCGGACGCCCGGTCGAGGACAGCGCCCCCGAGACCCCGACCACCAACCCCTTCGCCCAGTCCGTCCACCTCGGCCCGCTGGACGCGGACGACATCAGCTGGACGGTGGACCTGCCGGACGGCGAACACACCTTCCGCGCCCTGCGGGTCAACCCGGTGGACACCTTCACCGAGCCTGCCGAGGTCGTCCTCCCCGTGCGGGACGGCGTTGTCCAATGGGAGGGCCGTACGGCGGTCCTGACCGTTTTCGAGCGCCACCGTCGCAGCGGGCGACGCACGACGGCACCGGTGGTCGGCTTCGATCTGTCCGAGGGAGCCGCCGCCACGACGTACGCGCACGACAGCCACAACCTCACCGTGATCGCCACGACGGCCGCGGCGCTGCGTGAGGCCGCCAACCGTGTCATCGCCTCGCACGGCGGGATCTCCGTCATCGTCGAGGGGAGGCAACCGGTACACCTGTCGCTGCCGGTGGCCGGCGTCCTGTCCGACCGTCCGGCGGAGGAGGTGGCCCGTCAGGCGGCCGCTGTCCGCGACGCCCTGCACCGCTGGGGGTGGCAGCACCGCAACGCGTTCATGTCCATCTCAACCATGACGCTACCGGTCTCACCGCAGGTCAAGCTGACTGACATGGGCCTTGTGCGGGTGGTCGACCGGGCCTGGGAGCCGGCTGTCCTCTGACGCGTCAAGGCAAGGGGCTCACAGGGTCAGGAACGACCTCGGCCGCGCCGGAGCAGAGGCCGACGCCGATCGGGTTGCACCGTCCGTCCGTGATACGCATGCACCTTCGACGTCGGGGTCCCACACAGCGGGTAGGGCTCCGGCGGTCTCAGCGTGGTGTTCTACCAGGTGTTGGGTGGCGGGTGGTGGAGTCGCGCCAGTGGGTCTCGGCTGGTACGACGGTTCGGTGGCGTGGGGCCTGTCCTTGGTGTTCGATCATGTGGATGAGGAGTCGGGCGCACTCTCGCCCCAGGGCGCGCGGGTGTATGTCGATTGCCGTGATGGCGGGCGAGGTAATCGCCAGGGTAGGGCTGTCGCCACAGCAGGCCAGCATGATGTCCCTGCCAGGGGTGCGTCCTAGGTGCCGCAGGGCGGCGAGCGCGCCCCGGACTATGGGCTCGGACGACGCAATGAGGAGGTCGGTGGCGGGCTCGGCTGCCAGCAGTTGCCGGACCTGGGCCTCGTGCTCGTCGGTGTCGGTGTTGCCGAATCGGCTCTGCCGGGTGGTGCCGGGCAGGCCTCGCTCCTGGCACCAGGCGAGGAAGGCCGTGCGGAGCAGCACGCCCCAGCCGCTGTTGGAGTCTGGGCCGATGAAGGCAGGGTGCGTGATTCCCTGGTCCAGTGCGTGGTCGAGGATCTCGCGGAGCGCCCGTTCGTGGTCGGCCACTACGATCGGCGAGCCGGGCACGCCTGGGGGGTAGTGCTCGCCGGCGACGATGGGCAGGCCGGCCTCCAGCAGCTGCCGAGCACGTAGGTCGTCGGCGATGGGGTCGGCGATGATCACGCCGTCCACGCGGGGTATGAGGTTGCGTGGCACCTGCGGGTTGCTGGAGAGCAGCGTGAGGTCGTAGTCGTGGGCCTGGGTGCCCTCTAGAGCGCCGGTGACGAACTCGCGGAAATAGTCGGACGCGAAGCGGTCGCCCGCGTGCAGGCCTACCGAGCGGACGGCCCCGGTGCGCAGCCCGCGGGCGACCAGGTTGGGCCGGTAGCTCAGCCTGCGTGCCGCGTCGAGGACGGCCTGGCGTGTCGCGTCGGTCATTCGGCCCGTGCCGGAGAGTGCGTCGGACGCGGTGCTCCGGGAGACGTTCGCGACTCGGGCGACGTCCTTGAGGGTGACAGCCTGGCGCTTCATGCGGCACATCCTACGAATCCCGCCGCAGAGCCTCGGAATTCCGTGAACCTCTTTTCACCCCAGGGACCTTGGGGCACCGAGCGCCTGTTACGTGCAGGCTTCTGCGGCGAGTCCGGCGGAGTCGTGGAACTGCGCTTGGTGGTCGGCTCTGTAAACACCGGGCCCGGCAGGGGGCTACGCCGTTGACGGATCGATCCGGCAGTTCATAACTTCCAGCTACGCCCGGGCCGTTCACCGATGCCAACTGAATCCGTGATGAGAGAGTTCATGCCTGACAACGGCTCCACACCCGAGCACGACCACACCCACAACGGCCACCACCATCACCACGACTTCCCTGAGGGCTTCTGGGAGCAGCCACCGCGGCTCGGGCAGGGACTCGAGGGCCACGGCGCCGTCGACGACTTCAATGTCGGCCGCAAGCCTGGCCCGATCTTCGTCAACCGCAAGAACGAGGGCGGATTCTCGGGCATCCAGACCTTCGCCAAGCTCCCCGTCTGTCTCACCCCTGAAGACCTCAAAGCCGGCAAGATCGATGTGGCGGTCTGCGGTGTTCCGTGGGACGCCACCGCCGGCGGCCGCAGCGGCACCAACCACGGCCCGCTGGCCATCCGGGCTTGCGACTACAAGGGCGGGTACGGTCGGCCGCACTACTCCCTCGACGTACATGTCGACGCGTTCGAGACCCTCAACTGCTGTGACTACGGCGACGCCCCGGTCAAGACAGGCAACACCTGGACAACCTTCGAGGGCATCCGGAAGTTTGTCGGCACCATCGTCGACTCAGGTGCGATTCCGATCATCCTGGGCGGTGACCACGCGACTACGTGGCCTTCCGCCACCGCGGTCGCCGACCATTACGGCTACGGCAAAGTCGGCATCGTCCACTTCGACGCGCACGCCGACACCGGCACCGACGCGCCCGGCACCCTCGCCAGCCACGGCACTCCGATACGCAAGCTCATCGAGAGCGGAGCCATCCCCGGCAAGAACTTCGTCCAGGTCGGTCTTCGCGGCTACTGGCCCGACCAGGAGGTCCTGGACTGGATGGACGGGCAGCGGATGCGTACGCACTTCATGGCCGAGATCAACCGCGACGGCTTCGACACGGTGCTGGAGCGCGCGGTGGACGAGGCCCTGGACCAAGCTGACCATCTGTACATCTCGCTCGACATCGACGTCGCCGACCCGGCGTTCGCGCCCGGCACTGGCACCCCTGAGCCCGGCGGACTGACCAGCACCAACGTGCTCACCGCGGTGCGCCGGCTGTGCGCGGAGGTGGGCATCGTCGGGATGGACGTCGTCGAGGTGAGCCCGCCCTACGACGACCGCGGCGAGATCACCGCGCTGCTCGCCAACCGCGCGGTCCGCGAGGCCCTGACCGGCATCGCCATGCGCCGCAAGGGCCTCACTGAGCGGGACTACCTGCACCCCCATGCCCTCGGCCGGGCCGGTACCAGGCACGGCGCCACCGGCTGACCCTCCGGCGCCCGCGGACCGATGCCCCCTCACTCGCCCTGGAGCGACAGCCCATGACCAGATCACTTCCGCCACGAGCCACCCGCCCCGCGCGAGCGGCCGCCATGGCCGCCGTCCTCGCCCTCGCCGTCAGCGCCTGCGGCGGATCGGACGACGGCGCCCGTCCCTCCGCGGCGCCGAAGAACGGCGTCCTGCGCGTGGGCCTGCTCAACGACATCGGCCAGCCCCCGGATCCCGACGTCTACTACGCGGGCAATGGCCTCGCGCTCACCACCAACATGTACGAGGGCCTGGTGAAGTACGAGCCGGGGACCGCCAAGTCGAAAATCGTGCCCAGCCTGGCGACCTCCTGGAAGGTCTCGGACGACAACCGCATCTACACCTTCGCCCTCCGCAAGGGCGTCACCTTCCACGACGGCACCAGGTTCACAGCCGCTGCAGTCAAGACGTCCTTCGACCGCCGCACCGCCGTCGGCGCCGGCCCCGCCTACACCGTCGCCGACGTGAAGTCCGTCAAGAACCCCGACGAGTTCACCGCCGTGGTGACCCTCAAGAAGCCGAACTCCGCCTTCCTGGACAGCCTGGCCTCGCCCTATGGGCCCCGGATGCTCAGCCCGACCGCTCTGAAGGAGCACGCCGGCAAGGACCACGGCCAGACCTACCTGCGCACCCATTCCGCCGGCACCGGGCCCTACCGCCTCACCCAGGCTCGCGTCGGCGACCAGTACCAGATGAAGGCGTACGAGGGGTACTGGGGCGGCAAGGCCACCTTCACCACCATCGACATGCCGGTGTACTCCGACACCTCCGCCATGCAGCTGGCCCTCAACAACGGCCGGCTCAGCGCCATCATCGGCGCCGTCCCGTCCGCCTCCCAGGCCCGCTACGTCAAGGACCGCAATTTCAACTCCTACAGCCTGCCGTCCTTCCAGGTCGGTGTGCTGTACATGAACCCCAACCGGCCATTCATGGCCACTGCCAAGGCGCGCCATGCCATGTTCGACGCCGTGGACTGGCGCAGCGTCATCAAGCAGGTGGTGACATACAAGGCCGAGCTTGCCACCGGCGCGTACTCGCGCGGCGCGGTCACCGGCGGCGCCGACACCAAGGCCATGAAGCACGACCCCTCGGCGCTCACGAAGTACGCCGCGAGCCTGCCGGCCGCCGCCAAGAAAGTCGTCATCGGCCACAGCTCCGCCAGCGCCGACGACGCGCAGATAGCCAACCTCGTTGCCGCGCAGCTGCAGAGCATGGGCATCGGCGCCACCATCACCGCCTACCAGACGTCCCAGGTCTTCGGAAAGTTCGCCAAGGACCCCAAGAACGCTCCGGACCTCTACATCGCCTCCAGCACCTGGCCGGACGCCAATAACCCCTACATGTACGGACATGTGTTCTGGGACAAGGACGGCGGCCTCAACCACCTCCAGTGCTCAGACACGAAGACCACCGCGCTGCTTGCCAAGGCGCTTCAGACCGGCGACATGAAGACCTATGCCGCCGCAGGAAAGGCCATCACAGCGGCTGCCTGCACCCCTACCTGGGCCTACGCCAACGACTTCGTGGTGACGCAGCCCTGGCTTGGTAACGTCAAGCAGTCCCACAGCATCGCCGAGCCGTACACGCTGGACTTCAACACCCTGAAGATCCAGCGCGGCCAGGCTCGTGAGAAGCAGTAGCCGGCCGTTGTCGCGCCGCCGGCCGACAGTCCGTCCGACCCGTGCCCGCGACCTGCCCGCCGCCTTCTGGTGGCTGTGGTTCGCGGTGCTGGTCACCTGGACGGGACGGTTCGTCATCCCGTTCATGACGATGTTTCTCACCCGGGACGCTGGGTTGTCCGCTTCCGAGGCCGGGCTGGTGGTCTCCGGCTACGGCGGCGGCGTGGTGGTCTCGACGCTCGTCGGCGGTGTGCTCACGGACGCCATGGGTCGCAAGCGAACCCTGGTCGCCAGCCTGCTGCTGTCGGCGGCCGCTATGGCGGTGATCCCGTCGTTCCACGACCCGGCCGTGATTGCGTTCCTGCTGTTCGCGTTCGGCCTGGTCAACGGCGCCACGCAGCCGGCCGTGACGGCGCTGGTGACGGATCTGGCCGGGCCGGAGCACCAGCGGGCCGCCTTCGCCTACAAGTACTGGGCGGTCAACCTCGGTTACGCCGTCGGCCCGGTGATCGCCGGGCTGATCGCCGACCGAGCCTTCGAGTTCCTCTTCTACGGGCAGGCCTGCGTGGGGTTGATGGCGGCGGCGATCGTGGTGGCCCGCGTGCCCGAGACATACCCCGCCCGTGAGCGGCGGGCCGCCCGCCCGGCCGCCGCCGCTCACGGCTCAGCCGTCGGCCCGCCGGCTCCTGTCGCCCGCCTCGCGGACGTGCTCCGTGACCGGGTCTTCCTCACCTTCACGGCCGCCATGTTCGTGTACTCCACGGTGTATGTGCAGTCCACGGTCTCACTCCCGGTGACCCTGGTGGACGACGGGTTCAGCACCCAGGAGTACGGCTTCCTGCTCACCCTGAACGGCGTGCTGCTGTGCGCGCTGCAGATCCCGTCTGCGCGCATGCTGAACCGTTGGCGCCGTGAGAAGGTGCTGGGCGCAGCGCTGTGCGTCACCGCGCTCGGCGTCGGCCTCCAGGCCATCGCGGACTCCTGGATGTTCTACGCCGCCGCCGTCGCCATCTGGACCCTCGGCGAGATGGGCGCCCATCCCTCCGCGCAGTCCATCGCGGCCGACATGTCGACCCGGCACACCCGCGGCCGCTACCTGGGGACCTACGCGCTCGCCTTTTCCGCAGCCACCATGGCTGGGCCTCAAGTCGGTGGCACCGTCCTGCAGTACTTCGGTAGCACCGTCCTGTGGTGTGGGTGCGCCGCAGCCTGCCTGCTGGTGGCCGCGTTCCTGGCACTTACCGCGCGCTCCCGGGAGGCCCGCGTCGCCCGTACCGCCCCGGATCAGAAAGCCGAAAGTGGTCATCCCGCGGTCCAGCGGCCGCGACGTCCGCCGACGCCCGATCCCCCTCACCCGCCGCACTTCGATAGCGAGGTCGGACAGATGTCTCCCACCATCGATCAGCACAACCCACTGGACCGCGCGGCGGCGCCCGTGGCGTCTATTCGCAGTCTCCAGGTCAGCCTGGCGCGCCACGGCGCCCGCAGCGACGTCATACGCGGCGTCGACCTCGACATCCGGCCCGGCGAGATCCTCGGCCTTGTCGGCGAGTCCGGTTCCGGCAAGAGCATGCTGAGCCTGTCACTGCTCGGCCTGCTGCCGCACGCCTCCGCGCCGCACGTCACGGGCACCGTCACCGTCGCCGGCACCGACATGGTCTCAGGATCCGAGGCGGACCGGCGCCGGGCCCGCCGCGACGACCTGGGCGTGGTTTTCCAGGACCCTATGACGTCCCTCAATCCCACCATGCGGATCGGAGACCAGGTCACGGAGGCCGCCGGGTCTGCCGAGGAGGCTGTCCGGTTGCTGCGCGCGGTCGGTATCCCAGAGCCGGAGCGCCGGATGCGGGCCTACCCGCACGAGCTGTCCGGTGGGCTACGCCAACGCGTCATGATCGCCATGGCCGTGGCCGGCGGGCCCAAACTGATCGTCGCCGACGAGCCGACCACAGCGCTGGATGTCACCGTTCAGTCCCAAGTCCTCCGGCTGCTACGGGAGTTGGCCGACAAGATCGGCTGCAGCATCCTGATGATCACTCATGACCTGGGTGTGGCTGGGCAGATAGCCGACCGCATCGCGGTGATGTACGCCGGGCGGGTCGCCGAAGTCGGCCCGGCCGAACGGGTGCTGCGCGAGCCCCGCCATCCCTACACCATGGGCCTGCTCAGCTCCCGCATCGACTTCGGCACCGACCGGCACGCCCCCTTGCGCACCCTCGCTCTCGAGCCGGTCGGACGGTCTGCAGGCGACGGCGGCTGCGCCTACCGGCCGCGCTGCCCGCTGGCGGTGGAGCGGTGTGAACGGGAGATCCCGCAGCTCGATGCCCCAGGGGCCGACCTCCACGCCTCCGCATGCTTCCGAGCCGCCGAGGCGAGCGAGCGGATGGACGAAAACCGCCCGCCAGAGGGTGCACAGAAGACCACCGCCGTCCCAGAGGCCGGGACCGGCGGTTCGGGCGAGGTGGCGCTCAACGCCACCGAGGTGCGCTGCGAATTCCCCGTCCGAGACCGGCGCGGCCGCAAGGCCCTGCTCTCCGCGCTGCGCGGCGTGACCCTCGATCTCGAGGCGGGCGAGTCCATAGCGCTCGTCGGGGAGAGCGGCTCTGGCAAGTCCACCCTGCTGCGAATCATCGCCGAGCTGCAGAAGGCCACCGGCGGCAGCCTGGAGGGCCCCGACCGGGGCGACGTGCAGATGGTGTTCCAGGACGCCGGAGCTTCCCTCACCCCCTGGCTGTCCGTCCGGGAACTGCTGGCCGAACGGTTCGCCGGGCAACGTTGGAACCAGGCCGAGAAGGACAAGCGCGTAGCCGAGGCGCTGCAAGCCGTCGGCCTGCCTGCCGAGACCATGCACTCCCGTCCGACCCAGCTCTCCGGCGGGCAGCGGCAGCGGGTGGCGCTGGCACGCGCCACCATCATCCCGCCGAAGGTGCTGCTGTGCGACGAGCCGACCAGTGCCCTGGACGTCTCGCTCGCCGCGAGCGTGCTGAACCTGATCGGCAAGCTGCGCCGCGAACTGGGCATGGCTGTCGTCTTCGTCACCCACGACCTGTCCGTGGCCCGGATCATCGGGGACCGCATCGCGGTGATGTACCTGGGGCAGATCGTCGAAGCCGGATCGGCAGAGGAGGTCATCACCGACCCCAAGCACCCCTACACGCGCGCACTGATCCAGGCCGTGCCGGGGTTGGGCATGACACTGCCGGAGATTGCAGGCGAGCCGGCCAGCCCGTTCGACCCACCCGGCGGATGCGCCTACCACCCGCGCTGCCCAGTCGCCCGCAGGGAGTGCTCCGACACCGCGACCGGCATCCAACTCATGCCTATCGGGATGCGCCCGCCGGGCACCGCCCGGTCGCAGCGGCCGTCCCAGCGGCGCAGCGTCGCCTGCGTCCACCGAGGAGAGATCTGATGTCCGCAACCGACGCGGCAGGCACGCTGACGGCCGCACCCGCCATCCGGGGGCGGCTGCACCGCCCCCAACTGGCCGCCGGCTACCGCTACCTGGACTGGGCCATGCTGGGCCTCCTGGGCGTGGTCACGCTGGTGGCGCTGCTGGCGCCGATGCTGGCCCCGTTCGACCCGGTGGCTCCCACAGGGCAGATGTATGCGCAGCTCGGCTCTGCCGGGCACCTACTGGGCACTGACGCGATCGGACGGGACTTGCTGTCGCGCACCCTGTTGGGGCTGCGCACCAGCTGGCTGATGGCGATCGTGGTGGTCGCGGTGGGCCTGCTGGTCGGCGCGGTGACCGGCCTGGTGGCCGGTGCCTTCGGCGGCTGGGTGGACACCGTGCTGATGCGGGTGACGGACTTCTTCCTGGCCCTGCCGGCCCCGCTGGTGGCGATCGCGGTCGCGGCGGCGCTCGGCTCGGGTTTGTGGAACACCTTCGTGGCGATCTCGATCGTGTGGTGGCCGTTCTACGCCCGCATCATCCGCGGCGAGGTGCGAGCGCTTGCCGCACGGCCGCACGTGGAAGCGGCGCGGATGGCGGGGGTGGGCCGGACGCGCATCATCCTGCGACACCTGCTGCCGGGCGTGGTACCCGCCGCGGTGATCACGGCGAGCCTGGATATCGGGAATGTGGTGCTGGTTCTGGCCAGCCTGTCGTTCCTGGGCCTCGGGCAGTCCGCGCCGGCGCCGGAGCTGGGCGCGGACACCGCGCGCAGCATGTCCGAGCTGCTGGCGCACTGGTGGATCCCGGTGATCCCGGGGCTGGCCGTGATGTTCCTGAGCCTGGTGGCGAACCTCGGGGGCGACGCGGTGCGCAACGTGCTGGCCCGTCGCGGCCGCTGACGAAGGGTTTTCCGACCATGAACGTGCGTTTCCTCGCCTCACGCGCGGCCTCGCTGCTCGCCCTGCTGTTCGCGCTCTCGATCGTATTGTTCGTCCTTCAGGAGATCTCGCACGCCGACGCGGTGGCTGCGACGCTCGGGCCGACGGCGTCGCCGCAGGCGGTGGCCGCCGAGCGGGCCCGGCTGGGCCTTGACCGACCACCCGTCGAGCGCTACGCCGACTATCTGGGCGGGCTGGTCACCGGCGACCTGGGCACCTCGTTCCGCACCAAGAACCCGGTGACCGCCGACATCGGCACCTACCTGCCGGCCACCGTGGAGCTGGTGTTCTTCGCGCTGCTGGCGGCGCTGCTGCTGGCGCTGCTGTTCGCGGTCTCCAGCGTGCTGCACTGGAAGGGAGCGAGCGTGTTCCGCGGGCTGCTGTTCCTCGGCTCGACCTCGCCGACGTTCCTGCTCGGCATCGTCGGCCTGATCGTGTTCTACCAGCACTTGCACTGGTTCCCGCCGAGCGGGCGGACCAGCGGCGACACGCCACCAGACGGGCCGACAGGACTGTTGGTACTGGACGGAATTCTCACCGGTGACCTCGGCCTGAGCGGCGACGCTCTGCGACACCTGGTGCTGCCGGCGCTCGTGCTCGCAGTCGGCCCGGCACTGGCCATCGGCCGGGTGTTCCGGTCCAGCCTGCTGGAGACGCTGGAAGCCGAGTTCGTCCGCACCGCACGCTCCAAGGGCCTGCCCGAGCGGTCGATCGTCTTCCGGCACGTCGTGCGGAACTCGGTGAACGCCGCGCTGTCCATGAGCGGTCTGCAGATCGGCTTCATGTTCGCCGGCGTGCTGGTGGTGGAGAACGTCTTCAGCTGGCCCGGCCTCGGTAGCTACCTGGGAGCGTCCATCCCCGTCTCCGACTTCCCCGCCGTGGCCGGCGTGACGTTCATCCTCGCCTCGGTCTACATCATCGCCAACACGCTCGCCGACATCCTCCAGACGATCGCCGACCCACGCATTGCAATCTGAGCGGAGGCGACAACACCCCCAGGGCCGCAACACCTTGCCCGTGCGGTTCGGTAACCACACCGGTGGCGTCGCAGTGGAGAGCCCCCATACTCGGCGCAGGTACACGGCGCCGACCCTGTGTCGCGCTCTTCGAGCTCATGACCTGCGCCGCATCTCATGCTGTACGAGGAGGCCATTCGGCAGCTCACCCTCGACGTCAGTGAAGACCAGGGCGTCCAGCCGCCGCGTGCACCCTTCACCCCGCGCCGGCCGGGCGGCGACCTCGTCGATCGCGTGGTCCTGGGCCTGGTGAGGCGCGGAAAGGACGATGGTGGTGACCTGGTCTGCCGTGGGCGGCTCGTTCACGTCGCTGCGCATCTGCTTGAGCAGTCGGCGTGGATCGGCTCCACGCGGCGCTCGGAGCAATCAACAAGTACCGACATGCCGCCTGAGCTGCAGCGATGACTTTCGAGCGCCACACGATCGGGTAGCCGAGCCGGATGAGTCCGCGCTGTAGCCGGAGGTGGCCCAGTTGCTGTTCTCCCGGGCCAGGCGCAGGATGAGGTGTTCGAGCGTCACAGGTCGGGACCAACCGCTTCGCAACGGGGGCGGAGCTGGTTAACCCGCGAGGTCGGGGCGGCCGACCGGTCTGGAAGGGCACCATTGCGGCCGAACAGATCGTCTTGGGCGCCGCTATGGATGTGGACCACAGTCGGGGGCTGCTCTCGCCGAGTGGCTGACCAGGAGCCGGTGACCAGTACGTGAGACGCCAGTGGTGGGGGTCACCACCGTTCACGCGGACTGGCCTTTGCGTATGCCTTGATCGGGCGCGGGCCGGCCGTCTCTACCGCACGGTTCTGGGCATCCCACACCGCCTGGAGATGCGAGGAGGGATGGCAATGCGAACGAACATCATCCGGCACGAGAACATGATGGTGAGCTACGACGTCGTCAACGGCTGGACCGTCATCGAGGTCGACGGTGAGGTCGACGCCCACACCGCCCCTGTGATCCGCGAAGGAGTGATCAAGCTCCTCAACGAGGGACACCGCTATTTCGTCCTGGACCTGGGCTTTGTCGCCTTCATGGATTCGATGGGGCTGGGCATGATTGTGGCGATCACCAAACGCCTCCGTGAACACGAGGGCGCACTGCGTATTGTGTCCGCCTCCAGCCGGGTACTGAAGATCTTCGACCTGAGTGGCATGCGTGAGAGCTACGAGATCCTCCCCTCGACAGCGGAAGCGACGGCGTCTGCTCCCTTGCCCGGCAGCCTCGCGCACTGGCCGCATCCATCCTCCGGCTGAGGAGGGCGCCACTGTGTGTCGGGTGTGCGGCAACTTGGAGGTCTCGGCAGCTCTGCGCTTGCCGGAAACCTTATCCACCGAGGTCAGGCGGCATGGTCGTACTCGTGTTGGATGCCTGTACTACTTCCGAAACTCAATCACCAGGTCTCACCTGGTGGTTCACATTGCGGCTTGATACTCGTTGATCAGCCCACCGAGAGCGGGTATCCGGCGGGTCTGCCCCGCCCGGACCGGGAACGTGATCACGTTTGGGCCGTCGTCGGGGGCGCGCAGGCTCAGTCCGGCGCCTTGATGGCTGCGCCCGCCGTTGTAGTGAGCGACGTGTGGTCAAGGACCGTGCGCAGGTGGCGCTCGCCGCCGATGAGCACCCCGTCGGTGCACTCGGCGCGGACGGTGCGTACGAACCGCTCGGCGATCGCGTTCATCCGCGGCGCCTGGGGAGCCGGGTTTCGCTGGCCCCGCCCCCGGGAGCTCGGGTCGGGGCTCTGGTGCGAGTGCTGGGTGCTGCGCAGAAATGATCGATCGTGCTGCTTCGACTGGCCTACCTGGGGGTGACGAACGTGTTCGCCATGCTGCGCTTGCGATCGATGAGCGATCGCGACAAGGACGTGGAACTCCTGGCGCTGCGTCGTCAGATCATGGTTCTGGAGCGGCAACTGGGCGGGGGCAGGCCGAGGTTCGGCCGGGCGACCGGGCGTTCCTGGCGGCGTTGCTGCACCAGGTCCCGCGTGAGGTACTGCGTCGACTGCGGTTGCTCGTGCGCCCCGACACGGTGCTGCGATGGCACCGAGACCTGGTTTCGTGCCACCACGCGGCCCGTTCTCGGCCGGAGCGTACGGGCCGGCCACGCACCGTGCACTCCATCCGCGTTTTGGTTCTGCGCCTGGCGCGGGAGAATCCCGCGTGGGGCTACAGGAAGGTGCACGGCGAACTGCTCGTGCTGGGGATCAAGGTGGCCGCTTCCACGGTATGGGAGATCCTGCGGGATGCCGGGATCGACCCGGCGCCCGAACGGGGTTCCAGCACGTGGGCCGACTTCTTGCGTTCCCAGGCCGAAGCGTTGTTGGGGTGCGATTTCTTCGAGACGGTCACCCTGACTGGAGCGCGGCTGTACGTGTTCGCAGTGATCGGGCATGCCAACCGCCGGATCCGGATCCTGGGCGTGACCCCGCACCCGTCGGGAGCCTGGGTGGTGCAGGCCGCGAAGCATCTCGTCATGGACCTGGAGGACGCGGGCTGCCGAGCAAGGTTCTTGATCCGGGACAGGGACGGCAAGTTCCCTGAGCTGTTCGACGCCATCTTGAAGGACGCGCGCATCGAGGTCGTGCTCAGCGGAGTCCAGATGCCGCGCACGTCGGACAGCGACGAGACCGTGCCCCCGAGCACGAGGCGCCTGGCAGGTGGCGCCGCCCTGCCGGTCCAGATCGCCCCCGGTGCCGCCGCACTGATCGCCGGCCGCCTAAGCACGCCCTCCCACAGCCCCCGTGCCGTGCCGGTGTGAGTCGCAGACCGGGCGGCCGCCGCTCATGATGGAGAGCGAGAGAGGCAACCGCATCGGACCAGGTGTCGCAATCACCGTCCCCCCGGACCGGGATGCATCGTCCGGGGTGGCGAAGACTCCCCACAGCACGGCCACGATCAGGGGAACGGCAACCACGCAGACATACCGCAGGAAACCAGGCATCACGGCCCATGTCCAGAGCCGGCATTGCCGGGCACATCCCCCAGGGAGGACCTTGCTACCGGCTGTCGGCCGCCACGCGGAAGCCGATGTTGGCCGTCGAGCTGTCGGGGGTGTTACGGCTGCGGGCCGCGACGCGGTAGCGGTTGCAGTACGAGTCGTGGCACAGGTAGGAGCCGCCGCGCATGACGCGGGAGATGTCCGGGACGAACCAGTCGGCCGTCCACTCCCAGACGTTTCCCACGGTGTTGTAGAGGCCGTAGCCGTTGGGGCGGTAGGACTTCGCGGGTACGGTGCCGGGCCCGCCGGGACCCGTGTAACGGGCGGGGAAGTCGCCCTGCCAGATGTTGAGCATCGTCCTCCCGCGCGGGGCCAGTTCGTCACCCCACGGGAAACGGCGCCGTTCGAGTCCGCCGCGGGCCGCGTACTCCCACTCTGCCTCGGTGGGCAGGCGTGTGCCGGACCACTCGCAGAAGGCCTGGGCGTCGTTCCAGGAGATGTGGACGACGGGGTGATTCTGGCGCGGTTCGATGGATGACCCCGGGCCTTCGGGATGCCGCCAGGTCGCGCCGGCCACCGCCCGCCACCACGGCACTTCGGCAACGGGCTCCGCCGTGTCCGCGAGTTCCTCGGGGAGGAGGCCACGGAAGACGAAGGAGGAGTTGAAGCTTTCGGCCTCAGTGGCGTAGCCGGTCGCCTTGACGAAGCTCGCGAACTGGGCGTTGGTCACGGTCGTGGGGGCGATACGGAAGGGGGCGACCTCGACCTCGCGGACCGGTCCCTCGTGGTCGGCCGCGATGCCGTCGGGGTCGTCACCGCCCATGAGGAACCGACCGCCGGGGAGGCCGATCAGCTGCTTGGCGATCCGGAGCGCCGTCTCGGAGCGGTGCGGTGCGGTGGACGCGGCCGGCGCGATCGTGAGGGTGGCCCGGCCGGGTGTGCAGCAGGAGGAGGACATGACATCTCCGAGGTTCGATGATGAGGTCGGCCGGGTGCCCGGGAGAGACGGGCACCCGGCCGGATGGTGCGGACCGGCCGGCGCGGCCAGTACGGCTAGCTCACGCGGTCGGCGGCGAGCTGGTCCCTCAGGGCCGGGATGCCCAGAGCCTGCTCGTCCGCGGAGGTTGCCCCGTAGAGCTTGTTGGTGAGTTGGTAGGGGTCGTTCGTGAGGTCGTAGTACTCGCGGAACGCCACCTCACCGGTGCCGGCCACATTGCCGTTGGTGTCGGTGTGGAGCTTGTAGTACTCCGTGTACTGCTTGTCCTTGGCGACGTACGAGGACCAGGTGTGCGGGCTCCCCGTCTGGTGAACGCCCTGCTCCCACCACTCGACCAGCAGGTGGTCACGGCTGTAGGTGCCGAGCAGCGACTTGCCGTCCTGCGGGGTGTTCGCGGTGATCCCGGCCGCGTCGAGGATGGTGGGCGCGATGTCGATGTTGGCGACGATGCGGTTGTCCGTGGTCCCGGCGCCCAGGCCGCCGGCCGGCCAGGACAGGTAGAACGGCACCTGGTGGGACGGGGAGTAGGGCACCGACTTCTTGGACCATCCGTGGTCGGCCCAGGTGTAGCCGTTGTCGCCGAGGTAGATGACGAGGGTGTTGTCGAGCTGGCCCAGGGACACCAGCTTGTCCTTGAACGCCTGCACCGCGTCGTCGACAGACAGCAGGGTGCGCAGCTGCCGCTGCCGCAGCGCCTGGCCGTCGGCGAGGGTCTGGCTGGCGTTCTGGATGTAGTCGGGCTTGTCGCTCCTGTCGGTCTCGAAGACGGACGGGCGGCCGTTCCAGTCCGGCACCACGGTGTTGGCGTACTGCGTCTCCGGGGTGTTGGGCTCGTGCGAGGCCTTGGGGGTGACGACCGCGAACCAGGGCCGGGTGTCGGTCGCGGCCTTGTCCAGGAAGGCCAGGGTCTTGTTCTTGATGATCGTGGTGCTGTAGCCGGCGATCGTGTGGACGGTCCCGTTGTCGTTGTACGTGCCGTCGTTGTAGACGACCGGGTCCTCCAGCACCCACTCCTCGAAGTGCGGCGGGTTGTCGCTGACGTTCCAGGCGTTGAGGTACTTGCCGAACAGGCCGGTGCGGTAGCCGGCCTGCTTCAGGTAGCGCTGCACCGTGGTGTTCTGCTCGAGCTTGTACGGTGGCCGTTGTCGAGCACGCCGTGGTTGTGGGCGTAGCGGCCGGAGAAGACGGAGGAGCGGGAGGGGGCGCACAGCGGCGTGGCGACGTGGCCGTCGGTGAACTTCACGCCCTGGCCGACGAGCCAGTTGATGGTCTTCGAGGTCGCCCAGTCGGTGTGCTTGGGCTGGTCGTCCGTGACGATCAGCAGGATGTTCGGGCGGGTGGCCGCCGCGGCCGGAGTGCCGGTGGCCAGCTGGGCGGCCGCGGGGACGGCGACCGCCGCGGCAACCGCGGCCGAGCTCGCGAGGAAGTCGCGTCTGCTTACCTTCGACTGCTCGTGCTCACTCATTTGGTTTTCCCTTTTCTGTTTTGGGCAGGGTGAATTCCACTCACCAAGTGAATGGAAAAGGCGCGCAGAATTCCCGGAGTCCTCGTTTGGGGTATACGGGGATCTGCGAATGAGGAACGGGAGGCGGGAAACTGTGGCCCAGTCGAGGCGCGATCGGCCGCGGCTGGTCGGAGCCTGATGTCCCGTTGAATGATGAGGCGTTGACCGGCTGTTCAGGGACCGGACGAGCGGCGCCCGAGCCCGGCGGTCACGCCGCGGCGGCCTTACAGAGCGTACTCGCCAGCCGTCCGAAGTCGACGTGCCGACGAGCAGCGAGAATCACTGCTGCCATGGCTGTGAGAGTAAAGGGGCGAGTGAGGTCTGGGCAATGGGGTCAGGATGAATATTTTAGAACCCGGCCCTATTGTTGCGGGGATATTGCTGGTGCAGACCTGAGCGTTGTCCCCTAATCGCCGGTCATGCGTCGCCAAACTCCTCATGCCGGCTTGGAAGCATCAGGTCGCCACTTGGTACGGGCTGCCGCGCCGATGGACGGCCGCCGTCAGAGGGGATCACATCGACGGACCTGAACGGCCGTCGGTAACTGACGAGTTCGCGTACGAGCGCGGCGACCCGCTCCACTTCGACGAGAGAGCCGTCATGACCGCAGGGGATTCGATCACGCGCGGATTGGCGTCCGCCGGCACGACATAGCTGCCGGCGTCGAAGCGGCGCACCAGCTTGGCCGCGTGGTGTCGAGGCAGGACTCGCCCCAAGGAAGCCGCCCGTATCTGCGTCCTGAACGCCCTGGCCGCCGTGAAGCAGATCGCCGGTGATCTCGACCGCATCGCTCGCGTCGTCAAGGACGCACCGTCATCAGCGCGCCATCGGAATGGACGGCGACGACGGTGTCGACGATCTTCATCTCGATCCCATCCACCATCCAGACCCTCGATCCCCTTCACCTCGTCGAATCCCTGCTCCAGGAGCGAGACAGTCCCGATCGGCCATGGTCTGATTCCGGACCCGCTCCCTGGGAGCGACGGGAGGGAGCATGCTCCCTCCCAGTCCCCTCAACGAATTGCTCCCACTCGGGACGCTGCCCACATATTCGATTCCGTGCCCACGTGTTCACCTTCGCGTCCGTTTTGTAACCACTGGCTCCCCGTCGTTCGGGGGTCTTGTGGGTATGGGCTTGCGCTCTTCGCGCAGGTCACACTCGCTCCCGGTGGGAGCGGGGCTGGGAGTGGCGTCCCCATGACCGGGGACGACGGACGGCATGGTGTTCCTGACAACTCAACGGAAAAGTCAGTAGGAGGGCTTCGGAACGGCCAGTTGGCGGCCGGCTTCGACGGCCTGGCCTGCCATGCGGTCGACGTCCGCCGGGAGGCCGGTGAACAGTTCGAAGGCGAGTGCCGCCTGGTGTACGCACATGTGGATGCCGGAGAACGTGCGCAACCCGCATGCCCTGGACGCCACGAGCAGCTCGGTGTCCACGGGCATGTAGACGACATCGCTGACCCACAGCGGTGGCCGGAGCCGTTCGACGCTCACCGGAGTGCCCGGGAGGTGGGCCATACCGACCGGGCTGGCGTTGACCAGGCCGTCGGCCTCGGCGACCGCGGTGTCCACGTCGGTGAGGAGGCGAGCACGTCCGGCTCCGTGGGCGTCGCACAGGTCCGCGACCAGAGCCTTGGCACGGGCCCGGTCGACGTCGTACACGCCGAGGCACTCCACCCCCGCTCCCAGCTGCGCGTGCGCGACCGCTGCTCCCGCTCCGCCGGCGCCTGTCTGTACAACCGAGCGGAGCGGAACTCCGGCGAGGTGGCGGCGGAAGGCGGCGGCGTAACCGGGGGCATCGGTGTTGTGTCCGACGACTCCCTGGTCGGTGAAGAGCACGGTGTTCACGGCGCCCAACCGCTGAGCCGCCGGGGTCACCTCGTCGAGGAGGCCGAGGACCTCTTGTTTGTGCGGGTGGGTGATGTTCGCCCCCGCGTAGTGGCGTTCGCGCAGTTCGTCGAGTCGGCGCTGCAGCGGGCGTTCGTCGTCGTGGGTGTCCATCAGGTCGTAACGCAGCGTCAGGCCCTGGGCGTACGCCTCGGACTCATGCAGGCGGGGAGAGAGCGAGTGGCTGATCCCGCGGCCGAGGAGGGCGACGCGGATCGGGATGGACGGGATGGAACGGTCGCCTGTGCTCATGCGCTCTCCACCACCCTGCGCAAGGCGTCGAAACCGTGCACGTATCCGTGTATTCCGGCGCCGACGAAGACGGCCACCGCGATGTCGGAGAAGTAGGAGTGGTGCCGGAAGGGCTCCCGTGTGTGCACATTGCTGACATGGACCTCGGCGAGCGGAGTCCGCGTTGCGAGGAAGGCGTCGCGCAGGGCGACGGACACATGGGTGAGGCCGCCGGGGTTGATGACGACCCCGTCGTTCCGACCGCGTTCGTCATGGAGCCGGTCGATCAGGGCACCCTCGTGGTTGCTCTGGAAGAAGTCGACTTGGTAGCCGACCTCGTCGGCCCGCGCTCGTACCAGTTTCTCCACGTCGGCGAGGGACTCTGCGCCGTACAGGTCAGGTTCGCGGGTGCCGAGGAGGTTCAGGTTGGGGCCGTTGAGGACCACAATCCGCCGATGAGGGTCTGTCATTTCGATGTCTCCTGTCGCAGGGTCGGTGGTGGCGCGTGCCGGCACGCGGCTCAGCCCGGGAGCGGCGCGGCCTGGCGGTCGGGGGTCTGTGCGCGCTCGGGGTTGCCGAGCTGCGCCAACGGAGTGTGCGCGGTTTCGCGACCCGTGAAGGCGGACACCGCCGAGAGCAGGCACAGGCAGGCGATGAGGGCGGCGACCGGCACCCAGCCGGTGGTTCCGGTACCCATCAGGGCAGCGGCGATGGTGGGCGTGAACCCAAGGGCCAGGTTGGCGAACTGGGTCGACACGGCCATGCCGGTGTAGCGGACGCGGGCGTCGAACATCTCCGCGTACAACGACGGGGCGATGCCGTTGGGGGCGGAGTAGACGACACCGGACATGAGGACGGTGGCCGCGCCGATGAGCCAGATGTTCTGCGTCACGATGGCGGCGAAGAAGCCGGAGACGGAGATGGCGCATCCGACGGCGCCCAGGGCGAACACCGGGCGACGGCCGACGCGGTCGGCGAGCCGGGCCCACAGCGGGATGGCCACCACTGCCACCACGTTCGCGACCGCGATCACGATCAGCATCCGGGACTCCGGTACCGACCAGGTCTCGGTCGCGTAGGACAGGCCGAAGACAGTGACGGCCGTCGAGACGACGGCGTACAAGTGGCACACGACGATGCGCAGGAACGCACGCCAGTAGTAACGCACGAACGGGACCAGAGGGACCTTGACCACGTCCTCGTCGCGCTGCAGCTTCGCGAACTCCGGCGGCTCCGTCAGGCGGCTGCGTACCCAGAACGCGACAGTCACCACGATCGCGCTGGCCCAGAACGGCACCCGCCAGCCCCACGTGTACATCGCCTGCTTGTCGAGCGCGGCGACGGGCAGGAAGGCCAGCGTGGCCACGACCAGGCCGGCCTGGGTGCCGGAGAGGGTGAAGCTGGTCCAGAAGGCCCGGTGTCCCTCCGGGGAGTGTTCGAGGGTCATCGAACTGGCGCCGCTCTGCTCCCCCGCGGCGGACAGACCTTGGGCGATCCTGCAGACGACGAGGAGTACGGGGGCGGCGACGCCCGCGGTGTCGTAGCTGGGCAGGCAGCCGATGGCGAAGGTGGACACGCCCATCAGCACGAGGCAGAAGACCAGGACGCGTTTGCGGCCGATGCGGTCGCCGAAGTGGCCGACGATGAAGGCGCCGACCGGGCGGGCGACGTAGGCGACGGCAAACGTCGACAGTGACGCGAGGGTGGCAGTGGCAGGGTCTATGCCGGGGAAGAACACGTGGCTGAAGATCAGTGCTGATGCGGAGCCGTAGATGAAGAAGTCGTAGTACTCGACCATGCTGCCGAGGAACGCCGCCAGCGCGGCGCGGCGAGGGGTGCGCTCGTCGGGCGCGGACCGGTCCGGGGCTCTGGACATGTGGATCTCCTTGCGGCTCGGATCCGAGCGGACTCGGATCAGGTCAGGCACTGCATCGGGCAAGACCCCGGAATCTTGTGATGCCCATCACGGCCGGACCAAAGGATGTGACCCGGTCACCGGATCAGGGCTGTGGTCCTGCCGGGATCGATCCGGTGAGCGGGTCATCGTGGTTGGCCGTCCCCGCAGCGGCGACGAGGATGGGCCGGGCAAAGCGAGAGGGGGCCGCATGGCCGGGAACAACAGCTCGGTGTCACCGACGCAGGGCAGGGCGGTGGTGATCGCGAGCCATGTGACGCTGACCGGGGCGGGGTTCGGACAGCGTCCCCGCCATGACTTCGCGGCTCGCTGCGCCGCGGCGGGGGCGGCCGGGTTCGACGGAGTGGGCCTGCATGCGGCCGACCCGGTCTTCGACGACGGCGACGCGGCCGGCCTGAGCCGCGTACAGGAGGCGCTCGAAAGCTCCGGGGTCCGGCTGATGGAGATCGAGTTCCTGACCGGGTGGACGGCCGGGACCGCCGGGACGGACCAGGCGTCGGTGCGCCGCCTGCTCGCGTTGGCCGAGGCGTTCTCACCTCATCATGTGACGGCCGGAACGCTGGATCCGGGCCCTGTCGACGCCGGCCGGGCATCTCGTTCCCTGGCCGAACTCGGGGACAGGTTCGGCGAGTTCGGCACCCGCGTCGTGGTGGAGGGGTTCGCCTGGTCAGGGCTTGGCGATCCGCGGCGCTGGCGCGAAGTGGTGCACGGCTGCCCTTCGCCGTGGGTGGGCTTCATGGTCGACACCTGGCACTTCCGCAACGGCGACGGCGGTCATGACGAGGCACTCGATCTGCTGGGCGACCGCATCGCCGCGGTGCAGCTCAACGACGGCCGGATCGTGGCCCGCGACCACATGCGCCATGCCCGCGAGGAGCGGCACCTGCCGGGCGAGGGCGCACTGCGGCCACACGCCCTCGCCCAAGCCATCCGCGGGCGCGGCTACGACGGGCCGTGGGCCGTGGAGAGCTGCGACGCGTGGCTGCAGAACGCCCCGGCCGAGGAGGCGGCCGCGGCGGCGTACGGCGCGCTGACAGGAGCGGTCGGGTAGTCACCGGGCAGGACGCCGGTCCCGTGCGTCGGCGTCAGCTGTGGCCTCGGCTTCAGCTTCCGCGTCGAGCGGGTGGTGCTCCGGTTCCGGCGGCCGGCTGAGCCGCCGCGTGAGCGCGTCGGCGGTGCTGGCCACGACGGGGCCTATCCGCCCCATGCGCTGGGTGATCCTCGCATGTGGCCCCCAGACCGACACCGCCGCGACCGGTCTCTTGTCGGGACCGAACACGACGGCGGCGCAGGACCCGATCGACTGGCTCAGCTCGCCGTCGTCCACCGCCCAGCCCCGGTGGCGGGTCAGCGCGAGCTCGCGTTCGAGCGCCGGCACCGTGGTGATCGTGCTCGGCGTGTAAGCGCGCAGCCGCAAGCGCTCGAGGACCTCGGCGGCCTGAGGGCCCGGCAGCCCGGACAGCCACGCCTTGCCGACAGCGGTGCTGTGGAGGGGCCGGACGGTGCCCACCTGGGTGGTGGCGGGACTGGGCATCGGCCCGAGCTCGCGGTGCACGAAGACCATCGTGTCGTGCAACGGGATGGCCACGCCGCTGGTCTCGCGGGTGAGTTCCATGAGGTGCCGGACCAGTTCGGGTGCCGTTTGAGCCACGTGCGACCGGCTGAGCACGGCAAGACCGAGCCGGAGCGCCTCCGGTCCGAGCACCCAGCGGCCCGACTCGTCCGCGAGTGCGAGGAAGCCCCAGGAGGTGAGCCTTTCGGCCAGGCGGTAGGCGGTGCTGCGACTGGTCCCGGCGGCCTCCGCGATCTCGGCCGCTGTCGCGTCGTGTGCACCGGCCATGTGCTGGAGCACCGCAAGGGCGCGGTCCAGTGGCCCGGTGACGGTGGGAGATCGGGTGTCGGCATCGCTCATGGAGCTCAGCCTGCCATGTTCACGGAACGGGACATCGCTGGTGGGCGCGGAGCGGCTCGGTCGTCGACTCGCCCGTTCCGCGAGGACGTTGCAGTCACCGGGACACCCGAGGCCAGGTCGTCGCAGCGAGCGCGAAGATTCCGCCGTGCCCTGGGACGTGCCGCACGGTGTGGCTAGCGTCATGGCCGGACATCGCGGTCCGCGTCCGACGAATACGAGGTTCTCCATGTCAGCAGCGGTCTTTCCCGGAGCCGACCGGCGTACGGCCGGCTCCGTGGTACCCGACAATGCCGTGGCCCGGGTCTCGGCGGTCCTCGACTGCTTCGGGGGGCGCACCGACCACCTCAGCGTCTCGGAGCTCTCCCGCCGGTCCGGCCTGCCGAAGTCGACCACCTCACGCCTGGTCGCGGACATGGTCGGGCACGGGCTGCTCGACCGGGACGGTCCGGCGCTGCGCCTCGGCTGCCGGATCTTCGAGCTGGGTCAGCGGGTACCGCCGCGCCGCGCGCTCCGGGACGTTGCCCTTCCGCTGATGTCCGATCTGCGGGCGGCGACCCGTCTGAGTGTCCATCTGGCGGTCCTTGACGGCAGCGACGTCGTCTACGTCGAGATCCTGCGCGGTGACCGGGTGCCGCACATGCCGTCCCGGACCGGAGGCCGCATGCCGGCCCACGTGACGGCAGTCGGCAAGGCGATGCTGGCATTCGCGCCGCGTCGTGCGTTCGACGAGGTCGTGGCGTCGGGGCTGCGCCGCGTCGGTACGCGCACCCTCACCTCGCCCCGGTCGCTGGCCCGGGAGTTGGAGCGGATACGGCGGGACGGGATCGCCTTCGAGCAGGAGGAGTCCGGACCCGGAATCGCGTGCGTCGCCGGTCCGGTCCTCGACGAGGACCACCGGCCCGTTGCCGCGCTCTCGGTCTCAGGGTGGAGCGGACGGCTCCACCCGCACCGGATGGCATCGGCCGTACGCACTGCCGCGCTCACGGCGAGCCGGACGCTGAGCTCCACCGTTTGACCACGTGTCCCGCTGACCCGAACAGCTCGATGGACCCCAGGAGACGGGGTTCAGGACCGTGGATCCCCGCTTGCGAAGATCTTCCGAAGAAAGGCACCACCATGTGGGACATCGACCGAGTCGCGGACGAACTCACCCGCCGCGCCGCCGAGCGCCGCGCCGGAGGCCGTATCACGGCCGAATGGCCGGGCCTCGACCTCGCGCACGCCTACACCGCGCAGGACCGCCTGGTCCAACGCCGGGTCGAGGAGCGGGCGGAGCTCGTCGTCGGCGTGAAGCTGGGCCTCACCTCCGAGGCGAAGCAACGCCGCATGGGCATTGCGGCTCCCCTCACCGCATGGGTGACCAGCGGAATGCACATCGCGCCCGGAGCGCCGCTGGACGTCGCTGCCCTCATTCACCCGAGGGTCGAGCCGGAGATCGTCTTCGAGATGGGAGAAGACCTGGCAGGGCCCGGCGTCACACGCGAGACGGCGATGAGCGCGGTCAAGTCCGTCCGGGCCGGCCTCGAGGTGATCGACTCCCGCTTCAGCGACTTCAGCTTCGCCCTGCCGGACGTCGTCGCCGACAATGCGTCCGCCGCGGCCTACGTGCTGGGCGACGTGGTCGTCCCGCCGGATGCCCTCGACCTCGCCGCCGAGCCGTGCACGCTCACGGTCGGCGAGGAGACCGTGGCGAAGGCCACCGGATCCGATGTCCAGGGGCATCCCGGAGAGGCACTCGCCCTCGCCGCGAACGCGCTGGGCGAGCGCGGCCACCGCATCGAGAAGGGCAGCCTGGTGCTCACCGGCGGGCTGACGGACGCGGTGTTCCTCACCGCGGGGTCCACGGTGACCGCCTCCTTCCGCCATCTCGGCTCGGTGTCCCTGACCGGAATCTGACCGCACCGAGCCGCGCTCCCACGCACCGTACAGAGAACACGCACCGCAGAGAGAAAGAGAAGAGGGACAGCACACCATGTCTGACCGGCCGAGCACACCAGAGGAATTTCTCGCGTCCTACGACGAACTGGTCGGCTTCGTACCGCCGCGGGTCAAGGCCAGGTTCGCCCGTGCGCAGGCCGAGGGGCCCGTCCGCGAGGACGTTCTGCTAGCCCAGGAGCGGCTGCGCAACCTCGTCATGTACCCCGACTGTCTCGACCAGCGCACGGTCCAGCTCGTCCTGACGGGGATTCTGCACAGCAAGCTCAGCGATGCCGCCGCACTGCACGGCCTGGCCGCCCGCCGCGCCGGCGCCACCGACGAGCAACTCCAGTCGGTCATCGACCTCGCCTACCTGTTCACGGGCATGTCCGCGGCCAACCGCGGACCCGCTCTCCTGGAAGCCATCGACGAGCTGGAGGCGAAGGCCCGATGAGCGCTGCCCTGCCGGAAGAACCCGTGTACGACCTTGCCCAACTCGGTCACGCCGAACTGCTCACCCCGGTGTACGAGGACAGCCTGCGCTTCTTCGTGGACGTCTACGGCCTCGACCTGGTGGCCGAGGAAGGCGGCAGCGCCTACCTGCGCGGCTGGGGCGACACCGAACTGACCACCCTCAAACTCACCCCCGCCCCCCAGGCCGGCCTCGGGCACGTCGGCTGGCGTGCCGTCGGTCCGCAGGCCCTCGACCGCCGCGTCGCTGCGTTGCGTGCGGCGGGGGTCGAGGGCGAGTGGATCGACGGCGACGTCGGACACGGCAAGGCTTTCCGTTTCCGCGCGCCGAGCGGCCAGTTGATGGAGATCTATTACGAGAGTGAGAAGTACCGGCCGTCGGACGACCGCAAGCCGTACCTCCCCAACCAGCCGCAGGCGGAGATCCACCGGGGCGTCGGCGCTCAGCGCATCGATCACATCAACATCCTGGCCCCGGACGTGCCGGGCACGCGCGAGGTCATGGCACGCGCACTCGGGTTCAAGCTGCGCGAGTACCTGGTCCCACCGGGGCAGGGCGAGGTGGGCGCATGGATGAGCCTGATGACCAAGGCCCACGACCTCGCGATCACCCGCGAGACCGGAGCGACCTCGGGCCGGCTGCACCACCTGGCGTACGCAGTGGAGAACCGCGAGGACGTGCTGCGGGCCGCTGACACCTTCAGTCAGCTCGGCCAGCCGATCGAGTTCGGCCCGGCCAAACACTCGCGCACCCAGGGGTTCTTCCTCTACGTCATCGAGCCGGGCGGCAACCGGATCGAGGTGTTCTCGGGTGGCATCCACATCTACGCCCCCGACTGGGAGCCGGTCCACTGGACCACCGAGGCGGGCGGCCGTTCCACGGCATGGGGCCTGGACGTTCCACCCAGCTTCCACACTCACGCCACGCCCGTGCTCGGCTGAACAGCGGAGCGGGTCCGTGCCCTGTGACCAGGGCCGGTGTGTCCGTGCAGGCACGACGCAGGGCCGGGAGGGAGCTCCCGGCCCTGCGTCGTACGGCGTGTCAGCTCGCCTGTGCCAGCCCCAGCGCCACGTCGACGATCATGTCCTCTTGGCCGCCGACCAGTCCGCGATTGCCGACCTCGACGAGGATCGTGCGGACGTCGACGCCGTAGCGTTCGGCCGCCGCCTCGGCGTGCCGCAGGAACGAGCCGTAGACCCCGGCGTAGCCGAGGGTGAGGGTCTCACGGTCCACGCGGACCGGGCGGTCCTGCAGCGGGCGCACCAGGTCCTCGGCCGCGTCCTGGAGGGCGAAGAGGTCGCAGCCGTGGTCCCAGCCGTTGAGGTCGGCGACGGCGACGAAGGGTTCGATGGGGCAGTTGCCGGCGCCCGCGCCCTGGCCGGCGAGGGAGGCGTCCACGCGGGTCACGCCCTCCTCCACCGCGACCATGGAGTTGGCGACGGCGAGGGAGAGGTTCTCGTGGGCATGGATGCCGAGTTCGGTGGCGGGGTCGAGTACGTCCCGGTAGGCGCGCATGCGCTTGCGGACGCCGTCCATCATCAGGCGGCCGCCGGAGTCGGTGACGTAGACGCAGTGAGCGCCGTAGGACTCCATGAGCTTGGCCTGCGCGGCCAGTGTCTTGGCGTCGGCCATGTGACTCATCATCAGGAAGCCCGACACGTCCATGCCCAACTCGCGGGCGGTGGCGATGTGTTGGGCCGACACGTCGGCCTCGGTGCAGTGCGTGGCGACCCGCACCGAGCGCACCCCGAGCGCGTATGCCTGCTTGAGTTCCTTGATGGTGCCGATGCCGGGCAGCAGGAGGGTGGTGAGGCGGGCGTTGGTGATGTGGGCGGCCGCCGTCTCGATCCACTCCCAGTCGGTGTGGCTGCCGGGGCCGTAGTTGAGGGAGCCGCCGGCGAGCCCGTCGCCGTGGGACACCTCGATCCCGCCGACGCCGGCCGCGTCGAGAGCGGCCACGATCCGGCCGACCTGCTCCGGCTCGATGCGGTGCCGGATGGCGTGCATTCCATCGCGCAGGGTGACGTCCTGGATGAACAGCTTGGTGTCACTCATGCGTCGGCTCCCTGGAGTTCGGTGGCGCGGGCGGCCATGGCCTCGGCCATCCGCAGGGCCGCGCTGGTCATGATGTCGAGGTTCCCGGCGTACGCCGGAAGGTAGTGGGCGGCCCCCTCGACCTCGAGGAATACGGACACCTGGTGGGTGGCCGGGGCCATGGTGAGGGTGTGCACCGGCTGGTCGGCGGGGATCGGCGTGATCTGCACCTGCTGCTTGAGGCGGTAGCCCGGCACGTACGCCGACACCTCGTCGACGCGTCGGGCGACGGCCGCGCGGATCGCGTCGTGCGTGGCCTCGTCGGGCGCGTTCACCAGCGCGAGTACGGTGTCCCGCATGATGAGCGGCGGCTCCGCCGGGTTCAGGACGATGACGGCCTTGCCGCGCTCCGCGCCTCCCACCGTTTCGATGGCGTGGCTGGTCGTCTCGGTGAACTCGTCGATGTTCGCGCGGGTGCCGGGACCGGCGCTCTTCGACGCGATCGAGGCGACGATCTCCGCGTACGGGACCGGCGCCACCGAGGAGATCGCCGCGACGATCGGGATGGTGGCCTGGCCGCCGCACGTCACCATGTTCACGTCGTCCGCGCCGACATGGTCGACGAGATTGACCGCCGGGATCACCATCGGGCCGAGGGCGGCGGGGGTGAGGTCGACGAGCTGCTTGCCGTACGGGGCGAGCGCCGCGGCGTTGGCGACGTGCGCCTTCGCGGATGTCGCGTCGAAGACGATGCGGATGTCCTCGAAGCCGTCCATCGCGATCAGCCCCTGGACGCCCTCGGCGGTGACGGGCACCCCGAGCCGCTGCGCGCGGGCGAGCCCGTCGGAGGCGGGGTCGATGCCGACCATCGCGCCCATTTCGAGGGTGTCCGACAGGCGGAGCACCTTGATCATCAGGTCGGTGCCGATATTGCCCGAGCCGATGACGGCGACCTTGGTCCTCATGCGGAGGCTCCTTCATGACTGGAGGCGTGGAAGCGGACGGAGACGGAGCCGAGTCCGGTGATGTCGGCGGTGAACGCGTCGCCGGCCGCGGCGGGCACCATCGGGCCGAGCGCGCCGGACAGCACGACCTGGCCCGCGCGCAGCGGGTCGCCGACCTCGCGCGCGGTGCGGGCGAGCCAGGCCAGTGCGGAGAGCGGGTCGCCCAGGCAGGCCGCGCCGTCGCCGCTGGAGACGGTCTCGTCGTGCCGCGTCAGGGTCATGGCGGCCTCGACCGGCTCGAATTCGGTGAGCGGCCTGGCCGGGGCGCCGAGTACATAGAGCGCGGAGGAGCCGTTGTCGGCGACGGTGTCACCGAATGTGATGTCCCAGTCGGCGATCCGGCTGTCCACGATCTCCAGTGCGGGGACCGCGTGCGCCACGGCGGCTCGGACCTGCGCGTCGTCGAGCGGCCCCTCGGCGAGGTCCGCGCCCAGGACGAACGCGATCTCCGCCTCGACCTTGGGCTGGAGCAGCTCGCCGACCGGCACGGACCCCCCGTCCGCGACGCTCATGTCCGCGAACAGCACCCCGAAGTCCGGCTGGTCCACGCCCAGTTGCTTCTGTACGGCGGGGGAGGTGAGGCCGATCTTGCGGCCGGTGACGCGGCCGCCCGCTTCGAGACGGTGTGCGGTGAGCAGTGCCTGGACGGCGTAGGCCGCCTTGATGTCGTCGCTGCCGATCAGGTCGCGCACCGGGGGGCAGGGCACGTGGTCGGCGGCGGCGCGCAGCAGCCGCCGCGCCGCCCGCGCCACGGCGTCGCTGCCGGGGGACGTGTCGCCGGGGGAGATCTCGTTCATGCCCTCAGCATGGACAGGCCGGTCGTCGCACGCCCAGCATTTGGTTCCGCCTCACGGAACTAGGCCCGGTTCAATGGCTGCGCAGCTCCGCGCGGCGGCCGAGCGTCGCCGAGATGCCCGCCGCAGCCGCGCGCACGCTGGTGGCGTGCCGGGCGGGCTGAAACCGGTGCACCGGACCCGTGACGCTGACCGCCGCCATGATCTCGTCCGACGGGCCGAAGATCCCGGCCGCGACACAGACGATGCCGACCGCCGACTCCTCGTACTCGAAGGCCACGCCCTTGGTGATCGTCTCGGACAACTGCCGTGTCAGGACGTCAGCGTTGGTGATGGTCCGCGGCGCCTTGCGCTCAAGCGGCCCGCGCAGCGCGGCCTCGCGCACCTCGGCCGGAGCGTGCGCCAGCAGCACCTTGCCGATCGCCGTCGCGTGCAGCGGCATGCGCCCGCCGAGCCGTGAGGGCGAGTCGGCCTGCTGGTGGCCGCCCATTTTGGCGACGTAGACGACCTCGGTGCCCTCGCGTGTGCCCAGATGGACGAGTTCGTGGGTGCGCACGAAGAGGTCCTCCAGGAAGGGCGTGGCCACTTCGAGCAGCCCGCGCTCGACGGATGCGCGCATGCCCAGCTCGAAGACGAGCCCGGACAGCCGGTAGCGCCCCTGGACGCGGTCGAGGAGTCGGGCGGCCACCAGATCACCGAGGACCCGGTGCAGCGTGCTTTTGGCGAAGTCGGTACGCCGCTGCAGCTCGGCGAAGCCCAGGGTGGTGTCCTCGACGGTGAAGGCCTGCAGCACGGTGAGGGCCTTGGCCAGGACGCCGCTCGGCGCGTCGTCGCTCAAGGTGCCTTCCTTCCGAGGAGTCGCAGCACCCCGACTGTACGGGACGGTGTGCACACCTCCGGACCTGGGGGTTGTCGACGTTGCGGAGTGATGCTCGGCGGGGAAGTTCCTGGCTCCGAGAGCCGACACCGCCCGCCATGGTCAACCGAGTCCGGGGGGCCGCCCGCGACCGAGTTCCTCGACTACGTCATCCAGCGCCTGCCGTTCCAGGTCGAGGTCGTCCAGACCGACAACGGCGCCGAGTTCCAGCCCGCATGCCACTGGCACGTCCTCGACAAGGGCATCGCCCACACCTACGTCAAGCCCCGAACTCCGCGCTTGACCAGGCGGGTTGAACGCTCCCACCGCATCGACGCCGAGGAGTTCTGTCCAACGCCTTTTCTTCGGTCGGGCCGGGCGAACCTTTTGCCCGGCCGGGGCGACGAACCAGCCAGAGCCGGCGCAGTGCAGAAGGGGCAGTTCCCTCTGCCGTCAGCGCTTGATCTCCTTGATCTTGAGCATGCGGGTGATGACCTTGTCGAGCTCCGCGTCGTCGAAGACCTTCTTCCAGTCGTCACGGACGATCGACTCGCGGCCGTAGTCCATGGCGATGAGGCAGGCGTCGGAGAACGGGTTCGAGCCCTTGAGCGTGTTCGCAAGGGCGACCTGGGTGTGCCCGAGCAGCATCGCGCGGGCAGCCTTCTCAGGGACGCCGACGGTGTGCACCGTCTCGTGCAGCGCCTCGGTGAGCAGCGCGCCGACCATGCAGGCGATGGTCTCGACGAGGGTCGGCTCCAGGACGGCAAGCTGCTTGATCGTCACCCAGTGGACGTCGACGACGGGGGCGTACATGACGCGGATGACGGCGTCGGCGAGCGCCTGCTTCTCGGCGTCGCCACCCTCGTACGCGGCCACGACCTCCTGCGGCGCCGCGATCCCGCCGAAGGTGTCTGCCCACTCCTCCTTGGTGGTGCGCTCCAGGAAGACGGACGGGTGGCAGGGGTGCGCGCAGGCGTAGTGCACGTCGTCACGGGCGAACAGCAGGCCCGCGTATGCGGCGGCCGGGTCGAGGGTGAGGACGACGGTGCCCGGCTTCATCAGGGGCACCAGCTGCTCGGAGACGGTGCCGAGGACGACGTCCGGCACAGCCAGGATGACGACGTCGGCTTCCTTGGCGGCTGCATCGGAGTCGGTGAGGTCGCGGCCGAGGGAGCGGATCAGCTCCTGCCCCTTCTCGGAAGCCTCGCTGAAGAGCACCCGGAAGTCGCTCTCCACCAGGTTGTTGGAGACGCGCTGGCCCATCTTGCCGCCGGCTCCGATGACGGCGACGGTCTTGTTGTCAGTGGCCATGGTCATTTGCTCCTCAGGAGGGTGTTGTTCAGAAGAGTGGTGATGCTGTGTTGCGTCCACCGGCGTTCCAGTTCGGCGGTGGCGGCGAAGCCCTCGTCGTGCCACGGGAGCCAGTGCTCCACGATCTGGTTGATGCCGCGCTCATGCGGCCGGACTGCGGCGATCATGGCGTCGTAGTCGAGGAGGCCGGTGCCCAGCGGGCATCCGGCGTAGGTGAAGCCGACCCAGCCGTCGCGACGGTTGAAGGCGAAGTCCTTGACGTGGATGTTCACCACGTGCGGGGCGGTCGCCTCGACGACGTCGGTCGGGCGCTCCAGGCGGGCGACGCTGTTGCCGGGATCGAGAACGACACCGAGGCGCTCGTTGTCGACGCCCTGGACGACGGCGAGGAGGTCGTCGGTGGAGACCTGCTCGTACGTTTCCAGGCCGAGAGTCACTCCGGCGTCCGCGTAGGCGGGCAATGCCTGCCGGAGCAGGGAGATGGCCTCGTCGACGGTCGGCTGGTGGTCGACGGTGTTCATCATCGACCGGACCAGCGTGACGTCGAGATGCGCCGCCATGTCCACGTACTTGGCGAGGTGGTCGGGACGCACACCCCTGGTGCCGAGTTCCAGGCGCAGGCCCAGGTCACGTGCCGCGTCTCGGACCTCGGCGAGGCGGACGGCGTCGTACGTCTCGATGGGTGGGTAATCGCAGATCTGGAAGACCTCGCCGCCCAGCTCCTTGGTGTCGGCCAGCATGTCGAGGAGGGACAGCGGCTTCGGGGCACGCCGGGAGATCCGCCAGAAGTACGCGTAGGTACTGATGCCGTACGCCATCAGGCCACCGCCGATGTGGAGTTCATCGCCTCGACTTCGTCGAGGATGCGTCCGACGGCTGCGGGGTCGTGCGCGAAGCGGCCGAGGAAGAGACCCCCGGCGGAGTCGCCGAGGCGGGTGAGGAGTCCGGGTCCCGCGCTGCCACCGTAGATGACGGTCGAACCGGCCTGCTGGGGACGGGCTTTCAGCCATTCTCCCAGTGCCGTGCATACGGTGTTGATGTGCTCGGGCGAGGCGGGCTCCGGCGCGCCGATGGCCCACTGGGGTTCGTAGGCGAGGACCACCTTGCCCCCCATGCCGTACAGCAATCGCGCGGCCTCAGCGACGGTACGGCGAGCGGCCTCTTCCGGATCGACCGGGTCGAGTTCGCCGACGCACAGGACCGGGGTGAGTCCGTTGCGCAGGGCGGCCGCGGTCTTCGCGGCGACGACGGTGTCTCCCTCTCCGTAGAGGCGGCGGCGTTCGGCGTGGCCGACCTCGGCATAGCGGCAGCCGATCTCCTTCAGGTACGGCCCGGAGACCTCGCCGGTGTAGGCGCCGACGTCCTCCGTGGCGATGTCCTGCGCGCCGATGTCGACGCCGCTGCGCGCGAGGATCCCGGCCACGGGCACGATCGCCGGGAAGGCGGGGAGCACGAACAGGCGGGCGGCGCCGCTGGTGACGGCGGGGTGCCGGTCGGCCAACTGGACTATTTTACGGGACCAGTTGAGGGTCTCGTGGTGGCCGAGGTACATCTTCAGGCTCACCCCGAGCAGGACGGGGGAATTCATTACGCGGCCTCGTAGTCGCTCATCAGCTGCACCTTCGCGGCGGACGGCGAGGAGTCGTCGAAGCGGTAGGTCAGCCACTCGGTCGCCAGCCTGCGGGCCAGCTCCAGACCGACTACTCGCTGCCCGAAGGTCAGCACCTGTGCGTTGTTCGAGAGGATCGCGCGCTCGACGGAGAAGGAGTCGTGGGCGGTGACCGCCCGGATCCCCTTGACCTTGTTCGCCGCGATGGCCACACCCAGCCCGGTACCGCACACGAGCAGCGCCCGGTCGGCGTCACCGCGCGCCACCATCTCGGCGGCGGCGATGGCGATCTCCGGGTAGGCGGTGTGCCCGTCGGCGTCCACACCCACGTCGGTGACGGAGGCGACCAGATCGCTCGCCTGGAAGTCAGTCTTGAGGGCCTCCTTGTACTGGTATCCGGCGTCGTCGCAGCCGACGACGATCCGCAGCTTCTCGCTCATGTTGCTTTTCCTTAAAGGGAGTTACTGGCAGGTGGTCAGCGCGCCGTGGACGGCGCGGACGATGAGCGCGAGGGAGTGGGCACCCGCGTCGGGGGTGCCGAGGGACTTCTCGGCGTGCGGCCGGGCGCGGCCCATGCGCGGGACGAGCCGGGCAGTGTCGCGGGCGGCCTGCTCGGCGATGTCCGCGGCCGTGGCCCAGGCGGCGGTCAACTCGACGGTTGCATCTACCTGTTGACCGAGTGTCTCGGCGAACGGGACGAGGACGTCGACCATGGTTTTGTCGCCGACCTCGGCGCCGCCGGCCCTACGGACGCCGTCGGACGCCTGCCGGACTCCGTGGGCGACGGCCGCCGGCGACGGCCGTTCGGTATCGCCGAGCGCGTCGGCGATCGCGCGCAGGATGATGCCCCACAGAGCTCCGGAGGTGCCGCCCGCGCGGTCGGCCCAGGCGTCACCGGCGGCGGTCAACAGCGACTGGGCGCCCGCACCCAACTCCTGGGCACGCAGGGCGGCTTCGAAGGCCGCGGCGGATCCCCGCTGCATGCCGATGCCGTGGTCGCCGTCACCCGCGACGGCGTCGATGCGGCCCAGCTCGTCGGCGTGCGCGTCGACGGTCTCCTTGATGCGGCCGAGCGCTTCGAGCGCGGTGGCGGCGGCACTCCGCGACTCGTCGCTCGCCACGTACGGCTCCGGGCCGCCCCCGGTCTCGGACGGAGCCTCCTCTTGGGCGGCGGCCGCCTCGGGCACGCTTCCCTTGCGGTAGGCGGGGGCGTCGGCGGGCGCGGTCCACAGTGCTTCGAGGGTGTCGTCGAGCCAGGTCAGGGTGAGGGAGATGCCCGCCATGTCGAAGCTGGTGACGAGTTCGCCGACCTCGGGGTCGACGATGTGCACGCCCGTGTCTGCGAGGAGCTGGGCCACGCGCCGGTAGACGACGAAGAGTTCCTCGTACTTGACCGAGCCGAGCCCGTTGAGGATGACGGCGGCGCGCTGCCCGTGCGGCCCGGTGACACCGTCCGGGAGTTCCTTCAGGAGGGTGGAGACGAGGAGTTCGGCGGCCTCGTCGGCGGTGGGCACGGCCGCTTCGCCGATGCCGGGTTCGCCGTGGATACCGAGGCCGACGGCCATCCGGTCCTCGGGGACCGTGAACAGCGGGTGGTCGGCGCCGGGCAGCGTGCAGCCGGAGAAGGCGATGCCGAAGGAGCGGGTGCGGGCGTTGGCGTACGCGGCGACGCGGGCCACCTCGTCGAGCGGCAGGCCCTGTTCGGCAGCGGCCGCCGCGGCCTTGAAGACGGGCAGGTCACCCGCGATGCCGCGGCGCCGGTGGGCCTCGTCGGGCGCGGCGCTGGACAGGTCGTCGGTGACGGCGAAGGTACGAGTGGCTATGCCCTCGGCGTTCAGTCGCTCCGCGGCCTGCCCGAAGTGAAGAACGTCGCCCGCGTAGTTTCCGTACAGGAGAAGGACTCCGCCGCCGGCGTGCGCTGTCCGGGCAACGGTGTGTATCTGCTGGGCGGACGGCGAGGCGAAGACATTGCCGACGGCCGCACCGTGCGCGAGGCCCTGGCCGACCAGGCCGGAGAAGGCCGGGTAGTGGCCCGAGCCGCCGCCGATGACGACGGCCACCTGCCCCGCAGTCTTCGCGGTGGCCCGCACCACGCCTCCGTGCACCGGCCGCACCCAGCGGTGATGGGCGGCGGCGAACCCTTCGAGCGCTTCGTCGGCGAAGGCGGCGGGATCGTTGTACAGGCGGGTCATCGCTGGCTCTCCGCGGGTGCTGAAGGAGCGGACGGGGACGAGGAGGTGCGGGAGGCGAGCCAGATCATCAGGGCGGCGGACAGCAGCATGAAGATGCCGACGAGGTAGAGCGGCAGGTAGTAGCTGCCGGTCCAGTCCTTGAGCCAGCCGGTGATGTAGCTGGACGCGAACCCGGCGACGTTGCCCGCCGTGTTGATCAGTGCGATACCCGCCGCGGCGGCCGCCCCGGTCAGGAAGCGCGAGGGCACCGCCCAGAACACCGGGAGTGCCGCGAAGATGGCGCAGGCGGTGACCGTGATGACGGCGACGGTGGCCGCGGGTGAGCCCATGTAGAGGGCCAGAGGGATCGAGAGGCCGCCGACCACCGCGGGCCCCGCGACGTGCCAGGTCCGGGTGCCGTGGCGCGTGGCGTGCCGGGTCCAGAAGAAGAGGACGATGGCGGCCGGCAGATACGGGATCGCGGTGATCCAGGCCTTGTCCATCACGCTGAACGTGGTGTCGTACTGCTCCTGGAAGCCGTTGATGATCGTCGGCAGGAAGAACGCGAGCGCGTACAGGCCGTAGACGAAACCGAAGTAGACGACGGCGAGGATCCAGACGCGGCCGTTGGTGAAGGCAGCCTTCAGGTCGCCCTTGGCATGCTGGCCCTCATGGCCGGACTTCTCAGCGTTCTCGGCGGCCAGCTCCTTGGTCAGCCAGTCCCGCTCGTCGGTCGTCAGCCATTTCGCGTCGGCCGGGCGGTCGATCAGATAGAACCAGGCGACGACGCCCAGCAGGATCGCCGGGATCGACACGAACAGGAACATCACGCGCCAGCCCTCGAGGCCGAAGAGGCCGTGGTGGCCGATCAGCCAGCCCGCGAGCGGGGCGCCGAACACCGTGGTCAGCGGCTGGGCGAGATAGAAGAGACCCAAGATCTTGGTGCGGTGGCGGCTGGGCACCCACTGGCTCAGGAAGAGGATCGCGCCGGGGAAGAACCCGGCCTCCGCGACACCCAGCAGGAAGCGCAGCGTGTAGAGCTGGCCGCTGCTGTCCACCCAGGTGAAGAGCAGCGAGACGATGCCCCAGCTGACCATGATCCGGGCCAGCCAGCGGCGGGCACCGAAGCGGTGCAGGGCCATATTGCTGGGGACCTCGAGCACGATGTAGCCGAGGAAGAAGATCCCTGAAGCGAAGCCGAACTGGGCGGCGGTCAGGGCCAGGTCCTGGCCCATGCCATTGGGTTCGGCGAACGACACCGCCGTCCGGTCCAGATAGTTCACGAAGAACATCAGGGCCACGAAGGGGACGAGACGGATCGAGATCTTCCTGATCGCCGACGCTTCGACGACTGATCTCGTCTCCGTAACGGGCGGCGCGGTGCTGGCAAGCATGGCGACTCCTCGGCTCGCCGGACAGCTCTGTCCGGACTTGGGTCACTCTCGGCGCGAGGGGTGCAGCAGCTCGCTGTCCACCCCCGTCGGGCCGATCTGCGATTCACGGTATGCCCCATGCTGAAATTGGTCACCAATTTACCAATGTGGCGAGCATCGCACTTCCTCCCCGCCCTTGCACCCTTGACAAAGCAGGCGGGAAGGGGTGGCGCGTGCCACCGACGGACAGGCGTGACCGATCCATCTGGTCTACTGGTGACCGTGACCAGTCAGCCCTCCAACACCGCCGGCTCCCCGCCCGACCTCGCCCAACTCCTGCGCCCCGTCGTGCGCGAGTCTTCGGTGAGCGAGGTCGCCAAGCGCCTGCTCGACCACCTCTCCGCGGGCAACATCAAGCCCGGGACGCGGCTGCCCGCCGAGCGTCAGCTCGCCGAGGCCCTCGGGGTGGCGCGTTCCAGCGTCCGGGGCGCACTGTCCGCGCTCGACGTGCTCGGCATCATCGAGATCCGGCCCGGTTCGGGATCGTACGTACGCGAGGGCACCTCGGAATTCCTCCCGCGCGCGATCAACTGGGGCCTGATGCTGGGCCAGCGCCGCACGCAGGACCTGGTCGAGGTCCGCACCTACATGGAGGGCGTCTCGGCACGGCTCGCCGCGGAGCGCGCCACCGACGAGGACGTGGCCCGCCTGGAGGAGCACCTACGGCACATGCAGGAGGCGGGCGGCGACGTCAAGGCGTTCATCGACGCCGACATCGCCTTCCACCTCGAGTGCGCGACCATCGCGCGCAACACGGTCCTGAGCGACATCCTGCACAGCATCCGCGCCCTGCTCGAGGTATGGATGCAGCGGGTCAGCGACATTGAGGGCACGGTCAGCGGCACCCTGTGCGAGCACGACGGCGTTCTCCAGGCGATCCGGGACCGCGACCCCGAGGCGGCGGACCGCGCGATGGCGGAGCACATGCGCATGGCCAACGCCCGCCTGCGTGAGGCCATCGGCGACCCCGCCTAGACGTTTGCGTTCAGATCACCCGATTGTTGGTCCGGGTTATGTTGTTGACTGACGCGCAGTGGGCGCGGATCGCGCCGATACTCCCGGACCGGGGGCCGAACTGGGTGGCCGATACCGAGATCACCGAGAGGCGATCGACGCGATCGCGTCAAGTTCCGGACCGGGACGCAATGGGTCCACCTGCCGGAGCCGTACGACAACTGGCGAGGCGTCTGCAACCGGCTGCGGATGTGAACGTTGACGGCACGTGGGAGCGCGGGTCCTCACTGTGTTGGTCGCTCAGGCCGACACCGAACGAGGACCTCGACTGGGCAGTCCTGGTACGACTCCACGATCGTGCGCGCCGACCGGCACGCGGCCGGAGCCCGCAAAAGATGGCCCCGTCCGGTGAACCGGACAACCATGCCCCCAGCTGGTCCCGCGGCGGACTGACCACGAAGACCCACACCTTGCTGCTGACAGCCGTTGCCGACCGGTCATGATGACGGAGAACGCGATGGGCATGACGACGCCGCACGAGGAGGCCCTCGCGTTCGTGGACCAGGTCCTCGGGGCCCGGTGGCCCGGGGTGCTGCGGAACGGGCTCGCTCATCATGGTGATGCCCACCCTGCTCCTTCGGGTCGTGACCGATTTCGCCTGGTTTTCGGATGCATGATGGCAGCTCACAGCCGCCCGTCTTCCACATGTGCAGTGCATGGGGGTTCAGCTTTTCCGCACACGCCCGTCGTACCCGGACCGTCATCGGATCCACACTTGCCGCGCTCGCACTGGCGGCGGGGTGTGCCACGCATAGCGGGACGAGCGCACTGGACCATCCGGAAGGGTCGACGGTTCCCCTGCAGACCGTGTCCCCGTCGCCGGCCCTCACCGCGCGGGCAACGGAAGATCTGCGCGACCCCAGCTTGCACCCGAGGCAGGTAGCTGTCTGAGATGAGCCGGTGTGGCGACCGCGACCGGCAACACGATGGAGCTGGGGCGCGTTTCGGGTTCACCACAGCTGACAACACTGGCGGCGGAATTCAGTGACATCGATTACCTGGCCCCGTCCATGTCTGCCGCCCGGAATGCCGGCTACCGCCGCTGTCGCAGGAATCCAGGAGCCCGCCGTTGCGCTTTGGTTCGGTGCAACGGCGGGCTGCGTCGGCGGTGTGTTTCTACAGCTCCCGCTCGATCTGGTTCTCGCTGACCTTGTCTTCGCGCAGGGTCGCCTCGTTCTGGACGGCATAGCGCGCCTGTGACCCGCTGCCCTCGGCGCTGCGGATCTCGCCCCGCTGAAGCTCGTCCTGATGGTCCCTGTACTCCACGTGCTGTCCCTTGCGGTAGGGCATGGGGATCTCCAAATCTCGTGTGGGTCGACGAGGGCTGGCCCTGCCCTTTCGGCAGCGGGCGCTCCGCCCTCTTGGCGCCCGCGACTATCGCCAGGCGCATTGACAGCCCACCGCGAACTCCGTCCTACGGCAATCAGTACGGGGCCGAATGGATGACGCCTCGCCGGCCCCGCGCCAACGTCCCCTGCGACGGACGGTGCTACGAGCCCTGTGGGTTCCAGAACTCGACCGCTGGCGATGACCTGCATCTCTCCGCCGCTCCTTCGTACTCGTTGATGAGGCCTCCGAGGATCGTCCGGCGCTTGATCCGCTCGTGAGAGAGGCCGGCGATGGGGTGGTCGGGCCCGGGCGGTTGAGTTGGCGTCCGCGGTGCGGTCTTCGTCCGTTGTAGTGCTGGGCGTACTCGTTCAGCACGGTGTGTAGGCGGCGCTGGCTGAAGAGGAGCATCCGGTCGGTGACCTCGGAGCGGACGGTGCGCACGAACCTGTCCGCATACGCATACGCTTGAGGGCACCGCGGAGGGATCTTCACGACCTTGATGTCCTCGCCGGCGAGGACCGTGGCGAATGACTTGCTGAACCGGCTGGCCCGGTCGCGTCCGAGGAAGCGTGCCACCTGGGCGAGGTCGGCGCGTACCTCGACACCAACACCTACCCCACCGGCGTCGGCGTCGGTGTCGGTGACGCCGAGACGGCGGCCCTGCCGCTGACCCGCCACACTTTCCACGGCTCCCCACCGGCCCTCCTGACAACCCTTCAAGCGCCCGCGGCGACGACCCCAACTGCAAGATCAAGACGACACGTCAATGACGATTGCAGTAGGTGCCGGACTGAAGCCTGGGGAATCAGGCCCTGCGCCGCGTTCCTGGGCGCGTTGTGGCCGGCCGACGAGATCCGGGGGGAGTTCGAGGTCGCCAGGCTCGAACCGGCCGACGGACCCGGACAGCCGCCGAGGGCGGCCCAAGCACGAGCCCCGAGCCTGTCGATCGCAGTCACCCGGCCCGAGGCTGCTCGCGGTTCGGCCTCGCGACCGCCTACCGTGTAGGTATGAGCGAGATCGTCGTCGTCTACGAGCTCGACCAGCCGGTGGCCACGCACTCCTCCCCGGATACACCGAGCGGTGAGGACCGGCACATCCGCAAGGTGCACGCAGCGCCCGCCACCCCAGGGGCACCCATCCCGACGGGACCGAGGACCCTGTGCGGCAGGGACACCTTCGCGATGGAGACGAGCCGGAAGCCCTCCGAGCACCCTGGAGCGCCCTGGTACCCCGCGGAATACGCATCGGTGGTCTGCCCCGACTGCGATGCCGTGATCGAGACCTGACCGGCATACCGACTGCCTGAACGTCGCCGCACCCACTGTTGTCCTGCCCCCTCACCGCCCTTGTGCCACGTACTAGCAGGGCCCCTGTCAGCAGTCAGTCATCAGTTCGTTCTACTGGCCGCCGTCAGGCGTCGCGGTGGGTGCGAAGCAGGCAGCCCGGACCCAGGGGACCTGGCGGAGCGCCGACGAATGCCTCGAGCTGCGGGCAGTGGGCGAGGGCGGCGGGGGCGTGGTTGAGCACGGTGTGCGGCGCCATCGGGTCCCGTCGGGCGTGGACCCAGCAGATCACGCCCGTGGGCGCATCGGTCCACAACAGGGACGCAATGACACGACCGCATCGCGCCGCGACCGGCTTCTCCGGGGGCGTGACGGCTACGGATCGATGCCAGGGCGGCTGCCGCCACCGCCGCCGGGAGGTGCCGCTCCGCCCTGCCCCGCCGGATTCCGCTGGTAGAGCCGTCGAATGTCGTGCGCGGTGACGATACCGCCGAGGCGGCCGCCGTCCATGACGAGGATGGGCAGTCCGGCGCCGGAGCCGAGGCGCTCCAGCACGGCGGTCAGCAACTCGTCCGATGCGGCGAGCGTGCACTTGGACAGCGGGGTCGCCAGGTCCCCTACCCGCAACGCCTGCTGCCGCCCGGACGGCACCGCAGCCAGCTTGCGTAGCTGCACGACCCCGCTGGGGCGGCCCTCGAAGTCCACCAGCGCCAACACCGAATGTCGCGTCTGAGCCGCCACATCGGCAAGGAAGCGGTCCACGGTCAGCCACTCGGGACCGGTGACCACCGGGCTGGTCATCGCCTGAGTCACCCGCAGGCCGCGCACGGCCATGGACAACTGGGCCCACCGCCGTTCGGCCGCGGCGGTGAACGCCACGAACACGCCGATGACCATCAGCCACAGTCCGCCCGCCGCCCCCCGCGCGAACGCCAACCAGCCCAGCACGGCCAGTATTACGCCGATGACCTGTCCGCTGCGCCCCGCCGCCAGCTGGGCCCGCTCCCGGTCCCGCGTACGCCACCACAACACGGCCTGGAGCACCCGGCCCCCGTCCAGCGGGGTGGCCGGCAACAGGTTGAAGACGCCCAGCAGCACGTTCATGCCACCCAGCCAGCCCAGCATGGCAACCGGCAACCGCCAGCCCAGCACCGCATGTACCCCCACCGCGCCTGCGATGGTGGCCCCGCCGAGCATCAGGCTGGCCAACGGACCGCTGACGGCGACTGCGAACGCCGCCCGCGCCGTCGTCGGCCGGTCCATCCGGGTCATTCCACCGAGCGCCCACAGCGTCACGTCCCGCACCGGTATCCCGGCTCGGCGGGCCGTCAGCGCATGCGCCGCCTCATGCACGACCAGACTCGCCAGCAACAGCAGAGCACCGACCACTCCGGCGACCGCGTACACCACCGGCGCCCAGCCCGGCGCGTACGCAGGCAGGGTCCGGCCGGCCAGACCGTACGCGAAGAGCAGCATGATCAACGGCACGCTCCAGTGCGCCCGCACCGCCACTCCCCGCACACTCCCGATCCGGATCAAACCCTTCATCGCCATCACCCCCGACAGGAGACGGACGGCGCACCCGACCGCAGTCCGGGCTCCCTTCCATGGTCCGTCTGGCACCCCACGACCGGAAGCCTGTGAGCGACCACTCATTTCGTGATCGCTCACAGAACTGACGACCCCAGGCCCGCGCGGACCAGGAACCGCGCCAGGGATCTTCCGCCTGCGCGCCGCGATCGCCCACGCAGGCGGAAGCGATGCTTCAGACCTGCGGTGGCCTGAGAGTGGCTGGCAAACCGGACCTGTATTGGAGGCCTTGTCCGGGTAGCGACGCGCCGCCTTCAGCCAGGCGCCTGGGAGGAGGTGGAGAGGCCCTGGCGCCGCTCTCCCTACCCGCAGGGTCTGCGCCGCGCCTACGCGTACCGGACTGAGGACGGCCAGCAGATCACCGGAGTGTCGCTCTGGAACCCGCAAGCAGGAGAGTCACCTTCCGAGGGCATCATCTTGGCCTTCGGGCCGGGCTGGAGGCGTGACGTGGGTAACGCGGTGGGGGCCGGGTCTGTGAGGCGGCCCATAGGAGCCAGGTCACATACTAGGGGTGCTAGTAGGGGAGGGGGTCGCGTGGTGGCCCGCAGGGAGCCCCCCACTCGGTCATTTCGGACATTTCTCCGTAGTGGGGTAGTACGTCACATCCTTGCGCCCCCTCTCGGGCATCGCTAACTATGGCTGTCGTCCCGGTGAGCGGGTCGGAGCACGAGCGAAGCCGCT